>WGCU01000101.1 GCA_015493635.1 Spirochaetaceae bacterium | reverse complement strand
ACCCGCAGCTAAAAACTACTTTTTAAACTCTACTCACCCGGGTGAATATCCCGGGCTTTTTTATGCATCAATTTTCCCGCTTTTTATCAGGCACAGAAATAGTGCGGGATTCTTTCCTGTTTTACTCTTTTTCCTAACAAAAACTCTCCGAGAATTACTCCAAAAATAATGCGGGAATCAACACCGGGTGTGCTGACCGTCAGGGAACAGATATTCATACTATCGATTCCTTGATATCCATGGCTGATAAAGCACTTTACCATGCCAAGGAATCCGGCAGAAACCGCAGTGTAAGATATTCCAAGCTCCTTTCTTAAAGAAGTCAGGTTATCTCATCCTTTCAATAAATTTTGTAAGTATTTTTTTACAAAAATATTTTTTCATACAGATCTCTACCATAACTTGTCCGAAGGGGTTCTCCTTCTGCCATCTTAAAGGTCCGGACTCCTCCGGATTGTCTTTCAGCACGAAGGAACATGGTATTTCCCGATTTTTTCTTAAAAAAATGGCGGGCAAAAGTATAAAGATGGGTAACAAAAAAAACTTTAATATGGTTTTCCAGAAGCACACTGACTATCTGCTTCGCTATTTCCGAGCCTTCCCTTTCATTGGTAGCAGCAAAAGATTCATTAAATAGCACCATGGAATAAGGAGAGAGCGTATCCACAATGCTGCTCATCCGTTTTAACTCTTCGTCCAGCTTACCGCTTTCCATTGAGGCATCTTCTTCCCGTTTATAATGGGTAAAAATACCATTACAAACAGGAGCGGAAAAGAATTCAGCCGTTACAAACATACCGCTCTGCATCATCAGCTGCGCCAAACCAATACTCCGTAAAAAAGTCGATTTCCCTCCCTGATTAGCTCCTGTTATAATAGTAAGATCCGCATTGCTGGACCTTACATCATTCCCGACAACCCTGCTCTTTGTCGTTAGAATGAGCGAAACATCCTGAAGGTCCTTAAAAGACTGCCTGGGATCCTGACGGGCTGAGGGAGAAGGAAACGATACTGGTGATCCTGTCCGGAGCAGTTGATCATGAAGGTTCAAACAACCAATATAAAATGATAACTCTGTCCGCAGCATTTCAAAGAAACTGTTTATATGATCAGCTGATTTTGCCAGTGCATTGGCAACAAGATTGATTCCCTGGTCTCTTAGATCAGACAAGGCTCTTGAACAACTTTCATCCCGGGGATTGACATAGAAAGAAAATACGGGAGGCTTACCGGCAAGAAACCGCTGTATCCTTCCCGAACTCCCGGAATGCGCCTTCCGCAAAATATATTGGTCTCCCTCATTTCCTTTCCCCAGACGTGCACTCACTAATACACCATGGGGAAACTTCAAATCCATAAGATGACGTTGTACCGCAGCAAAATATTCATCATCAAGCTCTTTCTTTATCATAGTAAAAAACTGGCGGAACCCTTCTGATTCAAAATGGTCAGCTTCTTCATCAGCAATGGATTTTAATTTTTTAAGAAGCTCAACAAACATCTGCAGCATTCTCACGGAACTGTTTAAAATAGCACCAGGATGTCTTGTAAAGATACCAAGCCAATATTTCCTTTTATTTCTCATGGATTCCAGTGAAATATTGTATATATCTCTTACTGCAAAAGGATTATGTATACAGTCCTTGAGTATATCCTGACGATATCTAATACGTTCCGGATCACGCAGTCCTGACAGAATAGTTCTTTTTGATACATCAACAAGAAAATCATCACCACGGGACATCGCTTCAAAGAGAATGTTAAGCTCAAGATCCTGCATAAGTTCTTTTTCATGCACTGGTAATGGCTGTTGCATGTCAAAATCTTCATTTTTGAACATAAGGTGAGCTTTCATGAATGGATCCGCTCCTTTAATAAAGGGTATGTAAGGCGGTATTTTTCTGCAATTGATTGTGCGTAAGCGAGACCATCAGCAGGTTTCCTCACAATTTTATACGTTCGTAATGCCGGATTCTCAGGCACAACAGTACTGACCATACTTACTGTTTTTCTGCTTAACAAAGAGAGTTCGTCCATAAAAGTAACAAGAACACACAACGCATCCAGCTGTATTATTTTTTTCATTATTTCTCTGCTCAGAAATAAACCGTCTTTCAATGTTGTTGATGTAAATATTTCATTCATTATAATAATACTGTCCGAATTCGCATCTTTAAATATATTGTTCATCCTCACAAGTTCATCCTGAAGCTTTCCACGTAAATTTTTAATATTCTCCTGTTTCTCAAAATGAGTAAAGATTCTGTCATAGAGATAAAGCCCCGCTCTCCTGCCTGGAACAGGACACCCCAGACTGGCAAGATAATGCAGCTGGCCGAAAGTTCGCGCAAAGGTTGTTTTCCCTCCCTGATTCGGGCCTGAAACCACAATGATACGTTCCTCTCCCTTTAGAAAGAAATCATTACAGACTACAGAATCATTCTTTCCAGCTACTTTATATGCGAGAGCCAAATCAAAGGTTTCTTCGGCATAGATTGATTTTTTATCTGCAGAAACTTCCGGATAACAAAAATTAAGCCCGACCTGTTTAACCATGGAGATATACTCCAGATAGGCTGTATAGAACTGTACTTCCCGGTTAAAAACCTCTATTTTTTTATCCGCAAACCCGGTATTCTCAGTATAATAGCTGTCAAGCTTTGAAAATCCCCCGGGATATAGCCGTGCAACCAGTTCCAGTATTTTTGCCTCTACGTAATTCATACCGGTACTCTTCTGCAGTTTTATACCATACTCTTTTTCCACACCCTGATTAAATTTTTTAAATATCTTTTCTACTTCATCACTGTAATCAATTTCATTTTCATATTTTTTTACACTGCAGCCATTGCGTTTCAGAAGGACACAGTATTCCACTGTAGAAAATTCTTCTTTTAGATTTTCTGTTTCCGATAACAGCTTTTGAAAACCGCTTGAATTTGTATAGACTTGTAAATATTCCCTGAAAGAACGGAGCCCCTCAGACTGCAAATCAATGTGTGAAAGATCACCGTCAAGACTTGCAACAGCAGTACAGTAAACATCTACCGCTGCCAGAAACCACCCTTCTTTATGATAGAGATATTTTAAAGTTTCTGCCAGATGCATATATCTGCGCATAGTACTCATTTCCTCAGAAAAAGAGGTAACCGCTCTCAGTAGTTTTTTATCTTCAAAATCCCGGAAAATATCTTGCCGGTATATAACCGTTTCAATATCTCTCAAAGGGGTATAATAAATGGAAGTTAAAAGATACTTCTCTTTACCGGAAGTAACCGATCCTATAATCTGATCAAGATTTAAATCACTGTATACCGGATCACTTTTTACTCGTTCCTTCTGAATACTGTTTTCAGAATTCCTATAGACTATACTATGATAAGAAGCAGATTCTATTCGAGGAAGTGTTAATTGGGACATATAAGCCCTCTCCTCGGTTACATTCATCGGAAACTCCTCCGCTGCAAATATCTATACGGCAGGAGTCATCAACCCGGAAGGGCACTTTCAGGGGAACTCCATCCCCAATGTTCGTAATACGAACAACAACTGAGAAAAACCTACTAAAGGAACGAATAATAGTCAAGATATTCTTTTGTTATGAAAACACTACCCGACAAACTCTACAAAACTGAAATGGTTTTATGAAAAGATCGTTTCCTGATACTTCGATATACATATTCCGCTCCCATTGCACCAAGAAATATAAATATACTGGCAAAAAATGCACTTTTATGTGTCTGCCACTGATATTTCAATAATGCAATAAACACAGCAAAAAGAATAAGAAGGTTAATGACAAGAATTATTTTATTTCCTCCGAATTCTTTATGCAATTTTAAATGAGAAATTAAAACAAATATATAAATAACAGTAAAGACAGTACTTGTTATGGTGGCAATCTCACTCATATTAAAAAATAAAGCAAAAACAAGCCCTAATCCGGCGGTTGCATAAAGACCTTCGGTTGATTTAAACCATATTTTTCTTTCAAATGTTGCAGGAAGCTCTCCATCTTTTGCCAGTGAATAAGCAATATTAGCACCGCCGAAAATAGTAGCATTCAATGCGGATGAAATTGAAAACAGGGCACCGATGGATATCAGTAAAAAGCCGAAATTGCCAAGAAACGGCTTTGCAGCTTCAGCTAACGCATTTTCCTGAGCCTTGATAATATCCGGAAGAGGCAAATTACCCAGAGTTACCAGCGAAAGTCAACAACCACCCCCAGAGGAGGTGGCTTGCGGCGGGCCTCTAAAAGAGGCCAAATTCTCTCTGCTGACTCTCTTCGAGCCGCTCATTCTCTTCCTGATATTTAACATATCTCCTTATTTTATCTTCATCCAAGCCTATTGTACTT
>WGCU01000100.1 GCA_015493635.1 Spirochaetaceae bacterium | reverse complement strand
GTCTTTAGGTAGTTTTTCAATAGCCTAAAATCACAAAAAAAGTACTGATTTTACCTTTGAGAAGAGGAAATTCAATAAAATAGAGGTCATCTTGATACAACGGACATTCTATTATAAATATTGTCATGTATTATTTCGCTAAAATGGGGTACTTCGCAAAAAGCTCTCAATGGAATACTCTTGCCCATCAGCACTGTTTAAATATACTATTTCATAAGTCCATTTAATTCCGTCAACCGCAGTTAGCTTTCCGTCATTCCCAATAACCAAAACACCGTAACCTGGCGGTTTTTTTGTTAAATCTTTCTGACCTCCGGCAAATACACTCACGGCACAAAAAACAAAGGTAATAATTACAAGAAATCTTTTAGTTGTCATACAATCACCTGATACTCTGTACAATTCGAAAACCGCAATTGCTATTCTTGTCACCAGGTGCAGCCCGCCCTCTGCTGGAAACAGAAATATCTTCTTTCATATAACTCCAGGATCCCCCCCGAAGTACCCGATACCTGCCTGAATCAGGACCTAATCCGCTGTTTTGATCCATATTTTTATGATCACTGAACCAATCCCAGCACCACTCCCATACATTACCGCTCATATCGTATATTCCAAGTTCATTGGATACAAGTTTGCCTCCCTCATGGGGGTGACCATCTGAATTATCAAGATACCATCCACATTTGTCAGGATTATTACTTCCGGAAAAATTGTAGTTTTTTGAATATATACCGCCCTTTGCGGCAAATTCCCATTCAGCTTCAGTTGGAAGTCTGAATCCATCCTTATCAAAATTACAGGAAACATTATTCCCTTCTATAACATAGCAGGGATCAAGATTATTTCTTGCCGAAATCCAATTGCAGTACACTATTGCATCCATCCAGGATACATTAATAACAGGATTATTCTCCCGTTCCCATCCATTGTCACGGGGTTTAACCCTTCCCGTTTCAGTACAGAAGAGATCGAAATCATGAAACGTTACTTCTTTTTCTGCAATGAAGAAATCCTGAACGATTATATTTCTACCTGATCCAATTCTAAAGTTACCGCCTTTAACCGCAACAAATCCGGGTATGGTATGATACTTTATTTTATCATTTTCAATGGCAGTTTTCAGCGTTTTCTTCCTTCCATACACAAGTGAAAGGTTAAAGGCTATCTTCGGTTGTTCTTTTACTGCCTTCTCCACCTTTTCAAGTGTTTTATACGCTTCCCTCTTCATCCCCTTCCGTTCATACACCATCGACAGGGTAAAGAGTATCTGAGGGGTCGCTTTCCCCTCTTTTACCTTCTTTTCAAGAACTTCCTTAATCTCATCAAGACTCCCGTTCTTTTCCGCCTGATCTACGACAGATTTATAAACCTCAAGATTTCCTTTACTTTCCTTCCCGGCCGTATCCGTTTCCAGTATTTTCTTAAGAGTTACTGTTATCAGTTCCTGTCCAGTTTCTGTTATAGACTTCCGGTAATCTTTGTCTTGTAACAGATTATTAAAGAATGTGCTGCTGTTTCCTGCAGCATATCCTGAAATACCGAGCAAAAATAGAAGTAATACAAGTACAGACTTTTTTATATCTTTCATAGACTGTCTGACCTTTGCTCAAGCTCTTTTACAAACTCTGCCATCTTTTTATCCGCCTGTTTCAATACTTCAAGGTTCGCTGAATCCCCTGTTTCGTTAAACTTCTTAAGGCCGGAGGCGTATGTCCTGCATACTTCTATCTGCAGATCATTAAGCTCTTTAATATCCTCTGAAAGTTCAAGCCCCTGCAGATTAGTAAGTATCTCAGAAAACAATCCTGATGCCTGGGCATAGATACTTTTAAGCCCATCTATATCCCTTGCCTTCGTTGCTCCTGAAAGAACAGCAAAAGCTTCCCGCTCTTTTTCCCATACGGGAAGTTCCGCGTACTGTTTAAAGGTAAGTTCTTCGGGCCTGCTGACCTCCGGCTGGACTGCATCACTTTCAATCTGTACCTCTGTACCGGGCTCTTCTTTTTTCTGGGAACAGCTGATATTTATAAACAGCAGAAGAATAATGAGCAGTATACCGGGGATAAATCGTAGAACTTTTTTATTATTCATAAATCAACCCTTTATTCTACTTATAATAATCATGACTTTGCATATTATAGGTGTATCTTTTTGGTAAATCAATTATTTTTTTATTTAAAATGTTTGACCAAACTATAATAGCAGGATATTCTAAAAACCATGATGTTAAAAAAGAGTATTATTGGGATTCTTTTTCTTTTTTTTGTTACTTCCGTTTTATCCGCACAGGATAGCGAAAAAGCAGTGACTCTCTCTGTTATGAAATTCAAAGCAATTTCTGATCACAACATTGATTTTATAGGTGAATCGTTTACGGATGCTCTTACAACAAAACTCACAAATATAAAAGGGCTTAGAATTTACGAACGGTCTCAGTTCAGCAAGTTAACAAATGAACTCCAGATGAATGTTGACTCTTCGGAATTATTTGATAAAAAAACAGTTCAGAACATCGGGAATATTGTTTCGATTGATTATATGATTCTGGGATCAGTAACCTTGATAGGAAGCAGACTCAAAATTTCACTGAGACTGGTTGATGTAAAGACCAGCAGATCTATCCTTTCCCAGGAAGTTGAGGGTAAGTACCCTGATGATGTATTTGATTTACAGGACAAACTTGCCATTGCAGTTGTAAGTGCACTTGATATAAAGATGTCTAATTTGGAGAAAGAGCAAATATTAAAAGATCCCACAAAAAATATGGATGCTTATGATTTCTACAACAAATCTTTAGCGGGAGCATCAAAAACTGAACGTATTTCCCTTCTAAAGAAAGCTTTGGAAAAAGATCCTGATTTTCTCCTGGCTCGTCATTGCCTTGCAGAAACCTATCTTGACACCAACGATTATTCAGACAGCATACGGGAATACCATCAAATTCTACAAGATAATCCGAAAGATTTTAAAGCAAATTATAATCTGGGACTCATTCTATTTGATAAGAATGATTTCGCGGAAGCTGAAAAGCAGCTTAAAATTGCTGCGAAACTACAGAAAAATAATCCTGATGTTTGGTATAATCTTGCTCTTTTAAAAGAATTTGATAAACAAGGTAATCGGCTTGGTCCTGATGTAAACAGGGAAACAGTAAAAAAAGCCTATGGAAAAGTACTCTCGATAAATCCCAGACACCTGGAATCTCACTATGCACTGGGTGTTCTTGACGCGATAATGGCAAAGGAGAGTTCTGACATCAAAAAACAGCAGAAACTGTTGAAAGAAGCCGTAAAGCATCTTGAAATATATCTGGATATATATCCGGATGTTTTTAATGCTGCAGAGGTAAAGCAAAATATTAATCTGCTTAAAGGTTCTTTAAAACAGATAAACGATTATCTATCAGATCAGTAAAGTGTTGATTCCCGCATTATTTTTGGAGTAATTCCCGGAGAGTTTTTGTTAGGAAAAAGAGTAAAACAGGAAAGAATCCCGCACTATTTCTGTGCCTGATAAAAAGCGGGAAAATTGATGCATAAAAAAGCCCGGGATATTCACCCGGGTGAGTAGAGTTTAAAAAGTAGTTTTTAGCTGCGGGTAACCATCTGAACATGTTCTTTCTCAATCTGTTTTGCCTGTAACTG
>WGCU01000099.1 GCA_015493635.1 Spirochaetaceae bacterium | reverse complement strand
TTTGTAATTCATTGAGTCTATCAATTTGATTCATAGTCCCCTCCATTATAGCACACGTCATACTGAACGCAATACATACGTCCAGTATAGCACAAAAAAACAGATTGACAAAGGGTAAAACGATATATAAACAAAATTGTCGTACACCCTCCTTGAAGAGGGTGCTTGATTCTATTGACAAAAAATATTATCTTCTACTTTGTTATATTTGAATAACCACATATCCAAACTATTAAAGGAGTCATGGATGAAAATAGCAATCGCAAGCGAAGAAAACAAGGATCTGGAAAGTAGAGCAGCCCACCATTTCGGCCGGTGCCCCTACTATGTATTTATTACGGTAGATGATGATAATACACCAAAAACCATAGAATCACTGGAAAACCCGTTTTTCAACGGTCACGAACCGGGAGTAGTACCCCAGTTTATTGCGGATCAGAAAGCAGACGTTATCATAGCCGGGGGAATGGGACCCAGGGCAATAGACTGGTTTACCCAGCTTGGAGTAAAAGCAGTAACATCTTCCGCTCCGACAGTGGGAGAACTTATGAACAAATATCTTACCGGAGAAATATCCTCTGCGGAATCCTGCCACGACAGCCAGCATTAATACATTATGTTTGTAAATGGATCGGGGCAGGCTTTTAAGCCTTGACCCCTGCCATTTTATAGAATTCATCAGCTTCAAGCGTCTCAACTTCAAGAAGCTTTTCCGCGATTGAAATAAGTACCGGTTTCTTTTCTTTCAAAAGATTAAAAACCCTCACATACCGTTCCTCAAGAATACGCGCGACTTCCTCGTCAATGTACTGCTGCGTTGCTTCTGAATACTCCCGCTGCATTCCCGGCTGGGCTGCAGGCCCCAGAAACTGAGAACCCCGTTTTGTCAGTACCATGTTTTTAAATTTGTCACTCATTCCGTATTCGGTAATCATGCTCCGCGCTATATCAGTCGCTCTCGTCAGATCATTGGCGGCACCTGTTGATATCTCACCGAAAATCAGCTGTTCTGCGGCCCTTCCTCCCAGCAGCACATCAATTTTACAGAAAAGTTCTTCTTTGCTCATAAGGAACCTGTCTTCAGTCGGGGTCTGAAGGGTATACCCCAATGCACTGATTCCCCGGGGAACAATGGTGATCTTTTGGACAGGATCCGCTTCAGGGGTAAAGGCCGCTGTTAAAGCATGTCCGGTTTCATGATGGGCTACAATTTTCCGTTCCTTCGGATTGATAAGACGGTTCTTCTTCTGCAAGCCGGCTACAGTTTTTTCAATGGCCTCTTCCAGATCTTCCTGTCTGACCTCTTTTCTTCCCGCCCGGACGGCCATGAGTGCCGCTTCATTTATAATATTCGCAAGATCAGCACCGACAAATCCAGGGGTAGCCCGTGCTATTTTGTTAAGATCTACCGAATCCGCCAGTTTAACATCTTTAACATGGATCTTTAAAATTGCTTCCCGCCCGTTAATATCCGGCCGGTCCATAACCACCTGCCGGTCAAACCGCCCCGGACGCATAAGAGCCGGATCCAGAATTTCAGGTCTGTTTGTTGCACCCAGAAGAATAACACCGCTCCGGGAATCGAATCCGTCCATCTCCACAAGAAGCTGATTAAGGGTCTGTTCCCGTTCATCATTTCCTCCAGCCACGTTGACTCTGCTTTTCCCGATAGCATCAAGCTCATCTATAAAGATAATGCAGGGAGACTTTTCCCGGGCCTGATGAAAAAGATCACGAACTCTCGCGGCTCCGACACCCACAAACATTTCAACAAAGTCAGCACCGCTCATTCTGAAAAAAGGAACTTTTGCCTCTCCGGCGACTGCCCTGGCAAGAAGTGTTTTTCCCGTTCCCGGGGAACCGACAAGAAGAACCCCTTTGGGGATTTTACCGCCTATTGCCGTATACTTGTCCGGATTTTCAAGAAAATCTACAACCTCTTTAAGCTCCTCTATTGATTCTTCCGCACCGGCAACATCATCAAACTTTACCCCAGTATCGGTTTCAGCAACAATCATCGATTTATTCCTGCCGAAATTCATAACGCTGGAACCAAGATTACCCATCTTACCTGCCATAAGTTTCCATATAATATAGATGAATGCAAAGGGTAAAATCCAGCTCAGCAGGAAATTCATCAAAAATGGATTCTTCTCAGCAGCAGCAGAATAATCAACCTTGTGGCTGTCCATTAAGGGCACAAAAGTTGGATCGTTTATAGGAACAGCCTGATAAATAATGGTTGGAGCTTCTTTTTTTGACTGGTTACTGGCTGTTTCAGACGTTCCATAATATAATTTTGGTGTTATTCTAACCTTTGTAATTTCACCATTCTCTATTTTCTGTTTAAACTCACTGAAACTTATCGTTTTATCGGTCTGTTTCATCTGTCCCAGAGAAGCATTTATTACCATGATGGTCAGCAGTGTAAAAAAGAAAAACCATAAAGAGAATTTTACCTGTTTCGGATTCATGTTAAAGAGCGGTTCGTGTTTAACCGGACCTGTCACTTTATGATCTTTATTCCATGGCGAGTCATTTTTTTGTGACTGTGTCACATTTCCGTTTTTATCTTCCATAGTCCTAAAATAGCATTAAAAACCCAATAAGTAAAGTTTGGAGGTTTGAATTGTTGTTGCATACACCACTTTTATACTATAGTAACAGCATGAAGAAGATTAAAATACTATCAGTCGGCGGATCAATTGTTGCCCCGGAAAAACCCGATGTGGCATTTATTAAAAGTTTTCATGAAGCTGTTACAGAATATCTTGCAGAAGACAACAGGTACCAGCTTGTATGTATAATAGGTGGCGGCAGTCCCGCGCGGCAGTATCAGAAAGCGTACAGGGAAATTACAGCAGGAAAAGGCAATGCTGACCAGCAGGACTGGATAGGCATTATGGCAACACGGCTTAACGCGGAACTTTTAAAAGGCATTTTCGGGAATTACTGCAGGGAGCCGGTCGTAACAGATCCCACTTCAATTACCTCCTTCAAAGGGAGGATTCTTATTGCCGCCGGGTGGAAACCCGGATTTTCCACTGACAACGATTCGGTTCTCCTGGCTGAAAATCTTGGAGCTGCTACGGTAATAAATCTTTCCAACATTGCTCATGTATACTCCGCAGATCCTAAAAAAGATCCTTCCGCTGTACCCCTTGAATTACTTACATGGACTGAAATGAGGAAACTGGTGGGAGATACCTGGATTCCCGGCAGGAATGTCCCCTTCGATCCGGTGGCTACGCGGAAGGCAGCAGAGCTGGGACTTACCGTTATAACAGCCGAAGGGAGGGACATTCCCAACCTGAAGAAAATCCTGCGGGGTCAAGACTTCAGAGGTACAACCATCAGACCGGAGCAGCCTTAAAGTACTCTTTTACTTCTGCAAACCCTATAACAAAGGTTTCGCAGAACTCTTTCAGAAGTCCGGTTTCCATTTCATCAACCGTACCGTCCGCAGCTGCAACCTTGTACCCGATAGCAAGGATCCGGAGGACAGCATCTCTGGAAACACGGGAAAACGCAGCCTGGATACTCTCCTTAGTATCAAGGAGCGCTTCAGGATACGCAAGACCAGACTTCTTCATTTTTTCCAGAAAAGATGTTACCGTTTCCGCTGAAAAGTACTCCCGCATAACACCTGCTTCAGCATCAGAAGGATCATCATCACTGAACCCCACAAGGATGCTTAAGGCAACCCCCGCCTCCTCCAGGGTTAGATCAAGAACCGGACCGGAATACGTCCCTTCCCTGAAATCCTCATACCCCGTTGTTTCATCTATCTCCTTGAGTCGTGTTTCGGCAAATACTTTTGCCTCATACAGGCTTATACCGAGGGCGCTCCCCGCTTTATTTAAAAGATTCATTTCATCTTGATCAAAAACACCATCCGCCCGGGCAAGGAGATATCCCACAGCAAGACTACGCAGTTGAAACTCCCGGGATGTTGTTTTTAAAACATCAATAAGGACGGGAAAAAGAGAAGAAAGATCAGAAGGATACGTATATCCTGCATTCTCAAGTTTTATCTGAAAACTTTCCGCATCTGCACTCCGGTAATACTTTCTCAATACTGCTCCTTCCTCCTCGGAAGGATTATCATCACTGAACGCAACGAGGGAGGAAAGAGCTATACCCGCCTCAGGCCCTGTCAAGTTTAATTTTTCCACGTTCAACCTCCTATATAATCCCGTTATGAAACAGATAATAAACCAGATATCCCAGGGCTCCTGCTGCAAGAATTGCAAGAATCAAGGCGATAATTTTCCAGATACTGAAAGGTCGTTCCCCTTCTACCTCACCGGTACTGCCGTTTACCAGAACCTGAAAGTATGCATCCTTGAACCGGTAGACAACAATCCAGACAGGAAGAAGGATGTATTTAAAGGTAATCTTCGAATAGGCTGTGTTTACCTGGTGTATCCGCTGTTCATCTCCTCCGATATCAAGTCTAATATCAGACCGTATTACCTCTTCCATACGTTCCTTCGCTCGGCTGAATCCCTGCTCCAGATCTACCGAATAGGATTCAGCTTTAAAGCCCTTAAGATACCTTTCATTATAAGAAACCATATCCTTAAGATTCCAATCATTCAGCTTACGGACCAGTTTTTCCTTTACGGTACGGCTTGCAGGAACAAGGACATCATCAAAAAACCGTTTTACCGATCCTGAGACCCGTACCCACCGGGTTTCTGTTACGGTTTCCGTTGTTCTTTTCCCTTCACTGTCAGTTCTTTCAACCTGCCGCTGATAGTGGATTCCCCTCTCTCCGGTATAGGAGGACCGGGTATCCGCATCGTACGTCCAGAAGGGGTAGTAGATTCCTTTGAGAGGTTCCGGCAGCCTTGCATATTTTTTCAAGCCGCCGGGAGCAAACTTTCTTTTTACAATCCATTCCCTGAATATTTTGACCGCGATGTCCTTAGAGATTTTGAAGGGAAGAAGATACTGGGGTTTCATAACCTTATGACTTTTGCCGCCGGCAACAATATTTGTTCCGCAGAAATCACACTGTGCTGTTGTCGCGTTCTCTTCAAGGGTTACCTCTGCTCCGCAGGCAGGGCATTTTATCATTTGAATATTTACCGTATTTTCAGCATCCCGGAATTTGTTCAGTGCTTCCCGGAAATCAAGTTCTTCATGGATTTCAGGAACGGTATCAGGATTTTCATTTACCGTTCCGCAGTAGGGACATTTGAGACTCTGGGTTCCCGGATTAAAAACAAGATCCCCGCCGCAGTTTTTACAGACCATCTTTTTATCTTCCACTAACAACTCCTACTGCTGCACAGGAGGGGGAGGAGGAACCTGCCCTCCCCTGCTTAAAAGACCGGCAAGTTCTGGTGTTGTCTGCAAAGCAGCCCATCCAGCCATTCCCTGCCGCCATACCATCGTCTGACCGTTGATCTGGCCGCCCGTAATCATCTGCTGGATCTGCGGTACAGGATACGGCCCCAACTGCTGTCCGTTTACATACAGAAAATAGCCGGAAGGAGGCGGAGGAGGAGGCGTTCTTCCTGCTGTCTGCTGCCCGGGAGAACCGCTCATCTGCCCCGCCATGGCCATACCCATACCAAGGCCCATTCCACCGGCAGCCATCCCGCCGCCGGCACCTTCATTTCCCGCAAGACCGAGCATTGCATCCGCCCGGGCCTTTCTTTCATACATGCCCATACGGTCTGAAGCAAAAAACATATCATCCCTCTTTTCCACTTTTTCCGCAGACCGCTCAGTAAGATCAATACTCTGCACCGATGTATCATCCAGTCCTATTCCGTAACGTTCAAGGAAGGTAGGATCAACACGCTCTTTGAGCATTTCACTTATCTCGTCATAGTGCTGCGCCATGTCGTAGAAAGACTTGTTCATCTCCGCAATTCCTGAAATAGCCTCAGTTACAAACTTCTTTCTCAGCCTGTCTTCTATTTCCTCTTTTGTAAAATCCCCTTCGGTACCCACTACCTTACGAATAAATTTTACCGGATCCATTACATGAAATGAAAAATGCCCCCGTGCCGTAAGCTCAAGAACACCAAACTCAGGGTCACGCATCCTGAAAGGTCCCGGAGTCCCCCAGCCGAAGCCGGTAATTTCCCGAGTACTTATAAAAACAACCTCTGCTTTAAAGGGGCTGTGAAATCCGTATTTCCATCCCTTCAGTGTTGAAAGCATGGGAAGATTTTCAGTGGTAAGGTCATACATACCGGGTTCAAACACATCGGCAATCTGCCCTTCATTTATGAATACAGCACTCTGCCCTTCCCGGACGGTAAGTTTCGCACCGTTTTTTATCTCATTTCCGTACCGTTCAAAGCGGAAGGCAATTGTATCAGAACCATCCTCAGTCCATTCGATGATATCAATAAACTCACCTTTTAACTTGTCAAGCAATCCCATTCCTTTTTCTCCTTTGTAGGTTTTTACTCTGTAACTTTTACAGTATATACCAAACAGCCCGTTTAACAACAGATCTTGAGGATTTTTGAAATATTACGTACAATCACGCAAAAGAAGGAGGCTGTCATGTTTTTTCATACTCTGGAAACAGGAATTGGATATTCAATCGTTCTCTGGTTTCAGGGCTGGCGTACAGAATTCATTTCAAACCTCTTTTTACCCTTTAACTATCTTTTTAATGAAGTTGTTTTTCTCATCCTTCTCCCTCTTTTCTACTGGTGTATACATAAGGAGGTTGGGAAACGGCTGATGCAGCTAATGCTTGTATCATTCCTCGTAAACGTCTGGTTTAAGGCATTCTGGGCACGGCCCCGTCCGTACCAGGTTACCGTACCGGGAGCACCAGCCATCGTGCCGGCACTGCCGCCTCTGTCTTCCCACGGGATTCCTTCAGGACACACTCAGGGAGCAGTTACCCTTTTCGGATTTTTTGCCAGGGAAGCCGGGAACACGGTATTTACCGTTATCATGATCCTGCTGATGGTTCTTACCGGAGTGAGCCGCCTTGTTCACGGTATGCATTATCCCGAAGATGTCCTTGCCGGTGCACTGCTTGGTATCATAGTGCTTTTTCTGTATCCAGTTATCCAGAAATTCCTTGAATCCATACTGAGAAGTCTCGCCCTTCCAACCAAAATATTTCTCGCCCTACTTCTCCTTGGAGTATTTCTGCTCATTTTCAGGATTGCCATAACAGATGCAAAAGCTTTTCTTTCCTATGCCGCCCTGGCATCGGTATACACCTTCGGACTTATCGGGTTCAGCCTGGAATCACGATACATCCGGTTCAGCACACGGGGAGGAATACTGCCAAAAATACTCCGTTTCGTATCAGGAATACTTCTGACATTTGTTCTTTACCTTGGTTTGAAGGTTATTTTCCATCTTGTAACTGCTGATGAACAGAGCAGTCTGTTTATGATACTCAGAATAATCCGCTACGCAGTTGTCGGTCTATGGGTAAGTGCCGGTGCACCCGCTCTTTTTATTAAACTAAGGATGGCGCGCCGGGAATAAAAGAGTAACTATGTTTCCAGAATACAGGAAGAAAAGTGACCTTCACTGACCTCTTTCAGCGGCGGCCGACCCTGGCTGCACTCAGGCCGGGCATACTTGCAGCGGGGATGAAAATGGCATCCCGAAGGGGGATCAATAGCACTGGGAATTTCTCCGCGGGGGATCTCCTCGGTTCTCCGCTGGGTCGGGTCAGGAACAGGAACCGCAGCCAAAAGGGCTTTGGTGTAGGGATGATGGGGATGATCGAACAGCTCTCTTGTATTTCCAATTTCAACAATCCGCCCCAGATACATAATTGCAATTCTGTCACAGATATATTTTGCTGTTGAAAGATCATGGGTAACAAACAGATACGTAAGATTGAACTCCTCTTTAAGCTCCTTCATCAGCTCCAGAATCATTGCCCGGACGGAAACATCCGCCATGGCTATGGGTTCATCAGCAACAACAAACTCAGGATGGGTCACAAGAGCCCGGGCAAGAACAACACGCTGACTCTGACCACCGGATAACTGATGAGGATACTTGTAGTAGAGAAAGCTTGCAGGGCTTAACCCTACTCGTTCCATCAGCTCCATAACTCTTGTTTTTCTCTCATCCATAGTAAGAGCGGTGTGTATTTTCAAGGGGTGCCCGATAGCATCACCTACCCGCATTCTCGGGCTTAAGGAAGAGTTCGGATCCTGAAAAACAACCTGCATCTTTTCTCTGAAAATACGCATCTCTTTCGAACTTTTTACCGCAAGGTTTTCTCCGTTATACTCTATAACCCCTTCAGTCGGGTCAAGAAGTTTCAAAAGCAGCCTGCCGGTGGTTGACTTACCGGAACCGCTTTCTCCCGCAAGGCCAAGAACCTCACCCTTTTTTATTTCAAACGAAATATCATCCACCGCATGGACAAAGCTCTTTTTTTTACCGGCAAAAAGCTGATCAAGAAAGCCTTTCTGTACGGGGAAATTCTTTTTAAGGTTCTTTATTTTAATTAAATCTTCCATCAGTTAGCCTCATCATGCAACCAGCAGGCTACCTGCCTGCCGTCTTTGTGTGTTTTTAAAGGTGGTTCCTTTTCGGTACATATATCCATAACTTTTGGACATCTCGGTGAAAACCGGCATCCTGAGGGAGGATTGACAAGGTCAGGAGGGCTGCCCGGCATACTTACCAGTTTCTCCTGATCCATCTTGATGTTCGGGACACATCCGATAAGTCCTTCAGTATAAGGGTGCATGGGCCGGGCAAAGATATCTTCAGCATTTCCGACTTCCATGAGTTTACCGCCGTACATAACTGCTATCCGGTCTGCTATTTCAGCGACAAGGCCAAGATTATGGGAAATAAGAATAAGGGAAATGTTGTACTCTTTTTTAAGCCGGGCCAGCAGATCTATAAATCCCGCTTCAACAATAACATCCAGTGAGGTTGTCGGCTCGTCTGCTATCAACAGATCAGGATCCAGAATAAGTCCGAGGCCGATCATAATCCGCTGGCGCATACCTCCTGAAAGCTGATGGGGATATTCGTACAGTCTGTCTTTGTCAATGGAAAGATCCTCAAGAACTTTTCCCGCTCTCTCTGCCGCCTCTTCCCGGGTAATTTTCGGCTCATGTTCTTTCAGGGTCTCAAAAAACTGGTCCTCTATTGAATAGAGGGGATCAAGAGACGTAAGGGGGTTCTGAAAAACCATGGCAATATTATTTCCCCTGAGCTTACGGACTTCCTCTGCTTTCATTTTTAAAAGATCTTTACCGTAGTAATACATCTCCCCAGCTACAATCTGCCCCGGCGGCCGCAGAAGCTGAAGGAGAGAAAGTCCCAGGGTGGATTTCCCGCATCCTGATTCTCCGACAAACCCGAGGGATTCCCCTTCTTTCAAGGAAAAGGAAACATCCCGCACCGCTTCAACCGTTCCGATGCTTATTGGATAATCTATGGATAAATTTTTAACTTCAAGTATAGGCTGTTCCATGGGTCTCCTCTTATTTCTCCAGCAGCCGCGGATTTAGAATTTCTGAAAGCCCTTCTCCCAGCATGGTAAACCCAAGGGCGAGAAGGATAATGGCAAGTCCGGGAAAAGTGATCATCCACCATACTCCCGAAGGGAGAAAACTTTTTCCAATTGAAATATCCATTCCCCAGTCCGGTATACCTGCCGGCAGTCCAAGACCGATATATGAAAGTGCTGCCTCGGTCATAATGGCATCAGCGATGTTAAGAGAAAAAACAATGGCAACAGTCGCAATAACATTGGGGAAAATATACTTGAAAAGAATGGAAGAATCACCCGCGCCTATTGATCTCGCAGCTTCTACGTACAGTTCCTCTTTCAGCGTCAGTACCTGCCCCCGCACAAGGCGGAAATAGGTAGGAATGTAAATAACCGAAACCGCCAGAGTGATATTTATAACTCCCGGACCGAGCATGGCCGCAAAAGCGATAGCAAGAATAAGCCCCGGAAATGAATATATGGAATCCATGATAAGGGATAGTATCCTGTCAAAAATACCGCCTGCGTAACCGGAAATAAGCCCCAAAGGAATACCGATAATTGACGAGAGAAACGCCGCCGCGAAAGCGACCCCCAATATCGTACGGGATCCGTATATAACCCTCGAAAGAACATCCCGCTGAAGATTATCAGTTCCGAAGGGATGTGCGGCACTGGGAGCAGCCAACTGAGGACCGGTACTCTGATTTTCAGGACCAAAAGGTGCAAGAAGATATGGGAAAAACGCCATAAATATCATAAAAAGAACAATGGCAATACCCGCAATCATAATCCACCATTCAACGCCGTAGGTTTTATGTGCTTTTGAAATCTTTTTTATAAAACCGCTGAAGAGGGAAGCTGGTGAATATCTGCCTCCAGGAACGGTCATCTTGTCTGTTTTATCAATCTTTTCCATTATATTTCCTTACCTAATACTTAACACGCGGGTCTATTGCCGCATAAAGGAGATCCACCAGCAGCGAAATAACACTTACCATCAAGGCGAAAACAACAATAACCCCCTGAACGGTAGGATAATCCCGCAGATAGATCCGTTCCATCAGCAGCCGCCCCATTCCAGGCCAGGAAAAGGTGGTTTCTGTTAAAACTGCACCGGCAAGAAGCATGGCAAACTGCAGCCCGAGCATGGTAAGAATAGGAATAAACGCATTTTTAAGCCCGTGTTTATACACAACAAGTTTCTCTGATACACCGCGGGCGCGGGCGGCAAGAATGTAGTCGCTTTTCAGTACATCCAGCATATTTGCCCGGGTAAGCCGCACAAAAATTCCGGACAAAACAATACCCAGTGTCAATGACGGGAGGAGCAGGTGTACAGCTACATCACCGAAAGCGCGAATATTTCCTGCCAGAAGCGTATCAATCAGATAGAACCCTGTTTTTGAAAAAGCCGATGACAGCATACGGGGATTAGTCCTTCCCGAAACAGGAAGCCACTTGAGCCATACCCCGAATATAAGCTGAAGCATCAGCCCCATCCAGTATACGGGAATACAGTATGCGATGTTACCGTAAAGGCGGATGGTGAAATCTCTGCCGGTTCTACGCTTGTTTGCCGCGTACGCCCCAAGGGGTATTCCAATAAGAAGGGTAAAAAACAGCCCCCACAGGGTTAACTCAATGGTTGCGGGAAGTTTCTCCAGTATCGGTTTGCTCACACGCTGCTTAAGCACCATGGAATTCCCAAGATCGAACCGTGCCAGCTGTCCGAGGTAGTTTACATACTGGACGATAATCGGTTTATTCAAACCCAGTTCCTCTTTCTTCTGCTCTATCACTTTTTCCGGAGCATGTGCTCCCAGCATTGCTGATACAGGATCACCGGGCATTACCCGGAGAACAAGAAAAACAATGGTAAGCAAAATAAAGAGCATCGGAATCGTTAGAAGAATCCGCGTTATAGCATATCGTAATAATCCTTTCATAATTTCTTTCTTTTCGTTGTTTGTATTAAAAACCGGCTCCTTACCGGAGCCGGATTTTCAGGATAAGATTATTTTGTTATTTCCAGCTGATTGTAGTTGAAAATAAGTGTCGGGCCAATTTTTACGCCGCTGACATTCTTGTTGGTAAAAACATAGAGGTTACCCTGGAAGAGCGGTGTTGTCGGTACGTCAACCGTCCACATTTTCTGGACTTTTTCAAATACCTGTTTCCGTACTGCGGGATCGGGATTTGTCTGCTCTTTAGTAAATAGGGCGTCCCATTCGGGGCTTGAGAAATTTATTCCCATACCTTTTGATCCCGTCGTTCCGGCAAATGCGGCAGTATAGTTATCAGGATCGATATAGTCAGGATACCATCCAAGGAGGTACATGGCCATTTCCTTGTTTTTCCACTTGTCCTTGTATGCTGCCCATTCTGCAGATTTAATATTAACCTTTACAAGGGGAGTTTTCTCAAACTGTTCTTTCAGTACTTCTGCCAAGTGAACTTCAGTATCACCGTAGTGGGATGGTGTGTACCACATGGTAAAAGTAAAGGGTTTAGCAGCACTGTATCCTGCTTCTTTCAGCAGCGTCTCCGCTTTGGCAATATTGGCATCACCATAAACTGTCTTAAAATCATCGGTATGATAGATCATCCCCATGGGAACCATGGAATACAGAGGAGCATTCTGGCCAAGATAAACTTTCTGAATAAAATCAGGTCTGTTTACAAGAGCACTCATCGCTTCCCGGAGGCGTTTATCTTTGAAAACACTTTCTGATGTTTCATAGCAGATATACCGGATGTACGGACCCTGAAGTTTGTTCGTGGTATATTTGGGATTAGCGCTCAGATCCTTGATATCCGAGGGATTAAGTGTTTTGTACGCAAGATCAATTTCACCCGATTCAAGGGCAAGTCTCATTGTTGTGGCATCGGCAAAATAGCGGATAATAATTCTGTCAACCTTTGGTTTCTGCCCATAGTAATCAGGATTAGCTTCAAGAACGACTTCCTCATCACGTTTAAATGAACTTACCTTATACGCACCTAAACCGACAAGCTGTCCGCCTTTCATCTCCGAAGGATCCCGGACAATCTTGTCTTTAGGATAGACATTCGGATTCAGAGGAAAGTAGGGTACGGTGGCAACAAGTGCAGGGAAATATGCAATAGCACTGGGAAGAATAAACTTCACTGTATATTTGTCAACAACCTGTACAGATTTTACAAAATCGGTTACGAGCCAGGAAGGATCTCCCTTAAGGGCCATAACCCGGTCAATGGACCATTTTACCGCATTCGCGTCAAAGGGTGTTCCATCGGTAAACTTCAGGCCCTGCCTCAATTTGAAGGTATACTCATCGCCAGCCTTGTTTATCGTATAGCTCTCAGCCAATCCGGGTTCGAGTTCCGTTGTTCCCGGTTTATAGGCCAGCAGTCCTTGATAGATATTCTGAAAAATTTCCCAGGTATGGAAGTCATAAGCTGAAGCAGGGTCCATATCCGTTACTTTTTCAGTTGTTCCGTAAACCAGTGTCGTCGGTTCTTCTGTTTTACCATTGGCAAAACTAAAAGAAGCGAGAACAACAAACAGCAACATTAGAATAAAAATTCTTTTCATCCGCTCATCTCCTTTTTAATATAGTTATACTATGATATTCTACTCTTTAACTGAATCTGTCAAGGAGAATTATTCTGATGATTGTTTTTATAGGTACAATAGGGATATTACTGATAATTATTATTCTTAACGGAACATCTTTCCTTTACCATGAAAATCCCCGATATACACCTCCGGATGAATCCAGACTTATGAGCAGTGAAACGGGGTCTTTTACCATGCAAACAAAATCGGACAAGGTAATTCTTTTTGTCCATGGTTTTCCCAGTACCCCGGCTGTTTACCGGTGGCCGGCAGAAATAGTATCACATGCAGGATGGGATGTTTCGGCTCCGCTGCTGCCGGGATTCGGAACGACATGGGAAGACCTCCTGGATACCAACTTTTCCCAGTGGTACGCGTATCTTAAAGATGTATACCTTGAATTGAGAAAAAAGTACCGCGTTCTTGCCGTTGTCGGTACATCCATGGGAGGAGCTTTAACATTGAAACTTGCCGAAGAGTTCTCTCCCTCTCCCACAGCTGCTCCTGACGCGATAGTAACCATTGCTGCACCTGTTTTCATTAATAGTGTAGTACGGTACGGAATATTAAAGAATCCATTGTACTACATGGTCCGTACCATTGGCTGGTTTATAAAAAGCTTTAACCCTGCGAATGTAGCAGAGGGAAGCGAAAACAACATTGACGGCCGGGGAAGGTGGAGGGGATACTCAGGAAACTATCCCCGGCAGACATACAGCCTGAAACTCGGTCTGAAACGAATTAATAGAGATCTTTGTAAGATAACAGTACCCTGCCTCCTCATTCAGGATAAAAAAGACCGGACGGTACCTTCAGAAAACATCTACCATATTTCCCGGAGGGTACAGAGTACCTTTCTTGAAATGAAACTGACAAATATAGGAGCTGTTAACCATGAACACCACAGCCTCCTTATCTATGATTCTACACGGCAGGCGGTTATTGACAGGATCCTGCAGTTTCTGAACGAACATACCGCTGTATGAAAAGAATTCTTCTCTTCCTTCTCACGGGGATTGTATGTATCCATGCATCGCTCTTTTCTCTGGATGGCGATTTAAGGAAAAAACTCTCCGCGCTACAGCACCGTCCAACAGTAGGGCTTGTTCTCAGCGGCGGCAGCGCAAAAGGCTTTGCACATATCGGTGTATTACACTACCTGGAAAAAGAGGGGATTCGGCCTGATTATATTGCAGGAACAAGCATGGGCAGTATTATCGGAAGTCTCTATGCCCTGGGATACAGCGCGGACGAAATACAGAATATAGTATACAGCCAAAACTGGGATTCCATAATCAGTAACAGGGTTACATACAGAAATACACCCATGTCTGAAAAAACGGATGCAGGAAAGTATTTCATGGAGTTTTCCCTGAAAAACAGGAAATTTATTCTTCCGGGGGCCCTTATCGGCGGACAGCACATTATGGAACTCCTCAACTACTATGAAGCCTGGCAGTCATACGGTATTCATGATTTTAAAAAACTGCCTATTCCGTTTTTTTGTGTTGCAGTAAATCTCGAAAATGGGAAAACAAAGATCTTTACAGAAGGATACCTTCCCGATGCAGTCCGTGCAAGCATGGCAATACCCTCGGTTTTTACTCCCAAAAGCATTGATGGTGTTCCCTACATTGACGGCGGCATACGGGACAACTTTCCTACCGACCTGATGCAGAAAATTTTTCATCCTGATATAATTATTGGTTCATTCACCGGCATAAGAGCAAAGAAAGAACTTACCACACTAACGAATGTACTGACACAAACCATGTTCCTCAGTGCTTTTGACCGTTATCAGAAGACAAAAAAACTCTGTGATATTCTCATTGAACCGGATGTATCTTCATACGGTCTCTTTAGTTTTAATAAATACAGGGGAATTATTGCAAGCGGAGAAACCGCAGCGGAAAAAAAACGCTCCGAGATCCAGCTGCTTGCCCGGTTTTACCGTAAGTATCCTCCTCAAGGGAAAAGAACCGCAGCTCCGGTAAAAACTTCATTGAAATTCGACAGCATCACAATAAAGGGGCTGTCACACATAAGCTCTTCCTTTGTCCGAAAGTATCTTTCATGCACCACAGGGAAGAGCTGTACGAGGGACAGTCTAACATCAGCTTTGTCCAAGCTTTACGGAACAGGGTATTTCAAATATGTCAATTATAAAATTATAAAACAAGGTACTAAAAATATTCTGATAATCAGGCTCAAGGAAAAGAGTGAAACATTTTTTAAAGTGGGGGTACAGTATGATACAGAATATCAGGCTGTTTTACCTTTTAAATTTACTTCACTCAATTTTCTTATCCCGAATGCAAAGCTCTCCTTTTCCGGTCAGCTTTCACAAAATCCTTCAGCAGCACTGTCCTATGAATTTTTCCCTGCAACAATGAAAAAGCTCACACCGGCAGTAGGGATATCCCTCGATGCTTCCCGTTTGAATATAAACCTCTACAGCTCCGATACGGTATTACATTCCTTTCCATTTAACTATTCCTTATTGAACCTTACTGTATATGCACAATCTGAAATAGCAGGTTCTCTGCTCTTCGAGGTAAGAGCAGGTATTAACTATACGTATATCAATGCTGCAGATTTATCCGAGGTTATTTTTCAACCTGAAATTTACCTTAAAGCGGATACCCGGGATGACCCCCTCTTTCCTACCCGCGGGCTTTTTTTTACTATAAGAGCCAAATATCTGTACAACTTCAACCCCGGTTTTGATCTCCAGGAGAGCAGCTTTCCTCATTCTGTTCTTGGAAGATTGGACGGTAACTATTCATATACCCTGTTTAACCGTTTTACAATTGAGCCTTCATTTTCCCTTGGTCTTTCAGATGGAATCAACGTACCCCTATCCCAGTATTTCTATCTTGGCGATATTACTTCTTACCCTCTCTTCGGTAATATTCCTTTGAGTCCTCTGCATCATTTTGATTTGGCCGGTTCCAATGCTCTGGCGTTGAATCTTTCTTTCAGATACAAACTATCAGCAAGCCAATTTCTCTCCCTGTTCTTCAGTGCCGGAAACACGGATAACTCCATGGAAAATTTACTGAATTTTTCCGCTTATCCTGCTGGAATCGGTATAAAATACAATTACAACAGTATTATCGGACCGGTAGAGTTGTCCGCGTTATATTCAACGTTTACCGGCGGACTTCTGTATCACCTCACTGTCGGGTTTGCACAATGATTATATGTATCATTTTGATACAATAAAAATATGGTTTTGACTCCATGAGTCAGCTTGACTCACTATCAGAACAACACTGTTTGAATACAAATTCAAATACTATATAATTCTTTATAATACATACATTTATATATAAACTGATTTTTGGCACACTTTTTGCTTTATTATAGATGAAACATAAAAAACCAAATACGGAGGTGTATTATGACATATTTAGCAAAAAGACCGACAGATTTTTTCAGAGATTTTGACAGATCCATGGAAGAATTCTTTGGTACTGACAGGTTACAAACACGCATACCCAATGTCGATATCAAGGAAAATGAAAACAGCTACGTTATTGAGGCGGAGCTTCCCGGATTAACAGAGAAAGATGTAGAGGTAAAGGTTGAGAACCGGAATCTCTTTATCTCAACAGTAAAAGAAGAGAAAAAGGAAGAAAAGAAAGATACATACCTGATTCGTGAACGTAGCAGCTACTCATTTTCCAGAAACTTTATTCTCCCTGAAGATGCGGATGCTGATTCTATTACCGGAACATTTAAAAACGGTGTTCTCTCCCTTGAAATCAGTAAGAAACCGGAGAAAAAACCAAAATCAATAAAAATAAAAGCCGCATAATATGAACTGCCCTGTTTCAGGGCAGTTTTTTTTATGATAGAGTAACAGCATGGGGCTTCTTGACAAAGTATTAGTAACAATGAAAGATTTTACCGCTGCTGATCCGGTAATGCGCAGAGTAATAAAGAATCTGGAACACAGGAAAGAAAGAAAACTTCTTCAGCAGATTCGTATTTTTATCAGCAATACTACGTATGAAGAGCTTATAAGAAAAGGATATCTCAAAAGAAGGAAAAGTGATAACCGGAAAAGCTAATCTTTTATGAGTGCGCTTTCAATGATGGTTTGAAGTTTATCCGCAAGCACCCGGGATGTATTTTCTTCAGACGGCGGATACAATGGTTTATGTACAACCATCGATACATCCGCTGCTTTAACTCGCGACTGATTTTCATAGATCCTGTATGAATGGTTAACTGTTATAGGAACGATAACTGCCCGGGACCGGATTGCAAGTTTCAAACTTCCCGGTTTGATTGTATTCATTTTCTGACTTCTGCTCCTTGTCCCTTCAGGAAACAGCACGAGAGGATTCCCGTTTTTGATGGATTCAACGCCTTTACCTATTGCTTCAATTGCCGACCGTGAACTGCTTCTGTCAATAAGAACACACCCCAGTTCTTTCATCCATGTTCTGAGAACAGGAAGTCTCCCAAGCTCTTTCTTGGCAACAAAACCCACCAGAAACGGGATGTATGCTTCGATAAGCAGGATATCAAAATAACTCTGATGGTTACTTACCAGGCAGATACTGTGCTTTGAAGGATCAGGCAGATTTTCCAGCCCTTCTACCGAAATACGGCTTCCGGTTAACTTCATGACAAACCTGAAATAGTACAGGCTGAAACGCTTTACAAACCTCTTTTCCGTTTCCTTCTTCTTTAAAACCCTCAATATCCATACCGGAACAACAAGAGCCAGGTAGAAAGGAACGAGGGTGAGGGAAAACATGGTATAGAAAAAAAGGTTTCTAAGCATAGTAACTCCTTAAAACCGCTTTTAAAGCTTTATTCCAGCGTTTTACTATTTTTGTTCTCTCATTCATGGTTATACCGGGAGAGAAGGTATCATACGCAGCATCAAGTCCTTTGATATCATCAATATCCTTCCACACGCCACAGGATAAACCTGCAAAGTAAGCCGCTCCCGCAGCTGCCATTTCATACTCTCTAGACCGCGCGACAGGGTAACCTGATAGATCAGAAACACATTGAAGCAGTACATCAGACCGGCTCACTCCGCCGTCCGCCTTTATACCGGTAATAGAAATTCCGGTATCCTTTATTATACCTTCCAGTATATCAACAATACGCATGGACATTCCCTGTATGACCGCCCGGGCAACATGTCTGCGGTGAGTATTCAGGGAAAGTCCTAAAATGGTTCCCCGCGCAGTAGGCTGAAAATAGGGAAAACGAATACCTGACGGAGTGGGAACAAACACAACTCCTTCGGAATCTTTTGTTTTTTCCGCAAGCTCATTCAGCACTTTCGGTGTATCTGATAACCCGAGTCCCTGACCCAGCCAGTCAATAAGACGGCCTGCTGTGGCCATATACCCCTCAAGCATGTATGTTGTTTTTCCTTTCAGGGTCCATGCAATAAGCGGAAACAAACCCCGGCGGGAAAGTTTTGGTTTATACCCCATGTTTATATCCACGAAGGAACCGGAACCCTGGGATATTTTTACATCACCCCGGGAAAAACACCGGTGGCCGAACAGGGCGGACATCTGGTCTCCCACAACCGCCCTGACAGGAATAGCTCTCCCTCCGAAAAGTTCAGGGGCGGTACTGCCGAAATTATCCGCTGTTTCCCTGACCTGAGGCAGAATTCCCATGGGTATCCCAAAAAGTTTACAAAAAACAGGATTCCACTTCAGCTCAAAGGAATTGTAGAGTGAAGTGGATGCCGCGTTGGAAGTATCGGTTACATGCAGTTTATCTCCGGACAGTTTGTACACAAACCAGGTATCCAGCGTTCCGAACAGAAGTTCTCCCCTTTTTGCCTGTGCGTATATGTCCGGGCGTACATCGAAAAGCCACCGGAGCCGTGTCAATGCATGGTCGGTAACAAAGTTCAGCATCCCTGTCGCGGTAAGCATCGTGTTCCGGGTTATTTTGCTTACAAGAAACGCTGCCAGTTTTACTAAATTCCACCGGAGGTTTTTATTCATCCGCTCTGTCGTTTCAGCAGCTCTGACATCTGCCCAGCTTATAAAATTACAGCAGGGTTCCCCTGTCGTTGAATCCCAGAGGGTAAAGGTCGTTCTCTGGACACTGAGACCTATTGCTTCAATCTCTTCAGGTCCGCCGGTATGATCCGTAATAAGCGTGTGCAGGACCTTCAAAAGCGCCTGCCACTGCTCATGGGGGTCATGCTCCGTCGCACCATCTTCAGAATGAAGCGTCCGCACCTCTTTGAAGGCCTGTGCCTGAACCTTTCCGTCAAAATCAAAGAGAACAGCCCTGACTCCGGACCCTCCCGCGTCAACCCCGATAATGTATTTTGTTTCCGCTGTTTTCATTCCTTTTTCCTGAACAGCCTTGTAAAAAAGCCCTTTCTCCCGGGATCTTTTCTCCCGGATGTTTCTGATGACGCGGCAGGAACCGTCTCGGATACCGTCCCTGAGGAATCGGAAAAGGAAAAGTTCTCACCGTACTTGGCACGGTAGTAGGCCAGCCTTTCTTCAGCATTCATACCGGAAGACAATTTCTCTGCTGATTTTACCGGTTTTACCTGTTTTGCGGTTTTCCTGTTAACCGCCGGCCGCGAAGTCTGCTGCTGCGCCGGCTTCGCTGTTTTCACTGAATTTACCGGCCTTAACGGCCTCGCCGACGGGGCCGGTTTCCGTGATGCGCCGGCAGTACGGGGACCGGACGTTTTTCCCGAAGTCCGCCTCCCGTATCCGGGTCCTCTTGAGGATGCTCTTCCCTGCGGTTTTCTCTCTCTTCCCGCGGTTACACGGACGCCGGCGGTTTTATCCTTTTTGTACAGGGTATCATCAGCCCATTCAACAGGTATTTTAAAACCGATATACTTTTCAATAGCTTCCAGCCCGTACACATATTTCTCGCAAGCGAAAGAGATCGCCTTTCCTGACTTCCCGGCCCGGGCTGTCCGGCCAATCCGGTGTACGTAGTTCTCAAAATCCTCCGGGAGATCATAATTGATAACAAGTTCTAGATCGTCCACATGAAGACCTCTCGCGGCAACATCCGTCGCAACAAGAAAACGGACCTCTCCGGACTTTACCTTTTTTATCACTGACAGACGCTTTTTCTGGGGAAGATCTCCCATAATATACATGACATGGTAGCCATTACGTTTGAGCCGCTCAGATATCTCAACAGCAGCATGTTTTGTGTTGGTAAAAATAATGGCATTGTTCGGCTGGAGTTTTTCCATGAGTCCCAGGAGGAGGGGCATCTTTTCCCGGGTACTTACATGATAGAGCACTTGTGATATTTCCTCCACCGTCACATTCTCCGGTTCAATTTCAACCTCCACCGGCATATTCATAAACTCCCAGGCAATATTCCTGACCCGGTTGCTTAACGTCGCACTGAAAAGCATCGTCTGTCTGCTCGTCCGGGGAGGAAGCATGCGCATCATTTTTTTGATATCCGGATAGAACCCCATATCAAACAATCTATCCGCTTCATCTATAACGACCTTCCCTATTTGCTTAAAATTAATCTTTCCCGATTTCCCGAAATCAATGAGCCGCCCCGGGGTACCAATGATAATATCAACCCCTTTAACGAGAGCACTCTCCTGCTGTTTGTACCCTACCCCTCCGTAGAAACAGCCGATAGAAAGCGACTTCATCCCGGAGCCAAGCAGCCGGGCATCACTTTCAATCTGCACCGCAAGTTCCCGTGTAGGAGCAATAATGATGGTTTTTACCCGTTCCGAAGCGGGAGTAATGCAGTAATACTGCAGAATCGGAATCATAAATGCCGCGGTTTTTCCTGACCCTGTCTGGGAACGGACACTGACATCCTTCCCTGCAAGGGTTTCTTTCATACTTTCTTCCTGAACGGGGAGACACTCGGTAAACCCGGCTTTTTCTATCCCTTTCAGTAACGATTCATCTAACGTAAAGTCTGTAAATTTCATTCATTCTCTCTTTCTGTTTACGGAACGTCATAGATATCCAAAAATACCTGGGCTCTCGCGGAGTTCATCATTTCCAGGGATTCAGGATATCCTAAATTTTTCGTTTTGTTAAATATGGAATCTTCCACGTATGTATCATCAAAAGGGAACTGAAAAATAGGGTCTTTCAACGCATGCTCTATTTTCAACCTGTCAAATCCTCTCTTCTTTAAATACCGGTAGAACCGTATCTTTTCCAGAGGCAGGTGATCCCCCTTTTCATCATACAGGAACCCAACAGCGTCGAGTATCTGCTCAAAGGGCCCTTTTGAATAGTGAAAAACATGACTGAATTTACTTCTGGAATCCAGAATTCCCTCTTCGATAAGGATATCCGTCATCCGCAGAATAACATTATAAAAGTCTTCTCCAAAAAAATCTGTACGAAAAATCATGACGGCTATATCCGTCTTGTTATTATTTCTATCTATAATTGCGGGGATATCATTATTAACAACATAACTATCCCCTATTCTCTTTATCGTCTGGCCGTTTACCTGTAGCATATTTCCTTCAGAGACCCAGAGATTAAAGAGTTCATCCGCGGAAATATTCATACGATCCATGGCCCGGTATGCTCCCATAACATCCGCATTCTGGATATTTATTCCAAAATAGTTAAAGAATTCCTGCTTCATATAGGGAGTGAAAATCTCTTTTCCGTAGTACGCAAAGAGAACCCGGGTTTTATAGTGCTTTTTTACAACCCCTTTCTTCATGAGAAAATCTCCAGGCAGATTGGCAAGATAAGCCAACTCAATATGCCTGCGCAGTTCCTCGGTACTTGTTACCCCCCGCATAATGGCGCTTTCCGTTTTAATACCGTTTGTCTCAGGACGCAGATAGATAAAAATATCCTGGCAGACAGTTCCAGAGCAATCTTCAGAAAAAGGAACAACGATGGTTGGTTCCCGGGATTCCATAAAACCTATAATCCTCCATTTTTATTAAAAAACGCTGTAACAGAAAAGCTCCTTCCTATAATTATATCATCAATCATCCGTACCGGTACAGCACCCATACTTGTACTCGTAATAAAAACCTCATCGTAAAGGGCTGATTTAAGATCCTCCAGGGATAATTCCGTATAGGAAACAGAATAGCCCGTTTTTTTTGCCCGGTCAATAATTCGCCCCCGGGTTACCCCGAACAGTACATTATCTCCTGCCGTGTACAGTGTTGAATCCTTGACAGCAAAAAGATTGCACCGGGAACCTTCCAGAGCATTACCATCCCTGTTGACAAGAAGAGCGTCAAGAGCGTCATTTTCGGAAGCATAACGGGAGGCAAGGTAATTCAGCAGAAGGCAGTTTGATTTAACCCTCGGCATAATCCGTTCACCTGAATAGGAGACCACCTTTACCCCGTCCGTATAGTACTTTGCCGGGTAGAGGGGCAGGGGGCCCGTGAAAGCAAAGAGCAGAGGATTCTGACCGCCGATGAGCTGCAGTTTAACGGTTCCGGCAGGTGTTTCATTTTTCTTTATGAGTATACGGAGGCTTGCCAGAATACCCTCTCTTTCAAATGAATGAGACAAGCGAAGTATCCTCGCAGATTCCAGGAACCGATCAAGATGCTCTTCCGGATCTTTCAGGACTCCGTTCCTGTAAATGATGGATTCGTACACGCTGAAGGTAAAAAAGACCTCTCTATTCGTCAGAGGTACGACAACTTCGGTTTCAGACACCAGTTCAAGATTCTTTATCGCATATTTCATTTAGTTGTTCTCTCTGTACTTTTCAGGAATATGTATTATTTCTCTGGGTTTGCTCCCGTTCTGGGGACCAACGATCCCCCGTTCTTCCATTTCCTCAACGATCCGTGCGGCACGATTGTACCCTATTTTCAACCTGCGCTGCAGATACGACGCGGATGCTTTTCCGGCTGTTGTTACAATTTCAATAGATTTTTCCATAAGCGGATCGTTGGTTGTGTATGCTTCATTACTCTGATCCTGTTCTTCATTATCAAAAAATATTTCTTCATCGATGTAGTCAGGTTCTCCCAGAGTTTTAACATAGTCGGTAAGCCGTTCGACCTCTTCATCCGATACAAACGCTCCCTGTATACGTACGAGAGCAGGATCCCAGGCAGAGGAAAAGAGCATATCTCCCTTTCCAAGGAGTTTGTCGGCTCCGACTGCGTCAAGAATAATCCGGGAATCGATTTTATTAGCTACCATAAAAGCTATCCTGCTCGGAATATTGGCCTTAATGAGCCCGGTTATAACATCAATAGACGGACGCTGCGTAGCCAGCACAAGATGGATTCCCACCGCCCGGGCCATGGCGGCAAGCCGGGCAAGGGTGGACTCAAGCTCCTTTCCCGATGTGGCAATGAGATCTGCAAACTCATCTACAATAACAACGATGTACGGCAGTTTCTCCGCAGCGTACTTTCCTTTCTTGATTTTTTTATTGTACGCCCCGATAGCCCTGACACCAAGAGCATCAAGGAGGGAATACCGTCGTTCCATTTCATAGATACAGTACTGGAGGGCCTGAAAAGCCCGTTTTGGATCGGTTATAACCGGAGTAAGAAGATGGGGAATATCATTGTACAGTTTCAGTTCCACAATTTTGGGATCAATAAGAATAATCCGGACATCCTCGGGCTTCCGCTTATACAGAATCGAGCAGATAATTGCATTGACACAGACGGATTTACCTGATCCTGTCGCACCGGCTATAAGAAGATGGGGAGTCTGTACAAGATCCACAATCTGAGACTCTCCGGTGATATCTTTCCCAAGAACTACCGGTATATCTATGCCGGGATTGTTGAATATATCATCTGAAAGCATCTCCTTGAATGAGACAATAGCGCGTTTTTTATTGGGGACCTCTATACCGACGGCGTGTTTCCCGGGAATGGGCGCAACGATACGCACCCTGGAAGCAGCAAGCCTTAAAGCTATATTATCCGCCAGATTGACAATTTTGGACAACTTCACACCGGGTGCCGGCAGTATTTCAAACATCGTTATAACCGGGCCTTTCTTGATGCCGGTAACTTCCGCCTTAATCTTGAATTCCTCAAGGGTCTCCTTAAGAACATCCGCAGCCTTCCTCGTTTCTTCGTCAATAATCCAGTAATGAACATTCGAATAATCATTCAGTATTTCATCGGCCGGCACTTTGTACGGTACAGAATGCCCATCCCCGGCAGGTACTTTCTGAATTTCAAGCTTGAAAGATGGCTTAGGATTTTTTAGGGGTTCCACCGGTTCATCAACAGTACCGGAACCGGACTGCTCCCCTGGAACATCTTCAAAATCATCCACAGTTACATCATCAACTTCATCATCAACTTCATCATCAATTTCATCATCAATTTCATCTTCAATTTCATCTTCAATTTCATCGGCCGGTTCATCATCGTCAGCAAAAATATCGTTTTTATTAAATTCAGGGACATCCGGTAATTCGGCAGGCAGCCTGGAGGGCAGTTCAATGGGCACCTCTGGTTCGGGAAGCCGCAGCGGTGCCTCCTTTTTCCCCCTTTCAACTCCAGAATCACCGGCACGTTTCAGGTAGATGACAAAAAGAGCCAGTATCTCCGCAAAAAAAACAAGCAGAAGAAGAAAAGCACCCTCTTTTTCTCCGAACATCGCTGCTAAAACCGTTGAAAGCGGCCCCTTGTCACCAAGAAGAACATGGAAAAACAATGCCAGTGTTAAAAAGGGAACAATTGACAGCAGGAGGAGAATACTGTAGTAAACTTTAAAACGGTCTTTTATAACAAGAACAGCACTGATAATAAAATATGACGGGATATACAGGGCCGCATAGGAAAAACTGCCGAACAAAAACGACCCGAAAGCTCCGGCAGGCATACTTTTCCCCGACAATGCGGATATCATCGGCGGGATAAGCATAAGAAGTGTTATAAACGCTGATAAAACAAGAAAAATCGCTGTATATACTGAAAGCCGCCCTTTTTGCACCCTTACCTCACCGTAAAAATATTAATCCTGCAATTCCCAGAGGAATTAGATAAAAACTGAAAACGTAAAGATTCCCTTTACGGATAAGCCTGAGCAGAATCTTCAGGCTTATCAATCCTACAACAAAAGCGCTTATCATTCCAGCGGCTATTGTTCCCGTGCCAACACTGCTCATGAGGCTTCCTGAATCCTTCAACTGCAGAATAAGTGCTCCAAGGATAGCGGGAATCGAGATGAGAAACGAATATTCTCCCGCTTTTTCCCGGGTCATTCCGGAAAGAAGGGCGGCGGAAATAGTAATACCTGAACGTGAAATCCCCGGGAGGACTCCGAAACCCTGGGCGATACCGGTTATAACACCATGCTTTATACCGACTTTCGTGTATCCGTCAGAGCCTCCCCACTTTTTGCCGGCCAGCAGAATAACACCGGTTACTATAAACAGGATGTAGATGACAGTAACGTACTGATCAACCTGAAGTTTCTCGATAAACAGACCAAGAAGACCGGTAAAAAAGGTTGCTATAAGAATAACACCGGTAAGACGCAGATTTTCTTTTTCATCATCTGTTTTATTCTTCTTAAATAGAGACGGCCACGATTTTATAAGGGCCCAGAGCCGTTTATAAAAAATAATACAGACAACGAGAAGAGTAGCGACATGTAGGAGAACATCAAAAAGGAGGGGGACATCTCCCAGATGCATAAAGTGCTGAAGAACTGCCAGATGCCCTGAGCTTGATACAGGAAGAAACTCCGCTATTCCCTGCACTACACCAAGAATAACCGCGTTGAGATACGTCATAATTAAAACCTCTTATCCATAAATAAATGTATCACCTTTCCAGGTGCTAGTCCAAAATAAAGATATCCGTAAACAACCGCTGATACAAGGACTTTACGGCCATACAGACTCGTTTCCTTGTAGGGAAGAACCTCCAGGAACAGATCCTCAGGAAGCATTCCGTATGTCTTTTTCCAGCGGCGGACCCTTGTCAAACCGCCGTTGTATGCAAAAAGAGCATCAAGAACCGTATCAGTCCTTCCCAAAAGATTTCCCAGATACCACCCGCCAAGGGCCGCATTAACATCCGGGCGGGTAATGTCAGCCTTTCCCAGCCCCATTCGCCGGGAAATATCTTCAGCCGTTGACGGCATAAGCTGACTGAGGCCTACTGCTCCTGCTGAGGAAACGATGGTTGAAGAAAAATGGCTCTCCTCCCTTATAAGCGCAGTAAAAACAGGTACAGGAAGATGTTCCTTTTTCCGCACAGCAGAAATTATATCACGATACCCCTGAGGATACAGGATTTTAACGTCATCTCCCGTAACCCGGTAGCCATTTAGCGCCGCATACCGGCTCATAATCCGGATGGAATCCAGATAATCACCTTTTCCCTGTAAAAACCGGGTAAAAAGTCTGATCCCGGGAAGAGAAAACCGGCTGGAGTATTCATCAATAACCTCCTTTCCGTATTCCGGAAGATCATACTCCATTGCTCCGGCAAGAAGCTGATCGTACCCGCGGAAAGCTGGCGGTTTTGAGCTGTCATCAGAAATAAAAATCCTGAAATCCTTTCCTGATGATGGGTTTTTATGCTTCTGTAAGGCGGCCTGTGCCATAATTTTATAGTACAACCCGGAAGCAACGCCCCTGCCTTCACGTATAGCAGCAGCGTACCAGTGCAATATTTCAGCATCATCAGCACTGAAATACCCCTTATCCGCTCCCCGGGCGGCCAGATAGGAAAGACGGGAAAGAACATCCCCTCCAGCCTTTCCCTGAAGCTTTATAACAAGTGTATTAATATCTTTCCATCTGCTGTTACGTACAAGAACTGTCGTAAAATCTGAAAGAATATCTGAAAAATATCCGGGATCGTGCCAGTTCTCTGTCAGGAAATCCACATACCCAAGGGCCTTTACGGAGGAGATCCGCAGTTCTGCCGCAAACCAGTACCAAAGCTGTTTATCGTAAAAGACATTACCCGCATACACGAGACCCCTTTTATAAAAACCTGCGGCAGCATGAAAAGCATGTCTTTTTTCTGATAGATACCCTGCTCCCCAGAGAAGATGTGCTGTTATTTTCCGGGAATAAAAACCCTTTTCCGCACGTGCAATAAGTGCGGAAAATATGTCAAGGATATCTCCTGTACTGCTGGAACGGGCTGTTATTTTTACCAATTCATCAAGAACAGCCGGCGTTAAAAGACCGGAAGGTTTTCCAAGGCTCTTTTCCATACGTAAAAAGGATAGAGCCCTTTCTCCTGCTTTATGATAGTTTCTCCTCTCAGACAGCACTTTAACCGAAAGGAGTAATCTCTCTCCAGATGTAAGCTTTTGAATGAGACCGTTCTTTATCCATTCTTCCTGTATCCGGGTGAATCTTCCCTTGCCGGAACGGTCTCCGGGAAAAGTGATGAGAAAACCGGTAAATACCTTGTGCCAGTCTTTCTTTTTCAATCGTCCCCATACCAGAACCCGGTAGCGGAGAAGATCACTATTTTCAAAGCAGCCGGTTCTGCTTAAAAGCCGGTACACCTCCTCATAGCGGTCATGCCGGTACAGTATCCCCGCAAGGACCGGAACAATTTTTTCAGGAAGTGAACCGCTTTTCAAAAAAGTCTCTCCAAGAACAAGAGCGGAGGAAACATCTCCTTCCTTTTCCAGCGTTTTAAGGAGAGCTGTACGGGCTTCTGTTTTTATCGGTTCCGGAGCAGAAATTGATGACTGCCGGAGTAAACCGTTTATTTCCGACGGGGATGCAGACCTTTGTTTCTGCAGCATAAGCGCTTTAAAAAAACTCTCAGACGGGGGAAGAAGAGAAAGGGCAGAAAGATGAAAGGAGGGGGAAATAATGAAGAAAATAAAGAGAAGGCTATTCCTTCGGTATAAATATCTTTGTTTCAGCAAAAATAAGATCAGGGTTTTTAATTTTATTCTCTTTGGCAATTTTAGCATATAACTTCGGTGAACTGTAAAAAGAGTATGATATGCCCCAGAGTGTATCACCCCAGCGTATTCTGTACCATACCCCTTTGTCATTTACATCAGTTTTTTTTGCTTCCGACACTACGGGAGTTTTTACGGCCGCTGCAGGAGCTGCTGCTGTTACAGGCGCCTTCTTCTGCGGTGCAGGAGGAGCGGTTATTGCCGGAGTGGTGCCTTTTTTCTCAGCCTGGAGGGAAGGAGCCTCCTTTCCGGAAAAACTGTTGTAGAGAAAATAGACAAGACCTGCTAACAGGAGAAGGGAGACCAGGACAAGAAGAGCAGTTAATACAGGATGAAACCGGCGCTTCTGTTTATCCTGTATCCGGTCAGTTTCCACATGATCAAATTCTTCATTATCAGGAATTTCCTGTTCTCCAATATGTTTATCACTATATTCACCGGCGGAAAGATCCTCATCAAAATCCTCTTCATCAAGGGAAAGACTCTCATCAAGATTCTCATCTTCATCAAAATCTTCATCTAAAGAAAACTCAGGTACATCATACGTACTTTCATCCGGTAATGACGCAACACTGACACTGAGGGACTCTTCTGTCCCCGATGCCAGATCTTTCGCGACTGCATCAAGAACATTTTCGTCATTCATACCAATTTTTAATTCTATTTCAGGAGTACCTTTTTCCACGGGAGCTATGCTGTCAATCGTTAAGCTTCCTACGTAGGAAGGATTTAAAAACTCATCCCCTTCCCCTTTATACAGGTCAATCTGTACATTTGACTGATTATCATTCACTGTTGTAAGAATCAGCCGCTTTCTTTTGGAAGAATTCTCCTCTAAAACGGGGAAATATGTACCGTCAGCAATCTTAATACCAATCTTTTCTTCACTCAAAGCATTACCATCCTTCTATATCATTAAGACTAATTCCCATTATATACTTTGTCAACATATTTTATTTATTGACTTCCCTTTAATAGTCCTTCATAATTGCCCTATGGACTCACTTTACCTCATTCTGATACCTGTCGGTGTTATTACCATAGGCGCCCTTTTTATTTTCGTCATGTTCTCCCAAAGAAATAAGGAAGATTCCGGAGAGGGCAGAAAAAAGCGAAAAAAACGCGCGCAATCAACGTCTGTACTACTAAAAGAAGCCAACAAAAGGCTGTCTCAGAATCCGAAAGACGGACAGGCATTAAAAACCGTTGCCGACCACACTTTCAGCGAGGGACAGTTTGAAAAGGCTTTCCGATCTTACGGGATGCTTATCGACCTTTGCGCAACGGACTCTGAACTTGATGAGTTTGATATAACCTTAAGATACGCTCTCTGTGCGTTAAAACTTGGCAGAATCAATGATGCGTATCGTGCTCTCATGATCTGCAGGGGTATGAAACAGGATGTTTTTGATGTTGATTTTAACCTTGGAGTTCTTGAATTCAAGCGGAAACAGTTTGAAAAAGCAGCTTCACTCCTCATTAAGGCCCGAAAACAAAACCCCGATCATCCCGAGTGTTCTAAATATCTGGGGCAGAGCCTTTTTAAACTAGGCAAAATGAAGGAAGCGGCGTTGCTCCTGAGAAAGGTTATAGAAGCTGATCCGACAGACAAAGAAGCACTGTTCTACCTGGCTCAGAGTTACCGTAAAGTAGGACAGGAAAATCAGGCGCTCAAGATTTTTCTTCATCTCCGGCCGGATCCCGAGATCGGCCCCCACGCAGCACTATTCTCCGGGTCCATTCATAGTGAAAAAAACCAGTATGAGAAAGCTGTTATGGACTATGAAATTGGTTTAAAACATGAGAATATTAAAAGTGATTTAAAACGGGAACTCCAGTACCGGCTGGCTGTAACCTACATACATTTACAGAATATTTCCCGCGCTCTGGCCTATCTAAAAGAAATACGGAAAGAGACACCGGACTACAAAGATGTAAAAGCCCTCATAAAAAAATACGAGGAACTGAATTCCAACAAGAATCTTCAGACGTACCTTATAGCTCCGACGTCTGATTTTGTTACCCTCTGCAGACGGCTCTCTGCCACCTTTTTTCCGGGAGCACGGATTAAAATTACCGATATTTCCGTCCGCAAGAAAGACTATGCTGATATTCTTGCAGAGGTAAGCACCAGGAAATGGGAGGATATCATTCTGTTCCGGTACATCCGTTCCACCGGGCAGATCGGTGAACTTATACTAAGGGACCTGTACGCGAAGAGTAAAGAGGTTCGAGCCGGCAGGGCATACTGCTTAACGGCGGGAGACTTTACCGAAGGAGCCCGTCAGTTTGTGGAAGCGCGGCTTATTGATCTCGTTGAAAAGTCCGAACTGGTAAAAAAACTCAATTCTATTGATGACTCTTCCGTAATTTAAGAATGTGACGTTCATTTTCCAGAAACGGTACGGTTATTTTTATTATTTCTGCATCGGTACCGTTCTGAATTGTCTTTATTTCCCGAAGGATGGTTTCTTTTTTCCCTTTGTACGCAAAAAGAACCCCGCCGGTATGGAGAAGATTCATCAGCGGTTTGTAGAACTCTTCAAACTGTCTGAAGGCTCTAAAAACAACAACATCAAAACGTTCTGTTACCTTTTCTACCGGTGCTTCACACAGTGAAACCCTGCCACGAAGATACAGAATACTGACCGCATTAAGCAAAAATCCTGAACGTTTGGCGGAGCGTTCTATAAGTGTCATTTTTTTATCTTTCAAGAAAACAGCAAGGGGTATTCCGGGAAGCCCCGCTCCTGAACCAGCATCGACCACTGTCGTAAAATTCATCTGCTGCAGCAGCGGAAGAGGGGCAAGAGAATCAAAGATATGCCTGATGATTAAGTCTCTCCCTTCCGCCTTAACAAGTCCATGGGTTTTATTCCACACTGTTATCTCGCGTATATATGTTTCAAGCAGCGTAACATCGGAATCGGTATAGTCTATTCCTATTGCATCCAGTCCTTGTTTTAAAAATCCCGGTACATCCATCAGCTGCTTTTCCGTCCCAGGATAACCATAAGAACCGCAATATCAGAAGTGCGGACACCGGATATTCGGGAAGCCTGACCAAGAGAAAGGGGTTTGATCCTTTTCAATTTCTCTCTTGATTCAGCTGAAATTCCGTCAATAAGATCATAGTCAAAATCAAAGGGAATTTTCACCTTCTCCATCCGTTTAAATCTATGAACCTGTTTTTCCTGGCGTTTGATGTATCCCTCGTACGTAATATCAAGTTCAGCGTGGGTAATCCATTCCTTCGGGTAGTGTTCAAGGCGTTTCTCAAGAGGAAAAAAATCTCCCATTCTCACATCCGGGTTTTTGAGAATCTGACTGAATGTCTTTCCGAGATGAGGAGTAAAGTTCTCCGGCATCAAATTCAGATCATTCTCTTTCAGTCTTCTTTCTGCCAGAAGCTCCCTGATTTCTTCAATCCCCGTTATTTTTTCCTGCAGCCGCTCCATACTTTCATCACTCTGAAGTCCAATCCGGTGACCGATGGGAAGGAGTCTGATATCCGCTGAATCGTGCCGCAGATTCAGCCGGTACTCCGCCCGGGAGGTAAACATCCGGTACGGTTCCTCCGTCCCGAGGGTTACTAAATCATCAATAAGAACCCCTGTGTAACTTTCGGCCCGGGAAAGTATCAACGGATCCTTATCCCGGAGCTTGCGTGCCGCGTTTATTCCGGCAATAAGCCCCTGGCAGGCGGCTTCCTCATAACCTGAGGTTCCGTTGGTCTGGCCCGCTACAAAAAGGCCCGCTATTCTTTTGGTCTCAAGGGAGGGGTAGAGCTGAGTGGGGTCCATATAATCGTACTCCACAGCATAGGCGGGCCGCATGATAACAACGTTTTCCAGCCCCGGTATGGTGCGGAGAAAATCGGCCTGCACGTCCTCGGGAAGAGATGATGATATACCGTTCAGGTACATTTCCTCACTGCCGAGGCCCTCGGGCTCAACAAATATCTGATGCCGGTCCCGGTCAGGAAACCGCACAACCTTATCCTCCAGGGAGGGGCAGTAACGGGGGCCTTTACCTACAATATCGCCGCCGTACAGCGGTGAGCGGAGCATATTTGTATTGATAACAGCATGTGTCCCTGGATTGGTAAAGGTTATATAGCAGGGAACGGAGGGACGGTCTACCGTTTTATGGGAAAATGAGAAGGGCAGCATCTCGCGGTCCCCCTCCTGAATTTCCATCTTGTTAAAATCCAGAGACCACCGGGCAACCCTGGCAGGGGTACCTGTCTTCATCCGTCCCAGGACAAACCCTCTTTTTCTCAAGTTTGTTCCCAGTCCGACTGCCGCGGGTTCCCCCAGCCGGCCGGAAGAAGCCTGATACTCACCGATAAAGATCTTTCCTTCCATGAAGGTCCCGGTTGTCAGAACAACTGTCTTCGCGGTAAAGGTATTTCCCCGTTCAGTTACAACACCTTCTATTTTCGTCCCGGAAGCAGTTACAATAAAATCAACAACCGTATCCTGAAAAAGGCTGAGGTTTCTTTGCGATTCCAGGGTCTCTTTTGCTAACCTGCTGTAGGAAAATTTATCCGCCTGTGCCCGGGGAGCCTGAACAGCAGGACCCTTCCTGCGGTTTAAAATACGGAACTGGATCATGGTAGCATCGATAAGTTTTGCCATCTCACCACCGAGAGCATCAACCTCCCGGACAATGTTCCCCTTGGAAAGTCCTCCCACCGCCGGGTTACACGACAGGCGTCCAATCGCATCAAGGCTCTGGGTTATAAGGAGGGTTTTCGACCCAAGGCGGGCCGAAGCCAGAGAGGCCTCAATTCCCGCGTGACCGCCGCCGATTACTATTGTATCAAAATCCATATCACTTCCCCACACAGAATCCTGAGAAGATGGTATCAAGAATATCCCGGGAGGTAACCTCACCGGTTATCTCTCCGAGAGCATCCAAGGCATCTTTAAGATCCACAGCAACACCATCCAGAGAAACGCCGGAAGCCATCCCCCTTTCTACTTCTCCTAAAGCAATGTATGCCTTCTCAAGAAGCTCCTTCTGCCGCAGCGAATCAATCATAACACCGTCTGTCGGGAGTTTTTCACCGATAATACGTGCCGCCAGCTGCTTCTCCAACTCAGGAAACCCCTCCCCCGTTACGGCGCTTACCGGCAATGCCCATAAGGGGGCAGCTTTCACATTTCCATCAACCTTATTCCACAGAAAAAGATATCTTCTGTCTTTCCGGTACTGGGCAGTCTTCTCTTCCTCCTCATCTGAAAGGCCCTTCTCCCCGTCAATAACATAGAGAACCACCGCTGCCTCTGAAATTATTTTTGAACTGCGCTTTATCCCTTCTTTCTCTACAGGGTGCCGTGCTTCACGCAGCCCCGCTGTATCAAAAAGCCGTAGGGGGATTCCCTGCAGGGTTATCCAACTTTCAATATAATCCCTGGTCGTACCGTCAATTTCCGATACGATGGAACGGTCTTCTCTCAAAAAAAGGTTAAACAACGATGATTTACCCGCGTTTGTTCCGCCGGCAAGAGCAACGGTAATACCCTCCCGGTATAATCTGCCGACAGCATAACTATCCAGGAGTGTTTTTAATTCCTCCTGCGCTTCCAGAACCGGGGAGGAAGGAAGAAGGGTATCACCTCCTATCTCATCATCAGGATAATCAAGCTGTACCTCCACGGAACTCATAAAGTTTAAAAGACGGTGTTTAACCTTGTCAATTCTTTTAAAAACCCCGCCGGAAAGCCGGTTCAGGGCAAGAGTATGGGCATGGTACGATTTAGCCTCTACAATTTCAGCAACTGCCTCAGCCTGACTCAGATCCATCTTTCCATTTAAAAAAGCACGCATGGTAAACTCACCGGGAGCCGCATCCCGAAAGCCGTGCTTTTTTAAAACCTTCATGATTGACTGAATCCCGGGCAGAGACCCGTGACAGAAAATCTCAACGCTGTCCTGTCCGGTATAACTTCGAGGAGCCCGGTACACTGCTGCTGTTATCTGATCGATACGTTTCCCCGTTTCCGGGTCCAGGATATATCCAAAGTGCATGGTAAACCCGTCAGCATCACGGACAGCCTCAGAACGTGAGAATACCGTAGAAAACAGCGAAACACAGTTATCTCCGCTTGTCCGTATTACAGCGAGAGCACTTTCCCCCCAGGGGGTTGCCAGGGCGGCAATGGAATCACCGGTATCATAAAAATGGTCTATCATAGACTCCTTCACTACTTTCAGGGTATACTTACACATAAAGGTTTTATCAGGCCGGGATACAAATTTCAAGTAACCGTCAATTTAACCACACCCTGACAAAAAAAGAAGCAAAAATGTCAATTCCCAATACTCCAGGGCAAAAGGCTCTCCCACTCTTCTGAAGTTTTTATCAGCGGAGCTCTTTCAAACACCTTTAAAAGATAATCATCCGGATTAAG
>WGCU01000098.1 GCA_015493635.1 Spirochaetaceae bacterium | reverse complement strand
GTATAGTAAGTTGGGGTACTTCGCAAAAAGCTCTACAAGGTTTACATAGGAGAGATTACTGATTCTTTAGTATTTATTGTGTAAAAGTTGATATTAATTAGTCATATAGTAACTTCAAATAACCAAGTTGTGTGAATATTGATAATAAATTTTTGCTAATATTGTTATTTGTGCTATTTATTATCACTTTGTTAAAGGAATTGAGTATTTCGATGACCGTCTTTGCATGGTTTTGAAGTGTAAAAGATAAAAGATCAGGGGGGGGAGAACCGTGATAGGATGAGGAGAGAAGGGTATTGAAAGTGCTGATACATGGTTTGTTTACAGCTCGTGTATCCTGAAGCAGGGATATGTCTTTCAGGTTTTCAAGAAAAGAGATCTGCATTTGTGCTGACAGAAATGAGAAATCAACAGTATCCCCTGCAAATGTGCGGGCAGTTTCTTTTTTAAGAGAGGAAATTGAAGCTTCAGGAATGAATTCCGATATACTATTGATTTTTTGAAGATATCTGCTGCGGAGATCCTCCATTTTATTTTTTCGGAGGGGTACAGAAATTTTATTGTAAAATACGGCTCTCTGATCTTTAAAAATAGTTTCAGTTCCCCCAAGTATATCCAGATATCGGGCAAAAAGAGGTTTCTTCCATTGAAGTGCATTGAAATATAGATATCCGAATCCTTCCTGGATTGAAGATGACAGAATAACAGAGCTTGATGATATCTGCCGGATAAAATTAATACCCGCACTGTCCCCTTTTTGACCGGAAGCAAAAACCCCGTTCAGCAGTCTGCGGGTGAAAGCAGATTCAACCATTTTTGAATAGTCCTTTTCTGCATCAGATATGCCGGGGAGTGTCACGAAAAGGTTTGTTTGTTCAGGCAGCAGGCGGGTAAGGAGTCCCGCTTCGAGTACATTTTTCCTTCGTATTGCCCTGACCGGATAAATGTACACGGGATGCCCCGGCAGGTATGATGGTTCTGTTTTTGTAAAGAAATCTTCAAAAGATTTATCCGGACGGCCAGCAGGGAGAGGGGCTGTCTTTTCCAGCGGGTTATTAAGGAGAAATACCGCGGAAGCTGAGATCCCCGCATCAGTAAGAAGTTTCCGATCGCGGCTGTTTATAACCGCGTAGCGTACATTCTGTGAAACCGGATAGTAGGAACCTGATATGTACTGTTTTAATCTTTTTATATACTCATACCGTGCGCACTCCGGAAAATCATGAATCTGAAGTACCATTCTGATAGAAGCATGGTTTTCCGCTATAGTGAGAAGTGCCCGGGTAAAAGCAGGGTTTTTCCCGAGTTGAAAGTTGTGAATCCACCAGACTCCGTTGGTAAACCTGTGAAGCAGGATTTTTACCAGGTGTCCGCTGTCAACAGGAACCCCGTCTTCTGAAGAGTATCCAATTTCTGGAATAATTTCGAGGTTCAGTGATTTTTGTTCACCGGGGGTACCTGCTGCTCCTTTTTTTATTCTGCTGAGTACCTTGTCCGTGTTGTTTTTTTGTCCGCAGACGATGGTAATGCTTGTAACGGCAGGAACATATTTCAATATACTTATAACAGAAGAGGTTATAACCTGCGTAACCCCGCCGGGGAGGAGATGGTAATGAAAAATAATAAGATGCACGTTTCTATCTGCCCCAGATATTAGAGATAATTTCTTTAAGTTTGTGTTCAAGAACGGTGTATGAATAATATTTAAGGCTTAAGGCATAATTTTTTTCAGTCATTTTTTTGATTCGTTCAGGATCATCAAGAAGTTCATTCATATCCGCTACTGTTTTGTCAGAAATAAAGTTATCCATTTCTACCGCTTCAAAACCTTTTGGTTTTATATCAAAAGAGTAGATGGAATAATTGTTTACCAGAATCGGTTTTTTAAAATAAATAGCTTCCAGAAACGCGTTACCGAAACCTTCCTGAAGGGATGGGTAGGTTACAAGATCAGCATGGGGATATATATCCTCAAGGGTGTAGATTTTTTTACCGTCTTCTGTTGTACCGCGCCGGTCTCCAATTCTATTGTCAACAAAGAGAGCCCGTATTTTTAGAAGGTCAGCAAACTCTTTTACCCGTTGCTCGTACTCGTATCCTTCATCTCCCGAGGCATGGCTTATGACAAGAACAGACTTGCGTTTCATCCGGGCAACAAGTTCAATGGCATGTTCAATTCCTTTCCGTTGAACAACCCTGGTCGGCTGGAGAACGAAAAGTTCATCATCTGCTATTCCCAGTTCTTTTCTTACATCGCTGTTGTATTCATCAATAGGGGGATGCGGGTCTTCAAAGTTCATAACATTCGGGATCAGTATGGATGAAATACCTGTTCTCAAAGCAAGCTGATTCTGTGCGGATGAGTTAATAACGACATGATGAATGGAATTAAGATGCGGCGGATATGCGGCATTAAGGTAATCCCATACACAGTTTCGCAAGAAACGTTTCCGCTCCCAGAAAAAATCATGGTGGTGGGCAATAACAGGTATGTTTGTTTCAGCAATAACTTCTGTCAACGCCAGTGCAAGAGGCACATGGAGCGGTATTGTCAGTGTATTCTGAGGAATAAGCAGGTCAATCTTGAAGGTATCGATAAATTCATAGATTTTGTCTTTTAACAGATCTCTGAACACGTGAATATCCTGTGAGAGTTTTCTCGGGCGTTCTTCAGTTCCATCAAAGCTCTGCCGGTATAAGCGTAGTGCCTCGGGATGTTTAAAATGTGTTTCCGGAACGATAAATGAATGGTCAGGCGGTGTATCAAGCTCCCCAGCCATAAAATAGTTTTCATATCCGAATCTTGAAAATATTTCTGCCCATTTCTTTGTTTCCAGAGATACTCCATCGGTTCCTGAAATCCTGAATGATATGAATCCAACATTACGCTTTCCCATTGTCCTACCAGCCTTTTAAGAAAATTATAGGTTCCATTGTATTACAAAATAAAAGTACGTCAAGAAAATTGACACATTATTTTTATTTTATTACTTGACGCGGAGAAATGTACATACTATCGTTTAACAGTCATAAACAGAATGAACTTTGCTTAAGGGGGGTATCATCAACAACAAGCTTGATAAATATAAAAGTCTTGCGGCCTGGCAGGAAAAGAGAATTCTTGAGAATAAGCAGGAGTTAAAAGATCTCAAAGTTATGTACGAAAATGTGGTAGAGCATAGTACATTGATAGAGAATGATCTTGAAAAAGCCAATTTAAAGATGAAAACCCTCATAAAATCTTTAAAAAAGTATCTTTCTCCGCAGCTTTTTGATTCCATAGTGCATACTTCGAGTAAGGAAAAAAAATTTTCGTATAAGCGTAAGAAATTCACTGTATTCTTTTCTGATATTGTCGGGTTCACTCAGATAACTGACATGATAGAACCCGAAGCACTTTCTTATCTTTTGAATGATTACCTGAATGAGATGTCAAAGATTGCGGTTAAATACGGAGGAACCATTGACAAATTTATCGGTGATTCCATTATGATCTACTTTTCCGAATCTTCTACCGGGAGTGAACAGGAATCTGCACGGCAATGTGTTTTAATGGCTATGGAGATGCTTGCCAAGACAATGGCTCTCAGTGAAGACTGGATTTCCAGAGGCTCTCCCAGTCATTTAAAAGTACGGATGGGTATAAATACGGGATTCTGTACGATGGGTAGTTTCGGAAGCAGTGATAGAATGGATTTTACTCTTATAGGAGGCCAGGTAAATATTGCCTCCAGACTTGAGAAAATATCCGATGAGAACTCCATCACCATCAGTAATGCTACCTATAATTTAGTCAAAGATATTGTTGAGGTTGAACCTCCTGTCAGTACAAAAATAAAGGGCATCAGTAATCCCATTGAGGTATACAAGATTATACGTCTGAGAAATAAGGACAGCGCAGCTAACGGAGAGTTTTGTATTCAGACCAGCTCTGGTTTTGTTCTAAAACCCATCAATTTTGACAAGAACTTTACAACAGAAGAGGAAAAGAGAACAATCATACACTCTCTGGAATCTGCTCTCAAGAATCTGAAGGAAAGGTAATATCTACTTTGCTGTACAGTTTCTGGAAATTCTTCAATGATTTCGTCTGCCATGGTATGGAACTGTTGCCGTGAATATGAATTTCTTTATCGAGTTTTCTCATCTTAAGAATAAACATACTTAAAGATGATATTCCGGAACTGTTTAAAAAAACAAGTTCACGCATATCCAGTATCAATGGAAGTCCTGTGGTTTCACTTGCGGCTTGTGACAGCAGTTCAGAAATATTTCTGTACTCTTCCTTGTTTTGAAGACGCAAAACGCCCTTGAAAGTAATCATTCTTGTTTTTCTGATATATTCAACTGTATATTTATCTGCTTCCAATTTCATGGTAAACCTCTGTTATATTGTTAATTTAATGGTAACTGCAACCTTGTTAAACTTATTATCCTCAAAAAAATCAAAAGAAGTATCAACCTGGTAATCTTTTTTTAATAAAATCAGGCCAATCCCTGATTTCTTGTTATCCATAGCCCCTGCTTCTATCTTTTTGACAAACAGCTCATCAAGATTACTGCTGAAAAGATCCCTGCAGATACTGATGAACGTATCTTTACTGTGGTTAGGTATAGTATTGGTAATTCTTGACAAAAAACTGTTATTACTCTTCTTCACTACTATATGTATCGGTTGAGAATTATTTTTAGTAAATTTTACCGCATTTTCAACTAACTCATTAAATATGGTAGAGATTATATTTGAAGCCGTTATCTTATTATAGTACGTACCAAAATATTCGGCAACAAAATCAGATATGGAACTGACCCTGTCCCAGTTGTCGAAAATATCCAGGGGAAGAAAACTCATGGAGAATGTTGTTTCTACATCTTTGTTAAAATCTATTCGATCTCCGATTACTGTATGTTTTTCCATGGCTGCTACCTTTCCTTATTTTTTTTAATGACAAGAAGCGACATATCGTCGTATATTTTTTCATTGCCGATATGAGCAAGACAGGCTTTTATAATAGCACTTTTTATAACATCCGTCGATTTATTCCGAACCGGGAGAACAGCATTGATGATACCTGTAATACCGAACTCTGTATTTGCATTATCCATTGCTTCGGTCAGGCCGTCTGTATAAAGAATAAGCACATCATCTTCCTTAATCTCAAAGTGCAGCGTGTCAGTATATTCCTCCACATCTGCTTCAAGTCCGGCAAACATACCGTAATCCAGAGATGATATATTCTGAACAGATCCATCTTTACCTACTATAAGGAGGGATTCGTGTTGACCGGTCAGTAAAAATGTACCATTTCCGAGGTACTTAAGAATTATAAGAGTCATTATCCGGTGGTCAGACGTTTTATATCTAAAATCATACAGCAGTTTATTGATAATTTTAAAGATTTTCTCTATATCATCCTTTTCAATCTGGCTTAATACACGAATGGCAGTATGAACCATCATCATTATCAGACCGGAATGCAAACCATGATCAGTTACATCTCCTATCGTTATTATACCGCTGTCCCTGAATGATATGGTATCGAAATAATCTCCACCTACTTCATCCGCCGGAATCATAAGGCATGAGATATTCAAATCGACAAAATCATGATAATCGTCTTTCTGGGGGAGAACCAGCGTCTGAATATGTTTAGCGACTTCAAGCTCCATATTCAGATGGATATTCTCATCCTTAAGTTTATCGTTCAGTTTTTCAATTTCCTCATTTGCCTTGGTCAGCCCTCTCCTGAATAAAAACTCTCTTTCCTGAATCCGTGCCTGGGCGGCCTTGAATGCCATAGCTACGATACTTGCACTGCCCACATTTATAATTGTCATGCGGAAACTGACATCCGGCAGGAATCCTGATGAGAAATAAATGACAAAATAGTAGACAAAGGACAGTACCACAACGGCAATAGTGTAGGGGAGTGATAAAGGAAGAAGTCCGCATCCTATTACAGAAGCAAAAACCCAGTAGAGCAATACTGAATTATCATTGTTCATTACTCCGCTGAGATGAGCTGCCATTAAGTTAAACCCCAAGAAAAGTAAAAATGAGAAAAACTGTCCCTGATTTTTAAACTTTGGAATAAGCGAAGAAAAAACAACTATCGTCCCCAGGACTATTGCGTACATTCTGCCGAGAAACATCTTGTGATAAACATAGGGGAAATTTATGTGATCGCTGAATAGAATAAGAATAACAGGAAAAAGTATTGAAACAGGAGCCACAATCCTGTTTATTTTCCATGACCGTTCGGCCTGTTCGCGGTTGTATTCCGCCTTCAGTTCGGGAAACTGGACAATTTTATCTATTTGCATTATTATAATTTCTGTGCTGATTAAAAAGATGGCTGTGAAGTTTCTTCAGTTCAGCTATCTTTCTCGTAACAAGAAGATTCCATTCCCCGCCGAAGTCACTGTACTGTAGTTTGATGCCGGTATCCTCCATTAAAAATTTGTTTTTATAATACGTACCTGTATAGGTATCTTCGGTATCGTACGTTGTCCATACACTGTCAAAATGAGCTATATCCGAACCATACTGAGTTAGATATTCCATCATTTTCTTGAATGCTACTACACCCTGCTTTCCTGCTGAATAGATTGCCATTACCTCGCCTGCCCGGGTGTCATTATCTCCTAATGAAACATGTCTATTTTTTTCTGTTCCCGCTATGGTTGCATACATAAAAGGACAGTAATAGCCGGGAACACGCAAAACGATACGGGCAAAGCTGTATATCTCGTTATTTTCATCAAAAACAGCAAAATGGTCACAATTAAGGTCGAACTGTTTTACAACCTCCAGATCGTAATTAAAATCTTTATTATAATAATAATCCTTTGCATAAAGATGGCATCTATATATTTCTTCAGGAAGGATAACCTCCCGGAGGGTCAAACCGTAGCCTACATCAATCACTTCCTCCGGCCTCCTGAGTGTTTTTATTTGTACAGGGGATGAAGTCTCTATAACCTCCGGATTGATAAATCCTGCCTTATTCAAAAGCATTTCCAGACGGTTCAGGTAGCTGCTGTCAATGTTTCCTTTATACGTATTTACAAGATTAAGTATCCCCCCTTGGTGCAGCATCAAACGAATGCGGGTCAGGTAGAACAGGTTACCACTCCTATACGGTGTTCTTGTAATAAGATCGTCAAAAGTTTCTACTGTACGGTCATGTAATGAAAGATCACCAAGGTCAATAGTCAATTCGACCTCCGAAAGAGCGTCAAATGCTGCCCGGTTAAAATCAAAGTGAGATGTATCTATTCTTTTTATTGTTTCAGTTTGCATCCTCCTGTTATTATAAAGTAAAATCTGATATTGAAAAGGAAAAAAAGAAAATAGTTTCTTTTTTATAGTTTAAATGAGAAAAAGATATCTTTGTTTTAATACGGTAAACCGGTATGCTTGACAAAGTGGTTAGCATTGTGGATTATCTTTTCCTGGATTTTTCTCTGGAGGGACCCTTATGGGAAATCAGATTGTAAGCGGCGTTCTCGTTATACTTTCATTTCTTGGTATAGCAGTTTTGTCTTCCATTCTTTTAAAGAAAATACATTTCCCCTATACCATTGGCCTGGTTCTTGTCGGCGGTGTACTGGGTCTTCTTTCTTATCACAGTAATGTACTGGAGATTTTTAGACAGATTACCCTTTCTCCCGATATCATACTTTATATAATCCTTCCGGCCCTTGTCTTTGATGCCGCGATTAACATTGATTATCATGTTTTATACAAAAATCTTGTTCCTATTCTCCTTCTTGCTGTGGTCGGACTCTTGATATCGGCCGGTGTAATAGGTGTCGGTGTTTCCCTTTTTACCACGCTCCCGTTTATTGGAGCACTGGTTTTCGGAGCGTTGATATCTGCTACAGACCCTGTTGCGGTTATTGCGTTATTCAATGAGATAGGTGCTCCGAAACGGCTTGTCACGTTGATTGACGGAGAAAGTATCTTTAATGATGCTACTGCCATTGTTCTCTTTACCATTGTTATGGCCGCTGCTGCCCATCCGGGAGCAGCCCATGTTAACCTTCTGGGAGCATCATGGAGCTTTGTAGCAGTACTTCTCGGTGGTGTTCTTGTGGGAGCGGTTATCGGTGCCGCCGGTTCGTTGTTAAACGGATTTATGAAAAAAGATATTATTCTTCAGATAACCGTGAGCCTGATAATGGCTTATCTTTCCTTTGTAACCGCCGGTTATATTTTCCGTTTTTCCGGCGTTATGGCAACATTGGCAGCGGGAATAATGATGAGCGCAAGTATTGAAAAGACGTTCAAGCGTTCCAATATAGAAACAATGGGTCATTTCTGGGAGTATTTCTCCTTTATTGCAAACAGTATCGTTTTTCTGCTCCTGGGACTCACAGAGTTCCATATACTCAAGAAAAACGTTACGTCAAATGAATTTGCCATGATATTATACGTTATTCCGGTTGTTGTTGTTGCACGTATTCTTGGGATCTACACGCTTATCCCTCTGTATAATCTTATCAATAGGAAAAAAGAGAAAAAACAAATTTCATCAGGATTTCAGGCTATTCTATTCTGGGGAGGATTACGGGGTGCTGTCCCCGTTGCTCTGGTTCTGGCTATCCCTCAGACGTTTCCTCACCGTAACCTTATTGTTCATTTTACTTTGAGCTATATACTGTTTACACTGTTGTTTCAGGGAACAACCATTAAAGCGTTGATGAAAAAATTGGGGATACAGCCTGAAACCTCCTTCTTTGGAGACAGGGAAGTGGCAAATATTGATTATGACTTTCACGGAGAAGGGCTTGCTCAGCTTGTTATGCATAAACTGCGGGATTTATTTGACAATGAGGGATTTTTTATCAAAGTGAATACCACTGCTGACACCCTTGAATATTTAATGAAACGTCAGGGGACGATGTTTCAGATACTCCAGGAACGAGGGAAGATTTCGTTGACTACTGAGCCGAAGGATGTTCCTTATTTTAAGACAGTTATGTATGAAGCTCTGCTGGAACTGGATAGCTCCATGGACGAGATAAAGTTGGCAACAGATCCGAAGAGAATGAAAGAGCTTGTTGAGAACAATGAAAATACTCCGGAGGACAAGAAGGCCGGTTTCCAGTTTCTCCGCTATCTGTCCAAAGACAGGCTGCTGCTTGATATAAAAGCACATGATAAAGAGGGTATTATAAGAGAACTTGTGGAACATCTTGTTAAGGTTAATGCAATTCCCTATAAAATGTTTGAAAATGTTCTGGGAGAGGTTCTCCAAAGGGAAAAAAGTATGACGACAGCTTTGGGGAACGGAATCGCAATTCCCCATTCAAGAAGCGAGTATGTGGACAAGATGATCGTTTTAATAGCTCTGGCTCCCCGGGGAATTGATTTTGAAGCAATGGACGGGAAACCGGTAAAGATATTTATCTTAATCCTTTCCCCCCGGAAAGAAACCGGTCCGCATCTTCAGATGATAGCGACATTAACAAGAATACTATCGGATGAGAATACCCGTAAAGAACTGCTTGCGTCTACCAGTACGGATGAATTGTATCAGAGATTGGAGAACCGGGCACGGCAGAAGAAAACTCCAGTAAAAGGAACATTATGAAAACAGACAAGAAGTTATTATGGAAGGATCTTGACCGCAGAAAACTACATAGCTGCAGAATATTTGATCTGTATGAGGTAAAACGGCTTTCTCCTGTCGGGAGGGAACGTTCATTTTTTCTTCTCGATGCACCGGACTGGATAACGGTTATTCCTGTCCTGAAAAATGATGAGGGAACAGAATGCTTTCTCATGGTGGAACAGTTCCGGCATGGAAGCAGCAAATTAACCCTGGAGTTCCCCGCGGGTATTGTTGATAAGGGGGAGTCTCCGGAAAAGGCTGCTCTGCGGGAATTAAAGGAAGAGACAGGTTACCGTGCCGGTAAAATTACTGCGTTGGGTACTGTTTCGCCAAATCCTGCTTTTATGAACAATCTTACCCATACTTTTGCTGCGTTTGATCTTTCATTTGTTTCTGAACAGAACCTGGATGACGATGAGTTTATCCATTTTCACCTTGTTCCTGTGGCAACGGTGGAGAAAGAGATGGGAACAGGCCGGTATTCCAACGGAGTCATGATGATGGCTCTAGCCTTTTACAACCGGTGGAAAATGGTACAAGGGTAGAGTGTCAGCTTAGTTAAGGATATTCAATTACTGGACTGCTAAAATAGCGGATTTGTAATCTGGTTCCTGACCGATCTCCGGTACCTGCTCTGTATAGATGACCTTATTATTTTCATCAAGAACTACTATGGCTCTGGATAAAACACCACGTAATGGTCCGTTGATTATGCGGACACCATAATCTTCACCAAAGTTACGGACATGTAATTCAGACAGGGAAATGACATTTTCCAGGCCTTCTGTTGAACAAAAGCGGCTGTGGGCAAAGGGTAAATCATCAGAAATACAGAGTACAACGGTATTGGTCATGTTCTGAACTTCTGTATTAAACCGGCGAACTGATGCGGCGCAAATTCCGGTATCCAGACTGGGAAATATATTTAATACTTTTTTCTTGTTGCCAAAGTCGGCCAGGGAAACGTCTGATAGATCTGTTTTTGTCAATGAAAAATCCGGGGCTTTATTTCCAACTTTTGGTAAAGTGCCTGCTGTGCTGATGGGGTTGCCCTGTAATGTAATCTTTGCCATATATTCTCCTTTTATTTATTACTCATCTTTATTTATGATAAGAAAAGTAATATATAATGTCAACCGAATTTGAAGAAAAAAGCTGAAAAATAGAAATTACAGTTCTGTAATGTTTAAAAAATACTCTATGATAACATCAGTAAAATCATCAGACAACGTTGCCCATGAAAGGACTGTTATACCAGAACAACTTGTTGGTTCCTGCCCTAAGCGAGTGCAGAGAATGAAAGGTTGAAATACCCCGCGGCTCTGCCGCGGAATAGGCCGCTATAGCGGCTCAGGGGAAGGGGTTACCCTGGGGTATTGAAACCTTTCATTAAAAAGGTCCGAACCCTATCCGTACCGCGATAAGAAGAAAGATGCTTGTTACTGCCAGCATTACTGCCTGGAGCTTGAATGTCCACTTGATCCATTGGGGATAACTGACAACAGTGAATCCGAGAGCAATAAGCAGCAGGGCGTTGGAGGGGTAGATCATGTTGCTGAAACCATCCCCGAAATCAAAAGCAAGGACCGCCGTCTGCCGGGTTATGTGGACAAGATCTGCCAGGGGAGAGAGAATCGGCATCATGAGAAATGCTTTTGCAGAAGCGGAACCGATAAAGAAGTTCATGAAAAGGGTCAGACCGTAGATTAGGAAAACAGCTCCGGCAGCAGAAGCCCCTGCTATTTTCTGAGATGCTGAAAAGAGTATGGTATCGGTAATCTGTCCCTGATCTATAATGAATTTTACACTGTACGCCATAAGAATAAGAACAATCCCCGGAAGGATATTCATGGTGCCTTTGGCGAATATTCTGGCTATCTTGCCTCCCTTTAGTCCCGCAAGGAAACCGCTGCCCACTCCTCCAATGAGAAAGAGAACACCCATCAGGGGAAAAGCATAGTCGCTTATTCCGGGAATGAGGGAGGATATTACGACAAAACCCAGTGCAAGACCGAGGCAGACGGAAAACCATATGAGAGCCCGTACCATTTCCGGCCTGTTTGTTTCTGTCTCTTCCAGTTCCTCTAACGCCTTCAGCTTGTCCCGAAGCGGCTTATCCACTTTATAAACAGGTGAACATTCCGGATTCTTTTCTACCCGTTTTGCATGGAAAGATACAAAAAAGTAGACAATACCATAGACAATGATAAAGAAAATAATTCTAAGCCATGCGCCGGAAAAAAGGGGGAGTTCCGCAATTTTCTGGGCAACAGCAATGGTAAAGGGATTTGTTACGGCAGCGGAAAAGCCGAAAGCCAGAGCCAGAAGACTCATTCCAAGGCCGGTAAGGGAGTCCCACCCAAGGGAATATGCAAGGGGAATAATAAAAACGATAAGAGGCACCAGCCCCTCGTACACACCGAGAAAAGCTGCCATGAACATGAAAAGAAATATTATGATTGCCATGAGAAGATACTTGTTCTTTTTAAACCGCTTGATCAGTCCGTTTAGCAGATATGCTACAAGTCCCGCGTCTTCCATAATGGTAAACGCTCCGCTCATGAAAATGATAAAAAAGATTATTGTTATGACGGTGATGTTGCCTTTTGCTCCCAGAATTTCAACAGGTGCAGTAAACCACCGCCAAACAGGGTAATCAGGTTTTTCGGTGTAGTGGAATGAGTCCGGGACAATGGAGGATCGTCCGCTGACGGTCGTTCTCTGATACTGCCCCGACGGCAGAACTCTGGTCATAATACCCGACCCTATCATGAGGAGCAGAATAATGGCTGCCGCTCCAATAAATGCCCTTAGCCCAATTTTTATGCTGGATTGTCTCTGTTCAGTATTCAATGCTTAAGCTCCTTAAAGGGTTTTTATCAGCTCGGTAAAAAAATTGATAATGCGGGTATAATTTTCCATTGATATTGATTCATTAAAACCGTGTATTTTTTTAAGATCTTCTCCGGTAAGAACCATGGGAACGAACCGGTAAATATTATCAGCAATGCTCTTGTAATGCCGGGAATCGGTTGTCGCGGTAACAAGGAAGGGAGCGGTAACTGCCCGGGGATACACAGCGGCAACAGCCGAGGTAATTGCCCGGTAGCCCTTTGCCTTTATACTTGATTCGGGAACAGGATTACTTGCGTCCTTTTCATCTGTGAAAGCGGTTTCCACCCGGGGGTCCCTGATAACCTTTTTCATCCGTTTGAGGACCCCGGTTTTAGTCGATCCCGGAAGAATACGGACATTAACAATTGCTTCGGCAATATCGGGGAGAATGTTGTCCTTTCCGCTCCCTTTGAGCACCGTGGCAGCCTGGGTCGTCCGCACCATGGCTGCTGTTGTGGGACTTTTTTTAAAAATGAGTTTTACAAGAGGACCGAAGAGCCAGAGATTGGCAAATACCAGGGCAAGGGGAAATGAAACATGGGGGATAAGCGCCTTTAAAAAACTGCGGACTGTTTTTGTAAGAAAGACGGGGAAAGGCTTCTGCTCCAGCCGGCATACTGCCCGGGAAACGAGCCCTGAAGCGGTATGATCCGGGGGCATTGACGCGTGTCCCGGTGTTGCTCTGGCGGTAAGGCGGATATTTGCGAACCCTTTTTCTGCTATTCCTATCAGGGCAATTGGTTCTGATACCATGGTAAGCATGTTTTCCGCAATAATTGAACCTTCATCAAGCACCCAGCTGAATGAAATATCTTCTTCTTCAAAATACTTGACTATATTGACTGCCCCGTGGAGGCCCATAATCTCTTCATCGCCTCCGAAAGCAAAGTAGAGTGTTGTTTCAGGGGTAAATCCACCTTTGGCAAGTGTTTCCGCTGATTCCAGAATGCCCAGCAGAGAGCTTTTTGTATCGAGGGTTCCTCTGCCCCATATCTGTCCGCCGTCAATGTCTCCGCTGAAAGGAGGATGCTCCCATGCTCCGTCCTGTGCCGGTACGACATCAAAGTGAGCCATAAAAAGAACAGGTTTTGTATCCCTGTTTTTCCCTTCCCAACGGAAAATATAGGCAAAATCATTCAGTTTTGTGAAATTGACCAGGGACAACAGGGATGGAAAATTCTTTTTGAAAAATTTTTCAATTTTCCGGTGTTCTTTTATATCTATCCGGGAAAAGTCATTGTAAGTGACTGTCTCCAGCTGAATAAAGGAGGAAAGACGTTCTGCTGCGCCTTCAGGAATATCTGCAGTGGAATAACCGGTATTGTTCAAGGTTGGTTTTTGTTTTCTGTAATAAATTGTGCGGGCAAGAAGGACACCGGCAAACAGCAAAAATAATACAATAATTATCATAATGGGAGTATTCTACAGGAGAAGAGACGAAAAAGCAAATTATTTTAAAATGAAGGAGCTGATCCCCTTTTTCATCAGCATAAACAAAAGCGTCATAACCGTAATTCCGGTACAAACCCATTTTGCCGTGGTAAAGAGAGGTGTAATGATAAGGAATGTTTTATAGAGTGCTCCTCCCGTCAGGGATACGGCAACTAATAACACAATACCCGAATTTTCCAGAAGATCAAACATAAAAATAGTCAGCGGCATAAAGACAAACAGTTTCCTGTGTCTGCCTCCTGTCAGGTAAAAGAGAACAGAGAGGAACAGTGTATAGATAACGGGATAAAGGATATCAACGGTTGTGTGGAAAATAAGAGAACGGGTTTTCTGGGTACTGTTCAGCGTTAAAAGGTACTGTGAAACGTCCCGGGAAGTGTAATGCAGACGGGTGTCCAGAAGTTTTTCCTGCTTTGAAGGTACAAGAAGCGGAAAAATAACAAAATTAAAGAGCAGTACAAGGGCAAGAAGAACAAGCCATGTCCATCTTCTAAGGGACAGTCTCTCGATATATGAATAGTATTTCTGTATATTTTTCATAAAAAAGAAGGCGCCGACCGGATTCGAACCGGTGCATGAAGGTTTTGCAGACCTCTCCCTTACCACTTGGGTACGGCGCCGTTAAACACCGTGCAAAGATACCAAAATAGATACCTTTTGTCCAGTACCGGCTGATGATGGTTGCCCGTGAAGCGGTTGCCAAAAATGAGGTAACCTGTAATTATCTTTCCATGAAGAAACCGACAGCACTGCTTATACAGCCGCCTGTCTATGATTTTGCGCTGTATGATTTATATCTCAAACCCTTTGGACTTCTCCGTCTGGGCAGCTGGCTGGAACGGGGAGGGTACCGGATCGATTTTGTTAACGGTCTTGACTATCGTAATAAGGAAACTCTCTCCGTTCTGGGTACTGTCCGGCGTAAAAGCAATGGAACGGGGAAATTCCATCGTGTACGTGTGCCTTTTCCGGAGAATATACAGGGGAGAGAGCGGCATTTTGCACGGTACGGTATGCTAGAAGAGATTTTCAGAGAGCGGATTACCGCCTCGGATCCGGATATTATTCTTGTAACTTCAGGAATGACCTACTGGTACCGGGGAGTTGCTGAGGCGGTTCATACAGCAAGGAAACTGCATCCCGGTATTCCCGTTGCTGTAGGTGGAGTCTATGCAACGCTTATGCCGGAGCACTGTGCCAGGGTAACCGGTGCTGATTATGTCGTTCAGGGAGAAGGTGAGCCTGCCATAAGAGGGATCCTGCAGTCGCGTCATCTTCCCGTTCCTGAAAACGCCGTTGATGACCGGCTGCTCATGATAGAAAGTATCTGGAAAGACGCGGGGGTTCTGCGTCTAAATGACGGCTGCCCGTATCACTGTGACTACTGTGCCTCTTCCGTTATCTGCGGAACCTTTACCGCCGGCAGGAATAACACTGCTTTCAACATGCTGCAGGAAATGAATGCCCGGTTCGGAACAAAGAATTTCGCATTTTATGATGATGCGCTCCTTATCGACAAAGAACACACCTTTATTCCGTTTTTGCGTAGGGTCCTTGATTGGGGTAATGATGTCCGCTTCTACCTTCCGAACGCGGTGCATCTTCAGTTTCTTGACCGTGAGGTATCTACGCTGATGAAAAAGGCGGGTTTTCAGGAAATACGTCTCGGATTTGAATCCTCATCCGGAGAATTCCATAAAAAGCATGATGATAAATACAGCAGCGGAGATTTCCCCTCAGCTGTGGAACACCTAAAAACAGCCGGTTTTACTTCACGTAACATCACCGTCTATATCCTGGCGGGACTTCCCGGTCAGGACTACCGGGAAGTGGAGGAGTCTCTGCGGTATGCGGCTTCATTCGGAGTAAAGGTATCCCTGGCCGAGTATTCTCCCGTTCCCGGCACCCCGCTCTGGCCCGAGAGTGTGAGAATCAGCCCTTTTCCTCTTGAAGCTGAACCCCTCTACCATAACAACACCTTTTTTTCTATGGAGTGGGGAGGGTTTACCCTGGAAAATCTGAAATATTTAAAAGCGTTGGCTCTGTCTCTGAACAGGCAGTTATAAGGGAAAGAAGAGGATCGGAATAATCAAGACAGTCTGGACTCATTCATTTGTTGAAAAGACTTGTTTATATTTTTTAAATGATTTACTTAAAAGGAGGAAGTATTTTGAATACAGTTGAAGTTGTAGATACCGGTTATGTAAGCAGGGATGATGCAGCCTTTCCAACATTGGTGGTATCGGATTCCGGAGAGATTATTTGCGCATATACTGCAAAAGGGGATGGTCCGAATGCTCTTGGTGGAACAGACTGGTCTGTCTCTTATGATTCCGGTTCCACCTGGGAGTATGGCGGTACTATTCTGCAGAGAGACGAAAATCCGGTAAGAAGTAACAGCTTACGTATAAGCAGGATTTCGGAGGGCACTATTTTTGCCTACGGAAGCAGGGATTATCTTAAGGGGGATGGATCTGTAAGAACATTTGGCGATTATACCAACGAACCTGTTGTTTGCCGTTCTGTTGATTCAGGGAAAAGCTGGCCGGAAGTGATTGTAATCCCCTCCGATTTAGCCGAAACCTATGAAATTTCAAATCCGATTGTTGAAGCAGGTAACGGTGTGTTGCTGGCTCCTGCAGCTACTCTTCCCGACAGTAAAAGGCTTGGAGAGAGGGTTGTAGTCTTCAGGTCAGAGGATAACGGTAAAACATGGCCGGAGTACAGTACTGTATTCCATGATCCTGAAGGGGAAAAAGGATTCTTTGAACAGAAAATTATTTCTATCGGTGAAGAAAGGCTTCTTGCTGTGGCATGGACTGTAACTCTGGGGGATTATAAGGATCTTGAAAATCACTTTTCCATATCAGGGGATTACGGAGTAACCTGGTCTCCGGCGCTTCCGACAGGAATCAAGGGACAGACATTGAGCCCGCTCTATTTGGGAGAGGACAGGCTGCTTCTGCTGAGCAACCGCAGATACGGTAACCAGGGGATTGCTGCTTACTTTGCCCGGTTTAATGAGGAAAGCTGGGTTATTGAAGGAGAGTCACTTCTTTGGGATGCCCGGTCAAGCAGAAATGCCGAAACGGAAAATACCAGCGGTATCGACGCTTTTGATGATTTTGCTTTTGGTCTGCCCTCTGTCGTACGTATAGGAGAGAATTTGTTTTTGGCAGTGCACTGGTGCAGGGAAGAGGGTATTTACGGAATACGATGGACAAAATTCAGAGAGGTGTGATAGTTAAGGATGATTATGAAATCTTTCAAAGGAGATTATTTTGTTTGATAAAAAGACACAGAAGGAACTTGATGGTTTAAATCTGGATGAAGGAAAGGTAAAAGAGTACAGTCTGCCGGATACATTGAAAACACAAAGTGCCTTTACCTGGTTTAACAAGATCAGACCTTGACAGGCGGATTGTGTTCGTTTATGATCGATTCAACATACAACGAACAGCGAGGTTGATTTGGTTCAGGAAAACCGGAAGAAATATATTCTTAAAGCACTTAATGAAAGGGAATTTATAAGTGTTAACGAGTTTGTCGGGCAGTTCAGCGTTTCTCCAATGACAATCCGCCGTGATTTATCGGAACTTGAAGATAAGGGGTTCCTGATTAGGAAATACGGGGGTGCCGTAAAATCCGAGGCTGTCGGCAATATGTTCAGCTTTAACAGCCGGGTAGAGAAAAACAGAGAGCAGAAAGAGAAGATCTGCAGGACTGCCTCCGGGTTTGTTGAAGACGGCGACATTATTTTTGTTGACTGCGGATCAACGCTTTTCAGATTATCCCGGTACATAATAAAGAAGAATCGTCTCAAGGTTATTACCAATTCCCTTCCTGTTGTTTCCGAACTAATCAATTATTCCAATATCAAGGTTACCTTTATCGGCGGTGATATTGTAAGTGACAGGAAAGCTGCCTATGGTTCAACCGCGGAGAAGCTGATTGGGGAGTATCATGCGGATAAGGCATTTATAGGTATCGACGGGATCTCGGTTAACAATGGATTGAGTTCCTACGATGAAAAAGAAGCCCGGATTACCCTTCGAATGGCAGGGAATGCGGATAAGGTTTTTCTCCTCTGCGATTCTTCAAAAATTGAGAAAGATTCTTTTTACCGGTTTGCTCCTGTATCTTTAATAGATGTTTTAATTACGGAGCAAGAGGTAGATAGTAAAATAATTTCAAATTACAAGGAAAAAAATATAACAATTATAACCAAATAAGGAGTGTGATTATGGCTAAAGACTGGTGGAAAAAATCAGCAGAGGGGATCCCTTCGGTAAAAACAGAACTTCCGGGACCCGAATCACGGAGGATGCATAAAAATACAACAAAGTATTTTCACGGGCTTTCGGGGCAGGTAAAGCTGTTTCCTATTGCTTTTTCCGAAGGGCATGGAATTACAATGACAGATGTAGACGGAAACAGGTTTCTTGATTTTTCTTCGGGGATATATGTTACCTCTCTGGGACATTGTCATCCAAAGGTATCAGAGGCAATCAGTTACTGGGCAAACAGATTGATGAATGCCCACGATTTTACCACCCCCATCAAGGAAAAACTTGTTGAAAAACTTGCAGATGTACTTCCCGGAAACTTGAATGCCATGCAGTTTTACTCAGACGGAACTTCCGCCGTTGAAGCGGGGATCCGTGCAGCACGGGCAATCAGCGGTAAGCAGGAGTTTATCTCCGCCTTCAGAGATTTCCACGGGAAAACCGGACATGCAGTAAGCCTTGCTCAGATGCATCGGGGGGATGTACACAGTTACGGACCAACCCGTGCTCCGGGATTCTACATGGTTCCCCGGCCCAATCCATACCGGCCGCTTTTCAAAAATGCCGATGGCAGTATTGATACCGACGGTTACATCGATTTCTACCGGGAATTCATACAGGAGGGGACCGTTGGAAATGTAGCAGCCTTTGTTCTCGAGCCTATTCAGGGATGGGGCGGTTCAATTGTACCTCCGGATGATTTTTTCCCAAAGTTAAGAAAACTGTGTGATGAGAAAGGAATTCTTTTGTTCGCTGATGAGGTTCTTGCCGGAATGGGGCGTACGGGAGAATGGATGACCATGAACCACTGGGATATTGTGCCTGATATTGTTACCTTCGGTAAATCTTTTGGTAACGGTTTCCCTGTGACAGCAATGGTTGTAAAAGAAGAATACGCAGAGGCTCTGGATAAAATTTCAGCTTCATCCAGTTACGGCGGGAACCCAATGGCAAGTGCGGCGGCTCTTGCATCGATTGAAGTTATAGAGGAAGAGGATCTTCTTGAGAACGTGCGTGAGGTAGGAGGATATTTCCAGAAGCGGATGTATCAGATGAAAGAAAACCATCCCATAATTGGCGATGTAAAAGGAAAAGGCTTTCTGTTGGGAATGGAGCTTGTAAAGGATAAAACCACGAAAGAACCCTTTCCGGAAGCCGGCACCCTTGTTTACCAGAAAGCATTCCGAAAAGGTCTTGCGTGGATTCCTGCAGGACATATTTTAAGAATGTCCCCGCCACTCATAATGGATGAAAAGTATGCTTCCATGGGACTTGATATAATAGAAGAGTCAATTGCGGAAGTGGAAAAAGAGTTCGGGTATTAGGGAGGCAGAGTATGGATACTGTAAAATTCGGAATAATCGGACTTGGATTGATGGGTAGAGAGTTTGCCAGTGCAGCCATGCGCTGGTCTCATCTCCCGGAAATGGATGTAAAACCAGAGATCATTGCAATATGCGACAAAAATCTGACTCCTGATATGGAGAAATGGTACAGAGAAGGATTAGGGACGGTAAAGCAGGCTGTTACCGATTACAAAGAACTCTTGGCCAATAAAGATGTAGAAGCTGTTTACTGCGCGGTTCCCCACAACCTGCACGAGCAGATCTATGTTGACATTATCAATGCCGGCAAGCATTTGATGGGGGAGAAGCCCTTCGGAATCGACAAAAAAGCCAATAAATCAATTCTGGATGCCCTTAATAAAAAGAAAGATGTTGTTGCCCGGTGCGCGTCAGAATTTCCCTTTACCCCTGCAATGCAAAAGCTGGGGAAAATGCTGGAAGAAGATGCTTTTGGTCAAATTATAGAGGTTGAAGCGGGCTTTCTCCACTCAAGCGATCTGGATGTGAACAAGGTGATCAACTGGAAAAGAATGATCAAGTTTAACGGTGAATATGGAGTAATGGGCGATCTTGGCATGCATACGCTGCATTTCCCCCTTAAGGCCGGATGGAAAATTGTTGATGTAAGAGCCTTCTTAAGTAATATTGTCAAGGAAAGACCCGACGGGAAGGGAGGCATGGCTCCCTGTGAGACATGGGATAATGCAACACTTCTGTGCCGGGCAGAAGACGGCAGTGGGGGGGCTTTCCCTATGACTATCAAGACCCAGAGAATTGCACCGGGAGAAAAAAATACCTGGTATCTGAATGTAAAAGGGATGAAAAGTTCCGCCTTTTTTACTACCAGAAAGCTGAATACTCTTGAAGTGATAAAGAATGAAGGAAAAGAGCAGCTTAGGCAGGAATACGAAATGGGACACCAGGTGGCCTTTAAATCCATTACAGGCGGTATCTTTGAAGTAGGATTTTCTGACCTTATTTTGCAGATGTGGGCGGCGTTTTTGTATGAACTTAAAAACGGAAAGCCTAAATCCAGATTTTCAGGATGTGTTACGCCGGAAGAAACTGCAGTCAGTCACAGCCTGTTTACTGCGGCCCTTGAGTCTCATAAGAATGAGTCTACTGTTAAACTGTATTAAATAAAATCCTGGAATATAGCTTGTTGGGTGGTAGATCTGAGGGTGTCCAGGCTGCACGTATTATAAATGGAAGTGGTATCAATAATATTGACATCTTTGTAATATATACTTACGGTATATAGAAGGAGGGTGCATATGAGAGCAACGCTAAATATTCCCGATGCAATAATAAATGAAGCCCAAAAATTATCTAATCAAAAAAACAGAACTGCTGTAATAATTAAAGCCCTGCAGGAGTATACTCGTATGTTAAAAAGGGAAAAGCTTCTAAGCTTTAGAGGAAAAAATCTGTTAGCAGATAATTTTGATTTTAGTAAACTCAGGGAAAAAGAGATTGATGAAATACATATTGGTTGATACATGTATCTGGGTAGATTTCTTTAAGGACTCCAATGCAGATCTAAGTGACAGGCTGGGCAATTTGATATCAGAAGATAACGTATTGTTATCTGATGTTGTTCTATCGGAGCTTCTTGTTGGAGCCAGGGATAAAAATGAGCTGAAAGAGCTAAGTTCTGTTCTGGAAGGATTGAAGACAGCTAAAATAGATTCAAAAACTTTTATTAAGGCAGGAGAACTGGGATTTCTAATGCGAAGAGAAGGCATTACATTACCTCTTACCGATTTAATAATAACAGCCCAGGCGATTCATCATGAATCACAAATCTGGACTTATGATAAACACTTTTCCACACTACAGAAAAAATTGGAGATTGACTTTATCTACATGATGTAGATCAATCATTGTGTTCTTGTTATTGACATGCCGGTTAAATAAAAGTATATTGGGTATAACAATATAAACAATTGTGCCACAGGGGGCAGGACTGTTGCCTGATTTGCTGATAAAGAATATTGATATAGTACTTCCTGATAAAATTCTTGAAAAGAGGTGTGTTGTTGTTGACAAGGGGATAATAACATCAATACTCCCACAGCATAAAGCTGATAGCATCAGTTGCAGTGAAGTATTTGATGGGAAAGGATCTCTTCTTTCTCCCGGATTTATCGATCTTCATACCCACGGGCTTTTAGGGTATCAATTTGATAAAGATGCCGAAGATGTGCAGTCTATTTGCAATGCGCTGCCTTCTTTCGGTGTAACAGGTGTATTGGCGGGGCTTCTGCCCCTGCCGTATGGAGAGGATGTAAAATATATCCGCTCTCTTTCAGAAAAAAGTTATGCAGGAGCCGAACTGTTAGGCTTTTTTTTCGAGGGCCCCTTCATAAGTCTTTCCGGTGCAATTCCCCCGGAATCACTGAAAGACCGTATTCCGGCGAGAGTTTCGGCAATGCAGAAGGCGGCAAAGCCGTACAGGAGTGTTTTTGCCGTTTCTCCGGAACTTGAGAATGCTGTTGAAATAATAGAGGAGATGAAGAAAGAGGGATCTCCTGTTTTCATAACCCATACCGCGGCAAGTGTCAGTCAGACACAGACTGCTGTTGAAGCCGGGATAACCCATGCCACCCATTTTTATGATGTCTTTCCTCCACCCCCGATTACAGACCCCGGTGTCCGCCCCTGCGGTGCAGTTGAGGTTATCCTGGCATCTCCGGGAGTCAGTGTGGATTTTATTCTGGACGGAGAGCATGTTGATCCTGTTGCTGTAAAAATGGCTTTGGCCGCAAAAGGTACCTCCGGAGTCTGTCTTGTGACTGATTCCAGTACCGTTGCCGGGTTTGAGCCGGGAGTATACGGCGGAATAGGCGGTGAGGAAGTGGAAGTTGCTTACAAAGGGGCCCCCGCCAGGGGAACAAAAAATTCTCCGTATCCTGGAGGGCTTGCGGGAAGCGGACTAACCATGGACAGAGCGGTTCGAAATGCAGTGGATTTACTGGATCTGGATATTCCTGCGGCATGCAGAATGGCCAGCCTTAATCCGGCTTCTGTTCTTGGAGTGTCCGATAATTTGGGAAAGATAGAAGTGGGATATACGGCAAGTATGGTTCTTCTTGACAAAGATCTTTATGTAAAAGCTGCCTGGGTAAAAGGCCGGCGGGAGTATTAGGGTAGTATATGCAGATGGTAACTTATCAGAAAATGTACAACATCCTCAGGGAAAAGATTCTTGGAAAGGTTTATTTACCCGGTACCAGGTTACCAACTGAGCGAATGCTTTGCGAAGAGTATGGAGTTTCCCGGATTACCGTCCGGCATGCATTGAAGCTGCTTGAAGAACAGGGATTTATTGAGCGGATGCAGGGTAGGGGAACATTTGTAAAGGCTGCAAAACCGAAAAAAACAGCGATTCTTGATTTTGCTTATTCACGGTCAATAAAGACAGAGATGCCTGAATTAGTACGGGAGCTGCTTACAGATGAGATCATCGTACCCCCTTTCCGTATTGCGGAGGAATTGGGGCTTTTAAAAAATGAGAAATGTCTTTTCCTTGAGCGCCTCGACAGTTTTGAAGATCTTCCACTAACCTTTGACCAGGTGTATATTCCTCTTGAATATACAAAATCCATAACACCGGAAATATCCGTACGGATTGATTTTTTAAGTATATGGGAAGAGAAAGAATCCGTAAAAGGAACATTCATTAAAGAAACAATAGAAGCAGAAGCTGCGAATGATCTTGTAGCAGGTCGTTTGGGTGTTTCAGTTGGCAGTCCCATATTGATGGGAACGGAGATTTTGTTTAACAAAGATGAAAAACCTCTTGCAGTTTTTATCTCACGATACAGGCATGACAGGTTCAAGATGGTTTCTTCTTACTCCAGAATATAATAAGGCAGGATAAAGCATGATGGAACTAAAGGCAGGAGCTGCAGTCAGGGATATTACCCCGGGAGATTCGCAATTTCTATTCGGGTATCCGCATGTGGAAAGGTACAGTACGGGAGTGAAAAATCCTCTTCTGAGCAGTGCTTTATATTTGGATAATGGTCATAACAACATGATGTTCATTTCCAATGACATTATATTTATTGATAAAGAATTAAGCCGCCGGGCAAGGGAAAGAATATCATTGTCGACAGGTGTGGAGCGTGAATCAATCATGATAAGTGCGACACACACCCATTCAGGGCCGATTACGGTAAATTATCTGAGTAACCTTGAAGATCCCATTGTGCCGAAAGCAGATCCTGCGTATCTTGCCGTTCTGGAGGATGGTATAGTCGAAGCGGGTATTGAGGCCTGGAAAAATGTTAAACCTGCAAGCGCGGGGCTGGCAGTGGCAGACGGGAAAGGGGTAGGAACAAACCGCCGGGATCCTGATGGTCCTGCTGATCCCGAGATTCCGGTTCTACTTGTTAAGGATGAAGTATCCTCTGAATATATTGCCTGCATGCTTGTTTACTCAATGCATCCTACGGTGCTTCATGAGGATTCAACCCTTGTCAGCGGAGATTTCCCCTCCTTTACCAGAGAATACTTACAGCAAAATATCCTGGGCAAGAATTGTCCGGTCCTGTACAATACCGGTCCCGAAGGTAATCAGAGTCCCCGTCATGTCACATCGGCAAACACCTTTGCAGAGGCAGAGCGGCTCGGGATTATGCTTGCAAAAAGAGTAGAGAAAGTGATTGGAAAAATTGAATATTCATCTTCTCTTGTGCTGGGAGTGCAGCAGGGGTTTATCAATCCCCCTCTGCGCCGAATGGTATCCCTTTCCAGTGCTGAAAGGCATCTTGTGGAATCCGTAAAGCGTCTAAAGAACTTACAGGAGAGTGGCGCTTCAAGCCGGGAGGTAAGGACGGCAGAATGCGACTGGTTCGGGACTGAAGAAACAGTTACCATTGCAAGAATGGCGGATAAGGGATTGCTGGAGAAATATGCCGCCGGTTGTCTTCCTGCGGAAGTTCAGGTTTTTAAGGTCGGCGACTGGTATTTTGCTGCATGGCCGGGGGAAGTGTTTGTGGAATATGCTCTTGCAGCGAAGAAAAAACATAAAAATATTTTTATTATTAATCTTGCCAACGGAGAGTTTCAGGGATACATAGTAACCCCGGAGGCTGCAGCTGAAGGCGGGTATGAAGCTTCCAATGCATTGTTTGAACCGGAAACCGGGGGTATGCTTGTAGAGGAGACTTTAAGGCTGCTGGAGAAAACAAAACAATCGTGAGCAGGCTGCAAAGGATCGGTTCACTGATTAGTCTCGGAAGTATAATCATGACTCTATCCGCATTTGCAGTATCGGTTAATTCGGTGCCTTCTGTTGTAACAACTGTCGTCAAGGATTTCGGAATAACAGTCAACTCTTTCGGATACCTTTTTACACTGCAGTTTTTTGTGTTCATGATTGCCTCCTTTTCAGGGGGAGTATTGATTGAAAAAACCGGAATAAAACCGGGGCTGCTGGTGGCCGCAGGACTTGCGGGGCTTTCAGTATCCTTTTTTATTCTGCCGTTGATGTCAGCATTGCCGGGATTATTGTTATGGATTGTTATTCTCGGGTTCAGCGGCGGTCTTGTGGAGGCATTTGCTTCCCTGCTTGTTTCAATGTACGATAAGCCGGGTTCCGGACGATTCTTGAGTCTTTCACAGGTCTTTTACTGCCTCGGGGCTGTTGCAGCTCCGGAAATTGTAGCTCATTTTTTCGATGCCCGGATAGACTGGAAAAGAATATTTACCTTTTTCGGGTTTATGGAAATAGGTATGTTTCTTGTATTTATTCTTCTTTCAGGAAAAATTATCTGGGGAAAAGAAACAAAAAATACGGGTAAACAGATACAACCGGCGGAGAGAAGAGGGAAACATCTGTTAAAAGACAAAGCCTTTATTTTTCTGGGGTTGTCGATTTTCTTTTATGTAACCGGAGAGAGTTTTATTTTGTTCTGGTATCCGGCTTTTCTGGAAGGATACTACTCTTTTACGCCGGCCCAGGCTGCGAGGGGGATAAGTTATTACTGGATAGGACTTCTTTCAGGGAGAATAATTGTAACGTTATTTCCTCGTCGTCTTCCCCTGTGGAAAATCCTTCTCCTTTCATCCTTTGGGATGTTTATTTGTGCTCTGGTTCTTTCTTTCAGGTGGGATATTCAATTTCTTGTGTTTACAACAATAATGATAGGACTTTTTTCAGGTCCTGTGTGGGCTACAATAATATCCATCGGGGATCACAGCAGCGGGAACGGCAAAATTGTGTCCGGAATTATCGGTTTCGGTTCACTTGGAGCTTCCCTTGGTCCTCTTGCAAGTGCACTGGTTATAAAGCATGCAGGTTTCAGGTTGTTTTTCCCCGCTCTTTCGGCAGTAATACTTGTTTTGATTATTCTTGTAATATATTCAAACTTAAAAATAAATGCTAAGGAGGCATACAGTTGAAAAAGATTTATTCAGCTTCCATTACCCCTTTTACTGAGAATGAGGAAATAGATACTAAATCAGTAGAACGGCTAATAAATTTTGATCTAGAAAGGGGCATCGAAGGATTTTTCTTTCTTGGTACCATGGGAGAGTGGGCGGTTCTCGACAGTTCAATGAAACAGGATTTGCTGCAGACTGCCGGAGATGTAATAGGAGATAGAGCGGAAATAATTGTGGGGGTGCATTCCACCGGGCTTAATGGGATACTTGAAAATGTAGAAAACTTTTCAAAGTATAATTGTACCTCCTTTGCTGTCCAGCTTCCGGGTGGATGGGCAAAGCCTTCAGATCCGGTTGCCTATATGCACAGGATCGCGGATTTTTCGGCCAAACCGGTGTATCTCTACTATGTACCAACTACAAACGGTATTTATTTCAGCAAAGAGCAATTTGAAGATCTTTTCAAGCACCCGAACATTAGGGGTGTAAAAAATTCTTCTGACAGTCTCAGGACCCGTAAGGAACTGCTTCTTATGAAAGATAAAAGTAATTTTACCCTTTTTGAAGGGCAGGAATGGGTTGTGGATGAATCCCTTGCTCTCGGATGTGACGGCGCTCTTGTAGGAATGGCTCCTCTCGGTGCAAAACTGTTTAAAAGTATAGCATCCGCCGTGGATTCAGGGGATTTAGAGCAGGCTGCAGAGTATCAGCGTATTATGCTTGAGATATTTGACGGGATTTACGGTGCTGATTTGAGTACTGTATGGGCCGGGCAGAAGTATGCTCTAAAAGTGCTGGGGATATTTTCTACCGAAAAGAGTCTGGTCCCTTCCCAGCAGGATGTTATGAATTCCGAAAGCAGAAAGAGAATAGAAAAGTGTCTTGATGAATACAGGGACTATCTAATATGAGATATGTTGACACAGGGGAAGTGCATAAAGACTTCCATCTTGCTACTAATGAGACCATAGATTTCGTTCTGTCAGAGTATGGAGAAGATTTCTTGTACGAGCTTTTCCGTCGTACGGCACAGGAAGTATACCGGGATATTTATAAAAACCTGAAGGCCGGTAATTTCAAGCCGCTTCTTGAGCACTGGGAGTACTATTACTCCAGAGAGAACGGAAAATACGAGATTACAGAAGATGATGAAAAGGTATGTTTTTACGTAACCGACTGTCCTGCAGTCAGACATTTGAAGGAAAAAAATATTCCGGTCAAAAAAAGTTTTTATCTACAGATGATTATGCTGAATAAAGCCTGGTCGGAAGGGACACCCTTTTTAATAGATACCAAGATAATATCAGAGGGGGAGTACAGGATGACGTTGAGGAGGAGAATATGATCCCCAGTGACCATTTTGTACGTATGTACAACGAACTTTTCAAAATGCTGGAAGAGAAGGGGCACGAGCACCTTCAAAGATACTGGATGCGCATTTCCGAACTGCAGGAAACAATCCTGGGCCCGTATATAGACCGGGACGGATTAAAAGGGATGTATGATTATTGGGAGCATATCCGCATAGAAGAAAATTGCGATGCTGATTTGAAAGTAAATGAAGAGTATTTTGAATTCAGGATGAATAAGTGCCCCTCTTTAAGTAAGGTACTGGACAACGATGCGGGTGCTTTTGAATTGTACTGTGATCATTGTGCCGGGTGGGTTATTCCTGTTATGGAGCGGCATGGGTATTACTATGCAGGTGATATTATTTCAAGAACCAAACCGGAATGTCTGTTAAGAGTTTATAAGGATAAGCAAAAGGCAGAGGAGTTTTTAAAATCGGCAAAGCTTCCGGCAAAGCCTTACGGCTGAGAGCGTTCCGGATACGGGAGATAGATGTGGGATATGTATTAGGTATTGATCTTGGTTCAAGCTACTTTAAGGTTTTGATAGTAGATAAAATGGGAGTTTCCTCCGGGCTAGGCAGGGTTGCAGTTCCTGCAGGAAGAAAGGGAAATAATATTTCAGAGCTGCCTGTAGATGCTTTCTGGAGTGCCTTAAGAGAAGCTGTCATTGAAGCCTGTACAGCAGCTGAAATAGAGGTGTCGGATATTTGTGCTGTTTCCTATGCCTCCCAGGCTAATTCATTTCTACTTCTTGATTCGGGGTATACTCCGCTGACTCCCATTATTCTTTGGCCTGATACAAGGAGTAGTGAAGAAGTCCCCTTTTTACAGGAACTCCGGCAAAGCGGGGAGTATCTGCAGAAAACAGGAATGAATTTTCATGGCCCTGGATTCTGTATAAATAAAATAAAATGGATCCAAAAACATGAACCTGTAGTCTGGTCCAAAACCAGACATGTAATGACAATATCGGATTACCTCACCTTTATGCTGACCGGCGAGGCAATGGGCGATTCAGGTACAGCTTCCCTGCTGGGAATTTATAATCTTAAAGAATCAAAGTGGTGGAAGGAAGCCCTTTCTCAGCTGGCGATTCCGGAGGAGTACCTGTCACGCCTTTACCGCCCTGGTACTGTCAAAGGCAGAACTGCTTCTTCCGCATATAAATATTTGGGACTCAAAAAGGGAATTCCCTTTGCTCTGGGCGGGCTCGATCATCATGTTGCCGCTATTGGTGCAGGTGCCGGAGTTTTAGCAGAGGTAAGTGAATCTACCGGAACGGTTCTGGCATGTTACCAGAGTAATGTTCCCTATCTGCCTGATTCAACTTCCTGCCTCGGGCCGGCAATACAAAAGGGGCAGTATTACCGTCTGCGTTTTAACGGCAATGGCGCAAAGGGGATAGAATGGTACAGGGATAACTTCGCTCAGGGATATACCCTTGAAGAACTGAGTGAATTGGCAGCACAGGCGGCTCCGGGATGTGATGGACTTACGGCTTTGTCTGAAGCTTTTCGTGCGGATGATCTGTCCCGTTTCATACCCCGGGATAAAACTTCCTCTCACGGACATTACATCCGGGCGATTATGGAATCTACCGCTGTAAGCCTGCTGGATATTCTGCCCCGGACTTTGTCTGAACTTGGGGGCGGCAGAATTCTTGCAACCGGGGGCGGGGCGAGAAGTCCTTTGTGGCTTGATATAAAAGCGGGTGTTACCGGCAGAAAACTGTTGACAACCGAAAGCCCGGAGCCTGCTGCTTACGGAGCCGCCATGCTGGCGGCAGTTGCCGCAGGGTGGTTTGCTTCTGTTACTGATGCAGCCGCAGAGTGGGTAAGGATAAAAAAAATATATTCTGCTTCCCAAGAGCTTATGAGGCAATACTCTGATTGGGTTAAGTACTACAGGAAAGCGATTATATAGGTTCCCTGTGCAGGTGTTTCCTGTATAGTTAGAGCTTTTTGCGAAGTACCCCAACTTACTATACTGAGAGAAAATAACAAAGGGGTCAAAAATATTTTACCCCGAGAGAATGCCCTGAAGAGGCTTTAGAGCATCTAAAAGCCAAAAATTTGTAATATTTACCCCACAAAAAAGGTGCCC
>WGCU01000097.1 GCA_015493635.1 Spirochaetaceae bacterium | reverse complement strand
GTACAGGCGGAGTAATGGGAAGCGGAAGTATTACAAAAACAGGAGACGTATCAGTTCTAAACAGAGGGATAGGTTTAATCCGTGAACCGGCAGATAATGAAGGGGAAGTATACAAAAGAAGCTACACCTGGGATGAAGAGAACCGCCTTAAGAGCACCGTAGACGGGAATCACAACGTAGCTTACCTGTATGATTATTCCGGGCAGAGAACAAACAAGAAAGATACAAAGGGAAATGAAACCCTCTACTTTAACAGCTTATGGCTTGAAATAGAGGACAGCCCCTCCTTCAGACAGAGCAAGAACATCTACCTTGGAGAGACACGGATAGCAACACGGCTTAACCTTGAGAATGAACCCTCCACAGGATATGAGAGGGTAAACACCTACTACTACCACCCGGACCATCTTGGAAGCAGTACCATTGTAACGGATTATGAAGGGGAGGTATATGAACACGTGGAGTATACCCCATATGGAGAGGAATGGATAGAAAAAGGGAACGACCAGCTCAAAAAGATCCCCTACCGCTTCAACGCCAAGGAGCTTGATGAAGAGACAGGGCTGTACTACTACGGTGCCCGGTACCAGAACCCCAAGACATCCCGGTGGGTTAGTGCTGATCCGGCGGGGGTAGAGCTGATAGATCCTGCGCAGAAAGGGTTTAGTCTATCAGGGATAAACTGGTATTCATATGCAAGTAATAATCCGGTTAAATATGTTGATCCTGCCGGTATGGCAGAGATATATGCTGATGATATTCATGGTAATCCGATACTGGCATGGCAGGGCAGAGATATTAAGGCAGAGACGCATGTTGAGATTGACAGGAACAGCGCTAAGGTTGACAGCAATGATACTGCGCGGATAAAAATCGGTAATCAGACTTTTGCAGAGTATGGTGATGTTCAGAGTGAGAAGAATTATAAAGTTTCGGGTAAACAAAACGATAGTCAGAAATATGAATCAGATTTTAGCGATCCTGAATATCCTAATGCGACATTGCCCGAAGGAAATGATTATAAGATGACATTACTAGGGGGAACTCCTTCATATGACAAGCCAATGCAAATAACAAGTAAGACTGCACAAATACCGGGATTCAGCAAAGTAGGGGTAAAAGCTTCGTATGGCTTTCTGGCTCATTCAATGTCTAGCAAAACTATACCCCGTTCATTTGCGCGTAGTTGGGGATGTCAAATATTCGGAGATAAGTCGTATAAAAGTTTCAGGAGTACGATAGAGGGAATAGGTTTTAAAAATGGAGAGAGTGTTCCTCTGTCCATACTTGGTTCATCATCTTCTATTTTGAAGGGAAGAAACTTTTAAATATATTAAGAGGTGTATCCAATGAAGAAATTGGTAATGATGATTATTTATATTTTATTAAATACTATAGTTAGTTATAGTTTAGAAAATGGAGATGCCTTTATAGGTGATGCATGTTTTTTACCTGGAGATAGGCTTTCGCCAATTATGTATTCTGATTTCTCTTTCAATCAATATACATATACTTTTTCATTAACTGTTGATTCGAGATGGCAAAAATTATTAAATATTCCCAATAGTCTTTTAGATAGAAATAATAACTATTATGAGAAAGGTAAATGGAAGATTGAAAAGAAAGACAGGTTTGAATATCTGCTGCTGAAAAGTAACAACAATTTTACGATAAGGGAAAGGCTTGGGATGTTATATCATCCAAAGAAATTGCTTTTGTATGATAAAGATATGCTTTTTTTTGACAGCAATCCTGGTATAAAGTATCGTGGATCAATCCCAAGAGTTGTTGATGTTAAAATGAGTTCATTTCTCACTGAAGGTAAAATAAAGTACAACGGAAATAATTATTATGAACCGTACAGAGAAAAATTACGACCCTGGGTTGAAGGAGTAAAAGGACAGGGAATAGGGGAATGGATAGAGCTTTCAACAGACAGTTATGAAACTCCCATTTCATTTTTCCTTATTTCTAACGGCTATGTATCTTTTGAAAAACCGTGTTTGTATAAAAAGAATTCCCGGATTAAGAAGATCCGTATCACCAGCAAAGAGGAAAATATTGATTTTGTAGTGGAATTGAAAGATACTCCTGATTTCCAGGAAATACGACTACCTAAAAAAATAACGGGTTTAAAACCAACGTTCAGATTCACTATAGAGGAAGTATATCCCGGAACAAAATGGGATGATACCTGCTTGAATCTCATAATACCGTTGGGAGATTTACCACATTAAGAGTAAGTACAAATTACGGATAATGTGAGAAAAGATCGGCGTTTAGTTTTAAGAAGTGGAACTGGAATCTATTAACCCGAAGCATTACCGATAGCCTCCAGCTATCGGGAGTGCTGAGCAAAGCGTACCTCAAAGGAGGAGAGGCAAATTACGGACAATAGGCTATTGTACGTATGTTTGCCGGAAGGTAATGAAGAAACGTTATTTCAATAATTTTGTAAGCGTCAATTTAACCGCACCTTTTGCCAAAGAATAAGTTGAAGTAAGATCTCCCATTGAAGGAGATAAAAATGCAAAAATACAGCAAAGAAGAAAAAGAGAAACACTTAAAGCAGTGGCGAAGTAGCGGCCTTAGCGGTCAAGAGT
>WGCU01000096.1 GCA_015493635.1 Spirochaetaceae bacterium | reverse complement strand
TGGGTTCTCCACTCTCTTTCCACTCTTGTAATATCTTTTCCCATCTATTAGCTGTGATTCTCTTTGACATATTTCCCTCCAGATTTCTCTATAAAGAAAATATGCCTCTTTTTTATTATGCTGAAAAGACGGGGTAGAGTTTACGCTTACAATGCTACGATACCGTTAAATTGTTACATGCATTCAGGAAATGACGATATATACATTACCGGATCAAACAGTCAACTGCTATCCAGTGAGTTCAGTACTGTAATCGGAGGCAGGGTGCTGGAGTACAAGCTTCAACCCTTCACTTTCCGGGAATTTCTTGACTTTCACGGGTATAGTAAACTGGACCAATTTTCAATTATTGAGAAAAAGATTGAACTCAGTCAGTTGTTTGATACCTATCTTGAATACGGCGGGTTCTATGAAACATTCCTGCTTACTGAAGATCAGAAAGTAATCTACCGTAAGTCTCTTCTTGAAAAGATTGTCCTGAAGGATATTATAAACCGCTACCGGATAAATAAACCTGACATCATACAAAACCTGTTTCTATACATTGCGAAAAATCCCGGAACAATAGTCAGTGCCGCTAAACTAAGAGATATTACAGACTCAAAAAAAAATACTACCTCTCTGACAACCTGTTTACTCATCTCTGTCTGGAATCTCGGCGGCTTGAGAACTTTGGCTACAACCATCTTGTTGAAAAATACAGTGGATCAGATGAAGAATTAAAGAATGATAGAGACTTTCTACTGTATCAGACAGATTCTGAATTTTGTATCGACAGGGTAAGTCTGTTATATATAAACGCAGTGCACTCCAGGCAGTTCATGATTTGGATAGATCATTTTATACAGTTTCTGAGCCTACACTTCCCTCGTAATATAACTGCTGTAGTCCTTGAGCATGGGTTTGTAATCTTCATTTATTAACGGAGAAGAGATAATAAAATCCGCACTCGAACGGTTGGGAGCGGTAGGGACATTGTAGAGAGCGGAAATACGCAGAAGAGCTTTAACATCCACATCGTGAGGCTGGGGTTCCATGGGGTCCCATAGAAAAATGAAAATATCTATCTTCCCTTCTGTTATCATAGCTCCCAGCTGCTGATCACCGCCGAGGGGGCCTGACATAAGTTTTGTTATTTTCGGCATCCCGGTTCTTTTCTGTTTTGCAGTAAGCTTTTTCATGAAGGTTTCCTCCACAAGGCGTCCGGTTGTACCGGTGCAAACCAGATCGAAACCGGCAAGAATACCGTAATTCCATTCAACCCATTCGACCAGATCCTGTTTTCTGTTGTCATGAGCCACAAGTGCTATCGTCTTTTTTTCTTTCATAATGTTTTTCCTTTAGTTATATATCAAAGGAAGCCGGATAATAAAATCCGCACCCTTTCCTTGACTGCTGTTAAGGCTTATCTGTCCCTTATGGGCAAGAACTATATGTTTAACTATTGAAAGTCCAAGACCGGTTCCGCCCAGTTCCCTGCTCCGGGCTTTATCCACCGTATAGAATCTTTCAAAAACTCTCGGGATATCCTTTTCCGGAATTCCGGGACCATTATCACTAAGCCTGATCAGGGAATAATCCGGAAACCGGACACCTGTTATTGTAATGGTACTGCCGGAAGGGCAGTATTTTACCGAATTATCGATAAGATTAACAAGAGCCTGCTCAAAAAGAAGAGAGTTCGCCCGTACGGTAAACCCATCAGGATACTTCACATTGACATTAAATTTCTTTCTTCTGATCTTTCTCCTGCATATCTTCAGCACCGCAGAGACAACATCCGAAAAAAGAAGATCCGCTGTTTCCACGTTGGTATTTTCATAGGATTCAAGAGCTGACAGGCTTAAAAGGTCCTTGATGATCGCATCAAGACGCTGTGACTGAGCCTCTATTATATCCAGAAACTCAAGGGTATCATTCCGATTATCAATCGCACCGTTTTTTATAGTCTCAACAAATCCAAGAATTGACGTAACCGGCGTTTTAAGTTCATGGGATACGTTAGCAACAAAATCCTTCCGTATCCGCTCCAGAGTTTCCACCTGGGTAATATCGTGAAGTGCAAGAATAATCCGTATATCATTTTCTCCGGTTTCAAGATATGAAGTATTTACCTGAAAGAACAGTTCCCGGGAGGTGAATTTCTGATTTTCAAACTCGTCTACAGAAGGAATCTGTTCTTTTATCAACAGTTTGTTCTTTTTACCCTCTTTTGCTTGTAACGTTGCTGCGGCAAGATCATTCAATCCTTTATTAATGGTAACTGCGGAAAGAGGACTCCCGAGGGCATTATCTTTTTCAATTTTAAAAAGGCGCAGGGCCGCTGTATTTATCTCCTTTATAACCAGACTGCTGTCAGTAACAATAATAGCTTCAACAAGAGCAGAAAATATTGCCTCTAGTTCTTTTTCATGCTGTATATCGGTATCAGGTTGCTGTTTCATCCGCTTCCTCTGCCATCCTGTATCCAATGCCTCTGACCGTCTCAAGGTACTTTCCCTGTTCCCCCAGCTTCCTCCGGATCCCAAGAATCTGAACATCAACAGACCGTTCGGTAACAGGGTAGTCTTCCCCTTTTACCGCACTTATAATCTGGTTCCGGGAAAGGACCCATCCGGGATTTCTGCACAGGAGTTCAAGAATCGCAAACTCGGTTGTGCTCAGGGGAATACTCTTACCTCCCCGGGCAACCTCATGTTTATTTAAATTTATTGAAATCCCGTGTATGGAAATAACAGACCCGGAATCACTCACTTCCATATTTTTTCTTTTCCGTCTCAGCACCGCGCCTACACGGGCGGAAAGTATTTTAGGGCTGAAGGGTTTTGTAATGTAATCATCAGCCCCGGCTTCAAGCCCTGAAACAACATCACTGTCATCACCACGGGCGGTCACCATTAAAATGGGGATATGCGATGTACGGGGATCTTTTGACAGGATTCTGCAAACCTCCATACCGTCAAGACCCGGAAGCATTAGATCCAGAACTATTAAATCAGGAACAATATCAAATGCGGAGGAAAGAGCTTTTTCTCCGCTGGAAACGGCTTCTGTTTTGTACCCTTCCTTTTCAAGATTATATGAAATCAGTTTGCGGATACTTTCTTCATCATCGACAACAAGAACTGTTTTCTTTGCCATTGAGGTATAGTACACTATTTATTGATCCTGATAAAGATGATGTTTTGCCACCCTTCCCTCTACCGTAAAAATAATATCCTCACAGATATTCGTAACCAGATCCGCAACCCGCTCTATGTTCGAAGCTATCCGAAGCAGATGTATGGAACGTTTGATGGTTGAGGGATCGGAGCTCATATAGGTTATAAGCTCCCTTAGTATCTGGTCCCGGAGCTGATCCACTTTATCATCCTCCAGGCATACTTCATCCGCAGCCTTTGCGTCTTTATTAAGGAAAGAAGCAACACATCTATCCATCATGGATACGACAATTTCTGACATCCGCGGAAGATCCACAAGCGGTTTCACCGGATCGTGCTGTATTAAATACAAGGCACTTTCGCTGATATTTACCGCATGATCCCCGATTCTTTCAAGGTCATTGTTCATCTTTAAAATCATAAGAACCATCCGGAGGTCTACCGCCCGCGGCTCATACCTGGCAATTACAGCCATACACTGGTCATCAAGGGATAACTCCCGTCCGTTGGCATCTGGTTCATCTGTGTCAATCACCTCATTCAAGAGCTGCCCGTTTCCGGTTAAAAGCCCTTCCATACTTTTTACCAGCATTATCTTTACATGATTTGCATAGGCAATAATATCATGCTTAAGTTCGTCAATTTTATCGTGTAACATATCTTCTCCTATCCGAATTTTCCTGTTAAATATTCTTCTGTCCGTTTATCCTTGGGGACAGTAAACATTTCTTTTGTAGAGCCGTACTCCACAAGTTCACCAAGATACATGAAGGCTGTATCATCCGACACTCTTGCAGCCTGAGCTATATTATGGGTTACCATTAAAATGGTTACATTCTTTTTTAACTGAACAACCAGTTCTTCAATGCGGGAAGTAGCTTTCGGATCCAGTGCAGATGTCGGCTCATCAAGAAGAAGTATTTCAGGATTCATGGCTAATGCTCTGGCAATGCACAGCCTCTGCTGCTGCCCCCCTGACAAATAGGTGCCCTTTTTATTAAGGCTGTCTTTTACCTCGTCCCAGAGTGCAGCTTTTGAAAGAGAATCCTCAACTATTTCCAGAGAAAGTTTTTTTGGTATTTTTATTCCGTTCAAGAGATAGCCGGCAATGACGTTCTCATAAATGGTCATGGTGGGAAATGGGTTGGGACGCTGAAAAACCATCCCGATCTTTCTCCTTACCGTAATGGTATTAAGCTGATTCAGATCTTCTCCATCCAGCAATATACTGCCTGCGGCCGTTCCCCCGGGGCTCATTTCATGCATTCTGTTAACACACCGAATCAGTGTTGTTTTACCACACCCCGAAGGTCCCATTATTGAAACTACTTTGCTGTTTTCAACAGAGAAATTCACATCCTTTAATATTCTTTTATCATGGAAATATGCGCTTAGATTGTTAAGCTGTAACAGAGGTTTTTCTGTTTTTATGCTCATTGTGTACCTCCTCCTTGTTTTGATACAAATATCCGTGCCAGCATGTTAATCCCGAAGACTGCCAGAATGAGCAGAAGCGATGCACCCCATGCCAGTTTATGCCATTCATCATAGGGACTCGTGGCATAGTTGTAGATTACAAGCGGAAGAGAACTCATGGGTTTACCGGCATGTAAATTCATAAAGGGGCTGCCGAAAGCAGTAAAAAGCAGCGGAGCTGTCTCTCCGGATATTCTGGTTGCTCCAAGGAGTATTCCATTCACAATCCCTTTTAATCCTGTTGGGACAACAACTTTTAATATTACCCGGTGATACGGAACTCCCATTGATGCAGCAGCTTCCCGGAGCTCAGGGGGAATCCGCTTAAGGGTTTCCTCGGTGGCTTTAAGAACGATTGGTATTAACATGATACCAAGGGCTACACTGCCTGAGAATGCTGAAAAATGACCCATGGGAACAACCACCAGTACCCATGCAAATATGCCGATTACTATCGAAGGGGTTCCCTGGAGGATCTCGTTGCTGAAACGAACAAGGGCGGAGAGTTTTGAATCAGGGTATTCAGACAGGTAGATTCCCCCGAATACTGCCGGAGGAACGGAAAGAACAAGAGCAAGAAAAACAATTATTGCAGAACCGGCAATTGCATTAACAATTCCACCTCCTGCCTCGCCGACAGGTTTCGGGAGTTGTGTAATAAAATCGAAATTTATTGACGAAATACCATTTATAAGCAGATAAGCGAGTATTAAAACAAGGGGTACAACCACCAGGCTCGAGATAAACGTTATAATCACCCCTGAAAGATTATTTTTTAAAATTCTCTGTCTGATCGCTTTTTCATCTTCAAGAATTCTTTTCAGATACACTGTATCCATTATTCACCTGCTCCTTTCACTTCAAACCGCTTTATAATGAGTCTGCCTATAAAATTGATAAGTGCGGTTACTATAAAGAGTAGCAGTCCCAGCTCAATCAGGGACGAAAGGTACAGATCGCTGACAGCTTCGGTAAATTCGTTGGCAATAACAGAGGCCATGGTATTCCCGGGTTCAAATATATTCGAGAAAAGCTTGTTTGTATTACCAATAACCATGGTTACTGCCATGGTTTCACCAAGGGCCCGGCCAAGAGCAAGCAGTACTCCGGCAAAAATTCCTGAATAGGAAGTTGGAATAACTACTTTTCTCTGTACTTCCCAATGGGTACCGCCAAGGGAATATGCTGCCTCTTTTATATCCGGGGGGATCATGCTCATTACTTCTCTGGCAATAGTCGAAGCATAGGGAATAATCATGATTGCAAGAATAATTGATGCTGCAAGGATACTGACCCCGTAAGGAGGAATCCCCGCAGCAAGCTCCAGCTTTCTTATCAGCGGAACAAGCACAAGCAGCCCCCAGAACCCGTAGATAACAGAGGGGATTCCCGCCAAAAGTTCAACTGCACTTTTCACTATCGCTGCTGCTGTACCCTCTTTCAGGTATTCACTCAGAATAAGAGCAACAGAAAATGAAAAGGGGAACGCTAATATAAGTGCTAAAAAACTTGTAACAAGTGTTCCGGCTAGGAACGGTAAAGCCCCGTATATCTCACGTACAGGGTCCCAGGTCTGTCTGAATATAAATCCGGCCCCGTAGGCTCTGACTGCAGGGACTGATTGAACGATGAGGGTTACCAGTAAAAGAGCCGGTATCATGAATATGACAATACCGGTTCCTTTTAGAATAAGCTTAAAAGCTTTTTCCGAAAATATCTCTTTATTCATTGGTGTTTTTTGTTGTTATTTGTCAAATTCAACCGGTTTCCCGTCGAAGGTAACACTGTTAATAATAACTTCCGCTTTTTTTACCGCTGCTGCAGGAAGCGGTGCGTAGTGAAGCGGTTCTGCATACTGCTGGCCCTCATGCTCTGCATACCAAAGGAGTTTAAGAAGTTCTTTTACTCTGTCCAGACTTCTGCCGCCGTAGTTCTGCTCTTTATAGAAAATCATCCAGGTAAATCCGCTTATGGGATATCCCTTTGCTGCAGGGGTATCGGTAATGGATATACGGGTATCGGCGGGGAGTTCCACATTTGCCGCAAGGCTGACTCCTTCAATTGATGGGGTTATATAATTTCCGGATTGGTTCTGGACCTGTCCAACAGGCATGTTGTTCTGAAGTGCATAGATAAGTTCAACATATCCGATTGCTCCGGGGGTCTGCTTAACAATACCGGCCACTCCGGGATTTCCCTTCCCGCCGAGACCTACCGGCCAGTTAAGAGATTTCCCCGCACCTACCCTGCTTTTCCACTGAGGGCTTACTTTGGAAAGGTAGTCACTGAAAATAGCTGTTGTTCCGCTGCCGTCAGACCGATGGGCTACCACAATCTTTTCATCCGGAAGGGTTACGCCGCTGTTTACTTTCTGTATTTTTGCATCGTTCCACTTTACAATATCACCAAGAAAGATACCTGCAATAATATCCGGGGTGAATTTAAGTGCCGGTAGCCCCTGTAGATTATAGGTAATGGTTACCGCACCCATACAGGTAGGAATATGCAGTATTTTCCCGTCCGCTTTAGCCAGATCAGCATCTTTCATAAAAGCATCTGTTCCGCCGAAATCAACCGTTTTGCTTAAGAGCTGCTTAATTCCGCCGCCGGAACCGATAGCCTGATAGTTTACCTTTACTCCTGTTTTTTTATGGTAAACATCAAACATTTTTGAGTAGAAAGGATAGGGGAAGGTTGCCCCGGCGCCGAGAAGCTCACTAACCTTCGTTGCAGATGGTTCCTTTGAAGATGTTTCTTTCTTTCCGCTTGCAAACAATATTCCTGTAAACATTATCAGCATTACGGTAATGACAGCAATTTTCTTTAACATTGCTTCCTCCTAAAATTTTATTGTTGGCTTTAAAATAATCACCATTTTTTAGGGTTTTATGAGGAAAATGTTAAAGTTGTGTTAGGTATTGCAGGTAAACTGTTTCAGATATCTTTCCGCACTCTTTTCGGCTGCAGCCTGTTTCAGTCCTTCTATAAAACCTGTTTTCTGTAACGCAAGACTGATTGTCCTTATTGCTTTCAGATGCTCTTCCGGCCGTTCATCGGGACTCAGGAGGAGGAAAACAAGATCCACCGGCTGCCCGTCCGGAGCATTCCAGTCAACAGGATGACGTAGCAGTCCGCATACGACTATAGTGCGGTCCACCGTTCCCAGACGGCAATGAGGAAGCGCAATACCCCTTCCGATGGCCGTCGGAGCCAGTTTTTCCCTTTCCCGGACAGGATCGGCTACGATACCGATTTCAGGAACAATCTGTTCTTTGACGCAGAACTGCCCGAGTTCAAAAATGGCATCATTGCGGGTACCTGCGGACAGTTCGAATATTCGTCCTTCAATTAATCCTGAAAGGGACTGGTTATCCACCGCTATTCCCGGCTTCTTTAAGGCTTCCTGCTCACCGACTATCCAGTTCTTCCATTTGATAAGGGTTTTTTCAGAGAGCCATGCACCGACAAGTTCAAAGATAACGAGAGCAGGGATGATGGTATCAAACAGTTTCCCCCCTCCGGACGGGGCAAGGGCGGTTGCCACCATGATGGTTTCCACTGCAGCCATACCGGCCTGGGGAAGCATCAGTTTGGGGAGGCAGGCGGTAATCTTTTCATCCTGTCCGGTCAGCCGGCAACCTGCCCAGTTTCCGAACAGTTTTCCGGCGGTTCTCAAAATAAGGTATCCAAGGACATAGGGAAGAGAACCGACAGATAAACTTTCCACCCGTACACTTGAACCGATGATGGCAAAAAACATCAAGTTAAACAACGGCATGACATTTTCGATTTTTAAAGAATCAAAAAGAGCATGGGAATGAAAATTGGAAACAAGAAAACCCGCGATAACCGCGGTTATAAGGAAGGGTAAATCAAAATCGATGGCAACGGAAATTCCGATAGCCACAATCCCGGTAATAACAAGGAGAATTTCAACTGACGGGGTCGGATGAGCCGAGGTCACCTGTGACAAAAAGTTCTGATCATCAGGAAAGTCCTCTTCCCGGGGAAGTTTTTTCCGGATGGTAACCTTGAGAATTAAAAAAATAACAACCCCTATAAGAGCGGCAAAGAACAGTTCTTCCACTATTCCCGCAGCAAGATGCGTTACCGACAATGCTGTACCACGCTGAAGTGCGAGGGCAATGCCGAAAAAGATTGAAAAGAAGATAACCTCGATAACATCATCCAGGACAACAATATTAGCCAGAATATTTTTAAGACGCCCTTCAATCTTCAATTTATTCATAAGAACAAACGTCAGTGCGGGAGCTGTTGCGATACCCATTGACCCCATGAGCAGGGCATTGATAACTGAAAAGTGAAATATCAGCCAGAACCCGAGAAATCCCAGTAAAAACGTTAAAAGAGCCTGTAAAACACAGATAAACGTTGCCGCAAGTCCTACCCGCCGGAGTCTGTCCCGGTGCAGTTCTTCCCCGATGGAAAATGCAATAATTCCAAGGAACAGGAAAACAAAGAAATGATAACTCTCAAGGACCTTTGCATACTCCGAAAACTGACTGTTATAGAAGTGGTATATGGGTTTAAAAACAATATAACGGTTTAAAAATGCGTACCGTAAAAGAACCCGGTGAATAAGCTCCAGAAAATGCGGCCCAACAAGAACCCCGCCGATAATCTGTCCGACAACCTCACCTATTTTCAGTTTCTGAGCTAAGCGTCCCCCTGTATACGCTGCAAGAATAAGCAGACCAATCTCGAATATCTGCATTTTCATGTGCTGCAAAAGATTTTCCCCCTCCAAGAAAGTTACTGCTGTTTCTTAATCTCCAAAAAGCTTGTCAAAGGCATCCTTGCTTTTTTCCGCTTTATCTTTTATTGCTGTTCCCTTGAAATTTGATCCGGCCTGAAAAAAATCACAGAAGTTTGCCCGTTCCTTGTCCCTGACAGGCTCCCGGATTGTTTCACTGCAGTCGTAGTGGCTTCCGGGAGAGTAGAACCTGCAGTTCAGACAAATCTTCAGATCCTTCCCGCAGGATGTACAGACTGTTGTTCTGTATACCGGAGGATCAAATTCCTTTCCGCAAAAGTAACATTGTCCCATGAACGGAAGTGTATATTCCCGGAGAATAAATTTCCAGCAGATTTTTCTTTTTTATCCTGCAGAGAACTTCCTTTTCTGTATAATCAAAATGAGTAATTGAGCAGCAAAAAGAAGGGAAAGGAGCACCCCTGCTGCAACAAATACCGCCGACATATTCCACCGCTGGTACAGTTCTCCCCCGCTTACAGCTCCGGTAATAATTCCCGCGGTAAGCACTGCCTCATGGACAGCCATCCTCCCTTCCCGGTTTACACTCCCTGACACACCGTGAAAAAGGCTGTTTGAATAGTGAAACGCAAAAAGAATGCCGAAAAAAGAAAGCATAACCGCCATCATTGTCCAGCTGTGGATAATAACAAGACTAAAACAGAAAGCGGCAAGAAGAAACTGAACCCCGGCCATGTAAATCTTATTAAAGTGCCACCACACGGTTCTGCTTGTCAGAATAAAAATTCCTGTGCTGAAAAGCGCCCGTAAAAGAAGCAGTAATCCAATATCTGCTTCTGTAAAGCCAAGAACATCTCTGGCATACAAAGGAAATACAAAAAGAATAATACCGTTAACCATGTAGGTGGAAAAGTTGCCAATCCAGGCGATATACCGCAGGGGGGTGCTTTTGTCAGCCGGAATACCGCCGGCAGGATCACCCGGGTAGACCGTACTCTTCTCCTTTATATAAAAGACAGCAAAAAACCAGAGCGAGACGGCAAGCAAAACGTACGTTCCAATTGATACAAAAAGCGGCAGTGTCAGGCCCTTTTCGACAAGAAGCCCTGCAAGATAAGGGCTTAAAACAAGGGCAAAGGACCAGGAGAGGTTAAACCGTCCCACCCGTTTGTTAAGGGTTGCCCCCTCATACCCTTCGGAAAGCCATCCTTCAAGGGTGGGCCAGAAAAGGGCTGTTGTAAAACCGAAAAGAGCATAAAAAATAAAGATCCATACCATGGAAGGGCTCATTAAAATAAGAAAAGAAAAGACAGCCATTCCGGCAGACGCAAGAATCAAGGCCCGTTTCGGCCCCAGGCTGGTACTGGGTTTCCGGAGAATAAAACAGCCGATAAAGTAAAACAGTGCCCACAGTGAAGACATCCATCCTATCTCACCCGGTGATGCATGAAAAAGGTCTTTTGTATAAAACACAAGACTGAAATTAAGTACTCCAATACCGATATTGGCAAGAAATGATGCGTACAAAAGCAGTTTCAACAGCATACCACCCTCCAAAATCTGTTGTATAGTAATGGTAAAATCCTTTTATGAACAGTTGTTTTATTAAAAAATGCCCATTATAATGGACTCATGATGAAAAAATCCTTACAGAAACTAAAAGAAATTGATACGGAATTACAGCTGATTTCCCACACTTCAGCCCTTCTCGGCTGGGATCAGGAAACCTACATGCCCCGGGGTGCTGTTGAAGAAAGAGCCCGGCAGCAGGCCCTTCTATCCGGAATACTTCACGACTATCTGACCGATACAAAAGTCGGCTCGCTGCTTGAAGCATGCGGTGTTTCAGAAGAAAATTTAAAGGGCGACAATAATTTGGATGAGAGAGACCGGGCTTTTTTACGAAAATTTTCCAGGGAATATTTCAGGGAGACAAAGATACCAAAAGATCTCGTTGTAGCGTTTTCCGAAGAAGCATCCCTTTCCCAAGCGCAGTGGATAGAAGCCAGGAAAAAATCAGATTTCTCTCTTTTTGCGCCTCACCTACAGAAAATACTTGACCTGTCACGGGAAAAAGCGGAAAAAATCGGCTATACCGATCACCCCTACGACGCGCTTCTCGACGAGTTTGAACCATTTGCAACAACCGCTTCAATCAAAAAGATCTTCAGCAGTTTAAAACCTGAACTCATGGACCTTGTCCGTAAAATCGCCGGCTCAAAGCAGGTGGATGACAGCTTCCTCTTAAAAAACTATCCTGTCAGAGAACAGGAAGCATTCGGGCGGACCGTGCTGCAGGATCTTGGGTTCGATTTCAACCGGGGCAGACTTGATGTATCCGCCCATCCCTTTACAACAAGTACGGGATCAGATGATGTACGCCTGACAACCCGGTATCAAGAAAACCAGTTCAGAACGGGAATATTCGGTATTATCCATGAATGCGGTCACGGTCTGTATGAACTGGGTTTCCCGGATGATATTAAAGTTTCAATTCTGGCAGAAGGTACATCCCTCGGCATCCATGAATCCCAGTCCCGAACATGGGAAAATATAATAGGCCGGAGTTTACCCTTCTGGGAATACTACTTCCCAAAACTTAAGGATATGTTTCCAAATCAGCTAAGGGATGTCAACCTTGAACAGTTTTACAAAGGAATAAACAAAGTGGAACCCTCCATGATTCGGGTAGATGCTGATGAGGTTACCTACCCGCTTCATATCATTCTGCGGTTTGAACTGGAACTCGCACTCATATCAGGAGAGCTGGCTGTAAAAGATCTTCCCGAAGCGTGGAACAGCAAGATGGAGGAATTACTTGGAATCCGGCCGGAAAATGATGCTGAAGGAGTCCTTCAGGATGTTCACTGGTCTTTCGGCGCCATAGGGTACTTTCCGACGTATGCTCTGGGAAACCTTTACGGCGCACAGTTTTTCAACAGTATGAAAAAAAGCCTCGGTAATGTCGATGACCTCATAAAGCAAGGAGATTTTGGCATCATTCTTGGATGGCTCAGGGAGAATATTCACCAGTACGGCAGTATCTTCACTGCTGAAGAACTCTGCATCAACGCAACCGGAGAGCCGCTTAATCCGGTTTACTGTTCGAAGTATCTGGAGAATAAATACCGCTCGATTTACGGATTTTAAAAAGGGAGATTTATGATGAGAACAGTAATTCAGATGCTCCATGAAGCAGCAGATAGATACAAGGGAAGAGCCTTTGTCTCTTCAAAAACAGACAGCGGATGGACTTCTTTCAGCTACAAAGAGGTGGACACCCTTTCCGATACTATTGCCGGGGCATTTCTCAAAAGGGGATTCACAGCCGGTGATTCTGCCGGAATTCTCGCGGAGGGGAGACCGGAATGGGTAATCGGCGAGTTTGGTATTATTAAAGCAGGACTTGTTTCAGTTCCTCTCTCCATTAAACTTACCCCTGAAGAAATAGGGTTTAGAATAAATCATTCAGAAGCAAAGGTCTTCCTTGTTTCGCGAAATGTGCTGTCCAAGGTTTCAGAGGCCTGGCCCGCCTTCTCCCGGCCTCCGCTCCTTATCCTCCTCGATGAATTTGATGATAAAACCAATGAACTGCTGACGGCTTCATCCATTCTTCCGGGGAAGGATATTATTTCCTGGACAGCATTTGTGACAGAAGGAAGGGAATTCCTTGATAAAGATAAAAAACTTATCAGCAGGATTGAATCGGATATAAAGGAAGATGATACCATCAACATCTGCTATACCTCGGGAACCACTGGAAACCCGAAGGGCATTATGCTCACCAACCTTAATTACTGGGCAAACACCCATGATTCCCTGAAAGTTATTGATATCCCTGACGGAAAGTTCTCCACCCTTGTCATGCTTCCCCTGGACCACTCTTTTGCTCACACTGCCGGGCTGTACATCTCCCTTCTCCGGGGGATGACCCTGAACTTTGTTGACGCACGGGGGGGCAGTATAAACCTCATCAGAAATATACCGGTCAACCTCCTTGAGACCAATCCGTCACTTCTTATGACAGTCCCTGCGATTTCAGGAAACTTCATGAAGAAGATTATTTCCGGCGTTGCGGCAAAAGGCGCTTTCATCAACAGCATTTTTACAAACGGTATAAAAGCGGGGATTGCCCGCAACGGCAACGGCTACAACAAGCCTTCTTTTCTCACCAGGGTAAAGGCTTTCTTCCCCTATAAACTGGCATCTATCCTTGTTTTTCCAAAAGTTAAAAAGATCTTCGGCAGCAGTCTGCAGTTCTGTATCGGAGGGGGGGCCCTCCTGGAAATTAAACAGCAGAACTTTTTTGCGGCTCTGGGTATCCCTATCTATCAGGGATACGGTCTTACCGAAGCTGCCCCCGTGATATGCACCAATGCCATGAAGCGGCATAAGTTCGGAACATCGGGAACCGTACTTCCGGGAATTACCATACGGATAATGAAATCTTCAACAGAGGAAGCCGAACGGGGTGAGCGGGGAGAAATTGTTATAAAGGGTGATAACATCATGAAAGGGTACTTTAAAAATAAAAGTGCCACAGACGAGGTCCTTAAAGACGGATGGCTCTGGACGGGAGATCTCGGTTTCATGGATGAGGATAATTTCCTTGTTGTTACCGGCCGTGCAAAGGCTCTTCTTATTTCACCTGACGGAGAAAAATATTCACCCGAAGATATCGAGGAAGCGGTACTGAACCACTGCGACCTTGTACATCAGATCATGGTCTACAATGATCACCGGAATTTTACAACGGCTCTTATAACCCTGCAGGAAGATACTGTCAAAAACCTGATCAAGGAACATAATCTTGCTTCCCCGGAAGATATTCTCAAAGCGGTTCAGAAATCTGTTTACACCTTCAGGGAGTTTGTAAAAGACACCATTCCTTCACAATGGATCCCTTCCACCATGGAGATCATTTCAAAACCGTTTTCAGAGGAGGATAAACTTATCAATTCAACCATGAAGCTTGTCCGGTACCGGGTAACCGAGTTTTACGCGGACAGAATTGAAGCAATGTACCGGGACAACAACTTTATGAATGAACGGAATCTCCGGGCAATAGAAAATATTACTGGTTCTGTTAATACTGAGTAAGCCGTTTGTAAACGAGGGAGGCTATATCCTTATCCATATTCCCGGCTGCTTTTTTAAACTTTTCCGCAATCCGGTTCTTGTCAAAGGCTCCGTCCGCAACAAGAACAGGGGTCCGCTTGTATCCTCCGGTTATTTCACCGTCATCAATTCCCATGTGGGTATAGCTTCCCGTACTCATCCAGGTCAGAGCCCGCTCATTATGTTCCTTGTCATATGCCAGCTGAAACCCCAGTATCGTTTTCCTGTCATCCCGGTACCAGACAATAAGATCAAAGTAATCATCGGTAAACCACCGCCTGAATCCTTCCTCCGGGTACTGCTTTGGATTTATAATTTCTCTGAGCATCTGCCACCTCTACTGTAAATACTGTAAATACGGAGACTGCATTTCTATCATAAAATCAACCATTTCAGATAATCCGGCAGAAGTATCCACAACGGGGTCGACAAGGAGGGCCTGCATGACAAGGTCCTTTCTCCCCTGAAGAACAGCTTCGGCCGTCATATTATGTATACCGATCTGGTTGGCAAGAAGCCCCCTGAATCCCCCGGGAACCTTAAGCTTGATCCCATGGACTCCCCGGGCATCAATTATTGCCGGTACTTCCACCGCAATCCAGGGAGGAAGATCCTCTATATATCCGTCGTTAAGAATATTGACAGCAGCTTCCTCATACCCTGAATCGGTTATAATGCCTTCTATAATGGGAACTACCCGTTCATCAAGTTTAAGAGAAATTTCGGGAGTAAAAAGAGAGAGTACGGTCCGGTAAAAACTATAGAAGTCGAGAATCCCCTTCTGATCTACCGCAGAGTGCGCCCATTGTATGCACTCACCGAAATGGCTGTCTCCGGTAATGGGAAGCAGATTAAAGGTATCAAGTATTTCGCGGAAAAGAAACCGGTCGCTCCATGCTTTCAGAGGTTTGAGATAAGATTTAAGGTCAAAACTGTAAAACCCCTCGGTATTGAACACATCCAGAATTTCTTTATCGGTTATTTTTGAGGGAAGTATGTCCCCGAGAGCTTGTTTAAGTTGGGGAAGAAGCTCCTCAGTCTTAAAAGAAGAGACCATCCCTCCGCTGAAAAAGGTTCCCAGCGTTTCCCGCGCGAATTTCCATATTTCACTGTATCCCGGTTGAACGGAAAAATACGCCGGAGCTTTCTGGCGGATATCAGGGTAGGCATCTTCACCGGTACTCCTATACTTTACTTCCAGAAGTGCACTGAAATGATTGAGCCCTCCTGCCCGGTAGCTGAAAGCATCAAGGGGAACTCCGAGAATTGCAGGAAGATGCTCTTCCAAGGACGCTATTTCGTGGCACAGACCGGTAAACTTTAGTTCCGGATACTTCCTCTTTACTGTTGTAACAATCCTGCTCATGGGATTACTGTAATTGAAAATAAACGCATCCGGACACACCGCCGAGATATCCTCGCAGATATCAAGGATGGGAGGAATAATCCGCAGTGAATGGAAAAGACCTCCGGGACCTCCGTTTTCACCGTACACCTGCCGTATCCCATACTGCTGGGGAATTGTTCTATCCATATCCCAAAGCGCAAATCGGTCTCCTACTTCTATCGATATGATGATAAAATCTGCATTTTCAAGTGCCGTTTTACGGTCTGTAGTTGAAGTAATATTGAAATTCAAGCCATGGTTTCTGATAAACTGTTCAGCCATTATCTGCATTTTCTCAAGAGCAGCCCCGTTTATATCATGAAGGACAATCTCACTACCGGAAAGAATACTGCTCTGAAATATATCACCCAGTGTTCCGGCTCCGAACTGCGCGCTGCCTGCACCGATAAGTACTATCTTCATTGACATACATCACTCCTAGCAAGTACTATAGTACATGAGTATGCGGGATAGCAAGAGTTTAAAATATCAAAAAATGGTTCTCATCTTTATTCTCCTGCTCTTTATCTCAATCGAGGGTATTTCAGCCCAGAATTCCATTTTCTATGCAAAAAGACTGCCGGAGGGGCAGTATTATACACGAGGGATTGTCCCTCTTTCCCTTCCTCCTGCAAAGGTATCTGCCATTCTTTCAGATTTTGCCCACTATTCCCGGTGGGCCTTAAAGGGACTTGACGGGAAAGACCCCGTTTCCAGAAAGCATATTGGAATATTTAAGAATGTTGTGTACAGGAAGAAAGAACATAAAGTCATACTTATCTATGATATCAATCTTTTCTGGCCCTTCGGAAGTAAAAATAATGAGTTCCCCCTGGATATTGTATCCATGAAGTACGAACATAACCGGCTTAAAAGCTATACTCTCTCGTATACAAAACCAGGTCCGACTATCAACAGTATGCTTATCAAAGTGTCCATTATTGATAGAGAAAAATTGAGTGCGATTGATATCAGTTGTACCACCGATTTCACTTGGCTTATTGATCCCATTATGAGCGTTAAACAGTATAAAAAAAGTATCGGCGGCAGGATTATGATTCTTGGTAAAAATATTGAGGCTATGGCTGGGCAATAGGATGTAGACTATTATGGAAACAAAAAAATTCGGAACCTTTAAAGGGGTTTTTATCCCTTCAACAGAAGCTATTCTCGGTACAGTTTTATTTCTGCTCATGCCTTTATTGACTGCGGATGTGGGATTTATTCCCATGCTTGTTGTCATACTTCTGGCCCATACGGTAACAATTGCAACTGCATTTTCCCTGTCAGACTGTGCGACAAACCTGAACAGGATAGAGGGCGGAGGAATGTATGCCCTCTCCAAGCGGTCCCTCGGCAATGCCATGGGAGGATCTATCGGTATACAGCTCTATCTTGCCCAGGCAGCATCCATAGGATTTTACGCCATTGGTTTTGCGGCACCTTTACGGGCACTCATCGTCCCCCACCTGCAGATGTTTCCACTTTTTACCGGTACAACGCCCCAGGCGGTACTTCTACAGAAACAGCTGATAGCAACAGCGTTTTATCTGCTCTTTTTTATTATTGTCATGATAGGTGCTGATTTTACTCTTAAGCTTCAGAGCCTCATTCTTGTCATACTGTTTTTAAGTATTATAACCATCTTTGCCTCCCCCCTTATCCCCATGGACTATCATGGAGCCAAAGTTTTCACCAGCTCTTTTAACCTTCTGGGGAACAGGCCCCTTACCCTGGGAATTTTCTTTCTGACATTTACCCAGTTTTTCCCCGCGGTAACGGGAATAAGTACCGGAGTTGGAATGAGCGGAGACCTAAAAGAACCGAAAAAAAGTATTGTCAAAGGTACCTTCTCTGCAATCTTTGTTACCCTGTTTATCTACATCGGTATTGCTGTGCTGTTCTCTTTTATTGATAAAAATGTCCTTATTTCCGGATACCGGAATAATGTTCCTTTCGGAGTAATACTGACAGAACTGTTCGGCCTCGGCAAACCGTTCCCCTGGAACCTACCCGGTATACTTATTCTGCTTGGAGTTCTTTTCGCAACGGCATCTTCCGCTCTCAGTGTTTTTATGACCGGTCCCCGGACCGCGCAGTACCTCGCTAAAGACGGTATTCTTCCAAAAATGTTCTCTTTCCTCCAGTACGATTTTAAAAGAGGAGGAAATGAACCCCGTTATGCTGTTCTTGTTACCTTCTTTGTCGGACTTGTCATTATATGGATGGGAGATATCAGCTTTGCCGCCATCGTTGTCGGTATTTTGTTCCTTGTTGTGTACGGCTGGGTCAACGGAGCTGCATTTTTGGAGCGGGTCAGTAGAAACCCGACATTCAGACCGACGTTCCGGGGACACTGGCTTATATCTCTGTACGGCTTTGCCGCCTGCATTGCCATCATTACCATGTTTGACTGGAGAATAGGCCTCTTTGTCTTTGTAAGCCAGTATCTCATCTTCCGGCTCATACTCAAGTACAAATCGGAAGGAAAACTGGAAGGTGTATGGTGGGGCTTCTTTTTCACCCTTATTACCCGTGCTCTCGCAAGACTGAAAACAATTGCTCTGGATTCCAGAAACTGGAGACCCATTATCAGTGTGTACGCGTACCGTTCAGGTGCATGGTCCCAGACGGCCCTTATAGCCGAAAGAATAGCAACCTATCAAGGCTGGGCGAACTTGAACATTCTCTCCGCTCCTCCCCGGGAAAAAGAGGAGGAGCTTCCTCCCGATACCGGAATACTTAAAATACCCTCGGCAGTTATTCATGCTGCGGACTTTTCCAAAACCATCATCAGTCTCCTTCAGACATCCAATCCTGTTGGAATTAATCCAAACACCATTCTTCTTGAATACAACAATAAAATTGATAATGTTTCCATTCTTGATAAAATTCTCTCCATGGGAAAGGATATCCTGCTTTTCAACGGCGGAGAGAAACTAAAGAGACGGGAACGCCTGGATATCTGGTGGAGGGGAGAACGAAACGGGAACCTTATGGTACTGCTTGCGTATATCATGAACAGATCCCTCATTGATGAAGGTTTCCCTCCCTATACTGTACGGATAATCAGAAAACTCCAGCAGGAAGAAGATATTGAAACAACACGGTTTGAGATAACATCTCTTCTTAATAAGGCCCGCTTAACTGGTGAAATAATGATTCTCCCCTTCGATGATACACCTTTTACAGAGACTCTTGAAGAAATATCGGGAAATGCAAGTCTTATCATGATGGGTCTCCCGGGGAATTATATTGAGAAACAGAAAAGGACTCTCTTTAAACTGAACGAGTTCTTCTTTACAAAAGAAATAAAACAGTATGATAACCTTCCCCCCACTCTCTTTGTCAGGAGTGCCCGGCACATAAAACTTACCGAAGATTAACTGCTATTTCTGCAGATACTTGCTGTATACAGCGCTGGCACAGAGGGTAAGAAATTTCGTCATGTCGCTGTCGCTCCGGGAAGTTATAATGATAGGAGCATTTGCTCCAAGAACAACGTTGGCAACATCAGCGGACATCGTCATGGCCCAGGCTTTGTAAAGAAAGTTTCCCCCGGCAAGATGGGGAACAATAAGGATATCCGCTTTCCCTGCCACCGGAAGGTTTGTCAGACCTTTATGTTTGACTGATTCTTCATACAGCGCAAGGTCGTACGAAAGAGGGCCATAGACCGTTGCATCACCCCAATCCATCTTTGACAGTTCCCGGGCAAAAATGGACGTAGGGATCTTCTCCGAAGGTTTTTCGTTTGCATCAAGAATAGCAACATTCGGGTGCGTTACACCCATGCTTTTCGCCACATCTATGGCATTCAGAATGATATCCCGCGATGTGTCAATATCATTTGCTATTGTCAGCTCAGGATTTATCCCGGGATCTGTCAGGAATATAAAACGGTTCAGTTTCGGAATTTCAAACATGCTTACCATGGACAGCCGGCGGCCGGTACCGATCCCTGACTGCTTATTCAGGATGGCTCTCATATAGACAGCCGTATTTATATTCCCTTTCATAAGCATATCACCCTTACTGGTTTTTATATATTCAACACCTTTCCCGGCACACAGTGCATCGTAGTTATCAACATTTTTTTTAATTTCTACAATTTCATAGACATCACGATGCGCGGCCCATTCCTTTGGAAGATCGTCAGGGTCTCCAATAAGAAAAGCTTTTTTAACAACATCTTCCTTTATGGCCATATTGGCTGCTTCAACAGCAGTTTCATTTGGAATAACAATAACAAGATTCATCCCTCCCAGATGTTTTGCGCCCTGTATCAAGTCGGTCATTTTTTTACTTCGGGAAAGATGAACCATCGATTCACTGTTATATATCGCGGCAAGAATTTTTGCCTTTTCCCCTACTGCTGTAAGAGCATGAGGGAAAGATGAATCAAAATAGATAGAATCCCCTTCCTCAAGAATATATTCCTTTTCGTTAATAATTATTTTTAAGGTTCCCTCCATAACATAATGGAACTCTTCCCCCTTGTGCACACTGTATTCAAGGGATTTCCCGCTGTACACTTCAACTAAAAGGGGCTCGATGTGCCGTCCGCTGTAGTAAGGGGCAAGATTTTCGTAATCAAAACTCTTCCGCCTGTCTATCCGTACCCGTGAATCTGCTTTTGTTAAAACAACACCCTTTTTGTGAAACTCTTTACCGTAGATAAGCGCTGAAATATCTGTATCAAGGACATCTGCAATTTTGAGAAGATCGGAAACAGAGGGTTCTATCCCCCGCTCCTCCACATCGGTAAGAAACGCTTCGTCCCTGTTTATAGCAGAAGCAAGCTCTTTTCGGGTCAGATTCTTGTCTGCTCTTATCTTCAGTATGTTGTCGCCTGTATGCATTGTGTACCTCCGGATACTACTCTATCCGATTATATTCCATTTTTTACCCAACTTCCAGCCTGTTCAACGCACTCACCACCGCTTTTATGGACGCCATGGAAATATTTGAATCGGTTCCGACACCATAACACTCCATTCCGTCTTTGTTTTTCAAACTGATGTAGGAAACCGCAGTGGAGTCCGATCCTCCCGCCATATCATGCTCACTGTAGCTGGTTAATGTAACAGGACTTGAGATTACAGCATTTATTCCTTTTAAAAATGCATCAATCGGTCCATTCCCTTTCATTGATATCTCCATATCTTTCACGCCATACCGTAGTATCCCCTCAACGGTCGTCAGCCCTTCTGATGCAGCATGAGCACTATCTGCATCCATAAGTATTTTTATGTGTTTCAACTCGTAAGGAGTTTGCCTTTTTAGGTATTCTTCCTGAAAAATCTCCCATATCTTTCGGGAAGAAATTTCAGAACCAAGCTTTTCCGTAACTCTCTGAATTATCTTTCCAAACTCAGGATGCATTTTCTTCGGCAGATTGTATCCATAGTCATTTGCCATAATATACGCAACACCACCCTTTCCGGACTGACTATTAATTCTGATAATGGATTGATAGGTTCTCCCCACATCTTCCGGATTGATGGGAAGATACGGTACGCCCCAGATCGTATCTCTGCGTTCTTTCCTCTTTTTAAGGCCTTTGTTGATAGCATCCTGATGAGACCCGGAGAACGCAGTATACACAAGCTCTCCCGCATAGGGATGCCGGGGATGAACACTCATACCTGTTGCTGCAGTATAAACCTTTTTTACATGGTCAATATCAGAAAAATCAAGTTCAGGATCAACCCCCTGACTAAAAAGATTAAGAGCCATCGTAACGATATCCATGTTCCCTGTCCGTTCACCATTTCCAAAAAGAGTTCCTTCCACCCGGTCAGCCCCTGCCATAACGGCAAGTTCACTGGCTGCCACCGCTGTTCCCCTGTCATTATGGGCATGAAGACTGATGAGCACGGTATCCCGGTTTCTAACATGTTTACAGAACCATTCAATTTGATCCGCATAGATATTCGGTGTAGACATTTCAACAGTAGCGGGAAGATTAAGAATCAGTTTCTTTTCCTTCGTCGGCTGGAAAATATCCATTACCCGGTGGCTTACTTCCAGGGCATAATCCAGTTCGGTCCCGGTAAAACTTTCAGGGGAGTACTCAAACCGTATCCCCGGATTATTGATTTCATCACTTATTTTCTTTACAAGAGATGCTCCATCCACCGCTATCTTCGTAATTTCAGCCTTGCTCATATTAAAGACAACATCCCGCTGGAGAACTGAAACCGAATTGTACATGTGCACAATGGCATTTTTTACTCCGTCAAGAGCCTCAAAGGTTCTCCGTATAAGATGCTCCCGGGCCTGGGTTAAAACCTGGATGGTTACATCATCCGGGATGAGCTTTTCATCTATAAGAACACGCAGGAAATCAAAATCTGTCTGGGAAGCGGACGGAAATCCCACCTCTATCTCTTTAAAACCAATATCACAAAGCAGAAGAAACATTTCCTTCTTCTGCTCAGGGTTCATGGGGATATCCAGTGCCTGGTTTCCGTCCCGGAGATCAACACTGCACCAGTAGGGAGCCTTAGTGATTCTTTTATCAGGCCAGTCCCTGGACTCAAGTTCTACTGCAGGGGCTGGTACGTAACTTTTAAAATTCATCTTTTTCATACGGTTCTCCTTTTTTTACGGTTTATACGGACGCCCACATAAAAAAAGCCATGGGTAAAAACCCATGGCTCGTTTTATACGACGTTATGTTTACATCATCGATGTAAACCCGCACCACAGGCTTCTTTCTTTTTAAAAGATAGTAGCAGAGATAGGAGCAGGTTTAGTTTCAATGCTTTACCGTTCATTCTGCACTGACTGTATCCGTTCAGGGGAAATGAGTCAAGAAGTTTTTAACTTTTTTTCAGCCAGTTTTACATAACGGGCACCTGAAGGCCCCGGAAGTGACTGAAACAGTACAACCCGGTCAACAGATACTGTTCCAGAAGGGACGGATCTGTTGTCTCCGGAAGAGGGCCACCGTACACCTCTCCGTACCCGCGCAAGGGTAATATGAGGAAGGTACTCTCTCTCCCGTCTTCCTGACACTTCGGAATAGATCCGTTTACATTCCTGATGCCCTTCCCTGATTCTTGCATACACGACCCGTGCCTGTCCTTTCCGGGGAAAAGTTCCTCTTCCCCTTACCGTAATGGTAAAAGAGGGTATATCGAGAACTGCAGATTCAAGGGCGGCAGCAGCTGCTGCTGCCTTATCAGATACCTCACCAATAAACTCAAGAGTAATATGAAGAGAATCTTTTTCTACCCATTTTAACCGGGGAAATACTTCTCTCAAGTGTTCAGTCTGCCGGTACAGCAAGTCCTGTCCCTCTGCAGAAAGGGCTAACGCGGTAAAAATCCTCATACGGCGTGTTTCCTTCGTTCTACCAGGTACAGATATTCCTTAACATGGATTTCCCGGTTTCCCAGATTCCGGCTGCCCCTGAAGGTATTATATTTCTGTTCAAAAACAGATACTTCACCCACTGATTTCAGGATCTCCTTCATCTTCTCAAGGGATATAAACCCCTCCGAATTAAAGGATACAAGAAGAAACCGTGCCTTGATATTTCTGACGAGAGCAGAAAATTCCTCAACCGATTTTGTCCTGCTGTTGTAGGGGGAACGGTTCCAATCCTCGGGGATCCCCGATACCCGGCTTATTCCATAAGGTTTTTTGTACTCCACAAGAAGATTCAGCATAAAGTAGTTTGATCCGTAGGGATGTTGATTATACGGAGGATCCAGATACACCGCATCAACTTCACCTATCGTATCAATAAACGTTTTGGCATCAAGGCGGAAAACACTGTAATCACATTCAAACCGGCTGAAAAGCGGGAAAGGCAGGGTGATGTTACCCTTAATCCGTTTAAGCGCGTCTTCATTCTTTCCTCCGAACCAGCCGATTCCTGTTTTTCTGTTCTTATAAAATCCTTTAAATACTCCGGAAGTATTGGCATGAACTGAAGCTTCAGATAAAAGAGGAGCGAGAAAGTAATTCTGAAGGTCAGGGTGAAGCGTTCCGATATACTGTCTGGCAGTATCCAGATAATTGGCGTTCCGTGTTGTATAAAACACCCGTTCACCCTGTTTGATATCTTTATCATCCTCCGGCGCGTACAGGCTGGAAATAAAACCCCGCTTTAAAGGGAGCTTTTCCAGTTTTTGTGTCAACTCCTCATATATATTTTGAAGAAGATCCACGGGAATTTCAGAATAGTTTGAAAGATAGCATCTGTTTATTACTTCAGAATATTTTTCCAGATCGTTTACTATCAAAGTACGTGAAAATTGTTTCAAATACCGTGCGACAACACCGGAGCCTGAAAAAACATCCGCAATTTCAAGCTTTTCTTTTCCCAATCTCTGCTGAACAGCGGTAATTCCTCTGCCAATAAAATCAAGAAGTGCCCTTTTGTTTCCAATGTAGGTGATGAGCTGTTTTGTTAAATAGTCATGATCCTCACCAGATATATCAAGATCCAGGTTTAACTGCCTCTCCATACCTAGTGATACACTGTTCAGTTTCCCTTGTGCAAGAGCTTTTTTGAATGTTGACAAGGGAAGTGAGAGTTTTGTACTCTTGATTCAATGATGGCAATACTCCCTGTTATACTCCTGATACTTCTCGGATTTCTCTTAAAGAAGGGCCGCGTTATTACCACAGGAGGAACAGACATCATCAAGAGATTAATAATTGATGTCGGCCTCCCTGCCGTGCTCTTCCTCTCTTTTCTTAATGCTGATATGGATATCTCTTTTCTCTATATTATTGCCGGCATGTTTTTCCTTAATATACTGCTTCTCCTGTTTGGACGGGCGGCAGGAAAGATCAATGCACGCAACAGATATGTGCCTTTCCTCTTTACCGGGTTTGAGTATGGAATGTTTGCGCTCGGTGTCTTCAGGGCAGCTTACGGCAAAGCATCGGTGGCCCCGATTGCTGTGGTGGATTTAGGCCATGAACTCTTTATATGGTTTATATTTGTTACCGCTTTAATGTCTGTATCAGGGAAAAGGAATTCCTTCAAAGAAACATTCCGGTCTTTTATGACATCTCCCATCATTATTGCCATTCTCCTGGGACTTCTCGGGAATGCTGCCGGAATAAACAGGAGTATTGATACCAGTCCCTTCCTGTCCGGCATCAAAACGACAATCACCATGCTCGGGAATCTTACCGCTCCGCTGATTCTTATTACCATTGGAGCCGGACTTCATTTTTCCCGGAAAGGATTGAATTTTGGATTATTGACCCTTGCTATCCGTATTCCCGTCATTCTTGTTCTTTACCTTATTATAGGAACACTGTTTCAAAGAGTTCTCAAATTACCTTTTGCGTATTCGGCAGGACTGTACACGCTCCTGATAGCGCCTCCTCCGTTTATCATACCGCTCTTTATCCCCGGGAAACAGGAGCGTGAAAGGGCGGAGATCAATGCAGTGCTGACGCTGTATACCCTTGCATCCCTTATCCTCTTTATACTCTTTTTTGCCCGTCATCCTACCCTTTAGAATAACCCTTGTAAGTATACGTTTATTACTTTTCTACTGATTTCATCATAATACGGGTTCATATTCGATGTTTTAAATAAATAATTAAAAAAAATTTGACTTATTCCATAAGCTGATATAGAATACTATTATTGTAAAGTTTCTGTATGGAAACAAATTTCTTAGGAGGACCTTATGAAAAGATTTTTTTCCCTTGTGCTGATGGTTTTATTAATTTCCGTCAGTACCACAGTATTCGCCAACGGAAGTAAAGAAAAAGCGGAAAGCGGTGTTATTAAAATAGCACTTGTCATTCCGAGTACTATAGACGATATGGCATGGAGTGAAGCCATGTACAATGGGATTCTTGCTGTCCAGAAAAAAATGGGTAAAGACAAACTGAAGCTGGATGTCAGCGAACGGCTGTGGAATGCCGTTGATGCAGGTTCAGCAATCAGACAGTACGCCAGCGAAGGATACAATATCGTTATTGCCCACGGGGCGCAGTATCAGAGCCTTCTTAATGACATAGCTCCGGACTTTCCAAAAACCACCTTCGCATACGGAACCGGTTACGCAGCAGACCAGCCCAATATCTTCGCTTATGACCCCTTTGCCCAGCAGGGTGCGTATCTGCTTGGCATGATCGCCGGCCTGAAAACAAAAACCAACATTATTGGTATTGTCGGCCCTGTTGAATCAGGGGATGCCATAAAATACAACAAGGGGTTTGAACTTGGTGTAAAAGCTGTAAATCCGAAAGCAAAAGTACGGATTGCGTATACGGGAAGCTTTGGTGATCTCGTTGCCGCTGGGGAGATTGCAAAAAGCCAGATTGCGGCAGGTGCTGATATATTAACCGGTACCGCACAGCAGTCAGTCGGTGCAATCCGTGTTGCAGAGGGAGCAGGAAATGTTTTCTGGCTTTCATCGGATATGGATCAGTCATCACTGGCTCCAAAAACAGTACTCGCTGCCCAGGCTTACAATTTCTCAAAGGTAATTGAAGAAATGATTGACAGCAGGAGTAAAGGTGTTTTAGGCGGGAAACATATACCTTTAACGCTTAAAAACGGAATGGAAGAGATAGTGTACAATCCTCAGCTTGCTTCCGAAATTACTCCTGATATGAAGGCAAAGATTGATGCCGCAGAAAAGAAAATCAACGATGGAACACTTAAAATCAGTGTTGAGTAACGATAACATGTGTGTATCATAAAACTTTTCAAGCCTGGAATTCTTGTTGATTCCAGGCTTTTTCTAAAGAGGGAACTATGGCAGAAAGAATACAACAGCTTGAAATGAAACATATTTCCAAGCGTTTTCCGGGGGTTCTTGCTCTTGATGATGTGTCAATAACACTGAAAAACGGGGAAATCCTTGCACTGCTGGGAGAAAACGGTGCCGGGAAAACTACACTGATGAACATCCTTTACGGCCTGTACCACCAGGATGAAGGAACGGTCCTTATTGATAATGAAGTCATCCATGTCAAATCACCTAAGGATGCTCTCCTGCATAAAATCGGTATGGTCCATCAGCATTTCATGCTCGTCCCAAACCTCACCGTTCTGGAAAACATAGCACTGGGATATTTTCAGAATACCCGGTTTAAACTGGATCTCGGCCTTGTCCGTAAAAAAATGATGGATATATCCGTCAGGTACGATATGGCAGTAAATCCCGATGCTTATATCTGGCAGCTGTCTGTCGGTGAACAACAGAGGGTTGAGCTTGTTAAAACCCTGACTCTGGGAGCAAATTTACTTATTCTTGACGAACCAACCGCCGCGTTGACCCCCCAGCAGACTGATGAACTTATTGATCTTCTCAAGGAGATGGCTAAAGATAATAATTCCATCATTTTTATCAGTCACAAGTTGAATGAAGTGAAAACAGTCAGCAGTAAAATTGCAGTATTAAGAAACGGGAAACTGGTACATGAAGGGCCAACAGGCTCGTACAGTGTTACCGAGCTTGCAGAACAGATGGCCGGAAGGCAGATCAATCTGCCCAAAAGCCCTGAGAAGTCAAAATTCGGTGATGTAATGCTGGATATAAAAAAGGTCTGGGCTCACAACGATCAGGGAGCATGGGGACTTCAGGGACTGGATCTTCAGCTTAAGGCGGGGGAAATACTCGGTATAGCAGGCGTCTCAGGTAACGGACAGAAGGAGCTTGCAGACGTTATTAACGGTGTGAGAAAGGTTGAAAAGGGTGATATACTTCTCGATAACTGGAATATCACAAACCACTCCGCCCAGAAAATTATCGATCAGGGACTGGGCTACATTCCTGAAGACAGGCTTCACGAAGGGACACTTCCCGCTTTTTCCGTCAGAGAAAACCTGATACTCAAAGATTATACTACCAGTCAGATGTCTTCTTCCATTTTTTTGAAAAAGAAGGTCATCGATTCATTTGCGGAAGATCTTATTGAAACGTTCAATATAAAATGTCCGGATATGTACACGTCATGCGCGTCCCTTTCCGGAGGAAACATTCAAAAGGTTATTCTGGCCCGTGAAATAACCCGTAAACCAAAAGTGCTTATAGCTGCTTATCCTATTCGGGGTCTTGATATAGGGGCGGCGGAATATGTTCACCAGCGTCTTATAGAAGCACGGGGAGCCGGCATGGCAGTTCTTCTTATTTCAGAAGAACTCGAGGAAATCCTTGATCTCTGTGACAGAATTGCTGTTATCTACGAAGGGAAAATATTAAAAGTCCTCTCCGGCAGCGAAGCGGATAACAGAAAATTGGGACTTTTAATGGCAGGAGTTACAGATGAAGAATAATGAGGAAAAGAAAAAACAGAAACAGGAGAGACTGCTTAATTTGTTTATCGTTGTTGCAGCTCTTTTAGTAGCTTTATTTATCGGGGCGCTTCTTTTTATCATTGCAAAAGGGAACCCCTTTAAGGCGTACTCTGTAATGTTTACCCGTCCTTTTACCAGCCTTTTCGGAATAACCGAAATACTGGTAAGAGCCGCTCCCCTCATGCTCGTCGGACTGGGAATCGCTATTGCCTTCCGGTCGGGTATTCTTAATATCGGCGGCGAGGGGCAGATACTAATTGGAGCCATTGCCGGAGCGGCGGTTGCACTGGCGTTTCCCGGACTGCCCAAGATAATACTGCTTCCCATGATTTTCATGGCCTCTTTTCTTGGGGGAGCTCTCTGGGGAGGTATAGCCGGATGGATGAGATCGTATTTAAATGTTAATGAAATTCTCAGTACGGTTATGCTGAACTACATAGCAATGCAGGTTTACATGTTTCTTCTCCGCGGTCCGCTCATTGATCCAAAGGAGGTTTCCTATGGAACGGGGGTACCGCAGACTGCTGTTTTCTCTAAAAGTGCCTGGCTTGCAAAACTGATACCCGGTACGAGACTGCATTCCGGAATTATTATTGCCATTGTCCTTGCTGTGGCAGTGTATATTCTACTATGGAAAACAACCATAGGATACAGGATGAGGGCGGTAGGTATTGAACCGAAAGCAGCACGGACAGCAGGGATGAATGTACAATGGTATCTCCTTCTGGCCATGCTCCTTTCCGGCGGGTTTGCCGGAATGGCGGGAGCGGTAGAAATAACAGGAGTGCATCACAGGGCTCTTGAGTCAATTTCCGCGGGATACGGTTTTTCCGGTATTGTTGTGGCACTCTTTGGAGGTCTTCACCCCCTAGGTATTATCCCATCCTCCATTGTTTTCGGCCTGCTCATTGTAGGCTCTGACATGATGCAGCGGGCGGTAAATGTCCCGGCATCAATCATCCTTTCCATTCAGGGTTTGATCATTCTGGCCATTGTATCAGCTCAGATCTTTCTCGTGAATCCGAAGTATAAGGAAAAAATGTTGTGGATACTTGGTTTTAACGCCCGGTTAAAAAACCGGAATAAAGGAGAAAGAAGATGATTGTACAGTTTTTAGTAGGTATAATAATAGGGGGAATCCCCTTAAGTGTCTCATTACTCCTTGCCGGGCTTGGTGAGATGTTTACTCAGCGGAGCGGTGTTTTTAATCTCGGAGTAGAAGGGATCATGATGCTCAGCGCTTTTATCGGCTTCTTTACCGTATATACTATCGGCAGTCCAATCCTGGGGATTATTGCTGCCATGGCTGTCGGAGCATTGATGGGACTGCTTATGGGTCTTGTCAGTATAACCTTCAAAGCCGAACAGGGTATTACGGGAATCGGACTCTTCATGTTTGGGTGGGGTCTTTCTGGAACACTCTTCCGTGTTTATGTAGGCGGTGTTACCACCATAAAAGGTATCGATGGCATCAATATCCCCGTCTTGAGCAAACTGCCGGTAATAGGACCCATTCTTTTTAATCAGAACCCTCTCGTGTACGTGGCATACATTCTGGTGCCCGTGGCCAGCTGGCTGCTGTTCAAAACATCATGGGGCTTAAAAGTCCGGGCGGTAGGAACAACCCCCGCGGCTGCTGATACGGTGGGTATCAACGTAGTAAAAATACGCTATCAGAGTCTCGTTATCGGCGGGATAATGGCCGGACTCGCCGGGGCATACCTCAGCATCTGCCAGGCGCATCTGTTTGCTGATAACATTACAGCGGGCCGCGGTTTTATCGCCGTTGCTCTCGTCTATTTTGGACGCTGGAAACCATCAGGGATAATGGGAGGCGCACTCCTGTTCAGTATGGCGCATTCCTTTCAGCGTCTCATTCAGGTATACGGCATCAACTTTCCCTATGAAATTGCTGTCATAATACCGTACGTCCTTGTTATTGTAGTTCTTGCTCTAACCTGGAAAAGCCAGAGTCTCGGGCCCCTTGCTCTTGGTAAACCCTACGACCGGGAATTCAGGGGCTGATCACTATCTCCGGGGGAAGGGCACATTCCTGCCCCCGGAAGTTTTTTTCCTCATCCATCAATATCAATAATTCCGTTCTCCAGGCGGATAAACCCTTCCTTCTCCAGTTCTTCCATAATCTTTCTGATCCTTCTCCCTGTAGAGTCACTGACTGCAAGACTCTCCGTACATTCGGCAATACATTCTTTGACAGGAATCCCTCCTGCTGAAAGTCTTTTTAAAAGCCACCCCCGTATTTGGCGGTCTGATCCCTTAAAAGGACTTTGCCTGGTATAGTGCCTGCTCCTTCTTGAAGCGTTCGGATAGGTTTTTTTCAGATATACCCCATAATCCATCAGCGCGCAGTACCATGTCCGGGGATTCATTGTATCAAGAGCGCCTTCAACAAGGGGTATAAGTTCCCGGTCATGAACATTCTCCTTTTCAGGAAAAAAATGATGAATAAAGACAGTCCGGATATTTGTTTCGATAAAGACAACGGGAATATTATAGCTGTACGCGACAATGGCGCAGGCGGTTGCGTATCCGATTCCTTTCAGTTTCATAAGCAGTTCCGGGTTGTCGGGAACGGTGCTGCTGAAATTTTCCAGCAGTTCCTGCGCGGCTTCCTTTATCCAGAGTGCCCGGCGGTTGTATCCAATACCACTCCATAGAGCCAGAAGCTCCTTCGTTGAGCTTTCCGCCAGGGCTTTTACCGACGGATACCTGGCTATAAATGCTGTATACTTCGGAATAATCCGTCCAACCTGGGTCTGCTGGAGCATAATTTCCGAAACAAGAATAGCATAGGGATCTGTTGTCAGCCGCCAGGGAAGATCGTGTCTGCCGGAGGTCCGGTAGTATTCATAGACAAGTTTCCGGAAAGCTTTCATCTCCGTGCAGGCTCCCGCTTTCTAAAAAGTCTCCCGCCAATAATAAGCATCCAGTCTCGTATCTTCATCTGTCAGAATACTCCAGTACAAGCCCGGAACCGACTTCTTTAAGATCAGAAACAGCCGAAAGACGGATCTTTGACTGCAGGTCCGTACAGTGACACGCATGTAGTGTTTTGGGGCCTGCCTTATCCAGATATGCTGCCGTTTCTTCCAGCTGCTCTTCCGGAGGGTCAAGAAGATGGAACCCGCCAATGATATCAGCAATCCGTTTGATTCCTGTTGCTTTTTGCGCAGCGGCAATGATATTGCATATCCCCGAATGGGAGCATCCGGTAATAATGACAAGTCCTTCTCCTGAAGTATACACAAGAGCTGAGTCGTCCGGAACAAAATCATCTACTGCAGTTCCCTCTCTCATTGTTTTTCCCACAGGTACCCGGGATTCAAAAGAATTTTTCCGGTCGATTTCACCGAGAAACAGCAGATTTTTCGATAGTACAACCGGTTTTTTGCTCAGCTTCATGGTAAAAAAAGGTAAAAGGCTGTCTTTCTGTACAAGAGAACCGATCTCCGGTCCTTTATGGAAAAACTTCCGGGAAAACACCGAAGGATGTGCTATAAGTTCAGGTTTATCTGCTGAAGCACGCAAGGATTTTTCCATAAAGAGTTTAAGAAGAGGTTCAAGACCCCCGGTATGATCGATATGCCCGTGAGACAGGACAAGATAATCAATATCAAGAAGATCCATGTCAAGCTTCCGCGCATTCATGATAAAAGCACCGGAATAACCGGTATCAAAGAGAACTTTTTCCCCTTCAGTTTCGATGAGATACGAAACAGCCGGTTCACCGTAAAAATACCGGTCAATCAATGTATTATTGTCCATAAGCACCGTAAGCTTCATGGAGCAAGTATACCACACTTAGCCATCCTTGAAGGGGTGTACGACAATTTTGTTTTTCACCATCGTTAACCGGCTTTTCGTTCATCCATAAAGTTTTCATATCTTCCGCTGAGTCTTGAACATCGAAGGGCAATAATGCTGTTGGCTCCCCGGACCGTCCAATGCATCCCCGATCGTTTAACCCTTTCACCAATAACATGCCGACATCCGGATTCAACAATACCGCTGGATGTGGATAGTCCTATCTTCCTGAAGTAAGGATAATTCAAACGTTCCGTGTTATTGATTAGATAATCCCGACATCTTTTGGCTTCATTGGATGTCTCAGTAAATGATTCGAGCTTTCCTATTATATTATCTATTTCCCCTGCCTCCAGTTCATCCCGACATGTTTTAGCCCACTGTTCTCCAAACTCATTAGCTCCAAAAATGGCTTTGGCTGCATCCGAGATCGTTCCTTTTGCGTGGAATAAGTCGATAATTTGAATTGCATTGGGAAACTGTTCATCTGCGATATTCCAGATCCATTTAGCCCCATCACCGATAATCACCTGCCT
>WGCU01000095.1 GCA_015493635.1 Spirochaetaceae bacterium | reverse complement strand
GGGCACCTTTTTTTGTGGGGTAAATATTACAAATTTTTGGCTTTTAGATGCTCTAAAGCCTCTTCAGGGCATTCTCTCGGGGTAAAATATTTTTGACCCCTTTGTTATTTTCTCTCAGTATAGTAAGTTGGGGTACTTCGCAAAAAGCTCGTTTTCAATTTAGAATTTATGTATCTACAGCTTCAAAAGTGAATCATTGGTTACATGGTTTATAGTGAGGCTTTAAGTAAAAAATAATACATCCTCTGGGGTAGTGTTATATATTTATGTAGTAGTATTTGCATATTCCTCTTTGGGCGCTATATCCGAGACCGGATTCTTTAAGAATACCAATTTCCAGTAGCCAGGGAAGGAGGGAATGGTAATTTTTGTTCCATGAATGCTGTACGGAAGAGGGAAGAGGGTAAAGACCTTTATTGCAGTTAACTGCGTAGTATGGGTACATGTCGTCCATGTAGGCAAGGAAACCCTTGTCGTAATGCGTTTGATCATGATATGCCTTCCAGCTGATAAGGCCGTTAAAATACTTTTTAATGCCTTTGGTACGCTGTTTTACGAAGGGATGGTTATTGATAATGTCTTCAATTCTTTCGGGAATAATTGTGTTCCAGGATTCTCCCGGTTTAAATCTGTCCCATTCAATGGCATACATTGCTTTGATGCGAGATGAAAGTTTTTCAGGATCTCTCAAGCTGCGAGTGTAGTCAGGGGAATGTTGTAGATGATATTGAAGCCTTGAGATTGTTTCATTTACAGACATACCGTAGCCCCTATATTTGGGGACCAGATGTATCAGTATTTCGTTTGAATGAAAGTTTGTAAAGGGAAGGAGTTTAGCTTCTGCTTTAAGGATTTTCTGCATTTTGTAATCTTGAAGGGATTCGGGATTGTCCTTGGGTGCTTTCTTTGCTTTGGAGGTCTTAAGGTTAAATGCACGGATTTGAGTGATATAGTGTTCACCAAAGAGATCTGCTATGGTGAAAGTTCTCTCACTTATCCATTGCCATGGGATATGGGATAGATGTTGAGAGAGGGGAGTAAATGTTTCCGGATTAAGGAGTGAGCGCTGTGTGGGTATCCTAAGGGAATGGTTCGGGCTTGGAAGAATATCGGTATATTCCATGCCTTCGACACCTTTAAGTTTTTCAGTGACTAAAGCTTTTAGATGTTTATGATGCAGCATTAGGTGGGAAAGAATATAGTACACATGAAGTCCTGTAGGACTCTTGCTAATGACGGTTGGGAAATACCCGAACCGATGGACAATTGCTTTATATCTTGATAATAAACAAGGTTTAGGCTCACCTGTGGTGGTCCAGCCTCCACCTGGAATGTGGTGGAAATCAAGATCAATGCCTATGACCGGTGTTCTGATGGAAGTGAAATAGCCTATCTTCTTTCCTTCTGTGATTATTTTCTGAAGGGATTTAAGGGATTTTCTTCTTTTGATGGTAATCCACTTCTCAGTACCATAGGTCCTTGTGAATTTAGTATATTTCTTGAGGTATGGTTTGAAGATTTGACAGAACCAGGCTGCATCGTAAAGTTCTGTCCTTTTGATACGCTCCAAAGAGAAGGGCTCATGCACTACTGGGGTAGAAATGATTGAATTGTAAAGAGCTTTAAGTTCCTTATCCTTTTTATTGTAGTAATCACTCAAATCTTCTCGGGTGTAGAAAGGAATCCCATCAATAGTTGCTATTGATTTAGAGTTGAAACACTCTTTACGTGCTTCATAGGCTTCCCTATAAGAATCGGGAGAGTAGTCACTTAAACTTCTTGGTGGGTAATTATATCTACTAACCATTATATAATTACATGTGTTGTTAGAAAATGTGCCCCCCTTTTACAGTTTAAGATTTCTCTTTTACTTTTCCGGTAAGGAACAGGGTTTCTAACAACAGAATCTGGTTCTTATCATGACTATCTACCATACTCAATTTATGATATTTTATGAGACAGCAGTGAGAATAAGCCTTTACTTTAAATGGGAGCGGGGCTTTTCAAGATGGGGTTTTACCAGGCAGGAATTCTATATGTTCACCGATAATGATAATCCTGGACCGGTTACGGTTTTCCTGCTTCCACCGTTCCTGTTTAATGCGTCCGACTACTCGGACACCACGGCCTTTAGCAAGGTGGCTTGAACATGCTTCAGCGGTCTTGTTCCAAGTCTCAATGTTAACGAATGAAACCTCATCTTGAGTAGAAGTATCTGTTTTATACTTTCGATTGACGGCTATCGAGAATTTGCATATTGCGGTTCCTTTAGATGTGTAAGAAAGCTCAGGATCAGCTGTCAAGCGGCCTTCAAGAAGTACACTGTTTAAATCATTCATATAATATCCTCCTAGATTTGTAAGTAGGAGGAGGTATGCCATTTGTGAAATATTCTAGAATTATTTTTGTTTTAATAATAAAGCGGGAAGGGCGGTTATGGCATTATAGGGTATTATTTCAAGAAAAATATCTTTCAGTGAGTTCGCTAATCTTTTTCTTCGTCATATACCTTAAAAGAGCTCGATTTATTATTCTGTGAGTATTAGCAAGTATAAATGAGTAGTGCCCCTATGTTGACCCCTTTTAGGGTAAATTCTGGAGTAGGTAGTCAATCCATGATCTACACTTCTAAAGTTTTAGCATACCATATATAGGTGATAGACGAGATCTATCTTTGATCCAAGATGTTTGAAAATATCTCTACCTTCCGGGCTTGGTATACTAAATTAATACTTCTAATTTTTTGGAAAAATGATATAATCTTATATGAAAACAGAAGAGCTCATTATACTCAGAGAGTTCTTAATTTTCTATATTTTGAGTCGCAAGAATACCTTTTAAGTATAACAGGTTATCATCTTGAAAGCGGCTGGAAATAATAAAATAATTTTACATAGAGAAACTTAGCTTCTCATATGAAAAAGGATGTTAGCAATGGGAAAAACAATTCTTCTTGTTGAAGATGAAGCTATTATAGCACTTTCAACAAAAATGGGGCTTGAAAAGTACGGATATTCCGTTATCACTACAGGTACCGGAGAAAAAGCAGTGGAAATAGTTAAAGATTCTCCCCTCTTGGACATTATTCTTATGGATATTGATCTTGGAAGCGGAATAGATGGAACCGTAGCAGCAAAGCAAATTCTTGAAATACGCGATATACCTCTTCTTTTTCTATCTAGCCACATAGAGAAGGATATTGTTGAAAAAACTGAAAAAATAACATCCTATGGTTATGTAGTAAAAAACTCAAGCCTTACTGTTCTTGATGCTTCAATAAAAATGGCCTTTAAACTGTATAATGCCAACAAGGCCACTAAGACAACATTAAATAGATTTAAGTCAACCTTGAATGCTCTTCCGGACATTCTCTTTGAAGTGGGAATTGATGGTTATTTATACGATGTACATACAAATTCCCCCGAATTGCTCTTTCTTCCTCCTGAAGAAATAAAAGGGAAGAATTCAGCTGAATTCCTGCCTCCAAAACCCGCTGAAATTATTTTATCAGCAATTAAAGAAGCCCGTGAGAAAGGAATATCCCGGGGGAAGCAGTATGAACTTGAAGTTCCTGCGGGAAAACGGATTTTTGAGATCTCTGTTGCTCCTATAGTAGAAGGTGATTCAAATGGTCATTTTATATACCTTTCACGGGACATTACAAACCGTAAAAAGGCAGAAGATTTATTATCCAGAAGTGAACAAAAATATAAACAGTTAAATACGTTATTCAGAATGGTTGCAGATAATATGAAAGATATGCTTTGGGCAAAAGATATGGAGGGAAGGTTTATATTTGTAAATAAAGCAAGCGCTCATTTTCTCAATGCTGTTGATACAGTCGAACCAATTGGTAAAGACGATATGTTTTTTGTTAACAGAGAAAGATCTTTACATCCTGATAACCCTGAATGGTTTACCTTTGGAGAGCTTTGTACAAACTCTGACAATGTAGTAAAAGAATCCCAAAAGACCGGACGGTTTGATGAGTTTGGAAATATCAGAGGGGAATTCCTTTTCCTTGAAGTTATAAAAAGTCCTCTCTTCAATGAAAAGAATGAAATGATTGGGACCGTTGGAGAAGGAAGAGATGTAACAGAACAAAAAAGATTAGAAAAGGAACTTGAGTACGACGAAGAAAAATATCATACAATTGCTGATTTCACATACGACTGGGAATACTGGCTTAAACCTGATGGAAAGTTTGCTTATGTTTCACCATCCTGCAAAAGAATAACAGGGTACAGCAGGGATGAATTTCTGCAAGATCCGGATCTGCTTGAAAAGATTATTTATCCTGAGGATATGAAGATATATAAGAATCATATACACCAGGTTTTAGCAAACGAAGAAGTTAAACCTATAGAGTATCGCATAATTACAAAATCAAAAGAGATACGATGGATAAGCCATGTTTGCAGAACTGTTTATGACAATCAGGGGAACCACAAAGGACAGCGGGGAAGCAACAGGGATATAACCGCTCAAAAGAAGATTGAAAAAGAATTAATTGCCAGTAACATACAAATGAAAGCCATATTTGATTCCAACCCAAATCCAACACATATAGTTAACAGAAATTTTGAAATAGTGCTTAGCAATAGGAGATTACTTGAATTAAAGAATGTGAAGCAGGAGTCAATAATAGGTAAAAAATGCTATGAAGTATACCAGAATAGAAATGAAATATGTACCAATTGTGCCGTAGAAAGAGTTTTTGAAACAAAATCTCTTTTTAAATATGAAAAT
>WGCU01000094.1 GCA_015493635.1 Spirochaetaceae bacterium | reverse complement strand
TCACCCGGGTGAATATCCCGGGCTTTTTTATGCATCAATTTTCCCGCTTTTTATCAGGCACAGAAATAGTGCGGGATTCTTTCCTGTTTTACTCTTTTTCCTAACAAAAACTCTCCGGGAATTACTCCAAAAATAATGCGGGAATCAACAACTGGAACCAGTTAACATATTTTTTAAATTCGATTAAATCAGGTTTAGTTATTCCATTTGTCGTGTTTGCAAGAAAAATCGTTTGATTTCGATTCTCCAGATTTTTAATTGGTCGAAACAAATTAATAACACTCCATTCTAACAATTTAAAGTAACTAACTTTAGTAAGCTCTAAAGGTCTATCGCCCAAATTCTGATCATTTAAATCTATTGCATTAATAAAGGCATTTTTAAAGTTCGCTCCATTAAAAGTTGATTTGTTATCAAATCTAATTGCTACGAATCTTGAGTTTTCAAAATTTGCATTTACAAAATTTGCATTTTTAAATTCTAATTGTTGAAAAGAACTATTTTTAAAACTTGCCTCCGCAAAAAAACAATTTCTAATTATACATGAATCTAAACGTATTGTATCAAGATTTATTCCTCTAAGGTCCGTTAAACCAGTTATTTGGGATGTTGGGAACAATTTAACAAATGTCACAATGTTATAGACTACATTGTTATATTCAAATTTAAAGTCAGAGAAATCAATAATTGCAAAATGAAAATTATATAGCCCTTTTTTTAAATCACTTGATATCTTATCTCTTCTGTCTTTCTGTTTTTGTTCAATATATTTTTTTATCTCCTCAATGAAAACCTTACCGATTTCAGATTCCCAGCGAACATGAAGGGAAAAAATGGCAATTTCCCCATTGTCAAAAAATAATTTTCCTCCAATCCTATCCTTATTATTAAACCAAAAATCAGATATGTTTTCTTTGTCATTATATCCGAATTTTTTTAAATTACTTTTATATATTTCGTAGTGTTTCATATCATTGTGTACAACGATTGTGTATAATTATTGTTCTTATTACGCCAAATCGGAGGTATAAGAACAATTGTTTATATTTTCCTTTTATCATTTTCTCCCCCTTTAGTCAAAGAAATCATCAATTGGATTTATAATCTTTTCAATCGCACTTTTTGATACGTGAGTATAAATCTCTGTTGTTTTCGAACTGTTATGCCCCAACAATTCTTGAATATATCTCAAATCAGTGCCTTGCTCGAGCAAGTGGGTAGCAAAGCTATGCCGTAGCATATGCGGAGTTACTGTTTTCTTGATTCCTGCTTTATAGACAGACTTTTTTAAAATATTCGCAACACTTGAAGGAGAATACATTCCTCCTTTTTGACCCTCAAAAAGATATTCCTTGGGTCGATATTCTTTGTAATATTGCCGTAATAACTGCAATAGGTTATCTGAAAGCAAAGAAATTCGATCTTTCTTTCCTTTCGCACCATTTATATGGATAACCATTCTCTCAGAATCAATATCAGCAGGTAACAGATTTAACAACTCGCTTCTTCTCAAACCTGCTGAATATAACAGCATAAGAATACATTTATGTTTAATGTTTTTAGTTACATCAAAAATCCTTTTAACTTCATTTTTGCTTAAAACCTTCGGCAATTTATTTTCTTTCCTGGGACGATGAAGTTCATAGTATTCCTTTTTTCGCCCTAAGACTTTCTCATAATAAAATTTAATGGCATTTATTCTTTGGTTCTGCTGACTGATAGATATATTTTTCGATTGTATTAAGTCTAATAAATATGTATTTATTTTATCTGTGGTTATATCTTCTAATTTCTCTTTTTGAAAATTGACACAAAAATCTTTAAAATAGCTGTAATAGACATCTTGAGTGTTTTGGCTGTACCGTTTCTGAAGAAGTAAATCTTTATATTGCTGCAAAACTTTTTCCATATCATCTATTCTCTTTTATGTATAACAGGGCTCGAGGCCGTGCTGCAAAGACAAGGTAAATCTTTGTCGAAGATCTGATAAAGCAAGCAGAAATACCGGACGTGAAAAACAGAGGGATGGCTGCTGGATCCACCAGCTAAAATCCTCTTACAACAAAGACCAACACTGTTCCAGAACCGCCGAGTGTGCTGGGGGGTGCGTCTTCACCAATCTTGTTTCTATAACACAGATTTTTACGCCCTCCCCTTTCAACCGTTCAGGTCGACCGCAGGTTGATCTAAAAATCTTACTGAACTGATATCCATGATATGGGCTTTTGAATACAAAGTCAAGAAAAATTGTGGCGTTAGGAGAAAAGCATGTACCTGAATATTCATTCTATTCACGAAAACTGAAATTTCCGGGTCAAAGATAAAGAGAAAGCCCTGATATTTCATACTTTATGGCTCAACGAAGCACATTCAAGGGAAGCCGTTGCGTAAAAACTCAGGTTCCGGTCCATTACTGTTTCCAAAATAATCCGAAAACTCCTGGAAGATGGGCTTATCTATGTAACCTCCATAACGTCCCGCAGCCATGCGACGTTTTGCTTTGTTGTCTTACTTTCTGCTGGTAAACCTGGTAACGTACTGTTCCTGAAAGGATTATACTACACCCCTAAAAACATCCAGCAAAATGTTGTATCGATTCTGTTGACGGTTGTTCGAGACATAGAATGTACGGATTGTTCTTCAAAATACACTGATGTATTTTGTAATACTTCGCCATTACACTATCAACATTATAAAATACATCTTTCCCGTCAATTACTCATACACTTAATTTATATGAGCAGTATATAAGAACAATTGTTTATATTTCTCTTCTACCTGTAACTGCTGCTAATAACCCGCCTGGATGTTTACTTCGTTAACAGGGTCACCGGTCCTTAAAAATGATTCAAGATTCTCATACGCCTGTTTGATATTCTCTGCTGCTGCGGTTCGTGTAAAACCGGCCATGTGCGGTGATAAAACAACATTATCCAGTTCCCAGAAAGGATAGTTTGACGGGGATCCCGTTGTTTTCCCGTTTTCAGGATATACAAACCAGGCATCCAGTGCTGCTCCTTTTAGAATTCCAGCTGTTAACGATTCGTACAGCGCTTTTTCATGTACTGTTTTCCCCCTGCCGACATTAACAAAAACTTTTCCATTCATGTGCTGCAGTATCTCAGGACTGAATATATTTTCTGTTTCCGGGGTAAAGGGGAGAATATTTACTACAATTTCAGACGCTGCAACTGCCTCGGAAAAATCGTAAACCATGGCATCATACGATGAAGGGATCTCTACAGTCTTTTTCTTTTTAAACCCGGTTACCGTGCAATCAAAAGCTTTCATCATCCTGGCCAGACTCTTCCCGATCTCTCCGGCCCCGATAATGGAACAGCTTTTCCCATGAATCGATTCCCAGGAATCATCTATCCCTCTGCCGACCCAGAATCCATGCCAGATCCCTTTTTTAAGATCCTCATGAAGGGGTATTATTTTACCGTACAATGCCAGTATCATTCCAAGAGCACGTTCAGCAACAGATTCAGAATTCCCGTGGGAATTCGCCACCCGGATACCCCTTTCTTCTAGAAATTTCAGAGGGAGGTGATCAACACCCACAAAAGGAACAATAACAAGCTTCAGTCTCTCGGCTCTCTTCAGAACCGGAAGAGGTATAATTCCTCCCACTAGAACATCAGCATCTACACATTCCCTTGTAAGCTCATCAGCATCAAAAACAAAACGAATATCAGTGTAATGCTCTTCCAGTTCCGAACATTTATGCTCCCAAAAAGAGTTCGGCCTCTGATAAAAAAGAACTTTCATTGGTCAGCTCTTCCAGTTTGCCGTTTCAAGAGCCAGAAATCTCTGTACTTCATCAGGAGTCATCACTGCTTCTGAAAATTCAACTTTTAAACCCATTGCTTCAAGCGGGTCACGAACACTCGCAAACAGTGCTTCTTTTATGGGAATATTAGGGAAAGGAAATACAAATTCAGCAGTAACGGTATCGCTCTTAAGAGTAATATCCCGAAGCATTCCCAGTTCTATTAAACTCAGATTAATAGCTGGATGTTTTACATTTTCAAGAGTTCTTATTACATCATCTTTTGTTACATTCATGTTACTTCTCCTTATTTATTCGTTACTATACTTCGTTCCTTAAAGTTAATCAATAATGGATATTTATGATACTTTTCCTTGACGTATCAGTAATCTGACACTAAGCTGTTAGAGACGATTAATTTTTTTCAGGAGGTATTATTAATGATAAGAAAGATAACAGTTATTCTTCTTATTACATTTCTCGCTTTCAGTACAACAGCTCTCTTTGCCAATGGACAGAAAGAAGCAGCTCTTGGCACAGAAAGCAATCCTATTGTCTGGTCCTTTGTTCCTTCCGGTAACATGGAAAGAGTTACAAGCGGTGCGCAAGCTGTCGCTGATCTTCTCCACCAGAAAACAGGACTTTTCTTTAAAACAAACGTTGCAACTGAGTATGCAGGAGTTATTGAAGCCATGAAAAGCAAACCGCCGACGGCTCAGATGGCATCTCTTCCCACCTTTGCGTATGTAATGGCTCATGAGATGGGTGTTGCTGATGCTGCTCTTGTTTCAATAAGATACGGCAGCCCAACCTACAACGGTCAGATCATCACACAGAAAGATTCAGGCATCAAGACAATCAAAGATCTTGCAGGTAAAACGTTTGCACGTCCTGACCCCCTTTCTACCAGCGGATGGATTATCCCCATGCTTACGCTGAAAGCCGCGGGTATCGATCCAAATACCGGTTTGAAGCAGGTTGTTGACGCAGGAAGCCATGATGCGGTTGTATCAGCAGTCTACAACGGGCAGGCTGATGCCGGCGCAACGTACGTTGATGCCCGGACAAGAATAGAAAAAGATCATCCGGATGTAATGGATAAGCTTGTCGTTATAAATGTATCACCTGATATACCGAATGACGGTGTACAGTTTATTCCTACATTCCCTTCAGATTTGAAGGAAAAGATTGTAGCTGCACTTCTTGAAATCGCGAAAACAGATGAAGGAAAGAAAGCTATAAATACAGCTTATCAGTGGAATGGACTTAAGAAAATTGATGACAGTTTCTATGATCCTTTCAGACAGCTTCTGCAAGCTTCAGGTATGTCAATAAAAGAACTGCAGGAAAAATAAATTTTTAATACCGGGCAGTTTCTACTGTCCGGTTTATCCAACAGAATACAATACCAGTAAAAACAGAGTGTAACATGCTAAGTATAAAGAATCTTGGAAAAGTTTACGATGATGGAACTCGTGCGTTAAGAGATGTAAGCTTTGATGTAGAAGATGGCGAGTTCCTTATTATCATAGGATTAAGCGGATCAGGTAAATCAACACTCCTGAGGTGCATTAACCGCCTTGTTGAACCTACGGAAGGGCACATAATCTGGAACGGAACTGATATTACAACAGCAGACTCAAAAGGGTTACGGGAAACAAGACGTAAAATAGGAATGGTTTTTCAGCACTTTAATCTTGTAAAGCGGTCAAGTGTCCTTAAAAATGTTCTAGCGGGACGTTTGGGATATACGGCGCCTGCCCTCAGCCTTATAAATAAATTTTCAGATAGGGATGTAAAAAGAGCCTATGAAGTACTTGAACGGGCAGGGATCCTTAATCAGGCACATAAAAGAGCAGATGAACTGAGCGGCGGACAACAACAGCGGGTGGGAATATCGAGAGCACTCATGCAGGACCCGGAGATCATTCTTGCAGATGAACCGGTAGCCAGTCTCGACCCGGTACTCGCTCATTCAACCCTCAGCTATCTGGAAAAAATAAACCAGGAACAGAAAATTACGGTACTGTGCAGTCTCCATTACCTTGATCTTGTTCAGCGCTATGCAACAAAAGTTATCGGGCTGCGGGACGGAAGACTTGTATACGAAGGATCAGGAGATGATATCAGGAAAATGACTGATGCGGAGTTCAAGCAAATTTACGGTGAAGACGCGGAACGGGTCCATGCAGGTCCGGAAACTCACTGATTCTTAAGGTGGAGATAACAAAATGAATATGGCAACGGATAAAAGGAAATCTCACAATGGAGCAGCTAAAATCCCCCATGGAATTGCCGGGATCGTATCCCTCATTATACCCGGTCTTGGCCAGCTCATTATAGGGGAGGTAAGCAGAGGGTTTATACTATTCAGCTCCATGCTTTCCATTATTGTAATGTTTATATGGCGTATAGAACTTCTTGCTCATCTGCAGCATGGAATTATTTTAAAGTTCACCAAAGCACTATCACTCAAACCAGTTTTCATTATCAGCATGTGCATCGGTATTGCAGGACTCTGGCTGTGGACGGCTTGGGATGCGTACCGGATAAAAAAGATTCCCGGTTACAACAGATTAAAAATTTTCATTCTGGTAATTACGGTTTTTTTCCTTCTAGGTTATCAGATAGGGGAGATAAATCCCTATAAAATGGTAACAAAGTTTCCTGAAACCTTAAAACCTCTCTCCCGTGTTCTCTGGCCGTGGAAAGCCGCGTTTACTCACAAGACAGATACCTTAAGCGCAAAAGCAGCCATCCTTTCCCCCTGCGGAAAGGATACTCCCCCCCCCAAGACACAAGCGCTTCCGGATAAACCTTACATTATCGCAGATCCTACCTGCGGGAAGCTCTCAACCATGGACAAGGACTATCATCTTATTCCCGGTACAACACTAACCATTAAGGGCGGAAACTTTGCACCGAATGCTGATACTGAAATATGGTGGGTTGACCCCATTGGAAATAAATTCCGCATCCGTCAGAATGGTGAGTATATTCACATAAAAACCGACAGCAAGGGGTCTTTCTCCATGAAGGTTATCATGCCGTACCGTCTTATGCCTCCCAGTCAGGAGGGGAAACAGATCCATCATATTGAAGCAATACAGGAAACCCAGAGGCCGGGCATTGTTATAAATGACCCCTTAAAACTGGCAGTTTCAAGAATGGTGGAAACGATATTTATGGGGATGATTGCAACGCTCTTCGGTATTCTTTTTGCTATTCCGGTAAGTTTTCTTGCTGCCAGGAACCTTATGTCCGGGTCGTGGATTACCAAAGTCATCTACTACCTTACCCGTACAATCATTAATATTATCCGGTCAATAGAACCGCTTATATGGGCACTTATTGCCGTTGTATGGGTTGGACTCGGCCCCTTTGCGGGTATTATAGCTCTTACCTTTCATTCAGTAGCTGCTCTTACAAAGTTATACTCTGAAGCTATTGAAAGCATTGATCCGGGCCCCATTGAGGCCATCAAGGCCACCGGAGCAAACCATCTCCAGATAATCATACACGCGGTTATTCCCCAGATGATTCCGCCGTTTATTTCATTCTCGATCTATCGATGGGATATAAATGTCAGGATGTCCACTGTTATCGGTCTTGTCGGAGGCGGTGGTATCGGTTTTATTCTCATCCAGTATATCAGACTTCTTGACTACCGTGCAGCCGGGGTTGCCGTATGGTTCATTGCCATTACTGTTGCAATACTCGATTATGTAAGTTCTGAAATACGTAAACGGATTATATAATTTTTAATCAATAAATAGTAAAAACCCTCCTGCAGGAGGGTTTTTTAATGAATCCCATACCAAAACTAGCTTGCATATACCGGAGACGAGACTTGAACTCGTACAGCTTATACAGCCGGGGGATTTTAAGTCCCCTGTGTCTACCAATTCCACCACTCCGGCAATTTGTGTTAGTATACTATAGTTGATTTTATAATTGGTCAACTGGTTTTAAAGGAGAAAGGATTTTGGCAGACAGAAAACCAAAAACAAACAAGAATCCTTGGGATTTCCATCTTATGGAAGGGATGGTCGACTCCCATTTTCATAGTGCTGTCATGCGGCAGAAAGGGATGGATACTCACTTTATTCTGAAACATGCTCTTTCCAGTGGGCTGTCAGGCGGAATTGACATCGGCCTTACTCCGGACGATTTTCCAGAACGTTCTGCTGCATCAGCCCCTTTCCCGGGCATCCATCTCTCAGCGGGATGTTATCCTTCTGATGTGGAAAAAAAAACTGTCCACGAACTTATAACCGGCCTGAAGGATCTTCTGGTACAAGAAAAAGAAATTGCCGCTATTGGTGAAATAGGCCTTGACTGGCATTGGAATTACGGCACCAGACAAGCACAGAAGGAACTGTTTAAGGAACAGCTTGTTCTGGCAAAGGAGTTTAACCTCCCGGTAATAATACACAACAGGGAAGCTGACAGTGATGTACTGGATATTCTTTCATCCATTCACCTTCCCCGGGGCGGTATACTTCATTGTTTTTCATCGGATTACAATACTGCAAAAAAGATTCTCGACAGGGGTTTTCTCATCTCCTTTGCCGGAAATCTAACCTATAAGAGGAATGTAGAGCTGAGGGATACCGCTATGAAGGTTCCAATAGACAGAATACTCATGGAAACTGACAGCCCTTACCTTAGTCCACAGAAACGGAGAGGTTCGTTAAATCATCCGGGTCATATAGGCTATACCTATGAATCCATGGCAGCCATTAAAAATATGGAAATACATAAGCTGATACAGCAGATAAAGAGTAATTTTAACGGTCTTTTCAGTATCAGCGAAGAATAGTTATCTCTACCCGTCTGTTCAAAGCCCGACCCACTTTCGTTGTATTTGAAGCCACAGGGTCCGCCCCTCCTTTACCCTGATACATAAAACGTTTCGGAGACAAACCCCGTTTAACAAGTTCATCCACAATTACCTTTGCCCGTTCAACAGAAAGCTTCTGTTGACTTTCCTTTGTACCAACATCCGCTGTATAACCGGTGACAAGAAACATTCTATTCTCTGCACCTTTCAAAAGAGCGGCAACGGAATCAAGCCGGTTCTGTTCAGAAGCAAGGATAACAGGGCTGTTAGGCAAAAAGTGAATATTTTGAATTCGTAAAACCAATCCCTTATCATTTTGTTCAAGGGACATATCATTAAATCCATCATTACTCTTCGCCCCTGTCTTTTGCAAATTATTAAAGGTGCTAACAAGTTTCGTATCCGCGGCTTCTTTCATGGAACCGGATGCACCGGTATACCACGTTAAAATGAAACCCTCAGTTTCTTCAGTTCCGCCGTTTGTATATTCTATACGCTGCTTAACATCAGATTTAATAAAAATACCACCATCTTTATCGGTATACAGCAAAATCGAAGCCTTACGGCTTCCTGTAATTTTTTTGACAGAAGTTCCCCCTCCAGAAGACCCTCCATCATAACGAAGCGCATACTGGGCATCAATAATGACAACAGGACGGTTCATGTACGTTCCCGTCTTCCGAAAGACGTAATGACAAAGGAAAGGCACTCTGATACGCTTACCGGTACTGTCAGAAACAAGATCACTTCCGGAAACATCCCAGGACTCACCTGCATTAACAGGCTTTGGAGAAAATGCGGGGAAATTTCTATGAACAGGCACCAGATATTTTCTCTTCACCAGCATATTTCCCTGGGGTCCCATGGCAAAGATGGTTTCATACTGTTTGTCAACTGCTTTTGCAGTGAGAAAAGAGTTCCGTTTCATATTTTCCAGGATATAATAGTCTCCTTTATACCGATGCGGTACAGCATTAGTTTCATACAGGAATGCACGGTACTCACGATAAAGGAAACCTTTATACTGTCCGTTCTTGCGAATTCTGAGATCCTGACGCTCAACAATTCTGTAATGATTTCCAAGATTAAGAGAAAAAATTGTCCCTGCAGAAATATTTTGAATACCGATAAATAAAATAAACAAAATTCCCAGGCTTCTGTACCGTTTACTCATTCTCTTGTTCCCTTCTTATACGGATTCTAATGATAGCCCCCCTGCGCCTATAAATTTTAAAAGCCCTCCTTAAGAGGAGGGCCTTCTACCAGTAACCAACACAAACAGCGGCCTACCAGTTATCCATCATGTCATCCACATCACGGGTCTCTTCGGAAAAGAGATCAGTTACCGCACGCAGATCATCAAAGTAGATAAAGTAACTTCCGTACGTCTCAGCTGGATCACAGTCAATTTCAAAACCTTCTATCATAATTCCCTGTCTGTTCATATAGTGATAGTCTCTCTGTACTATCGTTGTAGGGATTGCAACTACCATCTTTTTCCAACCGGTAAAATTAAGCTTTCCCACAGTAATAACAGCTTTATGGCCAAATTGATCAGAAAGAAGAACTTTTAATGTATGAGGAGTATTCCTGCCGACAACCCACATAGAGAGGGTCTTCGTAATTCCCTCGACTGGCAGCGGGCGCTCAGGCCGTATAAAAAAGCTGACATTACCTCTTCTGTAAAATTGAACTTTTACGCCGAGAACAAACTTGTCATCACCGGACAAACCAAGTTTTTCCTCATCGGGAATGGGCTTTCTGTCCAGAGGCCCGCCTGGAAGTCTCCGCAGAGTTGTAACACCGGCATCCCGGTCCATTTCAACAGTCCAGAAACCTGCATCTTCAAACTTTGATACTGACACCTCTTTCAGGTTCTGCTGGGCAGTATCAACACCGATGGCAGCAGGATTGGGGCCCCCTGTATTTTCATTTACCGTAGTTTTACTCTGCCCGAAAACCGAAAACCCTGTGAAAAGCATAATAACCAGAATAATTAAGATTTTATTAAAATGTACCATCGATTATTTGCCCTCCCATACTTTCTGTACACTCTTGGGACTAGCGAGACTATCACCGTCAAATCTGGTTATAAACATATCTGTCAACACCTTGATCTGATCAATATAAACATAGTAATCGTTAACTTTTTCTTCAGGCTTTGTCCAGATAACCAGCTTTACCAGTTCAAGAGTCTTCAAGAAAGGAACATGTACCGCACTCTGACGAATATAGCCGGGAATGTCAGTACTAAGATTCTTCCATCCAACTGCGTTCAAGCTACCGAGGCGCAGGACATGAACAACACCGTTGGCATCCCTGAGATGCACATCCATATAATAGTCATATCGGGAACACCATACCCAGAGATCAATATTCTTCACATCACCGGGAATAGGGATAGGATTAGGAACAACATTACCTTTATCATCTTTTTTAACAGGTATAATTTCTATATTGTTATACCCTTTTCTATCCCATTTGACATGAACACCAAGAACCTGATAGTCCTTATTCTCTAAATTTGCTCCAAACAAAGCTTCAGGCCAAGCTTTGGTATAAACCTGTTTCGGATATCCTTTTGTTGTAAATTTACTTCCCACAACCAGCCAGTCAGTCGTTTTTGTATCAGGATCAAAGGTCTCAAGTACCTTTGACTCTAGATTAACCGTCTGAGAGTCGGCTAAAACCTCTACCGGCAGTAACAAAGAAAGCAACAACAGAAGGCATATTAAAAGAATGCTGCCTTTTCTCATTCCACACTCCTTATTTAATTACTAAGTAACAACGTATGCTTTTTGAATTATATTTCTTCCCTAATTGTTTGTCAAATCTTTTTCTCTGAATGAAGAAATTTATGTATTTTATTCCAGATTCTCAAGGTTTATGTCTTTATAATCTTTTTTATTTTCTTTTTCCATAATAAAATAAATCAGTTTGTCTGCTATTTTAAGCATCCGGGAAAAGGTAATACTTCCATACCCATTGATGGCGATATCAGTATCTTTCTGTAATTTTCTCTTTTTCTCACCTGAAAAACGATAATAATAAAAACGAACAGTCGGAAACTTTTTCTTCAAATCCTCAATTTTAAGACTCAAGAGGGGACTCAATAGAACGATTTCAGCATGATCCGAACGTAAAATATCACCAAGTTCATCCATCCCGTTTTGTGCACCTACCGTTACATAATTAATACGATATATGTGTGTAAAAGATTTTAAGACACTTTTTAAGGAGGGAGATGTTAAACGGGGGACTAAAGCCGTCCAGTAAGGGTCAGAAATAACATCCATCTGTCTACAGGAAATCAAAATCACAGCTGTTAAAATAATTAACAATTTTTTCATTTTAACCTACCCTAACACCACCTTTCCCGACGGTCAAGCACGTGTCACTTGACCTTAGCAGGAAGAGAGCGTAAAGTATTATTATAAAATATTAGTAAGCATAAGGAGTCAAAAATGGTTTCGTATAAAGAACTAGGGCTGTGCAATACAAAAGAGATGTTCAGCAAAGCAATAAAAGGGGGATATGCTGTTCCTGCATATAATTTTAACAATATGGAACAGCTTCAGGCAATAATTTCTGCATGTGTGGAAACAAAATCACCCGTTATCCTTCAGGTTTCATCAGGTGCAAGGAAATATGCCAATGCAACACTTCTCCGATATATGGCACAGGGAGCGGTTAACTATGCCAAAGAGCTGGGCTACGAAATTCCAATTACCCTTCATCTTGATCATGGAAACTCTTTTGAACTGTGTAAAGACTGTATTGATAACGGGTTTTCTTCGGTTATGATAGACGGATCAAGTCTTTCCTATGATGATAACGTTGCATTGACCAAAAAAGTTGTTGAATATGCACACGCCCAGAAGGATTATGTTACCGTTGAAGGAGAACTTGGTGTCCTTGCAGGGATAGAAGATGAAGTTTCCTCGGAAAAATCCACATACACCCAGCCAGAAGAGGTAGAGGATTTTGTCGGGAAAACGGGAGTGGACAGCCTCGCTATCTCAATTGGAACCAGTCATGGAGCAAATAAATTCAAACCTGAACAATGCACAAGGGATAAAAACGGTATTCTCATTCCCCCACCCCTCCGCTTCGATATTCTCAAGAAAATTGAGAAACTCCTTCCTGGTTTTCCCATTGTCCTCCATGGTTCTTCATCCGTACCGGTTGAATATGTAAAAATAATCAACACCTACGGAGGGAAACTTAAAGATTCTGTCGGTATCCCGGAAGAACAATTACGAACAGCTTCAAAATCAGCTGTATGTAAAATAAATATTGATTCAGACGGCCGTCTTGCAATGACAGCTTCCATCAGAAAGGTTCTTGCCGAATCACCTGAAATATTCGATCCGAGGAAATATCTCGGGCCGGCCCGGGATGCTTTAAAAGAGATGTATATGCATAAAAACAAAGAAGTGCTCGGATCCGCAGGTAAAGCGTAAGAAGCATAACGTTAAGGATTGTTATTTATGAGGATACCCGCGGGGTATCCTCAATTTTTTTAATTGTTACGATCCGAATATCCGGGTATAATCGTGGCGTAATATCGAATAAACCGAAGAACAGACAAGTACTATAAAAATATCTAGTAAGACCGCATACATCTGATAATTCAGGTAGTATAACCACGGAACAAGAGCTACCGCCAGTGTCATGGGAAGAATTGTCAGAAATATAATTACTCTAAGATATCCCCGCTGTCTCTGCGCTTCAAGAATAATAAATGCAAGCCAGAATCCCATAACTATAAGAATTAGAGGGAAAAGAAAGAGGATATAAGAATCCATGGTATAAAAGTTTCTTATTGCAATGTAGAAACCTACGGGAGTTAAATATCCGGAAAAATAGGTATAGATAAAGGGAAAATCCTTTCTATCATCAAACACAAGAAACCTGCGTGTGGAAAGGATAAAATATCCTCCTAAAGAAAATACTGTATAGTACAGTACATCAAAAAACCAATGGCAAATATATACCATCAGTTTGGTATAACGGTTCTGTATGTAGTAACTCATAACCGCCAGAATCAGTAAAGACAGTACAGAAAAGATAAATCCTGAAACAAAAGCGTTTTTAAAGTTTGTTGTCGCTGTTAATCCCCTGAATTCCAGAGTAATATAAAGAAAAAAAACAAGTGGCACTGCTGTCAATAGAAAAATACTCATAATGAAAGGAGAATAGCATGATTGAGAAAACCATTCAACTGCTTAACCTTTTTTCCTTCTTGAGCTTTTTGCGAAGTACCCCAACTTACTATACTGAGAGAAAATAACAAAGGGGTCAAAAATATTTTACCCCGAGAGAATGCCCTGAAGAGGCTTTAGAGCATCTAAAAGCCAAAAATTTGTAATATTTACCCCACAAAAAAGGTGCCC
>WGCU01000093.1 GCA_015493635.1 Spirochaetaceae bacterium | reverse complement strand
GGGTTAAACGATCGGGGATGCATTGGACGGTCCGGGGAGCCAACAGCATTATTGCCCTTCGATGTTCAAGACTCAGCGGAAGATATGAAAACTTTATGGATGAACGAAAAGCCGGTTAACGATGGTGAAAAACAAAATTGTCGTACACCCAGTGGGGACTAAAAAAACAGCTGGAAAAGATTGCCAGTGTTGCTTCTGATAAAATAGTTTCAGAAAATTCCGATCTTCCTTTTATTATATCACGGGAGATTCTTGATGAAGTCCTTGGAAGAAAAATGGCCAGACATGATGAAATACAGAAAGACAGTTTCCCTGGTGCTACTACCCGACTGGCGTGGATTCCTATGACTCCAATTTTAATAAATAGTATCGTTATTCCCGCGGAATGCAATGGAAAACCCTACAATAAGTACTATAATGAGTTGTCATGAGAACAGTTGGTTTTCTCGGCTTTCATACGTTCAATTAAATTCCAGAAATTTCTTCGTGCCTGAGGATCAAGTCCCGTTGTAGTTTCATCAAGAAAAAACATTTCAGGATGGGGGATTATTGCAAGGCCCAGAAGCATTCTCTGTCTTTATCCGCTAGAAAATTTCCGTTTATCCCGATCGATAATGACAGAGGGAGAACAAATTTCAATTATTTCGTCCAGACTTCGGGGATTCGGATAAAAAGCCCTGAACATATCCAGAGTCTCTTTTACCATTATAAACTCTGGTAATGCAGTACTTTGAAACTGTATACCCACTTTTTGCCTGAAGTGATTATCTATTTCCCTATCACGAAAATATACGCTCCCGCTTGTCGGGCTGAGAATACCTTCCATTATTTCTATAGTTGTCGTTTTTCCGGCTCCATTGGGTCCAAGTAATCCAAAACATGTCCCTTCAGGAATAGAAAAACTGATATCCCGAACAGCTTCGACTTTTCCATAGTTTTTTTTAAGATTTTCAACTCTCATAAGTGCGTTCATGTCTAGAAAATAATTTAATAATTTTCATAGGTCAATATAAATCCTGATTATTTTTATAATATTTAATTTTAGAGCTATTTCCAACATAGCAGTGTTGTGATAATAGGCAAAAAGAAAAAAAACACTTGTCAAAAGGATTTCTGCGTTTCCTGAATGGCGGTTCTGCTGTTAAAAAGATGGTTGCAAAAATAGAAAAAGTAAAAAATAACTCGGATGATTTCGATTGAATTATTATAGTAACTCCATTCTGGGCAGCCAGTCCTACTCCTGCAGTTCGGGCACTCCACCTCGGTACAAAATGGCAATTGTTACATTCCTGCCACTTTCCCCCCAATAAACTTTGTAAATCTAGTATTGGATCCTTTCCTTGGCAACGTATACTGGATTTTTCATCATTAATTTTACGCCTGCGTTAGCCAAATGGCAGGCATAGTGCTACCCCTTACAACAATCAGTTATTCACTGTTAGGCTCTCGCTAAAGGTAACCAGAGCCGGCTGAAAGGTTATCCAGATTGAAAGTGCCACAATCAACCCCCCTGCCAAAACAAACATCAAAGTCAAATTCCAAGCGCTGACTGCTCCTGATATGGCTTGAGAAATGGGAACTAATCCGGCGCTAGCTAACATCAACAAACTCATAATTCTGCCCAGCATTATCTTGGGAGTACGGGATTGTATCCATGTGAACAGGATAATGGTGACATAACCATTGCCCAGTCCAATCAGCAGCATTAATCCAAAATCTATCCAGGTTACATTAATAAATCCCATTATCCCCATCACTATCCCAAAAGCAACCAGTAATGCAATCAGAAAATATCGCATTGTTCTGCCGGTTGGCCTGGGAAGCGTCCCGGCCAACAAAAAGCCTCCTAAATTGCCACCGGCAAAGCCGGACATCAGCAACCCGAATGCCAACGCTCCTGCAGCTAATCGTTGATCGGCTAAAACAGGAATACCGATCAGAATCGGACCGACAAACAAAAAGTTGATGGCAGCAATGACCAGAAATATAAAACGTAACGCTTTGTCATCCCACACATGTTTCAGGCCAGCTACAATGGCAGTCCAAATACTTCCCATGTTCGGAACATCTGTTGCAGAGGAAAGCTTTCCACCGCTTTGCATCAGCCACAAGGTTATGGCTGAGACAGCAAATGTGGCTGCATCAATGCCAAAAGCTACTCCAATCCCAAAAAATGATTTGGAGAATTTTCCGATTAGTATTCCGGCCACCACCGGCCCGACAAACCCAACCAATTGGCCCATACCCATAATAATAGAGTTACCGGCTGGCAAATATTTTTCTTTGACCAGCATAGGGACAATGCTATTTCCGGCGGGAACAGCAAATCCGGATACCAGCCCAAACCCCAGACCAAAAACATACAGCATCCACATTTGAACAATGCCTGTAAAAACAACAATAGTCATCAAGGTTGCCAGTACAAACCGAACAATGTCTGAGACCAGCATAACAATTCCCGGCGACAAACGGTCGGTAATGGCGCCCCCAAAAAGCATAAACAGAGCGCGGGGGAAACCTTCCAAAGCGAGTACAGTGCCTAGGGCTAACGGATCACCCGTAAGTTGCAACACCAACCATGGTGTTGCAATTATCGCAAATTGATCGCCCAGTAATGAGATTGAAGTTCCAGCACATAATAACCGGAAATCACGGATGGACAAAACGTTAAGTATAGCGTTTTTTTCTTCAGGCGGAACTTTTGTTTTTTGTGGGTCAGTATCAATGCTGAATTCGGTTTTTTGCAATTGTAAAGATTTCATCACTCCCATAATCATCCCTGTTGAGTAACATGCCTTTTCGACTGTGCTACATAATTTTTATTGTTAGAGAGAAGTTTTTTATGCCGATTAAAATGCTTTTTGGAGAAAAACAATTTTTTATCCATCATAACGATGCAAAAGGCCACAACCATAAGCACCACTGTTTCAATACATTTTGTCGTTTGCGATATCGCCAGCATCTCTTGCGAGATATTGATGATAAAGTGAAACAAAATAGCAGCGAGAACGCTTTTCCCGTTTTTTATACAAACCCAACTGATTATCACCCCCATCGGGATAATGCTGACAAAAAAGTTAACTGCAAACCAAATGTTCTGGTGTAGAATTTCATATTGGTAGGAGTCCTTCACAAATAGCAGAGGAAAGTGCCAGAACGACCAGAGAATACTGAATACGATAGCCGCCGTAAAGTAGGTGTAGCGGCTTTGCAGGCTGTCAAAGGCATAGCCCCGCCAGCCAAGTTCTTCAAAAGTTGCCGCCAGCAAAAGGACAAGCAATACCGGAACAGATCCGGCTGAAAAAGAGAAGCCTTCCGCATATTGAAACTGCAAAACCGACCCCCCCATTGGAAATGACAGACAAATAGAAACCAGAACAGAGAGGGGCATGAGTAAAATAAACACCGGAATCATTTTGGGCTGTACCAGGTTGAAATGGATAAGCCGGTTGACAAAATCTTTCTTTATATCTGTATTTTTAGATGTGAAAATCATTGCCACTGAGATAATAAACGGGGCCATCAATCCGGGTAGCATAAAAAGCATATACAGCCCCTCGTTACCTTCCTGAAAACTGACGTACGCCCCGGCAAACCAGAGAACAAACGTTATCAAAAAGGTCAGAACAAAATACAACATAGGACGATATAGATAAGATTTATTCATTATTTTCTTCTTCAAATAATTTGTTATTCATAAAATCGAAAGTGCGGGGTTCGGCACCAAGCGCTTTTTCTACAATTTCCTGCATCGCCAGGCGCCTATCTATAATTTCCTGTTTACTAAAGTTAAATAGCCCGCCATCCAGTAAAAATTGTCCCCCCGTTAGTAAAAACTGTATCGTTTCTAGGGGGTATCTTGTATTAAAGACGTTTTCCCGATTTCCCTGCTCAACAATTTTGGCAAATATTGGGGATAACCTGAGAACGGTCTGAATGTTGGTGACCTCGTGCAATTCCCTGTTGACCGGTAAATGTAATTGCTCCACAATTTCCCCGGTATCTTCATCACCGATGTGGCTGCCCGATAGGAGCAACCGCATCTTGGTCAGGGCGTCCAGTGACGTATCATTGGCAATCTGCTCCACCGTTTGCACAATCAGGTTCAACTGATACTCAACAATTGCTGCAAGAACATCTTCCTTTGATTTGAAATAGTAGTAGTACGTCCCTTTGGCAACACCCATCTCCTTGATGATGGCATCAATCGGCGTGTTTCTGTAGCCATTCTCTTTGAACAGTTTTTCGGCGGTTTTAATAATTTCAAGCCTTCGTTCCTCTGTTTTTTTTGTGGTACTCTGCATAGTTCTCGTCTCCATAAATACACTATACCATATGACTGACCGTCAGTCAAGTTTTTTAAACAAAAATCTCTGTAAATCACTCACGTTCCTCTTTTAATCTATAGTTTCTTTTTTTCAAAACTGTTCCCAAAAATATCCCCGCCAGCAGAAACAAAGGTACCGTAATCAGTAATCGTACTGCTGTGAATGGCAGTCCCAGGAAACTTATTTCGAAAATTGTCATGGGAATACGGAATATATCAACAAATCCAAGATAGGTAAAAATAATCTTTAATGATGCTCCTTTTTTGCTTAAGGTTTCAGCCAATGGAAAAGCAACGAAGAGTCCGCCCACAGAAAACCCGGCTAAGAGTAAAACCCATATATATCCTTTAATACCGCTATTTTCACCAAGATGATGAATAACAGTTTCTTTTTTAATCCAAACTTCAAAAAGTCCAATAAGAATAAACGCACAGGGTAATATTTTCAGTATCTCAAAAAGAACACTCAAAAATGCCGACCCTGTTTTTTCCCCTTTGTCAAAATTAATTAAAAAGGAAATCCCTATAAATATAAAAAAAAGAAGTAAGAGAATATAATTTATTATTTTTGTTTTTTTCACATTACTCTCCAAATACTATTTTAACAATTATTACAGCAATAATGCATATCATTAATGCAGTTAAATTTCTGATAAATGCTACTGAAAACCCCAGGATTTTTTTCTCTATGGGGAATGTTACTATCCCAACATTCATTAGTGATAAACTAAATGCCGCTATGATATAATAAGGTATTCCTTGGCTCTTTAATGCGGCACACAAGGGAAAAGCTGCAAATCCCTGCATAACAGCTATGCTTCCTAAACCAAGGGATAATACTATTCCCTTAATTCCAGATTGAATTCCAATATATTTGTTAAGAAGTTCCGATGATAAGAAAGTTACAATTAAAGCAAAACCAGCCATCACCAGTATGAATACTGGTAAGATTCTGGAGAATTTGTAAAGTGCCTTTTTTAATGCTGCTTTAGTTTTTTCTTTATTTTTCAGGAAAGACAATACCAATAATCCCGTTGTACATATCCATAACGCTATATTCATCTTACCCCCGTAATTAATATACTCAACCTATTAATGAAAGGTTTCAATACCCCAGGGTAAACCCTGGACCCAGGCCGCTATAGCGGCCTATTCCGCGGCAGAGCCGCGGGGTATTTCAACCTTTCGTTCTCTGCACTCGCTCGGGAACGGGACCAACAAGTTGTCCCACTCCTCTCACTCGTTTGAGAATAATACCGTGCAGATATTTTACTTCTTTCAGCTCCTTATTCTTCTATTGATACAGCGAGGGATCCAAGCTTTAAACGGCGATTTTCTGGATGAAAGAAGCCACCGGCAGTGACAGCAGAAAAGTAATCTGCCAGCCGAACGGTCGCGGGAGGGTTCCCGCTCTGAACGCAGCTACGGTGTTGGAACAGAGATTTCCAAAGTAAACCGAAACAATAAAGGCTTCCACCGACTTTATTGTCTCCTCATCCCAGAATTCCTCCAGACCTTTCCGGGCTTTGGCACTTACGTTTCCATCAGTATCAGCCCAGTGCTGGGCATAAAGAATGACCGCTGCTTCAGCCCGGTTTAGCCCCGAGAGATCACCCTGCAGCATGCCCTCCACATCCTTTTTTGAAAATCCCAGCTCCAGGGCTTTCTTTGTATGGAGCCATGAGCAGTAATCGCATTCATTCACACCGCTTACCGCCAGGTTGATCCGTTCAGTCAGGGACGGAGGAATCCTTTCAGCCTGTGGAATACGGCTGAGGCCGGACATGGCTTTAAAGGTTTTACCAAAGAGCCGGAAGTACTGACCCGGCCCTTTCAGGATTTTCAAATGGTTTTCTTTCATACTTTATTGTATCACCTCCTCTGAAGCCTGTAAAATGAACAGGTATGTAAAAACAACGGGTATATCTACATCGGGTACAGACAGATGGGGAGCAAGTCTTTTTCACACTCTTGCTTATATATCAAACAGCATACCTTTCATTAAGATTCTCCTGCTATTGCTCTTTTAAAATTTGGCTTACTTGTATAGACTTTTTCAGGAGCATTATGGATATGAAGAGACAGGCAAAAAAAATCCTCAAATCTGTTTTCGGATATTCTTCTTTCCGGGACAGCCAGGAAGAGGTAATAACCGCAATATTGTCCGGAAAAGACACCTTTACATCCATGCCTACCGGGGGAGGGAAAAGTCTCTGTTACCAGATTCCTGGACTCATGTTCGACGGACTGACCATCGTTATCAGCCCTTTGATTGCGTTGATGAAGGACCAGGTGGATGATGCCCTTTCCAAAGGGATCCCCGCGGCTTTTCTCAACAGCACCCTGGATCCTGACAAAATATCGAAGATCTATTCCCGCTTGTACCGGAATGAAATTAAGCTGCTCTATATATCACCGGAAAGACTTGCAGTTGAAGGATATCTTGAGAAGCTGCAAAAAATGAACGTTGCCTTCTTTGCCATAGATGAGGCCCACTGCCTCTCCGAATGGGGACACGATTTCCGCCCCGATTATCTCTTTTTAACCCGTATCCGGGACACCTTTCCGGACGTACCAATAGCAGCTTTTACCGCAACGGCTACCCAAAAGGTTCAGGATGATATTATCCGTATCCTTAAAATGAAAAGTCCCTTTACCGTACGGGCCTCCTTTAACCGCCGGGAGCTGAATTATCAGGTCCACCCGAAAACAGAAGTGCTGTCTCAAATTTCAGCTTTTATCAAGGATCATCCCGATGAATCCGGGATAGTGTACCGGTTCAGAAGAAAGGATGTTGAAAAAACCGCATCATACCTGAAAACGAGAGGCATTAAAGCGCTGCATTATCACGCGGGTTTGTCAAAAGAAGAACGGACAAAGAATCAGGAACTTTTCAACAAAGATACCGTGGATGTCATGGTCGCTACCACCGCTTTTGGCATGGGGATAAACAAAAACAATATCCGTTTTGTCATACATGGTGATCTGCCCAAGAGCATGGAAGGCTACTATCAGGAAACAGGGAGAGCGGGACGTGACGGACTGGACTCAAACTGTATTCTCTTTTTCAGCACCGGCGATATAGTAAAACAGCAGTACTTCATAGACAGAACAGAAGACCCCGGGGAACAGGTAAAGCTTAAAAACAACCTGAACAGTCTGGTACGTTTTGCCACGATTAATGTATGCCGGAGGAAGCAGATCCTCGAATACTTTGGTGAGGAGTTTGACGGGAATTGCGGAAAATGTGATGTCTGCAACGATACCACCGAAAAGGTGGAAGCGACGGTAGACGCCCGTAAAGTTTTATCAGCCATTGCCAGAACCAATGAAGGCTTCGGCATTAACCACATTATTGACATTGTATGGGGAGCAGATACCGAAAAAATACGGAGCAGGAACCACCACAACCTGAAGACTTTTGGCGTCGGTAAAGACAAGAGTAAAAGATGGTGGCGCGGAATAATCAGTGAACTGATCGGGCAGCAGAAAATCTTTCAAAACAGTGAGCGATACAATGTTCTTACCATGAATGAGTCCGGAAAAAATATCCTCTTCGGCAGGGAGCCGTTTTACATCAGCGGAGCAACTGCAAACGGAGCAGCAAAAGGGGGCCATGAGAAAACAGACAGGGCCAAACTTTTTAACCCTGGCGGTCCGGCGGATAAAGCCCTCTTTAAAAAATTAAAACAGAAACGCACGGAACTGGCTAAGGAGAATAACGTCCCTCCCTACATCATCTTTTCCGACAAGACCCTGACCAACATGGCGCGGCTGAAACCCGAAACCAACGAGGAGTTTCTTTATGTTTCCGGTGTCGGCGACAAGAAGCTTGAGGTGTACGGCCCCCATTTTCTACCGGTCATCAGGGCGTATTTAGCAGATTAGGGATGTACAAAAAGAATATATATGGAGGGGAAAGCCTTCCCCTTCGCTTCAACCCCGCTGTTTCCGCACTGCTTATCCGGCTCCGTCCCCTCCGCCGGGCAGCGCGGGCGGGTTTTCCGCTACCCCTTCCAGACATTTCTCAACAGCATAAGCAAATTACTTGTAAGTTTTGCCTGCTTTGTACTTTCTGTATCAGTTATATGATACCCGCACTTTCATCTTGAAAGGTTAATCTGCTTGACTTTTCCAATTTTTTGAAATAATTTTCAAATTATAAGGACGGGTGCTATGAAAAAAGTGTATTTATCGGTGTTGTTGTTATTCTTAATTCTTACAGTAGTATACTCAAAAGAAAGCATAGATATTCTATCGGACTTAAAAAAGGCTTCTCTAATAGAAAATCCTTGTGAAAGGCTTAGAAAATATGATTCAATATTGAATAGTTTTAAATTTCAACCAGAAGTACCTAGTGTTAATGAGTCAACTAAAGAACTTGATAACAATTCAAAGCAATATATCCCTGAAAGATTATTGGAATTCAAAAAATCAAATACCAGTGCTGCATATGATAAACTACTAAATAGTTTGAATGGAAAAGTTGTACATTGGACAGGAGTTGTTGATGATGTCAAAACCAGTGATAGTACAATTTCAGATTTGATCGATTATTATGAGAAACCATATATTTATATTTGTGGAGAGAGAAGTAGTTTTCTACCTGATTATGTAATTAGTATTTATGGGAATACTGATTTTATTAATTCTTTACGTATTGGGGATAAAATTAAATATACTGGGAAAATAGTTTGGATTTATGATGAGATGTTTCTAAGTATAGACATTATTGCATCTAATCTCGAAAAGTTATAATTCCCAAGTTATGCTGAGCTTTGCATAACCGGAAAACTGACTTTTTATAATATCCCCCACCGGAGCTTACGCACGTGCAGTGGTCAACACTGGAATAAAATTACAATTTTTAACCGCACCCTGACAAAAATCAGTAGTAAAAATGTTAATTACCAATTTGCCAGGGCAAAAGGCTCTCCCACTCTCCTGGAGTTTCTATCAACAGAGCTCTTTCAACCACCTTTAAAAGATAATCATCAGGATTAACCCCATTGTTGATTCCCGCATTATTTTTGGAGTAATTCCCGGAGAGTTTTTGTTAGGAAAAAGAGTAAAACAGGAAAGAATCCCGCACTATTTCTGTGCCTGATAAAAAGCGGGAAAATTGATGCATAAAAAAGCCCGGGATATTCACCCGGGTG
>WGCU01000092.1 GCA_015493635.1 Spirochaetaceae bacterium | reverse complement strand
GTGCAGGGACATGGGCTTTCTTGTCTTAGGCAAAATCTCTTCCTTCGGATAAAAATTGAACCTCGTAACACTCTTATACAAAAACCTTCTTCTTACCACCCCCCTGCGGAGGAATTGCTTACAACGTTTGCGGCTATGCGACGTTTTGCTTCGTTGCCGGGCTTTCTACCGGTAACCCTGGAAACTTTCCGTTTCTGACAGGATTATAGCATATCCCTGTAAAACTTCTAGCAAAATGTTGTATCGCCGCGGTTATGCAATCGTTCATTTTATTTGTGATACTTTTGTAACCTATTAATCAATTCAATTAATCTTATTCTTCAATATACTGTTTATACCAGTAAGCTAATGTTGACCCATGTAATTTAAACCATTCATTCCATATTGATTTCACATATTCCTGCAATTTTATACTCCTTGTAAACGGAGTTTTCTCCTTTATTATATCAACTATGGTTATACCTTTATTTGAACTTGGAGGCTCCAACCAATAAAACCGATTATCATTTCCTTTTCTGATCTTTTTTTTTGCAACCTGTTTTCGGATCCAATATGTTTTATCTGCAGATACTCCCTTTTCCAATACTCCAAATAAAGATAACGCATGAACAGCAACAGAGTTAATAGCTTGGCGTGAAACTACTCCATGATGTTGTACGCAATATGCATCTAATAAAAGTGGGTTCAACTCTCCTGAGGCTATTGGAGGTTCATTTGCATTTTGTAAACTAGAAAAAAGCAGCCAACAACTTGAGGATGCTCCGATATAGCGGTGCGTTATTTTATTATTAATAACAATTGGTAATTTTACTCCACAATCTGGACATATTTCATATAACAACATTCAATTCCTTTAGCAAATATACAGGACCGTGTCCTGGATAGATTTCTTTTACACCATGATCTTGTAGCAATTTCCAACTATATAGTGTAATATCAGCTTTATCCTTTTCAATCATTGAAATATTGGTAAGATCACCAATGAATGCTTTCCCATCATCTAAAATGAGGGAAATGCTATCACTGGAATGCCCTGGTGTATGAATGATCTCACCTTGAACACCAATTTTTTCAAGTATTTGGCGGCTTTCATTACAATTGATTATTTTATTATCATCTTGGTTAATTTTCAAATATTTTTCATGAGGTTTGACCCATTTCTCAAGAGATGAAATTGCATCCACCTGTACATCCAATAATAGTAATTGAATCCCGATATCCTTTAATTCCTGAGCAAGCCCAGCATGGTCAATATGATAGTGTGTAGCCAAACTATATTTAATCTCACTAATAGGAATATTCATTCGCTGAAGATTAAATTCCATTTTTTTTAATGAGCCTGGCCATCCTAGATCAACAAGTAAACGAGATCTACTTGTACTGATAACCCAGTAATTAGTTGAGTGATATCCAACATTTACTACTGTCATATCTGTATATTGACTCATAATAGTTTCTACCTTTACTTTATTACAAAATGATTTCAATACAATAAAAAAAAGAAATAAAATGAATGTTGCATAACGTCCCGCGGCTATGCGACGTTTTGCTTCGTTGCCTGATTTTCTCCCGGTAACCCTGAAAACTTGCTGTCTCTGTAAGGATTATATCACACCCATAAAAAACATCCAGCAAAATGTTGTATCGCCGCTGTTAACAATTGTACGAGGCGTGGAATTTAAAGATTGCACTTCAAAATACATGGACGTATTTTGGAGCACTTGACTAAAAAACATTCCATTTCTAAATCTTCCCAATTTCTCAAAATTCTTTCGAGATAACAGCCAGATAACAGCCATTTGAACTGCTTGGCAGCAAAAGATCTTCCGAGCCCGAGTGTATTGGTGGGAAGTTCGTGAAAGCAAACTTCGAAAAAATAGCCAAGACTACTCAAACTGTTGATTATTCAATAATCCAAAAGTATATCCCTTATATTTATTTTCATATAGAACATGTGTTCTGAATGAGAAATAACTTATTTTTAAAGTTCCATGCTTTTTTATCATTCTATTTTCATCAATATATCTCCCAATTGACTTATATATCAGTCTATAGAACATTTACAAGGAATTTTCATAACCTTTTATCGATAAAATACAAATGTGATATTTCTTTAGATACATCAGAATACCAGACATCCAAAACAAAAGCTTTTAATTGTCTTATTCTTACCAGGATAGAAGCGGATTTACAATTATTTATTGATTGATGCGTTTCATAAATTGCTTAATTGACTTTTTATGATGTTTATATTCTTCTAAATAGCAATCCCATTGAGTTGCTAACGATTTACTGAGCCAAGGTCTCTTCCCTTATCCTAGTACAGTGGGATTACAAATCGTTTATTTTCATCATAAGACCATTGAACTTGCCAAGTTGATCCTGATATTTGGTCTAATAATATAAAAGTCCATATATTACTTGTTGGATAAAGTGTGAATCTACCATCAATATTTTTCTTATTCTCTGCGAGGTTTTTATGATTTAAGACGACTCCACCTCTTGCATCATCTTGATCTGAATATTGTATCATCCACATTTTACCCGTCGCAGTCTCTAATTTTATAAATATCCTAATATTTGAAGTTTTATAAAGCCGATAAGGAGCATTAGGATCTTGCGTTGGTTCTGGAACTATCTCTTGTGCATTAACGCACATCAAAGTGACAATTAATAAAATAAAAAATAATACAATCTTTTTTCTCATAATTGGCTCCTTACGTATTCGATTACCTCCGAAGTATGTATAACATATTATAGCACCAGCATCCCCCTAATCTTACCCTGCCTTGCCAAGGATGGCAAGGCACTACAAAACAAATGCCTCGTATTATTGTTAACGTTTTGCTATAAGCAGAAAAGGCTGATATTTTGTGCATTATCTTTATTCTCCAAATTTAGCATATTCCGCCTATTTTATTGTGAAAATTTCAAAAAAAGGTAATATCAAGATCATTTTGCGAAATACTATCCTTATATTCTGCTAATTCATCGGCACTAAAATATCAGTTTCGTTATACCAGACAAAAAAAGAAGTACCAAACACCATACTGTTGATAACCATCTCTTATCCAGGGATATCCAGTAATACAACAAAAAATAACAATAATTTCTCTTTTTCTTTTCTTCAACACCTCTATAACATTTAAGTCTATCACTTACCTGCACAATTTCCCAGTCGAAATACTGGCAGACGGGGCATATGCAGTTCAGGATTATTACAAAAAAAATACCTCGTTCTTCCAATCATCATAAATCATGGCAATAATGAACAGCAGAAAGTTCTTTATGAAAAAAGAAATCCGAGTTAGATATCCAAATTATCCAGCGGGCTGCGTATTTTACCTATGGATTTTTTACTGACATGGGTATAAATCTCAGTCGTTTTGCTGCTGCTGTGACCAAGAAGCTCCTGTATATACCGAAGATCTGTTCCATTTTCCAGAAGATGGGTAGCAAAACTGTGGCGCAAGGTGTGAACTGTTGCATGCTTGGTTACACCGGCAGAGCGAGCAGCATGTTTAAGAATATTCTGTACACTTTTCGCTGAATACTTTCCGCCCCGTTGCCCTTCAAAAAGATAATATACCGGCTGGTAAAGATGCCAATACCGTTTAAGAAGCGTAAGAAGCTTTGGCGACAGAAGCGTGTATCTATCTTTTTTCCCTTTTCCGCCTCTTACCCGGATAAGCATCCGTTCTGAATCGATATCTTTCACTTGCAGGTTAATCACCTCGCTGAGACGAAGGCCTGCAGAGTAGGTAACCGTCAGGATTGTTCTGTGCTTTATGTTTGGAAGAGCACACAGTATTTTCGTTACCTCTCCCTCACTCAGTATAACGGGAAGCTTTTTTTCTCTCCGGGGCCGTTTGTAAAGATAGGTTTCCGCCGGTTTCCCCAATACTTTTTCATAATAGAGTTTTACTGCATTGATAGCCTGTTTTTGAACAGCCGGAGTAACCTTTTCCACAGAAACGATATGAGTGAAGTAGTTGTTTATATCTTCACTGGACAGGGAAGCAATGTCTCTTCCTTTGTAATAACGGACAAAATTCTTAAAGGCAGAGGTATAGGCTCTTTTTGTATTTGGACTGTATCTTTTTTGATCAAGGTAATCTACATAATTTTGCGGAAGAGGAACAGAAAGTGTAAAATTGACCGGTATCAGTGTCGTTGAATTATCAAAGTACTTTTTAAGTTTTATCTCTGTCATTTCTTTCTGAGGAGCAATCCAAACTCTTTTATCAAAGTCATATCTTCTCCCAGGGATAGACCGTACGCATTCAATAAGATATTCATCATACTTAAAACGTATTTCAACAGTGTTGTTTCCCAATTGCTTTAGAATGACGGTTTTCCTCATGAATTACAAACACAGTAATGTTTTCCCATAACTGTTTTTCCTCCAGCGTATAATGGTTATTACACACATAAATCCGCTGGTGCTTTAAAGTTTCAAGAATGAGGAATATTTTCGGTAAAAATACGCTGCCGAAACAAGCTGTACTTTTTTCTTACCATTAATCATAGCATAGAACGTACATAATGCAAGACTTCCACTAAAAAAGAGTACTGAGAGCAGTATATACCGTCAATCTGATACCATAAATCCACTCAGAACTTTCCTGATATCTTTTCGTTTCTCCAATACAACGTAGTGACCTTCATTCTTAAATATGAGAGCCTTCCCCATGGGAAGTAAGGACGCCGTTTCTTCAAAAAGGTCTTTTGAAAAAAACTGATCATGGTCTCCGCCGACAACAAGAGCAGGAACCGTTATCCGTGATAGATATTTCTTATTTTCGCCGTTACTTTTTATAATTTGTTTGTATGCATTTATAAATGTTGATGGAGGGTTCACCTCTTTAAACAGGGATTTCTTTTTCATCCGTGTGAACAACATGGCAAGCCCCCTTAAAAAGGCATGTTCAAAAAGAGAATTAAACCGCTGCATGACCTCATAGGTACTGTTTGTTTCCATAAGATGGATAAACTCATGTATCAACTGCAGACCGTCTGTTGATACACCGAAGGCACTAACCAGAAGGATCAGTTTTTGTGTCAAGTCAGGATACAGTGCTGCAAAGGGAATGGCAAGTGCTCCTCCGTAGGAAATTCCCATAACAATACCCGGCCGGAATTTTTCAGTTATTAACCGGGCATAGTCATGGATTAACTGCTCATGGGTGTGTGCAGCAGGCAAATTCCTGTCATATCCCAGAATACACAAAGAGCAGTTTGGAGGGAGGAAATGGTCATAGGTTTTTAAAATCCTGTCTGTTTCAAATATCAAGCTTTTTACAAGCTCCCGGGAGGGTTCAAAGATGATAACAGAAGGACCTTCGCCTTCTCTTATAAGATAGGGAATCCTGTTCTTGTATAAACCGTATTCATAATCAGTACCTGTCATCTACTGCCTCTTTGTATCATTTTACCGAGAGAACAAGATTCTTCCGGAGTAAAATTATGCCTATGGAGCCCCCGAATATATAATGGGTTTCTACTGTTTCCACATCAAGAGAAGAAATAAATGCTGACAACCCTCCTGATTTCATAAACCGGAGGTAGTTACGGTAATGGCTCCCGCCTACCAGCTTTTCAATAAAGTGGATCGATTTCCCAGCCAGCCGGCTATACGGTGATAATTTAAGGGGAATTGTGTAATCTACAAGGAGGATTCTCCCGGAGGATTTTGTAACCCGGATCATCTCACGGGCAATGGCCTCCCTTATTTCAGGATCAACTTCGTGAAGTGCCAGGGTTACCGTTGTAAGGTCAAAGGTTTCTGAAACATCGTCTAGCGAGGTAGCATCTCCATGTATACAGGTAAGATTGTGCTTTTGAGCTACCTCCAGCATGGCAGGGGAAAGATCAATCCCTGTATACTCTGCTCCCGCTCTGTTAAAACGTTTTCCCTGGGATCCGGTACCGCAGGCCACTTCCAGCATCTTCATCCCCGGATAGATGCCGCCTACCTTGATTATCTTACGGCGCATACTCCACAGAATCGGTTCAAGAACGGTATCATAGTACGAAGCCATTTTATTGTATTCTTCTACTGCCATACCACGCAGTATAACAACTTTCTTATAAAGTTTTAATGACAAACGCGGGTTTCTCCATTAAAATGTAAAATATAGGTAGTGTACTATTTAAAGGGAGGTTCTTATGCGGCGGAAACTGCTGATGTTTATGGTACTTTTTATTGTTGTTTCAGGAATGCTTGCTGCTGATGAGACAGGATCTGTATTCCATTTTTCAGGTTTTCCAACAGATATATGGGCGGCCAGGGTCTTTGCCGGGTATACCGGTTTATCATTTATTGACGGACAGGAAACGTCCATTGAAACGACCTTAAGCGGCGGATGGCTGACCCGGCATTCCTACTATTCAGGGTCCTTTGATAACAGAGAGCTTCCTTCCGTAAACTTTGATGACGCTGATACACTCTTTCACCTTGGGTTTATCCAGGATCTTTTTGGAATTCGGCAGGGATTTATCCGCAACAACCGTAACGGGAAAAATCTTGTGGAGGGGTTCCTTTACTACCGGGGGAGATGGGAGGCTCATGTCAAACCCGACGGTACGAACCCGTGTTTTTTTTCTTTAAGTGATAATCCGGAAAAAACAGGAATATTCATTAACGCAGCGGTTACCGGATTAGCCTACAATAACAGTGTACGGAACAGCCACGGAGTAAAAGACGGTCTTGATGCGAAAATCTCTTTTGAATACGCGCCTGCCGGGATAAACGGAACAGCTGATTACTACAGTACCGTTTGTAAAGCCATGGGATATCTTCCCCTTTACGACAGTAATCCTGAAAACAGGATGAATCTGTTCATCGTATACCTTGCGGACCGGATTCGCATAGCAGCAAACGGCGGAAGTTACCGGCCGTTTACCATACGCAGAGAAGATGCGCTGCAGCTGCGCGGGTTTGAGAGAGAGCGTACCGACAGCAAATTTACAGCTGTTAATAATCTGGATATCCGTGTTAACCTCCCTTCTCTTTTTATCCCCGATATCAAGCTCGGACTACTCGGTTTTTTCGATTCCGGGTTCTACTATGAAGGCAGCTCGTACAATGGTACCCTTTTTTCCACAGGGGCTGCTCTTTATCTGGATCTCTTCGGCGCGTTCCAGGGGGGTGTCAGGTATAACTACCTTCTAAAAGGTGAAAGAATGGATACCCAAGAAGGCCATATTGACTTAATGTTAACGTACTACTTTTAAAGAGGTTATATGCAGATAAACGGAACAGTTTTATTTGTCAATGCTGCCGCAGCAGCAGGACTCATTATTTCATTGTATAAAAATAGAAAAAAAACAGGCAAGGCCTTACAAATTGCTCTTAAGGGAACACTCAAGATGACTCCCGCTCTTATTATGCTTCTTATTCTTATCGGCCTGCTTATGGGATTTTTTAAACCGGAGGTTATATCAAAACTTCTGGGTAACCAGTCAGGTTTTATTGGGATCGCTCTTGCATCTGTTGCCGGAGCCATTCTCATGATTCCCTCCCTTATTGCATTCCCTTTGACTGCTTCTCTGGTACACTCTGGAGCGTCTATTGCAGTTGCCGCTGCTTTTATTACCACACTTACCATGATAGGATTTGTTACCCTTACGGTAGAGATAAAGGCGCTGGGGAAAAGACTCACCTTTTTACGAAACGGAATCAGTTTTATCATAGCCCTTGCAATTGCGCTCCTTATGGGGATACTGCTGTGAAAAAAGACAAAAACCCTCTAAAAAGCTTTCTGTTTACTGCTCTTGCTGCTGCAGCTGCAGTTGTGCTGCTCATACTTTTCCCGGACAACAGAACACCGGCACTAAACGCTTCCTGGAGCTTTTTTATAGAACTTGTTGAAATACTTCCCGGTGTCATGATTCTTATGGGTCTCTTTACCGTATGGGTAAAAAATGAGACGGTTATTAAATATCTCGGCCATTCATCGGGAATCAGGGGAATTGTTCTTGCTTTCTTTCTCGGTATGATTCCAACCGGCCCGCTGTATGTAGCTTTTCCCATGGCCGCATCACTTCTGCAGAAGGGTGCTAGAGTTGCAAATATCATTATCTTTCTCTCTGCCTGGGCATGTATCAAGATCCCCCAGGAACTTGTTGAAATGAGATTTCTGGGTGTCAGGTTCATGGCACTCCGGCTCAGTTTTACCATTATCATGGTTCTGGCAATGGGATTATTTATCGAAAAAGCAGGCGGATACCGCAAAACAAAAAAGGAACCCAACCGTGGCGTATAACCTATCAAAACTCAAGGCACCCCGTATGGCAGGGTTTGCATTTAAAGTTTTTACTGCCGTTCTGGAATCGTCCTTTCCGGGAAAAGTACTGGCATTAAAAGTATTAAAAGATTCGGGGGTAACAGCCTTTACAAAAAAAACAATAACCGAAGATCCGACAATTCTTCCCCTTCATCTTAATGCGGTATCTCCCCGGGGCGCCGCACGTTCTCTCGCATCTTTCATGAAGATAAAACTCCGGCATTCAACAGAACCGTCCAGGGGAGATACGTTCCGCTATTTCAGCATTGACGACTATGCCGTAGCGTACAGAAAGGGCACCATTACCCCGGTAGAAGCCGCGGAAAGACTTATTACCCTCGTTGATGCATCAAACAGCGGATCAAAACCCCTCCGGGCGGTTATAAAGATGAACAAGGAAGATCTGCGTGAACAGGCCGCTGCTTCAGCAGAACGGTTTAAACAGGGAAAACCCTTAAGCATCCTCGACGGTGTCCCCATCGGAGTAAAAGACGAGATCGATCTGAAAGGATATACAACAAGCGTAGGGACATCCTTTCTGGGACAGAATACAGCCGCGGAAGATGCAGAGTGTGTCCGCCGGCTCAGAGAGGCGGGGGCGATCCTCTTTGGCAAAACCAACATGCATGAAATAGGAATCGGGGTTACCGGTCTCAATCCCCATTTCGGAGTGGTTCGAAATCCTCACAACCCGGATAACTATACGGGAGGTTCTTCCAGCGGATCAGCTGCTGCTGTTGCCGCCGGCCTCTGTCCCGGAGCAGTTGGAGCTGACGGAGGGGGTTCCATCCGTATTCCCGCGGCTCTCTGCGGTGTTACCGGTTTAAAACCGACCTACGCCCGTATCAGCGAACACGGCGCGGCACCGCTGTGCTGGTCAGTCGCTCATCTCGGGCCCATTGCTGCAACGGTACGTGACACGGCCATCCTCTACGGTATTATGGCGGGAACAGACAGCAAAATGGAAGCATCCACCATTCAGCCTGATGTGGATCTCCTTAAAATAGAAAAAAAAGATTTGCAGGGTGTCCGTCTGGGCTACTATCCCGAGTGGTTTTACGACTGTGACAAAGACACTCAGGGAATTGTCAATAAAACCTTTGCTTCTCTTGAGGATCTGGGAGCGGAGCTGGTCAAAGTTGAAATTCCTGAACTGGAAGAGATGCGGGTTGCCCAGCTTATCTCCATTGTCTCGGAAATGGCCGCAGCAATGAATCCGTACTATCAGAAGCACCGGAAGGATTTCGGACTGGATACCAGAGTAAACCTTGCCATCGGCCGGAGGCTGTCAAATATGGACTACATTCTGGCCCAAAGGATGCGCACCCGGGCAATTGCCATTTTTAATACCGTTTTAACAGAGGTTGATGCCATTATTACTCCCATGACCGGTATTCCGGCACCGCCGATTCCCCCTGATGCTCTTCCGGATGGAGAATCCAATCTGCCGATGCTTTCTGATATTATGCGGTTTGCGTCCATGGGAAACCTGACAGGGCTCCCTGCTCTTTCTGTTCCTGCGGGGTATACACCGGAGAAACTCCCGGTCGGCCTTCAGATTATCGGCAGAGCATGGGAAGAATCCCTTCTTCTCCGGATAGCAGCCAGCCTGGAAACAACAGTGACCCCTTCCAAACCGAAGATATATCTTTCTCCCATGGATATTATACCTTCATAGGAAGAGCTTTCATCCTGATTCTTACAAGTATAAGAAGAATTATACCAATAAGAGAGGGGATCAAAAACAGAAGCAGTGATTTTGAGAATCCCCACGCATCAATACTCATTCCGAACAACGCGGGACTTACAGCTCCTGTCAGGGTAATAGCACCCATCAGAACACCGAAACTCTCCCCTTTCCCCAGGTGATTACCAAGCTTTGTTGTAAGAAGATTTTGATTTACAAAAGCCGCTGACCCTGCAAGGCCAAGGACAAATACTGCCGCCGGATAAATGAAAACAGGCATATTGAAACTTAAGACCGTTATACACAGTACAATCAGCAGGGAACCTAATATGAGCATAATAACAGAATCTACCTTGTCAGAAAGTCTGCCGACAAAGATTGATCCGATGATTCCACCTGCAAAAAACAGCCCGGAAATATAAACCGCAGTATTCTGGGAAAATCCAAGATACTTTACAAAGAGCAGAGGGAGAAAGTTCATAACTGCCATTACCGTAAAAACCCGGGCAACAACTGCTGCCATAAAGAGCAGAAAAAGGGTAAAAAGGGCAGGATCCTTTTTTACTGTTTTATCCGATACAGCCTTCCTATGGGCTGCCGGAAGAATGCTCTTTACAGCCAGGAAAATACTGCCCATGAAAATGGCTGGGACAGCGGTAACAACAAGCACTCCGCGGATCCCAATACGGGTAATAAGAAATCCGTTTATAAGGTACATAAGAAGAATAGCACCGGTCCCAAAGGCCTCATAAATACCCAGTATTTTCCCTTTATTTGACGTTACTGTCTCATCAATGACCGCATACATAACCGGATGAAAGGTACTTACACCGATAGCTGTTATCGTAATAATACCCATAAAGAGTGTATAGGAAGGTGCAAATCCAGCTGCAATAAATCCAGCCGCAGAAAGAATAAACCCGTACCCCAGAATTTGTTTCCTCCCCAGGCTGTCGGATATCTTTCCCGAAATAAAAGAACCAACACCGGCAACAGCAAGAAAGAGAGTAAGTATTCCGCCTGCTTTACTGTACGAAAGGTTGTACCGTTCCAAAAGACCCGGCAGAATAAGCGGCAGAACAAACCAATAGATATCATTCACACTGTGACTCACGTTTTTAAGTTTCATAGCACCGTTGTAATGGATTCTTTACACAATGTCAAAGCTCAATGTACTTTTTATATCCCAAGCAGCCCCTGGGACTTTAAAATATAGATCCCCGCTCCTATGGTTAAAACAGAACCGAGTGTTGTTATAACAATAATGTTTGCCGCGATCTGACTGTCACCATCCATGGCCCGGGCCATAATAAAACTGGATATGGCTGTTGGTGTAGCACTTAATACAAAAAGGATACCAAGAAGCTGTCCATGAATCCCAAACTTCACAGCAAGGAGTACTACAACAAGAGGTGTTACGACAATTTTTATACATGATGCCGCAATGGAAAGAGCGCTGTTTGCTCTCAGGGAAGAAAAGCTCAAAGAACCTCCAATCCCTATAAGCGCAAGGGGTAATGCCATCCGGGCAAGATAAGAAAGGGATACAGACAAGAATACGGGTAGAGAAATTTTGAAAATGGAAAAAGGCAGAGCAGCCACTACCGCAATAATCAAAGGATTTCTGGACAGTTTATACAGTATCAGGGTTACCGAACCGGTTCTGCCCTGCTTTGAATTTACCGTTAACACTAAAACAGCCAAAATATTGAATACAGGAATTATAAAAGCAATGATAATGGAAGCAGCAGCAACACCGGAATCTCCAAAGATATTCAGAACGAGTGCTAGGCCGACTATGACCGAGTTTCCCCAGAATGATCCCTGAATAAAGGCCCCCCTCCGTTTCGGGCTCTTTATAAAAAAGAAAGAGAAAAATCCTGACAGCAGTAAAGCACAAAAAATACCGGCATAGAAAATAAGGATAACCCTGCCGTTAAAGAGCAATGCAAAATCTGTTCTCCGTATATTATTAAAGACAAGAACAGGGAGAGCTGTTTTATAAACTAAAGAAGATGCTTTTGATACAAAAGTATCATCTATTATCTGTATTCTTTTAAGTAAAATTCCCAGAAGGATTATAATAAATACAGGAGCTACAACATTGATACTGAAAATCAGATTATCCATTACATGAGTATACAAAGTGCCACTCTTTTATTGAAGCCTTCAGGCATGGGTATTTTTCTGAAATCCTTGCATAAGATTCTGTAAAAGATTAGAGTAGACATGTGATAGAAGAAAATCTCAGACACATGCTTAGCTCTAATGGCCAGAAACTTTTTTCGCTCTGCCGCTATGCTGTACATACCGCTTCAGAAAGAAACTTGCTGAACAGAAAGTTTTTAGGCCGTCTGAACCTTGAAGCACAGTGGATGGAAGAAAGCCTTGACAGACACGGAGCTGTTCATAATGCAGCTTGGCTGCCTTTCAGAGAAGTTATTGCTACCGAAAAAATATTCTCTTCCGCGTGTTTTGATCTTGTGCATCTGAAAACTGCGGCACCTTATTATAAGCTTCTTAAAATAGATGATAACTTCATTGAAGATATTGAAAAATCTCTTAAAGTTTTTTCTGAAATTCTTTTTTCAACTTCCGGGGAAATTCTAAAGGAAGCGGAAAAGCACCACATACAGATTACCGCATCTGAACTCAATAAAGATCTTTTTACAGAAATCAGCATGCATGGAAAACTCAAGACAACAAGAAAGATCCGCCGGGGCAGAGGCATGCATCACAAAGCAATCTATCTTGCAACAGCCTTTCTCAACATAAGTCCTGATTTCCACATTATTGAAGCTGTTAACTGCATTAAAAAAGATACGGTAAAAGACTGTATCCCGGATCATATCAACGAAGAAATCCTCCGCCTGCTAAAAGCACGGTTTCATAATCTCCAGTCCACTTACGACACCTATCTGTATAAAACAGACCTGGAAAAAGACGATGCCGATCTCCTTATCCTTCGAGGCCATATCAGTATCATTTTCCACCTTCTCTGTTCCGCTACTGAACTTTCCCACTACTATGAGCGGCACATTCTCAATGCGGATCACAACCTTATTCGAAAAACCTTCATCCCTCTGCAAAAAGAAAAAACCCTTGATATCATCATCACCTTTTTCATCAGGTATATAAATCAATACTTCACAGCGGCAAAAGATCTCTGTAGAACAATAATAAAACAGTATGCGGAAGTCGGTGAAATTTCCCTTCCTATACCAATTTACCGCGGGTTTCATGTCAGACCGTCAACCCTCGTTGCAAAAATTGTACTCCATTATGGGAGTGATGTAATAATGAAGATAGGGGATGAAGAGTATGACGCATCAAGTCCGCTGGAACTTTTCAGAGTAAATGAAAAAATAAACGCCGAAAAAAGGAACTACATCAATCGACTTATTGATTCCAGGGTTATGCTTGGTGAATTGACGACATCAAATATAGGACAATGGGCTAAAAAGATTCAGATGGTAATGCTTGATCTCATGGACAGCCATAAAATAATACTCTATGAAAATAATCTGTCCCTTGAAGGAAATACTCCTCAGCAGGGTGAAACGCCGCGGGATTTTTTCAAGCGCCTGCTCTCCATCTTTCTTGCTTCTGGAAAGATAGATATACACAGTGATATGAAGGTTACCTTTATCGGAGACAAACGGGTTTTAAATGATCTTAAAATTTTGGCAGAAAACGGTTACGGTGAAGACAAGTACGGAAACAACATCATGCTCCCTGCAAAACTTCCTTATTTAAAAAGATAACAATTTCTGAATACAGATGTACTATTTGTTATTTATATAATCCATAATTGCCTGATCATCGATAAACCCAAGATCAACAGCAATTTCACCAAACAAACGGGTATCGCCGCCGTCCTGAAGATCAAGTATCTTCTCTCTCTGATCCTCAGTCATTGCCCCTATCCGTACAAGTCCTTCTCCAATACGCTCTGCCATACATACTCCTCTCATTAAATATACTACATATAATAAAATGAGGATAGAAAAATATTTCTTTCTTTACAAACAGAGGGTCAAAGTATTACCTTTAAGAACATGAAAACCATAGTAACATTCAACAAAGTAAACTTCAGCTACAGCTCAGGACAAGTTCTTGATGATGTCTCTTTTTCAATAGAAGAGGGAGATTTTGTTTCAATAATAGGTCCCAACGGCGGCGGGAAAACCACCCTTGCGAAACTGACCCTTGGATTACTGCAGCCGGACACAGGAACCATAACAGTACTTAATAAAAAACCCGTATCAGCCCGCTCAAAAATCGGCTATGTACCTCAGTATTCTCTCTTTGACCCGCAGTTTCCTATTTCAGTAAAAGAAGTTGTTCTGATGGGAAAAATGGAAAGTAAAAAGTTCTTCTTTTCAAAGCAGGACCATGAAAATGCCGCAGAGGCTATAGAGAAAGCAGGGCTGTCCTCGGTTATGCACCATTCATTTTCAGAGCTTTCCGGGGGTCAGAGACAGCGGGTACTCATTGCCCGGGCACTGATATCAAAACCCAGAATACTTCTCATGGATGAACCGACAGCAAGTGTTGATTCCACCGTTGAAAAAAAAATGTCCACTCTGCTGGAACAACTAAAAACCACCTTAACCGTTATTCTTATAACGCATGATATGGGATTTGTTTCAAACCTTGTTACAAAAGTTATCTGTGTTAACCGGGAGGTAAATATCCATCCCACAACCAGTATCACAACTGAATATCTTGAGCATCTGTATCAAAAAAGTATGAAAGCTGTACGACATGATATCAAGGAGGCCCATTGATGCAGTTTCTCGCCGCATTAACCGATCCCTCGCTCCCTTTTATCCGGTATGCACTTATAGCAGGTATTCTCGCCAGTATTTCCTTCGGTATTGTAGGGACGTGGATTGTTATAAAGAGAATAAGTTATCTAGCAGGCGCCATAGCACATTCCGTCCTGGCAGGCATAGGGATCAGCCTTTATCTGAAAAGCAAATATCATATTCCTCATCTTGATCCACTCATCGGAGCCCTCGCCGCGGGCATTCTTGCTGCGGTTATCATAGGTATTGTCAGTATAAAACTCAAAGAGCGTGAAGATACCGTTATAGGTGCAATTTGGGCTACCGGAATGGCAGTAGGACTCCTTTTTATTGCAAAAACTCCGGGGTATGTCGATCCCATGAGCTATCTTTTCGGAAATATTCTTATTATTTCAAAAACAGACATCCTTCTCATCGGTCTTCTGGATGGTATTATTATTGTTTTCGGTGTCCTGTTTTACCACCATTTTCAGACACTCTCTTTTGATGAAGAGTTTGCGCAGATCAGGGGGATACGTACCAACCTCTTCTTTATGATTCTTTTAATCATGACTGCTGTTACCGTTGTACTGATGACAACCGTTATAGGAATTGTCATGGTTATTGCCCTCTTAACCATACCCGCGGCCATAGCCGGCCTCCTCTCAAAAAAAATATGGGTCATCATGATTCTTGCAACGGGATTAACCGCGACATTTACCACCGGAGGACTTATAATCAGTTATGCAGCTGATCTTCCAAGCGGTTCTACCATCATCGCTCTGGCTGGATTTATCTATATCCTCTCCATTACCATAAACAGATTAGTGCGCCGGAAATTACCGCTTTCGTAAGACAAGAAAAACCTCTCCCGGCTCAATAGGCTCAGCAAAGCTTTTTTGAGGGTTAAGCACGATAATCTGATGGATAAAGGGCAGCCAATCCATTTCTCCTGCTGACTGTAAGGGTTCTGTAAGTTCAGAAACATGAGAATGCAGGTACTCATAGAGCCTCCACACCGACTCGCCCTTCTGTACCGTCCATTCAATTCCTCTGCCGGTCTCTTTGAGCTTCCACTCTGAAATAGGAGGGTTTTCTGTTGTGCGGGGCACCGTACGGGGCGGTTCTGAAATCGGTGTTGTTTTAACACTATTTACCTGTACAGGAGCTCTTTCAGGGTTGTGTGGTTTCAGGATAAACCATCCGAAAACAGCTGCTGCCGCAGCTGCCGCGGCAATCCATATCAGAATACGGGCAGGGTGATGTCTTACTGAGTGAACATCTTTTTTATACTTTTCAGTTTTAACAGGGGTTTTATTTATATTTTTGACAGTTTCCCTCTCGATTTTCTTACCGGTTTTCCTACCGGTAAACAGATCGCTGAGCTTAAACTTCCGGAGTTTAAGTTCATACTTTTCAGGAGGAACAGGATTCTCGGTGATACCAGACAAACCTGCAGGTTCTTTCCCCTCTGTAAATGTCTCCTTCAAAGATGGTGTACTCCCGGCTTTTTTCTCCGTCTTTTCTTCCTTTTCTTTCTTTCCCCTAGGGGGAGATCTGAGGGCATCTTCTGAAACCAAATCCGTTACCTGCCCGGTATCCGGCATCAGCTCGTCTTTTCCTACTGCGATTGTTTCTGGAGTAACATACGGTATTTTATCAGAAGACCTCTCCCCGGGACTGCCCGGAAAAATTTCCGGGGAACGATGGGAGGAGGTATCCAGGGGGACATCAGTCTGTGCTGATGTCTTTTCAACTTCTTCAACAGCAGTTACTTCCACTTCCACTCCAGCATGTTTCGTGTTCCTGTTCCCGGCAGGAGAAATATGCGTTACCGGTGGTATTTCCTTTTCTTCCGGAGGATGGAAGAGCGTACGTTCAGGTGTATACACAGGCGGCTTTTCCTTCCTACCGTTTTCTTCACTGCTGTTTTCCTGCTTATCCGTCTTCTTTTCAATTGATATAATTCCCGGAGCCCCTGATTTTCTCCCTATGTTCGCCTGCACAGTCTCAAGAACCCGTTGGATTCCGGTATTATTTTCAGAAGAAAGAATTTCCTCGAGGGTGTCCTGAATAGACAGGAGATATTCTCTTACTCCTCCGGATACTTCTTCCGGAATGTCGGCATCAATACAGTAGAGGAGCAGGTTCAGCATTGCCCTGTTTTCGTTGTTTAAATCCACCCGGCAGAGAAGCATCGTCATGTAAAATATGGTCAAATCCGGATCTGCCTCTGAAATAATCGATGAAATTGACAGGGCCTTTAAGATGGCACTTTTCTTATCAATAAAAACACGTTCGGTAATATTATAGAACAGATCTTTTGAAAGGGGCGGCTTCCCTCTGAAAATATAAGTGTTCAGACTGTTAAAATCTTCAAAGGTAAGCCTTCCTGAAAGTACCGTATAGAGGAGCCGGATAAGTTCCCGGTCAGAGACTTCAAGCAGTTTAAGGAGAATAATAGCCATAATCTGGGACGCGCTTTTAATATTTTTACGTTCCAGAGTTGCATAGGCCCAATCCTGCACATACTTCCGTTCCCTGCCGGTTAACTGCTCCATAAAAGTAGATATCTTATTGTTCATCTGGGTACACCACCCATGGATCCGAAAATACTCATCCAGATCTTCAAGCTGTACCATCGTCTCTTTTCTGGTCATCTGTATTAACTTTCGGACAGACATCTGTGTATTCTTAGATTTTATTTCCGTTTTATCTAAACTGGCGTTTTATAGTTCCGATAGTGAAGGTAGAGGACTTTTATGAGCGATATACTTATGACAAGCGACTACAATGAGATTATTACAAAAAATCGTCATACAATACTTGACGGGATATTCGGCGCTCAGACATCTCCCCAGGTTGAATCAAGTATCGGGTTCAGCAACTATCTGAGCCATGTTGGTATAACAAGCAGTAATTACTACCTGTTTCTTAAACTAATTGAAACAAACAACCGCTGGGTTGTTGACATGCTGTTAAAAGACAGAGATCCCCGGCTGCTCTTCTCCGTGATAAAACCCAACAATTTTATGCTGAACAGGGCTTTCGAACTCCTTTCGTTCTGGCATCCCGGCCAAATTTACAACAAAGTACTGCTTTCTGTTCTTGGAATCATTGAATACTGCTTCTACAAACCGGATGAAGGATACTCCATCTATCCTCTCGATATTGTAGACATCAATAATCTAGGGAAATTCCTTGATGAAGACAAAGACCAGTTTGAGTTTATCAACGCTTCTATTCTGGAAATTCTCAACAGGATAACGCAGCTGGGGGAGCATAGTTCAGAACTGCGGAAAAGTGTTCTTTCCAAGCACGCATTCAATATACGAATTGCCTATTTTGATAATACAAAGTCCCTTATGGATATCATCCCGAGGGTACTTCTCGTCCGGCTTGACCCGGAAGAGAGGGAAGTAAAACCTTCAAAAGAATTTATTGCATATATGAAAAAAATAGCAGATACTGGTAAAAGCAGAAATTAACAAAAGGAACCGAACCATGAGTATTTCAATTAATGATATCAGCAAAGTGATAACCATTATCGAAAATAACAAGCATAGGCCGAAAAATAGAGACGGAAATCCGGGAGGCCTTCTGGATCTATCCACTGTAAAAAAAGAAGCTATTGTCATTGGAGACCTTCATGGAGCAATTGACAACTTACGGATAATTATTGAACAAAACAAGAAAAAGATTAAAAGTGGAAAGAGCTTTGTTATCATACTTGGCGATGGGGAACACAACGATCAGACCGGACACATGAGAGAAATGGATACATCTCTGGAAGTTATGGAAGAAATCTTTTCACTTATTCTAACCTACAAGGAAAATATCATCTACATCAGAGGAAACCATGACACCTTCGATGAACGCCTTGCCAAAAGCGGTATAAAACAGGGACTTGAGTTCAAAAACTACCTCCTGGAAAACCGCGGAGAAAAGTATGTAGCAGCCATGGAACAATTCTTTGAAGCGCTTCCTTACTTTATTATCGGTAACGGATGGGTCATTACCCACGCCGGTCCCGTCAGGGGAGGAGCAACAAGGGATGAGCTTATCAATATTGCTGATAATGAAGATTATCGTTTTCAGCTTGTCTGGAACCGGCTTCATGAATTTAGGGGAACACCAAGTCTGAAAGAGTACGGTGAGTACGATATCCGTCAGATGCTCAAGCGCCTGAACCTTCCGGAGGATACCCCTTTTATTGTCGGTCATAATCCCATGTGGGGTACAGGAAACAGGACAGGGATATGGAGGGACATCATTGGAATTAAGAATCATATTATTATATACTGCAGTATAGGAAGTCCGGCACCCTACCTGACAATTCAGGACGGGAAAATTAAAGAAGTTTTTGGAATAAAGCAAGACGAAGGGAGGGCTCATGTCTCATTACAATCCTACCGCTGATGAAATAAAGGATAAAGATTTTGTCCGTTACATGTATCTGGATTATTCGATAGATGATCTTATTGAAAAAATGCGAAATCTGACATTCAATGAATTTGGAAATGAGAAACTGATCCCTTTTTATGCACAGATACGCAGTTATACCGGAGCCGTAGATACGGACGGGGAAGTATGGCTCGTAAAGGAAATTGAAGATGATGAAGTCTACATGCATAAGGTGCAGGAAGTAGCCTACTATTTGGATTTTATGATGCATACCCTTGCTGCACCGACCGTACTTGTTAAGTACAAGGGAAAATACTACCGTGCGACCAAAAATATAAAGAATGCCATGCAGATTGGCAGTTATAACTACATGGAAGAACCTTTCAAATCAATTATAGCCAATGATCTTATCAACAGATGGCTCTTTTGTGATGAAGACCGGAACCCCAATAACTATCTTGTCCATCATGATACTGATTCTTCACCCCTTATTGTAGCAATTGATTACAATAAAGCTGATCTATGGACAGAGGGTTTGAAAATAACCGGCAGGGATGATGATTTTGGCTGGGAACGGACAGGCAAGAATCGTTTTCTTACGCTTCTTGCTCCTGAAAACTTTAAAAATCTTTCCATTGATGTTTTTAATGAGCGGCTCAACCTTCTCATGGATATATCCGAGAATACATTAAGAGATATCTGCGTTAAAACTTTTGAAGGAGTACTGGAGAATGTACCGGGTTCTTCGGAACTTATAACAAAAAACATTCTGCAGCGACGGACATACATCAATGACTATTTCCGTAGATGGTTTAAACCGAAGGATACTGAAAAGGAGAAAGAGGAAAACGACCGGTACGCGGGAATGGGGCAGTCATTCCTGAACTACTACAAGAAGAAACAATAGAATCATGGATCTGGAAGGACGGTCTGTAAACAGAATATACAGTATCAAGGATAAGAAAGGAGAAAACCGGTTTTACGAAATTTGGGAAGCGACATCAATTTATTCCGCCAACATCTTTGACTTCCATTTTTATAAATATCCATTATCCTCCCTGCTGGATAATTCCTTTGAGCAAATTAGGGAAGCTTTTCTGAAAGTATTTGATATTCAAACTCCCTACCTGTACAAACCTTTTGAAGCGGAAAGAGTTGAAGATTCATTCTATCTGGCATATCCACAGATCGAAAGCAGTACCTTAAAAATGCTTACCGATGCAGCTATTATCTTCCCCTATGAAATTGCCCTTAAAATTATCATAAACGTTTTGAGAGGTCTTTCTATCCTGGAAAGAAAAAATCTTCATCACAATATGCTCTCCCCTGAAACGGTATGGCTCACTGAAAGCGGCCGGGATATAACGAACATTAAAATCTCCGGCTTTCTGGATCAATACCTTCTCCCTTCCCGTGAAACCCCGGAATTACAGGCAGCCCATGATATACGGAATCTCGGCACACTGCTCTCACAGATGCTCACGGGAAAACCTTTTAAAAAATCCGATACGGTCAGTTTTCCCGGCAGTATTCCCTCCTGGATATCGGATAGTACAAAAACAATGGTGGAAGATCCCGGTTCTTTTGAATCTGTCCAGTCACTTCTGGAGCTGTTCCTCTCAAAGGCTCCCGCGCACAGTATCCTTGAAGACTCTATAGAAGAAAGAATTGAATCAACCCATAAAGGAAGTACGGAAACATACAGCAATGTGGATGCTCCTCTGGAAGAACTGGAGAGTCCGGAAGATATCCCCCCTGGGGAAAAGATAAAAGAATTTGTCTCCTTCATTCTGTCATTCTTTAGACGAAAAAAACATAAAAATACTCCTGTGCAAGAATCTGATTCAACGGTAAAACCACAGATAGGTACTGAAAACTCTCCAGAGCCGGAATACATTTCTGACATTCAAGAGATCCCTTCCAATCCCGAAGTTCCGGGAATCGATCCGGACAGACCTCAGATGGATCCCTGGGCAGTGGACAAAAACCGTTATAAAAACCGGATTGAAGAACCGCCTGCTCCATCTGTTGTTCCCCTTCAGCATAACAAAGCCGGTAGCACTCCCGCTCTGGAGGGTAGTGAAAGGTATCAGGCAGATTCACCAGACTCAAAGACACAGTCCGAAAAACACGCTGCCGCACAAGCCATCCCTCCGCAGGAACCCGTCATTTCCGCGGAAGAACGGATAAGCATGCTGAAAAAACACAGGGAAATACCGGCCAGCGGTACCGGGAAAAATGAGAGCCCTTCTGTTGATCCCGGTAAAATGATGTATGAACCCGCCCCGTTACAGACGGAAAAGAGGGAGAGAAAGCGCAAAACTGAGCCCGTACACACAGAACATCCTGTAAAACCTAAAGAGGAGTCCACAGCTGACTCCACCCCCGAAGCGTTTCGTGAAATGCCTTCACTCACACTTTTCCAGCGTTTCCTTAAGTGGCTAAAGAATCTTTTCACAGGGTAAACAGCATACGTTGGAATGAAAAAAAGCTGCCCTTTAAGGACAGCTTTTTTTATTTTACCTGGTTTTCTTAACCCTGAGTCGGCGGGACCTCATCAACTGAATAATCTCCCTTGTTAAGAAGCAGTTCAGGCAGTGCTTCATTAAGATGTTTTGTCATATCAAGGAACTTGCCCCGGATATTGTTCGCCTGGGTTGCAACCTTCATAACCTTTATATCTTCATCCTCAAGAGTACCGGGATCCATCAGGGAAGCTACTTTATCAAGAATCATAAGTATACTCCTGTTCAGCGGGTCCATCTGGTCCTTTTCTTCATCAAGATGCTTACCGAGATTATTCACATTCTCCGCTGTCAACGGGAAGACACGGTAACCTTCCAGAGGGTTCTTGTAGGTTACCTCCAGAATCCCAAGGAAAACGAGAAGACTCTTTGGATAAATACCGCCCCGTTCAGATTCCTCAAACGCCTTGAAACATTCAGCAAGAATAAAATAATTTGGCTGTACCTCTGAAAAAACAGCCCGCGGGTCTGTATCACCGATAAGGGCGTCAACAACCCAATGATTCCGTTTCCTGAAAAGATTCAGGTAAATCGGATAATTATCTGGATTAACCCCTACCATATTAAGATACTTTGCAAAATAAACGGTTACATCTACACCCTGAGGCTCTTTACAGGCGAGCATACTTGTTAAAAAACTAAGCTTCAGTTTATTTAGATCTTCTTCCTGCCAGCCGTCCTCTTCCCATCGTGCCATGGTCAGTGCTCCTTATTTCTTCTTTTCAGTAGGCTTATCGGTCTTTTCTTCTTTTGCCGGAGAACTTCCTTTTCCTTCAGCCTGTGCAAGAGGAACATGGTCGCGGGGGTCCACTTCCGGATCAAGAAGAGGTTCACTCTTCAACAATACATCAGGAATAATATCAACAAGTCTCTTGGAGGAATCAAAGAAGTTATTCCGGATATTATGGGCGTGTACCGCAAGATCCTCCATTTCCTCATCAATATTCTGTCCTTCAAGCTCACTGATCTTGTCCAGTACATCAAGAATACTTCTGTTTAAAAGGTCATCCTGCCCCTTCTCTTCAATAAGGTGCTTACCAAGGCTGTTTATATCCGCAATTGTCGGAGGATAGATGTTGTATCCGTCCAGAGGATTATTGTACGCAGCCTGAAAAACTCCAAGAATGATACCAAGGGTCTTTGTATAAATCTCAGCAGGGTGATACTTTGCAAGAAAACTGAAACAAGTAGCAACGATAAAATAGTTCGGCTGTATGGAACTCATAAAGAGGAAAGGATCTCTCGTTCCGAGAAGAGCATCAATAACATGATGATTCCTTACCCCGAGTACCTTTAAGAATATGGGATAATTACTGCTTGTAATACCAATACTGTTCAGGTAATGCGCATAGGTCAAGGCTGCTTCTACCGCTTCCACCGTCCGCACACCCATAAATCCTTTGAGGAGGCTATACTCTATTTGGGCTATTTCTTCCGGTCCCCAGCTTTGTTTTTTCTCAAAAAGTTCTTTCATTATATCTCTCTCCTCTCTTTATTTAGTTACGAAAACTTTTTCGGGCGCAATTTCTTTTGCGATATAGTCAGATTTGACAAGCAGAACCTGAGGAATAATATCTTCCATCTTTTTCCTTTTATCAAAGAAGAATGTTCTGATATTATTTGCCTGCCGTGCCATCTGCTCAACAGCCGCGTCTTCAGAAGTACCGGCAAGAGACCCCAGTCTGTCAAGAATATTCAAAATACACCTGTTATTCAGATCATCCTGTCCAAGTTCCTTGTTAAGATGTTTTCCAAGGTTGTTTACATCGTTTATACTTGCGTTGTAAATTCTGAATCCGTCTTTCGGTGAGCTGAACGCAGCTTGGAGAACACCCAGAATAATGGCAAGAGTTTTCGGATAGATACCCCCGGGATGCCAGTTAGTTAAAAGTTTGTATGAGGTAAGAATAAGGTAATTATTCGGTTGAATTGAGCTGAGCAACAGGAAAGGATCCTTGTTGTCAATTAATGCATCGATAACCCAATGGTTTTCAACCTCCAGTAAACGTAAAAACAACGGATAGTTGTCATTACTCAACCCTGACATCCTTAAAAAACGGGCATAACTGATTGCCGCTTCTACTGCTTCTATTGTACGGCAGCCTATCATTCTTTCAATAATGTTTATTTCAACATTCATTATTGATTCTTTGCTCCAGGCTTCCTCAATCGATCGTTCTTGTTCTTTATCCATTAAAATCCTCCTAGATCTATTTTGCGGTTATACACAATACTACACTGTAAATAATATCCTGTAACTTCAGTATTATCAAGCTAAATTTTTTTATCAATTTTTTAAATTTACTTTTTACCGCATTTTTCAAGGTATTTTACCTGTTTTTTTAACTTTTATTGACAACAGGGAGTAGAAAGCAGTATTTTTTCTTACACGAACAAGGAGAATCCCGTGAGAAAAAAACTTTTTCTATCTATAATACTCATCGTTCTTGCTATTCCTCTCTTTTCTGAAGGTAAAAAAGAAGACCAGCCCGAAAATCAAAAAGTTTCCGTTGCCGTCAGTATTCTTCCTCAAAAATTCTTTGTCGAACAAATAGGGGGCAATGCGGTTAAGGTGCAGGTTCTCGTCCTTCCGGGAGAAAGTCCCGCGACCTATGAACCGACACCAAAACAGGTAACAGCGTTAAGTAAAGCCAGAATACTTTTTACCGTTGGAGTACCTTTCGAGAAAGCCTTTATCCCAAAAATAAGGGCAAACCTGAAGGATCTGTCCATTGTCGACACCTCCGCTGGTATTAAAAAACGTACCTTCAGTAATGGATCAACCGATCCTCATATATGGATGGCTCCTCCTCTTGTCAAGATACAGGCTCGTACCATTCTTGAAAGCCTCATACGTATCGATCCAGGGGAAAAGGAATTCTTTACAAAAAATTATAACCGTTTCATGGAGGATCTTGATACCTTGAACAGAGAGATAGCCAGAGCACTTGCACCGCTTAAAGGGAGCATCCTTTTTGTATACCATCCCTCATTCGGATATTTTGCAGATCAATATGGTCTAAAGCAGGTTGTCATTGAAACAGGGGGTAAAGATCCGGGTCCAAAAACGCTAAGCGCTATTATAAAAAAGGTAAAAGCGTCAGGTGCCCGCGTTATCTTTGTACAGCCTGAGTTCCGGCAGAACAGTGCACGCGTTATTGCACAAAATACCGGTGCTGCTGTAACAGCCATTGATCCGCTAGCGGAAAATTATCTATCCAATATGAGAAAGATTGAAAAGGTTCTTGCAGGCGCTTTGGAATAAGTTTAAACTGAAAATATACCAGATAGAACATAACAGGAGGAGCACAGATGAAACTTGAATTTGCAGATGGAAGAAAACTTGATGTTACCAATAAAGATGAGCTTATAAAGCAGCTTGACACCCTTGGATCTGACAATGATTTTGCGGTTCTTGGAGATGAATACTTTATTCAGGCAGCATACAGTGACGGAGGCACTTTTCTCTTTCAGTACAAGGATGTTTCAGGCATGTATGAAAGTGAAACAGCAGATGCTGATCTTGATATGGTAAAAGATATTTTTACTGCCTATCTGGAAGGTGCAGGAACATGGAAGACCTTGCAGGTATGGGATCAAATGGAAGCCGGCGGAAGTACAGCACCTCTGGGGAATCCTACTGCTTCGGAACCGGTGGACCCTGCTCTGGCTCTTAAAGATGAGCTTATCAAGAACGCTAAACGTTCCGTCACCAACTGGATAAAACGTAAATTAAAGTAGTGAACAAAAAGGATTTTCAATGAAAATACGAACAAGATTACTGTTCAGTTTTGGCGTCATTTTTCTTGTTATTGCAGGTATAGGAGTTTTTTTTGTTCTTGAAAGTCTATCAGTCAATAAGCAGCTTGCTTCTATTTCAAACAGGTATACCAATTCTAAGAAGGTTACCACTGCAGTTAATAACATTCTCCGCATCCAGAACGCTTTTACCGATGCATCCCTGACTCACAGCGGGCAAAGCCTCAAGGAAGCTGCAGACTCCCGGAAAAAAGCAGAGAAGCTTCTTACCGAAGTCCTTACCAGCGCGGTAAAGGCAAATCAGAATGAGATTCAGTCAAGTACAGGAGTACTGCTTTCAGCCCTTCAAACCTTCTACTCCGTCGGTACCCGTATGGCAAATACGTACATGACCCAGGGGCATGAACTGGGAGATCTTCAGATGAATACCTTTGACAAACAGTCAGCAGATCTCCAGAAAGCTGCAGACAAGCTGGAAACCATTCTGGAGGAACAGGTTTCCTCTGCAATACATACCATAACAACAAATAATAACACTTTTGCCGTTTTTTCCCTGGCCGCAATTGCCTTGATTCTTGGACTGGTTATCTTTATTTCTCTCTCTATGACATCCTTTATCATGAAACCTCTTTCCATGATGGTAAAGACATCCAACGATCTTGCGGATAAAAATCTGACAACAAACGTTACATATACAGGAAAAAATGAATTGGGCTCCCTCGGTGAAAACCTGAATTCGGCAATCTCTTCCCTGCACACTACCATTGCGGACATACAGAAATCGTCAGATAAAACCGTCGGGGTAAAAAATGAACTTGCCGCCAGCACAGAGGAAACTTCTTCGGCAATCAACGAAATATCAGCGAACAATCAGTCCATGAAAACCCTCATTGAAGAGCTTAACCGCAACATCATGGACTCTACAAGCTCGGTGGAAGAGATTACCGCAAATATAGAGAGCCTTGGAAATCTTATCAACAGCCAGGCGTCCATGGTGGTTCAGGCTACTGCCTCTGTTACGGAGATGACCGCGTCGATAAACAATGTCGCTGGTATAACAGAAAGCAAGAAGAAATCCACCGAAATTCTTGTTAGCACGGCTAATGAGGGGGGAGAAAAGCTGGGGATTACAAATAATGTCATACAGGATGTCGCCGGAAGGATAGGTGATATTCAGGAAATGATGGAAATCATTAACGGTATTGCTTCCCAGACAAACCTGCTCTCCATGAACGCGGCAATAGAAGCAGCCCACGCGGGAGACGCGGGAAAGGGTTTTGCCGTTGTCGCTGATGAAATAAGAAAGCTGGCGGAAACAACCGGAGATAACGCAAAAAATATCAGCACTGTTATTAATGAAATTACAGAGAATATCGAATCCGCTTTACAGGCGGGAAACGTAACACAAAAGGCCTTTGAAGCTATCAGTTCAGAGGTAACAACAACAGAGAAAGCCTTTAATGAAATTTTTGCCTCTACCAAAGAACTGGCTGTAGGCGGCGAAGAAATCCTCAAAGCAATGACAAGCCTTACCGAGGTTTCAGAGAACATCAAAACAGGAACTGATGAAATGAAAGAAGGATCACTTCTTGTCTCAAAATCCATGACAAATGTTGAGCAGTTAACGGTAATCCGAGACTTGTGGTTTTAGTGCCTTGCCATCCATGGCAAGGCAGAAGGTGAAATAGATGGAATATTTCAATAAAATAGATGGTGAAAAGTGTTATTTATCTCCAATAAATTTGGATGATGTTGCATTGTATACTAAATGGTTAAATGATCCTGAAATAATAGAATATTTAACATTAAGAAGTAAAGTCATTTCATTGCATTCGGAAAAAGAACATCTTGAGAAAATGTCATATGAGCATAATTATGGAATAGTAACAAAAGAAAATAATAAATTAATCGGAAATTGTGGATTTTTAGAACTTGACCATCTCAATAGAAATTGTGAAGTAGGTATTTTTATCGGAGATAAAGAATACTTGGGGAAAGGTTATGGTACAGAGGCATTAAAGTTATTAATTTCTTATGGCATAAACTATTTGAATATTAGAAATTTTATGCTTCGTGTTTTTTCTAATAATGAAAGAGCAATAAAAAGTTACAAAAAGATTGGTTTTAATAAGATCGGTATCAGACGAAAATCAATTATAGCTAATAGAAAAGAATATGATATGGTTTATATGGATATGTTAGATGAGGATTTTATCGATTAAAAAGTGTATACAATAATTAGAGTGAATAAATTTAAAGAAATAACAAACCGCGCTCCCTTGACCTATGGTCTGTGAGGGTGTTTATTAGTTTAAATGTTATGTCGAAAAAAGGAATACAATGACGACAGTATATTTTGTGAGACATTCAGAACCTGATCATAATTGGAAAGATGATAGAACAAGACCGTTAACGGAAGAAGGTATTAAAGATTCAGAAAAAGTCCTTGAATTCTTTATAGGAAAGAAAGTACATTCATTTTTTTCCAGTCCGTATAAACGTAGTATGGATACTATATCTCCCATAGCTAAATATTTTAATAATAAAATTAAAACAGATGAAAGATTCCGAGAACGAGAATCTGGAGAATCATCAAATAACTGGGAAATGTTCAAAAGAAGATGGGAAAACTTTAGTTTCCATGAAGAAGGTGGTGAATCGATAAAAAGCGTACAGATAAGAAACATTGAAGCGCTTCATGAAATAATAATGGAAAATCAGAATATTACTTTAGTAATAGGTACTCATGGAACCGCATTAAGCAGTATAATCAATTACTATGATACAGATTTCAATGCTACTGATTTTTTAAGGATTATTAATTTTATGCCTTATGTCATAAGAATGGATTTCAATAAAAAAGAATTAATAAAAAAAGAAGAGGTTTTTTATATAGAAAAAGAATTCCCTAAATCAAAATGATGAGAATTAAGACATAGGTTCATGGAAAATCCTGCACCTGGAGGAAACATTATCATATTTACCAATGAATAGCATATTGATATTATTATTTTAGCGGTCAGATATTTTAGTAAATAGAATGTACCGCAGTAAAGTGCTTCAAAATACGTCCATGTATTTTGAAGGACATACTAAAAATTTGTGTCTCGGACAACCGTTAACAGCGGCGATACAACATTTTGCTGGAAGTTTCTCAAGGGTATGCTATAATCCTTACAATAAGGGGATGTTTTTAGTATTACTGTTAGAAAGTCAGGCAACGAAGCAAAACGTCGCATAGCCGCAGAACGATATCCGCAACCGTTACCAACGGCATGGTGTTGATTCCCGCATTATTTTTGGAGTAATTCCCGGAGAGTTTTTGTTAGGAAAAAGAGTAAAACAGGAAAGAATCCCGCACTATTTCTGTGCCTGATAAAAAGCGGGAAAATTGATGCATAAAAAAGCCCGGGATATTCACCCGGGTG
>WGCU01000091.1 GCA_015493635.1 Spirochaetaceae bacterium | reverse complement strand
TAATGCAATTCCCCCTGTGCTTTGAACCTGTTCTGTGGTAGAATCTATTTCATAAATCATGTTCACCCCTTTGGTGTTTTTAGTTTTGTAGTTAAAACATTATAGCCAAAGGGGTTGCTTTTTAAAACCCTTGTTTTGATACGGATTCAGGAAGTATACTATATAGGAAAACAATAGCAAGTAATTATTTTTTATAGCAGCAATAAATTAAGGGAGCGTTTTTATCTTTACAGTTTTCCAAATAAAAGGTATCACTAGATTCTATGAAAACACGCATCTTTATATCCGAAGGCCATCTTATCGATTCCGGTGTTATGTCGGAAATTCTCAATGTCATTCTTTCCGAGGGGGCTGATTACAAAGTACTGTCTTTTGAAATAGGGAAGGTAAAAACAGAAAAGTCAAAGATGGAACTACTCTTGAAATGTAAAACCGCAGAGCAGCTTTCTGTTGTATCCGGCAGACTTACGGCTCTCGGCGCGTATGAAAAGGGTGCTGTCGAAGCTGTTTTTAAACCGGCAGAAAAGAACAGGTGTGTTCCTGAAGATTTTTACTCGACAACCAATCACCGGAGTGAAGTTTTTACCGGCGGCAGGTGGGTCCCTGTCGGTTCTCAGCGGATGGATGGTGTTATTGTCCGTCATGGAGATACCCTTGTCTGTACCAAACTGAGGGATGTTAAAGAGGGCGACAGTATCCTGTGCGGGAGTGAATCGGTCCGGGTGTTTCCGCCTGCTTCCGATACGCGCGGCAGCGGGTTCGGGTTTATGAGCAATGAGGTTTCTTCGGAGCGAAGCAGCAGCATCACGGTACAGCGGGTAGCAGAAGAGTTTCGCAGTATTAAAGCAAAAGGTGGAAAAGTAACCGTGGTAGCGGGGCCTGTCGTTATCCATACCGGCGGGGGAACTGCTCTCGCGGAACTGGTGAGAGACGGGTGGATTGGAGGTTTTCTCGGGGGGAATGCTGTCGCGGTCCATGATCTGGAGTACTGTTTTTACGGAACATCCCTCGGAGTGGATTTGAAAACCGGAAAACAGACAGCCGGCGGCCATTACCACCACATGCGTGCCATAAACCGGATAAATTATCACGGGTCCATTCAGGGAGCAATTGATGCAGGGGACCTTACCTCCGGGTTGATGTATGAAATTGTCAAGGCGGGTATTCCCTACAGCCTTGCCGGCAGTATCCGTGATGACGGACCGCTTCCTGAAACACAGATGGATATGATAAAAGCCCAGGCGGAATATGCGGCAATTGTAAAAGACTCTGACCTTATTCTGATGCTTTCCACAATGCTGCATTCCATCGGAACAGGAAACATGACCCCTTCATGGATAAAAACCGTCTGTATTGATATAAATCCAGCTGTTGTAACCAAGTTTTCGGATAGAGGCAGCGGCCAGACGGTGGGGATTGTCAGCGACGTAGGACTTTTCCTGAGAGCTCTCGCAGACAATCTGGCGGTAAAGCATTCTTGAAGATCTCTTCCCGGCTAAAAAGTGAACTTTTTCTTGCTCTTGCCACGGTTATCTGGGGCGGAACCTTCGCCATTATAAAAACGGGACTGCATGATGTTTCCCCTCTTCTTTTTGTGGCAATACGTTTTTTCCTTGCTTTCCTCTTTTTTCTACCCCTCTGTATTCGGAGAAGGGGAGAGATAACGGCAGAAACTTTAAAAGCCGGATTTATTCTGGGTATAACGATGTTTGCGGGATACGGACTTCTTACTGCCGGTCTTGTTTTGACAACAACTGCCCGGTCCGGTCTTATCCCTACGGGTACGCTCTCTTTGTTCCTCTTCTGCAGATACTCTTTTTAAAGAAAGGGGTAAAGGTACTTAACCTGGTTGGTCTTTTTCTGGCTCTTGCAGGGATGTACATTTTTACCTCTCCGGGAGCTTCAGGAAGTTCCGGCTGGAATACGGGAGACACCCTTACCTTTCTGGCTGCTGTAAGCTACGCCCTGAATATTATTTTTCTTGACAGATATTCCAGACAGTATGATCCGGGTATTCTCACGGGGATACAGTTCGCTGTTATGGCAGTCTCCGGTGCTCTGTATGTCCTTTTCTTTGAGCATCCATTCCTGCACATAACAGGCAGTTTTCTTTTTTCCCTGTTGTACCTGACGATCTTCGGCAGTGTTGCTGCCATCTTTATCATGAACCGGTACCAGAGGGGAACAACTCCCGTACGGGCCGTTATTATCTATGCCCTTGAACCGGTGCTTGCCGTTTTTTCCGGATGGCTGTTCCTTGGAGAAAGGATTGGAAAAAACGGAATCATCGGCGGAGTGATTATCATCGGCGGAGTTGTTCTCAGCGAGGTTTTCGGCATGTATCTGGATGCAAAGAGAAACGTGTATACATTATGAGAGCCGGCGGTTTCCCTCATTATTTAGTTCATAATTTGTGCTTCTCCCGCCTGATTTTTCTTGTCTTACTATTCCTTTTTTTATTAAGTCTTTTATGTCTCGTAAAGCTGTATCCTGTGAACAATGTGTAATCTTTGCCCATTTTGAAGTTTTTAATTTTTCTTCAAATCCATCGAGAAGTTTGTTCAACATTAATCGCTGTCTGCTATTGAGAACAGTATTTTTATGTTTATCCCAAAAATCAGCTTTATAAAGAATTTTTCCTATCGATTTTTCTGTATTTTTTAAAGCATGCTGTAAGCAGTTCAGGAACCAGAGTATCCATTCGGTTATTTCTCCGTCGTTATATTGAATCCTCTGTAGAATATTGTAATATTCTTTCCGCTCTGATAAAATTTGATTTGATAAACTGTAAAAACGCTGAGAACTATTATCAGAACGTGCCAGTAATAAGTCGGAAATTGCTCTGGTTATTCGGCCATTACCGTCTTCAAACGGATGAATAATAATAAACCAAAAATGTGCAACTGCTGACTTGATGACCAGGTCTATCTCTGAATTATCATTAAGCCAATCAAGAAACCTGTCCATTTCATATTTTACTTGTTCTGGTGATGGTGCCTGGTAATGAATTTTTTCTTTCACCATAGACCCGGAAATAATCTGCATTTTGCCGTGTCTATAGTGGGCTGCATCAATTTTGTGCATTCCGCTTCTGCCTGTTGGGAAAAGAGCGGCGTACCAGCTAAATAATCTTTCTTCGTCAACAGGCTTGTCATAATTTTGTGTTGCATCAAGCATCATTTCTACAACACCTTCTACATTTCTGTCCGGATAGACCATTGCCGTATATTCTATGCCCAATCTTCGTGCAATAGACGAACGAACTTGTTCATAATTAAGTATTTCGCCTTCAATTTCTGATGATTTCAACACATCAAGTGTTAAAGTTGACAGCATTGTTTCTTCTTGTACTGAAAATCCTAATGCGCTCATTTGGCCGAATATTTTTCCTTGTAAATGCCGCACCTTCCCCAGAATAACCTGGACTTCTTTTTCATTCCAGGTAAAATGAGGCCAGCTTTTATATTGATAAATGTATTTTACCATACTGCCTCTCTCTTTTACTGCACATAGCTACTAATCTACGCAAATTTAAGGAAAATATCAAGATCATTCTCCGCATTACGGGGACTGATTTTTCCCGCAGCCACATTACATAAAGAGAGATGAATCCGTATCAAAAAAGCTTACTTCTCTTTTACAAGATCCTGCATGATGCCGAGTATTTGGTGGAAACCTGATCGAAGTGTATTAAATACGGTTAAAGCTTCCTCATTGTTTCCGTCAGCAATATACTGGATCAATTGGACAAGGGTTGTGTGAAAAGATTCGTGGTTGCTGACAAGTTTCCGGAAAACAGGATTATCTCCGAAAAGGTTCTGTCCCTCAGAATATATCCATGTTCCCAGTCTGCATGCATGGTAATCACCTGCTTCCGCCGGGTTAATGGATTCTGCTCCGTCAAAACTTCGGGAAACCTTTTCGATCCAATGTGAATGATCATACAGCAGGTCCATGAGGTCCCGTTCGAGGACAGCGTTCTGTGCATTATGGAGATCTACAGTCATCTTGAAATAATTTACATGGTCAACAATATGTGCAAGGGTATTATTGTTCCAGTCTATAACCTCGTTTGTTTCGTCCTGTGCCTGAAGAATCTGGTCAGTTCCATTTTGTATTTCTTCAATTCTGGTAACAACCTTTTTGGATGATTGTTCAAGAAGAGAGAGGGAGCTGCTGATATCCTCGGTACTCAGTTTTATTTCTGTTGCACCGGAATTGATTTCCTGGGATATCTGGATAAGGGATTCAGTGGCTTTGACAACCTCCCTGTTACCTCCGGAGACTTCTGCGGTACTGCTTGAGATTTCGGAAAAAGCATCAACGAACTTTTCTGCTTCATTGGAAATTTTACCAAAGGAGCTGCTCGAACTTTTCCCCGCTTCGATTGCGTTGTTCATCTTCTGAGTTGTTTCTTTCAATGAAGTTGATATTTTTCTTGCGTTATCACCTGTCGATTCTGCCAGTTTTCGTATTTCATCAGCAACGACAGAGAATCCTTTACCGGCAGTTCCCGCATGAGCAGCCTCTATGGCGGCATTCATGGCAAGCAGATTTGTCTGGGCGGCAATGGAATTGATAACCCCTATTACCTCCATCATCCCTTTTACTGCTTCATCTATCTCCTGAATATGAGTATTTGATGCTGCTATTTTATCTTTACCCTCATCCACAACAGCAAGGAGATTTCTGGCTGAAGATGCTTTGTCTTCCGCGATACGGGCAATACTCTGTATTGATGCCGCCATCTCTTCTACGGCTGCGGAGGTTTGCGTAACAGCAGTGGTCTGGGTGGAGATTGTATCGGTAAGATTTCCAACGGCAGCATGAATTTCTGTTACCGCAGAAGATGCTTCTGAAATTTGATGATCGAGAGACGCCATTTCGTTGTTGATTTCATGGACGGATTCTTTAATCCTTCCGGTAAGCCAGGAGGAGAGGCGGGATTTAGATGTAAGAATTTTACCTATATTGGTGCTTGTTTCAGTGGAAACAATAATACCGAAAAGGATTTGTTTCAATTTTTTTACAAGTTTATTGCTGACGCTGGAGGTAAGATTGGCTAATTCCCGAATCCGGGATGAGTTTTGTATATCGGTATCAAGATTACCATCCCCGACCTCAGCAATCGTTTCCTCTGCATGCCGCAGGGGGGTCGATAAAACCCGTGCAATGAAAAAAGCTGCAATGATTGAAAGCAGAATAAAGATTCCTCCTACGGTAGTTCTCCGGATCATATCACCTCTCAACTGTTCTGCGACAAGATCATCCTGATAGGCGTTTGCGGTAATAATCCATTTCCATGGCTTAAAATAGGTAAAAGCGGTTATTTTTTGTCTTCCTTTTCCTGTTGACGGATCTTTTACCGTATAAAAAATAAAATCAGAGGTTCCTTCCGGTGCGTTGGATACCTTCTCTACAATTTTTGCAGAAGGAGCTCCGCTGTTAATGGTGCTTAATGGTACTATCCCCTTTTTTGTATTGGTTTGGAGTGAGAGGAAAACACTTTTTCCGCTGGAATCAAGTATTTCATAATATCCGTTTTCCCCCACTTTCAGGTTTGTAAGTGAGTCAAAGATTGTTTTTTTGTAAGAATTTTCCTGTACTCCCACATAGAGTACTCCTATTATTTTTCCGGTACTGTCCTGGAAGGGTTTGTAAGCGGTTATGTACCATGCGTTAACAACGTACGCCCTTCCGTAAAATGTGTTTCCCTTCATAACAGTTTTATATACCGGAGAATTTACCGGTATGTATGTACCGACAGCTCTCTTTTTGTCTGTTTTTAGGACGTTGGTTGAAATTCGTAGCAGTCCGTCCGGAATAACCTGAAAGATGGTCGCTGTTCCTCCGACAAGGGTGTATATTTTGTCAACAGCTGCGTAGTTGAAGGCAGTCTGTCTACCAGCCATTTCCATAAGGGGAATGGAAATTGTTTTGCTTTTTTTTGTTATCTGATTGACAGCGGTAACTGATATGTTTTTGCTGCTGTTCAGGTATGGTTTTCCCATGGATGATATAACCTGTTCTGCAAGTATCAGGTCTGAATTGACTTTCGACTGAACACTGTCGAACTCGTTACGGATACTTTTTTGCTGCATTCCGACACTCATTTTAAGTGTGTTTTCTATTGAAGTGAGGGCTTCTCTGGAGGATGCTCTGATTTCTATAAACGTAAGGGTTGCTATGGGGATGCTTGTTGCAAGTATTATCAACAGTATCAAGAGGGTTTTGAAAGAGATCAGATATCGTTTCATTATCATGCTCCGTGTTCATATTATTATGGTGCAGGTCTTAAATGTAAAATATTTTACGGCGAGATGCAAGCAGTTATTTTTTTACGTACCTGTTTAATTTTGCTGGAAAATCGGGGAAAACAACGGTACACTTGTATAAAGGTTCCAGGAGGTTGGTTTTATGAAGAAATTTCTCTTTCTCCTTGTTTTTCTGCCGGTTTTTGCGTACTCAGCTGACATTAGCAGTATTGTCGGTTCCCTTGTGGACCAGCTGGCGGCGGATTATACCAGCCAGGCAGGGCAGACGTTTTATTCGAAACAGACGGTTTCAATCATAGAGATACGTAATACCACCAGGAAGATGGAGGAGAATTACATCGGTCAGGGGGTTGAAGAACTGGTAAAAAATGCCCTTGTCGACAGTCTTGTTTTCAAGCTTGTTGACCGGAAGAACCTCGATGCCGCTCTTAAAGAGGTAAAACTCTCCCTTACGGGGCTTACCGACGGGAAGGATGCTCCGGAGCTCGGAAAGATCCGGGGAGTAAAGCTCCTTTTAGACGGAAGTGTTACCTCTGAAGGAAATACCTTTCTTATTAGCCTCCGGCTGACTTCGGTGGAAACAACGGAGGTAGTTGCGGCGTCAACGGCGGCGGTTCCAAAGGACGTACTGCTGGCGGAAAGCAATAAGATTGCCTACGAGTACGTTACCGCCAACGGGATCGGCCTTTCCTTCTTTTTTACCCCCACCCGGTATCTTGTTTTAAACCAGTCTCCGCCCCAAAAGGCCGGGGATGATCAGTACCACACCGGTGCAGGAGGAATGAATCTTACCTACCGTCTGAGCAGGAACTGGAAGTTCAGTATTGATACGGATATGAACATAAACGATGTTTTTTATGACTACCGATCCATCGGCACCATGAAGAATCTGACGGCCTATGATAATGTTTTCAATACATCAAGTATTGCGCCCACGGGCTTTTGGAAGAGTGATGGTAGTTTCAATAAGCTTATAGATTCTACAGCAGTGAAAGCTGAACTGGACGCTGATGCCAACTACTACACCCTTACCCAGCAGACAACGAACGTCAGTTTTATGCTTTCCTACGTGTACAACTTCAGCAGGAACTTCAATATCTCTGCCGGGATCGGTCCCCATGTAAACTGGTTACAGTACAAGCAGGTGTACGACAACGTTCCCATCCTTATAAACCAAGGGGTCGCGTTCAAGCGGTACGAGATAAATATGGACTTTATCGGTCTGGGCGGAACAGCTAACATTAACCTTGAGTATTTTGTGCTGCCCCGGTTTGCTTTGAACTTCGGGATAAGCGGATTTTACTCATACATCTTCCCCAAAACGGGCGGCAAACTCAATGCGTACAGTCCGACTACGGGGGAGTACTACTACGGCAGCGGCGATTATTCCCTGGAGTCCTTCGGCCTCAATCCTTTTATGATGCCTGACGGGCGGTCTGTCATGGATGTTGCCTTGTATCCTCCAAACTACGTAAAGGCCTCCCTCGGGGCTTCGATATACTTTTAACAGGTGAAAGAAGGTATGACCTCCGATAACGGGATACAGAGTATTATTGATAGTTTTGAAGAAGCGGTATGGACAGTTGACCGTTCCTTACACATTACCTTTGCCAATGCCTATTTTAAAAAGGATTTTAAAGAAGCTTTTGGTATAGACCTGCATCAGGGGGCGGATCTTTTTTCTCTTGTCAGCAAAAAGATGAAAGAACTCTGGCTTCCGAAGTACGAAGCTGCTTTACGGGGAAAACGGGTCAGTTTTGAGTTTAAGGAGAACGGCCTTCGGGGGAAAAAATACTTCCGGGTAAATCTGAATCCGATAAAAAGGGACGGAAAAATTTCCGGAGTAGCGGTAATCTCTGTGGATATTACTACCGAGAAACGGGCACAGCTGCAGGTTGAAAGAGAACAGCGGAGAGCTCAGCTGTATCTGGATATTGCGGGGGTTATGTTTGTTGCTATAGACAAGAACGGTACCGTTACCATGGTCAATAAAAAACTCTGCGAGATTACCGGCTACAAAAAAGAAGAGATTATCGGGGAAAACTGGTTTTTGCTCATGATACCGGAGCGTTTTCAGGAAGAGATTATTTTTGTTTCGAAAAAGCTGCTTCATGGTGAGATCGAACCGGTCGAGTATTATGAAAACCAGATACGGACGAAAGACGGGGAAGAATGTACTGTTGCCTGGCATAATACTCTTCTTAAGGATAAGAGAGGGAAGATTACCGGACACTTAAGTTCGGGGATGGATATAACCGGCCAGAGAATCCTGGAAGAGCAGCTGAAAAAGCGTGAGGAACTGTTCCGAACAGTAGCAGACTATACTGCTGATTGGGAATACTGGAAAAATCCGGACGGGACGTATACCTATATTTCTCCCTCAGTGGAGACTATTACAGGGTATACACCTGAAGATTTTAATACAATACCGGAATTGTATGAAACCATCATTCATCCTGATGACAGGGACCTTTTCAAGTTGCATAGTGAGACTGTTTCCAGAGAGCGTGATGCAGTTTACTTTAGAATTATTACAAAATCGAATACAGTAAAGTGGATTAGTCATGTATGTCGGGCAATTTATGATGCTGAAGGAGTGTACCGGGGACGAAGGGGAAGCAACCGGGATGTAACGAAGAGAATGCTTGCCGAGAGTGAGGTAAGAAAACTGCTTATCGAAAAGGAATATCTTCTGAAAGAGGTACATCACCGGATAAAGAATAATATGACAACGCTGCTAAGTATTATTACCCTGCAGTCAGATGCGGTAGAAAATGAAGAAGCAAAAAATGCTTTGGAATCGATTGAAAAGAGAGTGTGGTCGATGCTGTCTCTGTATGAGACCCTTTTCCAAGCTGAAGACTTTCAGAATGTATCGGTAAAGCATTACCTGTCTTCCCTGGTGGATTCCATTCTGGCTACGTTTCCGGAAGCAGAAAAGATTACCGTTCAAAAAAAACTTTGAGGATTTTAAAGTCTCCGCAAAAATAATTCTCAGTATCGGAATAATGGTCAATGAGCTTATTACCAATGCAATGAAATATGCATTTAAGAGCACATCATCCGGAACCGTGAGAATCTCAGCTGCGTATGCCCATAACCGTATCCGTCTGGTTGTTGCGGATAACGGTACCGGTATTCCTGATGGTTTTAGCGTGACAGGATCCAACGGATTCGGTATGAAACTTATCAACCTTATGGTGCATCAGCTGGATGGTACGATCCGTTTTGAAAGGGAGCAGGGGACAACCTGTACCATAACGCTGCCCATGATACCGAAACCCTCATACTAAAACACAAAAAAAGCTGTCCGGGCGGGCCGGACAGCTTTGTACCTGCATAAAATTTCAGGAAAGATACTCGTCGATTCCCTTTGCGGCACGGTGCCCGTCGGCGATACCGTTAATGGCATCCGGTCCCTTTGCTATATCACCGCCGGCAAAGAGCCAGGGGATGGAAGTCTGCTGGTTCTCATTGACAGCGACCTTTCTCCGTTCGGTATACTCAAGGTCCTTCAGTATCTCTTCCGGCAGATAGCTCCGGTCTTCGCTCTGTCCGATGGATTCCACAACGAGGTCTGTTTCAATCTCTTTCGTGTCTTTCTCATTGAACTGGGGCGCAAAACGTCCTTCTCCATTAAAAACAGAGGTACAACGGACAAAGACAGCCTTGGTAACCTTGTCATTCTCTGTAATAATATCCTTTGGGCCGAAAGATGGATGGATTTTTATCCCTTCCTCCTGGGATTCTGTCACTTCCTCCTTGTCCGCGGGGAGAATGTCCCAGCTTTCAAGGGCAAACATATCCACACTGACTTTGCCGTACTTCTGTGTCTGGAGCCGCGCGAACGTACGGGCAATATCCATGGCAACGTTTCCGCCTCCGATAACAACGATACGCTCCGGTACGTCAACGTCCTGCCCCAGTTCTATTTCCCGCAAGAGATCAATGGACTGCCGTACATAGGGGAGTTTTTCTGCCGGAAATCCGAGGTTCCTTCCCTGGTGCAGCCCTGTTGATACGTACACAGCATCGAAATTGTCACGTAATTCAGTGAGGCTTACATCCTTACCGACCCGGGTATTGAGCTTCAGCTCTGCCCCCAGGGACAGAATGTGGTCCACATCCCTGTCTATTGCTTTAAAGGGGAGCCGATACTTGGGAACCCCTACTGCCATCATGCCTCCAGCTCTCGGAAGTGCTTCGTAGATGGTTACAGCATGTCCCGCGAGACTTAAGTAGTACGCGGCAGAAAGGCCGGACGGTCCCGCTCCTACTACAGCCACCTTTTTACCAGTTTTTACAACCTCTTTTTTCATTATCTCTTCATACTGCTCTTCCGGCAGCATGTCGACGGCGTACCGTTTCAGCCAGCGGATGGCAAGGGGCTCTCCCCGGAGAGAAATGGAACAGACTGTTTCGCATTTGTGGGTACAGATACGGCCGCAGATACCGGGAAGAGGGTTTGTGTTGTACATGATGTCAACCGACCGCTGTAAATCACCCTCCCAGATGGCCCTGATATAATCGGGAATATCCATATGCGCCGGACAGGTATCGGTACAGATACCGCATTCCACACAACGGGAAGCTTCCTTTTTAGCCTGTTCTTCCGAAAAGCCCTTTACAATTTCCATAAAAGACTGAACACGTTCTTCTGCCGGTGCCTCTCCCATGGGTACCCGTTCGAGGTCAAGCCAGGAGAGGTCATCAGGTGTTTCATGCCCGAGGTTGTCAGAGTGGGTATCATCAGGTTTGATTTTGAAACTGCTGACAACATGCTCGATCTCGTTCATACCCAGTTTTTCAATGGGGTTATCCAGCACCATCAGATAATCCCGTGACATGCTTAAGGAGCGGGAGGTACAGACATCTACACAGAACCCGCAGTAGCAGCACCTTCCGTAGTCTATAACCGGTATGACACCCTTCTTTCCTTCCCCTGTGTTGGGACCATCGATCATGGTTATGGCACTGGTGGGGCATATCTCCTCACAGGTAGCGCACCCGACGCATAGTTCAAGGTCGTTTGTATGGAATCCCCGGTAGGTCGGTGACGCTCCGGGTTTATCAAAAATATCAATGTCTTCTTTCGGATACCGTACCGTAGTTGGTTTTTTTACAAAATTTTTCCACGTCGCATAGGGTGAAAATATATTCTTCTTCATTGTTTTCTCCTTACCTGTCAAAATCCGGCGGGCAGACGGCAAAACTTGCCATCCAGATAGCGACATCATCTATAAGCATTCCCGGAAGATGTTTATGGCAGAGAGCCAGCCCTCCCGGAAGTGACGGACCCCGGACAGAAACCCGGTAAGGTTTAACGCCCCCGTTTGAGACGATATAGTAACCGTATTCCCCCTTTGAAGATTCTACCCGCGCGTAGGCGTCCCCTTTGGGAACGATAAGTTTAAGGGAATTGCCGAGTTTGATTTTAAAATCTCCTTCGGGGATCATGTGGAGCGCCTTTTTCACCAGTTTAATGGATTCGGCAAACTCCAGCCGGACCTGAATTGCCCTGTTCAGCGCGTCGCCGCCGCCGGTACGGGGAATTTCAAAATCCAGATAGGGGTAGGCCGCGTAGGGGTCGTCTTTGCGGACATCAGCGGTGGAGCCTGAAGCTCTGAGGCTGGGGCCGACGATACCGTACTGCACGGCTTCTTCTTCTGTAAGCGGACCGATACCGGTAAGGCGTGTATGGATTACAGGGTTGTCGAAAAGCAGTTTGTCCCATTCCGGGATATTGCCCTCCAGTTCGTCAAGGACCGCTTCTGTTTTTTCAATCCATCCTTCCGGTAAATCCCGGGAAACACCGCCGATGGTGTTGTAGATATGGTAGACCCGTGCTCCCGTCAGCCATTCAAACATGTCAAGGACCCTGTCCCGGTCCTGCATCATTCTGTACATAACGGTGTAATGTCCCATCATGGCGCCGAGGGCGCCCATGCCCATAAGCAGTGATGTTATTCTGGAAAGTTCCAGGGTTATGGTTCGGATAAACTTCGCCCTCTCCGGGATATCGATCCCCATTATCTTTTCCACGGCACTGCAGTAGGCAACCTCGTTCGGGTCGGGGTCCGGTACACAGATCCGGGGGATAAGGGACAGGTTCTGAAGCCAGAGCTTCTGTTCCATCAGTTTTTCAAAACCCCGGTGAAGCAGGCCGGGATTCGGCCGTACCTTTGTTATCGTACTTCCTGCAACATCAAGAATGTAGCCGAAGTTTCCGTGCATTCCGGGGAAATTCGGGCCGAAAAAAAGTTCATACTGAACGTACTTGTCATTCCGGGTTAATTCTGTTAACTCGGAAAAAGCCATCATGCTGTCCATCAGTTCTCCTCCATGGGTACAATACAGGTTGCTTCTGCTGTATCGGTTTCTACAAAACCGTAAGCGGCGCCTGAGTACTCTTCCGCATTAAAATCCTTCCGCAGGGGGGGCAGATCAAGCCAGTTATGAAGAAACAGCGGTCCGAGATCGGGATTCCCCAAAAAAACAACACCGAACATTTCATGAATTTCCTGCTCGTATACCTGTGCGGCAGGCCAGAGAGAAGAAATGGACTGCAGTTCCGGTTTTGTGCGGTCAATAACAGATTTTACCGTTATATGGATGTGATGTTCGTATGACCATACATTGTAAACAACCTCAAACTGGTTTTCTTCGATCCAGTCGACACAGGTAATATTTACAAGATGTTTGAAATCCATCTGTTTCAGGTACGTAATAAACCCTGTTATTTGTGCGGCAGGTACCGCGGCATGTATCTGGTTGGAGAACCTGGGTTCAGCATCCGCACCGGGAAACCCTGCTTTTATTTTTTCCATTATTTCATTCCGCTTCATGGGACCCTCCCAGTACAGGTTCTGTCCGGTACAGGACTTCATCCTGGTTCTTCTTGTACCAGTCGTAGTTCATTTTGTATTTTTTATATCCTACGGCTTCTCCCTTTTTGACCTGCTCCATAAGCCGTGTCAGGCCGCTTAAAACTGCCTGGGGCCGGGGCATACATCCCGCGATGCTGAGATCAATGGGAATATATTTTTCCAGGTGGTTTATGGTGGCATAGGAGTTCCAGTAGATACCTCCGTTTATGGGGCATGATCCGAAACCGACAACCCACTTGGGTTCCGGCATCTGGTCGTAGGTCCTGACCACCCGTTTCAGGGTTTTTACCGAGATATATCCGGTAATCAGGAGAATATCCGCCTGGCGGGGTGTCGCCATGGGGCCTATGCCGAACCGCTCCATATCAAACCGGCTGGTCATGGTCGGGGGGAGTTCAATGGCGCCGCACCCGGTACAGTAGTACAGCATCCACATGGATCTGCTTCTAAACCAGTCCAGGACCCGTTCGTAACGTCCGTCCATAATATCCTGTCTGCTGACAGTTAACATTTCACTCATAATTTTCTGTTACCTCATTAAAAAATATTTATTAGCAGCTGTATAACTGCCAGGGATCCGGCGAAAATCCAAAGGAACTTGACTGCCTGTTCAACCCGGTATCGTCCGTAGATACCGTTGACAGCCATGGCAAAAGTATAAAGGAGAAACTGTTTGAAAACGAAAGACAGTACTGTTGCTCCTCCGCCGAGATACATGTTTACAATAAGACCTGTTTCGATAAATATCGCCACCGCATGCTGCAGGAATGCCATACCGAGAAACTTCCCGCTCAGCTCAACCATGGGTCCCGAGGCAATCTCGGCCGGAGCTATCATCGTATCAAATGGCTTTTCAGCGAGCATTGCCTGGAGGCAGATGATGCTTGCAATAAACCCTATAGGCATTTTTACGGCAAACCAGTTCCCGATACCCCCTGTCTGCAGATCACTTAAAACTGCCAGAGAAGAGGTATTGGATGACGCAATAAAGGTAAGAAGAAGTATCGCATAGGGAACTTCATAGCCGAGCATAAGGGTAAGGGCCCTTCCTATACCGATGGCTGCCAGGGGATTCCCTGAAGCGGAAACTCCCATGGCCATGCCGAGGTATCCTATGGGCATCAAATAGAGAATAACAATAATGGGGCTGGCCGAAGGGAAGGGAAGCCATCCTGCAATGGGAACAAACATTGCCGCTGCAATAAGTCCCGCGAGTCCCATCATGGAACCCAGGTCCTGTATGTAGCTGTGGGAAATGGAGTTCCGTGAGAAACATTTGATAACGTCAATGTAGCTCTGCCAGAAGGGAGGACCGTATCTCCGCTGCAGACGGGCAGTAACTTTCCTGCCGATTCCCATAAAAAGGAGACCGACAACCATCGCTGAAAATGCTAGAAACAAACTTGTTAAGACTACCATACTACCCCCGTTAAAATAATAAGTGTAAGAGCGGTAATAACGATAAAGGCTCCAAGCTGCTGGCGGTACAGCCAGCGTCCGAGACTTGTACTGAACCGTTTTGTATTATAGATGAAGTTTTCGAACCAGTTTTCAAAGGAGTACCGCTCCAGAGTGGGATTTATCATTTTTTCAAAAGGTTCATAAAATCTGAAGGCGTAGTGATACTGCTCGGGAATCATGTTCCAGTCTTCCGGATACTCACCGGACATGTAGGAGTCGAGAGGTTCAACATGACGTCTCTTTTTCCCCACTACATAGAGGAAAAGAACAAGAAGAAAGCTTCCTATAAACGTAAGGGAAACCATGAAAAGGTTGACATTCGCGGTTACCCCTGAAATGGTAGTAAAGCCTGCCGAAATGGTTTCTCCGGTAAAAGCTGCTATGGCGCCCCGAATGGGGGTAAGAAAGATTCCGGGAAATGCTCCCACTACAAAGATGGAAAGCATCATGAGAATCATGGTAATTGACTGCAGCGGCGGTGCAGGTTTTATACTGCTGAACCGGGGAGAAAGCTGTCCGAGATAGATGGAGTGAAGTCCCCGGTACAGGTAGAGAAAAGCTCCGGTAGAAGCAAGAAACGCCGGAATGGCCAGAAAGAGCAGTTTTTCTCCGAAGAGGGACTGAAATATCATCCATTTGGAGGAAAACCCTGCCATGGGAGGAATACCCGCGGCGGAAATAATACCGATAAGGAAAGCAAAGAAAGCTATGGGCATCCGGTATCCGATTCCGCCGAGCTTGTGCATATCCCGCTCTCCGGTTCTGAATTTAACAGATGCCATGGAAAGGAAGATCGTCCCCTTGAATACCATGTGGTTAAAGGTATGATAAACCGCAGCCACAATACCGAAAACGGTATTAACCGACAACGCAAGGGTTATAAAGCCGATATTACTGACGGTGGAAAAGGCCATGAGACGTTTCATGTCATTCTCCCGCACCGCAAGAAGGGTTCCCGAAACTGCTGTAAGGGCACCGATCCAACCCATGAGATAGAGGGCAAGAGGGATATTCCAGACAACAGGACCTGAATAGTTCATTCTGAAAAGAGGTACGATGGTAATAAGGAGCCCGAAGATACCGTATTTGATCATTATTCCTGAAAGGAAGGATGAAAAATCATCCGGAGCTTCCGCGTGTGCCTTTGCCGGCCACATGTAAAAGGGGCCGATTGCCGCTTTTGCGAAGAAGGTAACGGCAAAAAGAGTCACGACGGTATAGATCATGCCGTCCCGGTTTCCCCACAAACCGCTTAAAGCTTTTATGGAATCGGAAATGTTCATGGTTCCTGTGGCGGTATAGAGTATAAAGACAGCAGCAAGAAGCGTTACCGCCCCAATCATGCTTAAGGAGTAGTAATAAATACCTGCCTTGAATGATTTTGGTTTGCCGTGGGCAATGATGAAGAAGGATGTCCAGCCCATTATCTCCCAGGCTATGATAAACGTAATCCAGTCAGCAGCAAAAAATATTCCGGCATTGGCCCCGAGAAGCATCGTCCATAAAGGGGCAATGGCGGTAGCGTGTTTTTTATCATTGTAGGAAAGGGAAAAAAGCGCTATGAGAAGGGTGACAATGGATGTCATGCCGAAAAAGATCCATCCGAAATATCCGTTATGAAAGGTCAGCAGAAATATTCCGGTCTGGTAGGATTCTGTCAGCTGCCAGCTGCCGTACAAGCGGTAGGCCACCGCAGCCATAAACAGCGCCGTTATAAAAAAGATAATCCACTGCAGCTTTTTAACTCTCTGTAAAAAGATAAGAGAAAAAAGGCCCGCGGTGAAACATGTCAGGATGCCTGTACTTATCAGGTTCACATTGCACCTCCTGAGGTTAGAATAATATGTACGTATCCGCTTATCGGGTTAAGAAGTTCCTTTACCGACGCCTGTACCCAGGGGCCGAGAATCGAAGGGAAAAGTCCCGGAGCAAGAAGTACCGCGGCAAGAAAGAGTGCCGGAATACCGAAAAAGGGATAGTGTTTCCGCTCCAGAGAGATATCACTCTTTTCAAAGAAGGTGTGGGATATTTTCATGAAATAGATACCTTCAAAGATGGTTCCAAGAAGTATTGCCCCTGCTCCCGCGTAGGCCAGCCCCCCGAGGGCGAAAGCTGATTTCAGGACATAAAGCTTGCCCCAGAACCCGGAAAACATTGGAATACCGAAAAGCGCCATAGCTCCGGCGGCAAAGAGTGCCGCAGGCAGCGGATATATTCTTCCAATCCCCTTCATGTCAGCCCATTTTTCTTTTCCTGAAACCTTCGAGAAGAGTCCCGCGACGGAAAAGAGAAGTATTTTTGCTGCGGTATGGTTAAGGATAAGAAACAGGACTCCCGCAAGAGCATCCTTTGTTGCCAGTCCTATTCCCACCGCGATAATACCCATCTGCCCTGCAGACGAGTACCCGAGGGTTTTTTTGAAATTCTTTTCCGTAAAAGCGGCTCCCTCACCGATAAGGACCGTTATTCCTCCAAGAATAATCAGCATGGTTTGTATGCTTTTTCCTGCTGTTCCAAAGCCTGACTGCGGATTTGCAAGGGTAAGGACGATACGGAGCATTACCGCTCCGGCGGCAGTGGCTGCTATCCCGCTCATGGAGGCTGCAAAGGGGTGATCCGCTCCCAGGTATGCTCCGCCGACCCATGTATGGAGGGGAAAGAGCTTGGATTCAAGCATAAAGGGAAAGAGGAGAAGAGCCAGGGCAAGAAAAGCAAATGCCGGATTGAATGTTTTAAACTGGGCGAGAACGGCAATATTCAATACACCGGATGCACTGTAAATGAGGATAATTCCCGCGAGCATGGAAAGGGAAGTGATCTGTGCCTGTATAAGGTATCTGAGGCTTCCCGCCGAACCCATGGGAGATGCTCCCGCTGCTATCAGCGCGAAAGAAGCAATACCGCCGATTTCAAGAAATACGAAGAGGTTGAATATATCTCCGGTTAGTACCATTCCGGCGGATGCCATAACAAAGAGGGTATAGAGGAGATAGTACTGGCCGCTTTTCCCTTTATTCTGAAGGTCCGTGACCATTATGATAAAGGCAGCTGAGAATATAAGGATAACCAATCCGAGGGAAAAAGGGCTGATAAAAAGATTTATGCCGAAGGGCGGGGCCCAGTTTCCGACAATGACTGTTTTCGACCCGGCAAGAATCGACGGGAAAAGATAGATACCGTATACAATTCCGGCCAGGTATGAAAGCATGGATAAAAATCTTCCGAACCCCTTGTAGAAAACTGTTCCTACGGGAATAAGGAAAACAGCGGTAAGGGGAAATGCCAGGAGTAATAGAGCGTTATTCATGCGTTGTCTCCTCTGAATTCAATATGTTTATGTTCCCGGAAATAATTCAGGGTCAGGGTGAGGGCAAGGGCCGTTGTGCCGAGTCCGATAACGATGGATGTAAGAACAAGTGCATGGGGGAGGGGATCGACAAAATGCATGGTTGAAGCAGTGAACGATTCGGTTATGATCGGAGTTTTTCCCCCCTTAAAGAATCCCATGGCAACAACAAAAAGGTTAATGCCGGTTTCCATCAGGTTCAGTCCGAGGAGAATTTTAATAATATTCTTCTTTGTCAGAATGCCGAAAATACCCACCATAACAAGAGAAAGGCCGCTCAGGGCAAAAAGAATTGTTTCCATACTATTTTTCTCCTATAAAATGACCGATTATGGAGCTGAGCTCCGAAGCGACTTTGATACCGATAAGCGCGTACAGGATCATTATTCCCGCCGCACTGAAAACAGCTCCCAGTTCTCCTGTAGGCAGAAAGTTCGCAAGAAAAGACCCTTCGGTGTAGAGCCCGGCCAGCCCCATACCCAGAATTCCAAGACCCGCGAGGGATTCAAGGATCTTGAAGAGGTTCCCTGAAAACTTTTTCCTGAAAGCAAGAAACTGGATCATGTAGGCGGATGCGATAATTGCGCCCCCGGGAAATCCTCCTCCAGGGGAAAGGTGCCCATGAAAAATGATGTACAGGCCTACGACGACAGCAAAAAGCATAATCATCGGAACTGCGGTTGTAACGATAGGGCTTGCCTCTGTTTCGATCTTTCTTTTCCGTTTGCTCATGAGAAGACCGACACCGGCTGAAGCTGCAAAAAGGACAAGAACTTCTCCAAGGGTATCAAGCGCCCGGTAGTCGACAACTATTGCCGTAACAATGTTCGCCGAACCGTCTTCATATCCTGATTTTCCAACGGTTACTTTTCTTTCCGCGGGCTGTGCGGGATTGCCTGCTGTTTTCAGCAGATAATGGTAGGAAACCCTCTCTTTTAATGAGGCGTCAAGGGCTTTCAGTCCGGGCCGTGTGTCGGTAAAAACAGCATAAAGCACAGCTGACAGACCGATAACAAGAAGGAATGCTGCTATATGGATAAGTGACTCATTTCTTCTCATTGTATCCCTCCTCCTCCAGGCGCTTGATTGTCCAGAAAAAGAGAGCAGTTGTGAGAACCGCTCCGATGGAAGCCTCGGTTATTGCAACATCGTAGGCTTTCATCATGGCAAACATCAGGGATGAGGTAATACTTACAATCCCAAAGGTGATAACTGCATTTTTAATCGATTTCTGGAAGATGACGGTAATTCCTCCCAGAAACAGGAAAATACCTACTGCTGCTATCCAGTATATCATTTCGATGCCTCCTTGGCTTTTTTCAGTTCATCAATTCCGTCAATACGTATTTTTTCCCCGCTGTCATGTGCTGCCCGGGCAAGATTATGGCTGCCGATGGGGTTGGTAAAGAGCACAAAAAATCCGATAACGAGAAGTTTTGCCCACCAGCCCGGTTCAATAAAGAATACGCCGGCTATAACGGATACAAAGCCGAGGGTTGTTGCTTTTGTCCCTGCCTGAAGTTTATTGATGGCATCCGGCATACGGAAAATACCGAGGGCTCCGAGGAATATAAAGAGTGCTCCTATTATGAGGAGTACGGATCCTGTAATTATCATCTATATCCCCCTTTCCAGATATCTCGCTACGACAAGGACTGCCGCGAAAGAGAGAATGGCATAAACGAGCGCAATATCGAGCAGAAAGGATGAATGGAACAGAAGCGCAAGAAGGACAATAACCGCGGTAACGAGGGTGGTAAGTACATCAAGAACAATTGCCTTGGTGGAGGATTCTCTGGAAAAAATCATCCGTACAAGCGCAAGGACTGCTCCGGCTGAAAGAAGAATAAGGACGGCTGTAACAACTTTCATTCAGTAACTCCTTTTATGAATTTTTCAAAGGGATGTATAACTTCTTCCTGTGTTTCGGTATCGCTGGTTTTATCCGTCTTAACCCGGTGGATGTACACCTGGTCATCTTTTAAATCAATACTCAGTGTTCCGGGAGTAAGGGTTATGGAACTGGTAAGAAGGAGTTTCCCTTCGTTTGATTGTAACAATGTCCGCCCCTTGACGATGGACGGTTTAATTTTTAATACAGGACTTATGACAATGAGGGCAATTTCAATGTTCGCTACAATCATTTTCCAGAGGAAATAGGGACCGTACAAAATCCCTTTTACTATTCTGACAGGATTAAATATTCTCCTGTCAAAGGGGAGAAATTTGTACAGGACTGCGGCGGAAAGTAATGCTACGGCGGCTCCCAGTATCAGTTCGCCCGATTTAAGGGGCATTACCAGCAGTATGTAGATAACGAAAGAGGCTGCCGCTGTAGCGGTAAACCTTGCAATTTTTCTCATACGTAACTCCTTTACTCTATTTTCAGTTTATGTAAAAAGTCGAACAGCTCCCTGATATAGCTGCTGTTCAGGCTGTAGTAGATCTGTTTCCCCTCCCTTTCTTTTTTCAGGTATCCGGAAAGGGTAAGAATCTTGAGCTGCTGCGAAATATTGGATGGTTTCCCCTCTACAAGCTCTACAATTTCAGCAACAGAGAAAGTGCCCTCTGCAAGAACACAGATAATTTTAAAGCGGTAAGGATTGGATACAAGATCCAGCATATTCTGAATGCGGCTGCATCTGGATTCCTTCCTGAACCGTTCCTTGATTCTTTTGATTGCCAATTGAGAATTTTCATGTTTTAACATATTAGAAAATTATAAAATGTTAAAATGTATATGTCAATATCTTTTTTTATGATTGTGATGTGATAAAGGAGTAAAAACCAATCATTGGAGATGTATTTTGTGTTTTATAATGATATAGTTAAAAATGTTGTGATAATTAAACTAAAAAAGCGAACGAGTATTGAGGAATGGCCTCTATTACATCAGTAAGTGGATAGTGTCCTGGATCCAGGGTTTACCCTGGGATATTGACACCTTTCATTGAGCATGGATGCTCTTTTAAAAGGGTGTACGACAATTTTGTTTTTCACCATCGTTAACCGGCTTTTCGTTCATCCATAAAGTTTTCATATCTTCCGCTGAGTCTTGAACATCGAAGGGCAATAATGCTGTTGGCTCCCCGGACCGTCCAATGCATCCCCGATCGTTTAACC
>WGCU01000090.1 GCA_015493635.1 Spirochaetaceae bacterium | reverse complement strand
TGGAAAATCGGGAATACTATAGAAGAAGGATAATGAATAATAACAGCTGCCCTGTAACTGGGGTTAAGATTGCTTGAGCCGTATGATGGGAAACTATCACGTACGGTTCTTAGGGGAGAGGGAGCTCGTGAGGGCTTCCTTTTACCCGACTACCGCGCCAGTACAATTGGTGATAGGATAGAATGGAAAAGTATAATATCTAAAAATCCCCGCGCCCCAAGAAGCCCGGCGTCCATGCCGGGCTAAGATGAAAGATTAAATTGATTTAGAGTTATAGAATGGGAAAATAATACTACATTATGAAATTATCAGATGCTGCTTTCCTTTATCGCTGATAAAATTAGTTTTACCCCTAATATACCTATAACAATTCCAGCCACTTTATCAACATAAAAGACAATTCCAGAGAATACTTTCCGAACAGAATTTTTAGAAAGAATCAATAGGATCATACTATCCCAGAAGAGGACAAGACAGATCATCCAAATCCCTAAACCGATTTTTATTCCCTGGTCAATACCTCCAGTAAGAACCATTGAAAAAAGACTTAAATAAAAGACCAAATTTTTAGGATTTGTTATGCCCGAGACAAATCCAACTGTAAACTCCTTTGAAAAGTTTTCTTTACTTCCTGAAATATCATGGATTTCCACAACTTTACGATATTCATCTTTTTTTGTCCTTAAAGCTGATACAGCAATATAAATCAAAAATAATCCTCCAAAAGCCTTCAATACTCGAAGGAGTATAAGAGAGTGCATGAGAAACTCTCCGAGACCAATAATGCATAAAGTAATATAGACTCCATTTGCACAGGCAATACCCAACGCCAATCCTAAAGCATTGCGGACTCCATTCTTTATCCCACTCTTAACGAGTAGCATAAAATCTGGACCAGGACTTAATAGTGCAAGGAAATGGGCAACCACAACAGTTAATACTATTTTGAAAATTGGTGAATGCATAACAAATCTCCCTTCTATAAATAACTAGTCATAAAAACATTAACTCTATTACTTCAATAGAGGGAGAGAGCCTGTATAACTGGATACTTTTTTGTTTGATCCAACTAGTGCTATTCCGCTGTATTGAATAGAATCTGGAGAGACTTTCAGAAGATCTGCTTTATATGCATCATAATCTTTACTCAGTTGTGCCACTTTGGTAAACGGAATCAAAGTAACATCACCATCCTGCTGGACTCTCTTAACAATGTTCTTTATTATATGATCTTTTGCAGAAAGTATGGGAATGACAAGACTAGTTATACCAGGGTATTCATTCCCTACTGCATCGCAAACAGACTCCCGAACAATTTCTGGATACATTGCCCCTAAAGAAATTCCCAGTACTGCTGCGGTATTTGCTACTAATCCATTTTGAAGAGCTTTGTCAATAATAACTGCTATTTTCATAGCATGAGGATAAGAGTTTTAATTTATTTTGTATTGTAAAAATGTGCACTATTTCTTGATGTACTGAGTAGGGGTCAATCCTGTATACAATTTAAAAACCTTGCTGAAATGGCTTTGATCATAGAAACCGCAATTCAATGCTACTTCAACCAGATCCAGTCCTTCCGACATAAGTCTTTTGGCTTGTTCCATTTTCTCTATTGTAGAAATCTTTTTCTGCCCTATACCAAAACGTTTTCGAGCATATCTATAACGCTGAAAACGGTTTCCATGAGGAAGAGATAATGTAAAATTATTTTCTTCTTCTAACAGTTTCACGCCCCATTCGACATCTAAGGGAGAGCTCTTTTTATCCAGTAATTCCTGTAGTTGTTCAGAATTGGTTTTCAACTCCTTCAAATTCACAGACTGGATAAATAAATCAATAAAATGGGATACAATAGTAGAGTCTATTTTACCAATTCTCGGTTGTGAAAATTCAGGCGTATGCACATCCAGAGATTCAAAAGGAATATAAAGTACAACAAAACTAAAAGAATTCTCTGTTTCCGGAGAACATAGATGGGGAATTCCGGGTGGGATAGTAATAAACTGATTTTCCACCAGTTCAGATTGCCAAGTTCCTAAATGAACTACTGTTTTCCCATGGAGTACATAACTGAATGACCACTCTTTATGAATATGAGAATGACGCGAAAACTGGTTTTCTCCCAGCTTAACTTCAATACCAGGATATTGCGAATTTTGTTGAATTTTTATTTGCATTCTAACTTTGCTCACTTTATTAAACTTACCCATGTCTAAATAAACTACTGTTAAACAATATAAGTCAAGTATAAATTAATCATTGCATAGAAATTTCTTAGTGTTTCTAATATGATAGTTAACCTTTTTATGATAAAATACCGAAGTACCGTTCGTCCTAAATCTGATACCCCTCTCCAGGGGTAGATTTGAAAAATAAACCTCCTCCGCTCGTCCTGTGCTCCGGCGGAGGGGGCGCAAGAGTTTTAAGAAATTGGTTACAAAGAGGGCGCAGTATAGCCTATAACAGCGGCGATACAACATTTTGCTGGAAGTTCTTCAGGGGTATGATATAATCCTTTCAGGAACGAAAAGTTTCCTGGGTTACCGTTAGAAAGTCAGGCAACAAAGCAAAACGTCGCATAGCCGCAGAACGTTGTAAGCAATTCCTCCGCAGGGGGGCGATAAGAAGAAGGTTTTTGTATAAGAGTGTTACGAAGTTCAATTTTTATCCGAAGGGAGAGATTTTGCCTAAGACAAGAGAACCCATGGCCCTGCACTTCTGGGGTTTAACGATTTTTCTTTATAAATAACCTCCCTATTTCTCAAGAAAAAGAATTGGAGCTATCTTTAAGTTGTGCTGCTGAAAGCAAATGTAAGCGTCAATTTGACCGCACCTTTTACCAAAGAATAAGTTGAAGTAAGATCTCCCATTGAAGGAGATAAAAATGCAAAAATACAGCAAAGAAGAAAAAGAGAAACACTTAAAGCAGTGGCGAAGTAGCGGCCTTAGCGGTCAAGAGTACTGCCGGA
>WGCU01000089.1 GCA_015493635.1 Spirochaetaceae bacterium | reverse complement strand
TACTCTTGACCGCTAAGGCCGCTACTTCGCCACTGCTTTAAGTGTTTCTCTTTTTCTTCTTTGCTGTATTTTTGCATTTTTATCTCCTTCAATGGGAGATCTTACTTCAACTTATTCTTTGGCAAAAGGTGCGGTTAAATTGACGCTTACGAAAATTCTCAGGTCTATACTGATTTTAAAAAGGAAATGATTCGCTTTTTACTGACAATAATAGTATTGTAAACAATAGAATCCCTTGAGTTTCGGACTTTTTTAATATTTATCTTGCTATACTGGGGATGTTCAGCCTTAAGTAAATGGCATAACAGCCCCTGGTCGTTGAAAAAAAGTTTAGGTGTTTTAGCCAGACGTTTGGAAATATTTGCAAACCATGGTTCCAAAAGAGTTATTAATCCCGATTTGGCGAGGGTTTGGATCCAGTTTTTAGCAGTATTTGGACTGATTCCGATATCTCTCGATATATCAGCGTAATTGATGAGAGAGCCTGTCCGTTAAGCACAGGAACGGAGAAGTTTATGGAAGTCCATAAGATTTGGTGTCTGAATAATCATCGAGAAATAATTCACTATTAATCTGCTGATTAGCCCATAGTTCAGGGAACCCTCCCTTCCAAAGAACAGATTCAACTTCAGGTAGTGAGAAATCTTTACGTAATTCTTCGGCACCAAGTGTTTCCAGTTCCAATAATCCAATTGATTCCATCAAAACTAATTTTTGACTTCCGGTACATATTGAAATTTTCCGGTCAACCCATTTCTTGTTATTATGCATTACAATTGCAGATTATCTTAATGTTAATCAGAATGAAAGGTTTAAGACGAGGTATTATAGTATTTTCAGTAAACTCTTTATATTATGCACCCACACATCCCCTTTTAGGGGAAAAGGCATGTCTACCGGAGCTACCACACAAGTCTTTTGCGGTTTGATTATTTTTAATGCTTCCCAGAAACCCTGGCTGATTTTAGGATTGGGGGAGGATTTAATTTCAATGGCAATGCGCTTTTGTCCCCGTTCGAGAACAAGATCAATCTCTACTCCCCCTCCTGAACGGTAAAAACTTGCCTCGTACCTGGGAAAGTTCTCCAGAATTGTTGTTATAATAAAGGCTCATTATAATATTCTTTTTGCCAAGGTGGATTTCCCTACCTGCCTGGCTCCGAGAAGTGCAACTGCCGGGAATGCATCCAGATGTCTTAAAATGGTTTTTTCCTGTAGTCGGCTTATATAAGTCTGCATATTTAAAGTATAACTTTAAATATGCAAACCTGCAAGGGGTGTAAAGAGCGGATTCAGGTATATCTCTCGGGAATGAGGGCCTTTTGCAAAAATATACTGAAAATTCTAATTTTATTTCAAAATTTTGAATCAACATTTTAATTTCTCTTGTAATTAATAGTAAGTATTACAGGAGGAAGTTTATGAAAAAGGTTTATCCATGCAGAATTCCGGTTATTGAAGAAGATTATGTACGATATCTGCCCTTTGAAGAATTTGAGAAAGGGATAGAAGTATATGAGAACTGCTGTGAAGGGAAAATCATAGATTTTCTTAAAGCCAGGAAGCGGCTTGAAAGACAGTCGTACCAAAGAAAGCTTTCAGATAGCCTGCCTTTGCTCATTAGCTGATTTTCACGGAAGATGTGTTATGTTTTGTGTAAAGTATTCTACAAATTCAACCATGAAGTGATTAATGTATTTCTACGGGTTATAATCTCCGGCGAATTGCAGACAAGATAGTTTGACCCGGAAGTTTTTACCAGCGCTCGAAGTTTATCAAAATTTTTTAAATGGACGGGACCGATGGTAGCACTCAATTTTACTTCTACAGGGATCAATTCCATGTTTTTTTCTATCAGCAGATCAATTTCCCAAAGATTTCTGTAATTTATATAGTAAATGTTTAGATTGCTGTTAAAATGTTTTTTGTTCTTGTAAAACTCTGAAATTACAAAATTCTCGAAAAATTGGCCGGCGGTATTTCCTCTTACAAGATAATCGGGATTGTTTATTCCGGCTAGATAAGCTGCCAGTCCAGTATCTATAAAATAGTACTTTGGCGATTTGATTATCCTTTTACCGATATTCCGGGAATAAGGCTGCAATTTAAAGATAATGAAACTTGCTTCAAGTATTGAAAACCATTTCTTTACAGTAGGGATTGAGACTCCTAAGTCAGACGCAAAGCTTGAGTAATTAAGAATACTTCCGCATCTTGCTGCTGCCAACGTAAGAAACTGATAAAATGTATCCAGGTTTCCAATATCATAGAGGCCTTGCAGATCTCTTTCCAGATAGGTCTGTACATAAGAACTGAACCAGATATCTCTATCCACTTCAGGATTACTGATAATCTCCGGATAGAATCCTTGTATAATTGCCGGTCCTGTTTTCCGTCCCGATTGAATTACCTTGTTTTCCGTTAGGTGAAAAAACCAGTCCTCCCATGATTTGAAAATATCTTCTTTTGCTTCAGAAGAGGAGAAGGGCAGGAGGGTCATAACCGCAGCTCTCCCCGCAAGGGATTCTGAAAGATTCTTCATTACAGAAAATTGCTGGGAACCTGTCAGGTAAAACATCCCTGCCTGGCGGTTATTGTCAATTATCTCTTTTATATAGGGCATAAGTTCCGGAACATATTGAAACTCATCAATGATGAGAGGGTACTGAAAGTTATTAAGGAACCCTTTAGGATCTTCTTTTACCCATAATCTGTTATCGGGTTTCTCCATGGAAACAAACTGTGCTTTCCCCGCGAACATCTTTTTTAGTAAAGTTGTTTTTCCGGATTGCCGCGGACCGACTACCGCGAGAGCGGGGAAGGTCGAAACTGCCCGGTTAATCGCTGATGATAATTGACGGTTAAAGTATTTCATGTGGTAATTCTAAAAGATGAATTTAGATATGTCAATATGGAGGCTGTGATGTAAGCGTCAATTCTACCGCGTCTTCAGCATGGCTTATTTTAGTTTCCATTTATATGATGCTCCAAGGGTCAGGTTAAAGATACCATGATCTTTATCCGGGTCTGAAATGAATATCTTTGCTTCGGTTCCGCCTCCGACAACATCTTCCAGGACGAGTTCATTAGCAACATACCCCAAAGCAAGATCAAAAAAGAGGGTAAAGTTATTTATTGGTTTTTCTATATTTACTGATAAAGTCAACCTTTTCTCAATATAAGGATCATCTAAAAGTTCCGCATGGGGTTTAATTTGTGACCATGTTGAATACTCATGCCAAGGATTAGCCGGAGATTTTGAACCGTTTAGAGCAAGTTCAAGAGCTGAATACAATGAAAAAGCATAAGGGGTCTGCTCAAAGTAAGAATTGGAGAAATTAAGCAAAAATGATAAAGAGTTCTCACCATATTTATAACCTATATAATTTTCCCAGTAATTAAGTGTCATAGGTGTACCATCTTTCAAATAATATTCAGTTGCAGGATAGTAAGTATACTCATAGGGGAGAGTACTGTAATCATCTGCTGTACTATAAGTAGCTTCATAGGTATACTTTAATGCTCCTCCATGATAAAAACCGATCTTGCCAAAATCAAACTTATAGTATCCTCCTAAAGACCAGGCAAGTTTCCATAAATTATTAATTTCTATTCCCGGGAGAAAACTGCCGTTTATGTCATCTATAAGTATTTGAGACTCGGCATACCATTTCGGTTTGGTTATATCTGCAAAGAAACCCATTAAACTGTTAGTATTATCTTTTTCAGCCCAGGGTTTACCTTCTGTCGTTGTAATAAGCTCAACAAAATATTCGGACATTGGGTTCAAGAAGTATTCTGCATCAAAGGCTCTTTCTAAATAGGTGATTGAATCCTGAAATCCAAATCGTAAATCTCCAAAATGAAGACCGAAAACTTTATAGTTAGCACCTTTCTCAGCATAATTTTCAGAGTCTTTTTCAGTTCCGTTGTATGAATTAGCTGAACGGGTATTCAGTCTAATCCATCGTGTTTCATAAAAGAAAAAGTCCCCCTCATAGGTAAAATCCATAACAAGTGCCGGAAGATTTTCAGATGAAATGAATACCGAATATGGTGTATTTACAATATCTCTATGAATAGCCCGTCCTGCCTTAAAAGAGAATCTATCAATATTAAAATCCACATATGCATCATTCATATAAAAATAGTGACCAAACATGTATGTCTCAGAAGGAGTATATTTACCATCATTATATGCTGCCAAGTCAATTTTTATATCAAAGAAAGGTGAATTATAATTAAAGACTGTATTCACCTCATCGTATAACTTATAAGGATTATCAGAAAGAAATCCATAACCTCCAAAATCAAAAGAAAGTGCTTCAGGTTCCTTCCCGAATCCTAAACTAATTCCTAGAAAAAATAGAATTAAAAAAAATAAAATTATATTTTTACTCATTGATAACTCCACTAAATCCTTTATTTAAGGAAAAGCCGAAAGTACATTCAACCCATCCAGTGCCTTCCCTATTGAAATAGACAGGTTTTATTGTGATCTTTCCCCAATTCTTATAAGTAAATGAAGAATTTAAGCCGATACTCCATGTCATTATTTTAGTATTATTTTTTAAAGCATCATTTCTTTCATACTTTGTAGAAGCAAGATCAACTCCTGAAAGTTTTTCAAGGTAAAGTAATTCTATTTTGGCTGAAAACCCTTTATAATTAACGAGCCCGCCATTTCCTTTAACCCAGAATGCCCCAGGTCCGTAGGGTGAAGTCATGGGTATCCATTGATTTCCACTGTCCAGTTTATACCGGTATATTGCACGTTCCAAAGGATTACGTTCTGAATCAGCTGTCGCATCATAAAAACTCCCCCAAAGGTAATGAGTTCTTCCCACTTCAACAGTACTTCCAAGATTAAAGTCATTAATACTTGTATTGTAATTAATTCCCAATATCCAGGCGGGAATTGTCGGGATACCACTATCAGTAATTCCTAAATCAGAAACATTTATGTCATCAAACCCTCCCATCATATATACTTCCATTCCTCTTAAAGGGATAAAACTCATATCTCCAAGAAGACTCATGTTATGTTCACCGACAACAGTATTATGCCAACTAAAAACAGGAAAAATATCACCCAGTTGGAATCCATTTTTCGAACGGGTTATAAATGACTGTGCACCAATACTGATCCGAATTCTATCCCATGCATATTCAAAACGGTGCATTGTTGCAAGAATAGTATCTTGCTCAAAACTAAATAAGGATCCTGAAAGATCTACATCCCCGGCAGCTTGATGATTTTCCAGAGTTGCAATATAGGATTCCATCCGAAGGTTTCCAAGATGAAACTGGTATGTAAGTGCATCAAGAAAAGGAATTTGTTTTCCCGGGTATAAGGTTGAAAAATTCCCGGATCCGTAATGTACTGAATTTCGTCCAAAAGTGAGGGATAGTGGCCCATTGAAGTAATAAAAATATCCTTTTCGAATAAAATAATTCTCTAACTCTATAGGATCTCCCGGTTTAGAGCCAAAAAGGTTTGAAGACACAAAATTGGGTTTTTTATATTCTTTTTTAAATCCTGCCGATATATCAAATCCACCTTGCTCATCGTTCCCAGCATGAAGATTCATTAAAAAAATATCCGGCATCTGAAGAAACAGTCGTGTAAAATCCGGCCATTTTTCTGCTGATCTTGCATAATAATCCATATTAATGAGAAAATTTCCATTTATAAGATTTTTATCAGGTTCATAATTTAGGTTCAAAATAAAACGGTTGATTTTTTTTCGAATACCTGATCCTGATACTTTTTTATTTAATGTATCTGCCAAGTGATAAAGATCACGTTTCGAAAGAGGATAAGCCGATAGCGGAAATATAAATCCAGATTCTAAATATAATTTTTGCAAGGCAGATACATCATCTGTGTCAGGCATATATGAATACTGGGAAAATAGATTAGTTGAAAGTATAAGAAAAAGCGTTATCTTAATAATTAAATATTTTCTTGCTATCATATTAATTCCCTCTTCTTTCCCTCTTTAATGCAAGGTAAAAACTCTGCATTAAATTTCGTATAACTACCTTAAAATAGGATAAAAATATCTGTAGTCTAGACTCATTATGCTCTTAATGGATTTTATCACAGAATAGATTTAAAACACAGGGGGGGGGTATTGAAAAAGCAGCGAGATTTTTTGAGGGAATTCATGGGCGATGATGCTTGTTGAAAAGTATTATAAAGGATGGCAGCAGAAAAATAGTGCTTACCATTGCGGAAAATAACGTAAGAGCGGTTAAAAGTCCAAAATGTACAATAGGGGCAAAGCTTGCGAAACAGAGAACAAGCAGACCAAACATAAGAGCAATGGTGGTAAGTACAATAGGTCTTCCGGCAATTTCCATGGTATCGAGGATTGCGTTAAGTGTCGTTGTATGATGCTCCTGCTGACGCTTGTACTGTATGAGGAAGTGTATTGAATCATCAAGGCCGACCCCTATTGCCACGTTGGTTACGAGGGCGGTTGTCATATCCAGTGGTATTTTAAAAAGAACGAGAATTATGTAGTACATTACAATCCCCATAATGATGGGAAATAATGAAATAAGGCCGTAATAAATATTCTTAAGTACCAGCGATGTAACAATAAAGACGAGGAGAAGCGATACAATCGTTGATACTATTTGATCCTTATTTAAAGTTGCTGTTGACTCTCCATAGAGAACGATTATCCCCCACAGATAAGGAGTAATGTTCTCTGGCAGTGCTGTTTTTATTTCTTCCGAAATATTAAGGAGTAAATCATGAGTAGCTTTTTCCGCAAGAAACTGGTGTGTATGAGCATCATAGACTTTGAGGAAAATGGTGATAGATGATCCATCAGCAGAAATAAGATTCGATTGATCCCCTAGTGAGAAATTCTTCCTTGAAATCATCCTGAAATAGCGTGAGAGGAGAAGAATCATGCCTCTGCTTTTCGGGATACTATAACTCCCGCTCATGGATTTATTCATGTTTTTAATGATGGAATTGAACGAAAGGAGGCTGATAACAGAAGGATTTTTTCTGAGTGTATTTTCGAATACTTCAATTTTTTGGATCATATCCGGCCTTAGAAAAAAGTCTGCTTCTTTATTCGGTGCCTGTAAGGTAATATTCAGTGTCTGGGAGCCCCCGGTATGCTCAATGATGAATTTTGTATCTCTTATAACCTTGTCATTTTGAGGATAGTAGGAAAGATAATTAGTTTGTCTTGTGATATGAGGATAGAGAATTATAGCAAAAGCGATAAGAATTCCGGTCCCCGCAAGGATATAGATAGAGTGGTGTACGGTATATGATGCAACTTTCATGGTAAACCTGGTTAAAATACTCTGCTGTATCTGCTTTTTAATCCGTTTCGGCGGTTCAGGAAGTAAAATGAAAAGTGCCGGCAGGAGCGTAAGGGAAAGCAGGGCTATTGTTATAATACCTATACTGATTGAGAGGCCGAATTGCCGGACAGGAGCTATGGAAGTTAAAAGGAGACTTGAAAACCCGATGACTGTTGTAAGAGAGGCAATAAAGATTGTTTTTTTTATGTGCAGAAGTGTCTCTGCAATTCTTTTTCTGTTCTGTCCATTTTGCAGAGAAGCATTCCGGTAATATTCGTTTAAAAGATGTATGGTATATGAACTCCCTACGGCAAGGAGAAGGGTAGGAATAGTAATACTGACTATAGTAAATTTAAACCCTGCAAGCGACATGAACCCTGTTGTCCATATCATCCCGGTACCGACGATGAGTAATGGCAGGAGTACTGCTCGTTTTGTTCTGAAACTTATAAAAAAGATGACCATCATAACAAAAACTGACAGGAAGAGCAGAACCCGTAAATCTTTATTGAGATAGTATCCTGTTATGTTATTAATAGGTACTTCGCCGGAGAGATGTACCGTAAAGCTGTTGTTAAGGGGGTTGGTCAGAAGAGTAAGTTTTTTCATAAAAGCATTGATATTTGGTATCTGTTTGTTGTTAAATATAGCTGTAAGAATACGGCCGTTTTCAGAAACGACAAAGTTTTTTGCAAGGGGGTCTGACAGAAGCTTCTCTTTAAATTGTCTAACTCCATTAATGGAAGTAAAAGATTTTTTCTCCATCATTTTTACCGGTACAATCCTCTTCCCTGATGAAGTGAAGGAAATAAAGTTGAATGGACTTAATATTCTTGTTATTTCCGGTAAATCAGCAATGGCTGACAGTGTTTTTTTAAACTGATTCAGTTTTTTTACCGTAAAGTTTTTATCCCCTTCAACTGACAGGAAAAGATATTGTGATACCGTATCTTTGATGCCAAATTTTTTCTGCAGTCTTTCAAGACGGACATTTTTTGAGGGCAGCAGATTGTAGACACTGGGATCCATGGATACTTTTGAGGCAAAATAACCTAATATAAGAGTTATACAAGTAATAATAATAACGATGAGTACTGAAGTTTTTCGATTCATTTTATTAAAAAGTTGTTCCTGTGAAACGAAATGCATTCCTTATATGCATACAATACACTTCTGAAGCTGATCATTGAGATATTATACATTTTGATTTATATTTTGCAATGCCCGCATAGGTTCATCATAGAAAAACTATTACAAGCAATAATGAGGCATGCCCTTGATATTTATGTTGGTAATACTGATTTAAAAAGATGTAAACACCTCCCTCAGAACCCTGTTTACCGCTTCTTTGTCGAAGGCTGCCGGGTTATAACGGCTGAACTGCAGCGGGTTGTTTCCCTGCGCTATGTCCTCCAGCAGCTGTGTGTATCCGGCGGGTCCGGAGCATCGCGGCGGCGGACAGGCGCGTCTCCCTCCCAGGCATACGATAATATCTTCCCTTTCCATGGGGAACTCTTCCCGTAGTTCACGCCCTTCAATCCGTATGAGATGCACCCAGTTTTTGTTGAAATCATAGGTGTAGGTAAACTTTTTCGTCCCGGTGTTAACCACATCCTTAATAGTGAACTTTCTTTCGTTGTTCGTATCCCCGCTGGATTCCTGCATACTGTTCAGTACCGGTCCGTAATGCTTTTTATCTATGGTAAATCCATGGAGGTGCATGCTGTCCCATCCCATAACAATCTGAACCGCGTTATGAAGATCCTCCAGGGAACAGAACTCCTGTATTTTTATACGCCGCCATACCGGAGGTTTTGTTTCTTTCAGAATTATCTTCAGTGTACAGGTGTGCTCCGGTTCTCTACCGGTTCCGAAAAAGGTTTCTTCAAGAGACCGGGTATTTTCCTCTACGTGTTTCAGAAACGTACGTGCCGGTTCAAAAACGGCTGCAGAAGCAGCGAAGCGGCTGAGATCTGAGTATAAAGGCAGAAGATGTTTGAAAGCCTGGTACGCCTTTCCTCTGGAAACGGTATTTTCTTTTACCTTCCGCGAAAGAGCAAGGTGCCGGTCCATAAGCTTGAGGGCCTGCCTGCGGAGGGAGATCTCCTTTGCCGGTATTTTATCCGTTGTATTCTTTCCTGTTTCGTCCCAGAGTTTACTGCAGTAACGGTAGAAGATTTTCCTTTGCAGGTCAGAACCGAAAACTGTATCGCCCTCCGGGCATATGCGGTTCAATGCATGCTGAAGTGATCCATTTTTCCGGGCGTGTTCATCGAGAAAGTACAATCTCATGTCACGTTCACGGAGGAGGCAGTTGGTATCCTCAAGTATTGCATTCAGGGACTGAAAAGCTCCGGATGAACCCCGGGGGCTTATTTCCGGATCTTTATCAGAGTACCAGAAACATTTTTGGCCGAAGTAATCGGTGAGCAGTATCTTTTTTGTTGCGGCCAGGTATGTGCCGGGGCTGATGTAGGGATCTTTTCCTGCGGTTTCCCGTAATGAAAAATAAGCGTGGGACAGTTGATCACCGGCAGGCAGGGGTCCGTACCGTTCAAAATCCTGTATGAGTGTTCTGTCCAGCCGGTGAACTTCCCTGTTCCGGTCTTCTTTTTTCCGTGTTTTCATTTCTTTCCTGCTTAAGAAAGTACAGGTGTACCGTCCTGTATCCCAGTCCTCTATGGTCAGCTGAATACTATCTCCCTCTTTGAAAGCATGGTGCACGTAGAAATCTTTCATGTCCAGGGCTGAAATTTGGACAGAATAGTATCCCTCTCCTGTGAAAATACTCTTGTTGGCAGGATTATCGGCCGCAAGCAGCGAAAACAGCTTCCGGTGTTCAAAAAACGTATAGTAGGTCAATATTTCCGGCAGACTGCTTTTAATGGTCTTAAATCCAACCGGTGCTCCCTGTCCGTTAAAAACAGTAATGTGCCAGGGAAGGATGCGGGGATTTAGAAATATAAGAAAACGATGTCCCGGAATGATGATGCCGGTTTCAATTTCAAAGAGGGAGGGAGTAATAATAAAGGAAAAGTTTTTAAAAAAAGCAGCTCTGGTAACATATATATCTGCTTCCGGATTGTTAAGAAGGTACGGGGAATGTGAGAGCAGTATTTTTATTTGAGCCATACCTTCCGGGGGAACAGTATAATCTTTTTTTTCGAGAAAACTGATCAAGGTATGAAAATCAAACTGGTTTCTGCCGGTGATAAAGCTTTCGATCTCTTTTTCAAGTTCTCCGGAACGTTTACGGTACATGGCAGGAATAACACTACTATAAAATATACCGGGAAACAAGATCCTTTTGTTCCGGAGCCATTGACCACCGGTTCTGTTACCATAATAATACAGAAGAATAGTAACCATAATGAAGATTGGAGATATGGAAATGAAAAAAGATGATCTTGCAGAACGTTTCCTGCGGTATACCGCGGTAGAGACAACTTCTGATCCCCATAAAGAGCAGATTCCCTCCACTCCGGGGCAGTGGGATCTGCTTCGTATGCTGGAAAAGGAACTGAAAGAAGCGGGAGCCGAACAGGTCACCCTTGATACACACGGGTATCTGATTGGAAGGTTCCCTTCGAATGTAAAGGAAGAAAAACCCCCTGTAATAGGGCTTATGGCACATGTTGATACTGCTCCGGATGTAAGCGGCAGGGATGTAAAGCCGCAGATAATTGAGAACTACGACCTTGCTGACATCCCCTTGGGAAAGAGCGGGTATACGTTATCTCCCTCGGACTATCCTGATCTTTTGAAGCACCGGGGGGACACGTTGATTACGACCGACGGTACCACACTTCTCGGGGCCGATGACAAAGCGGGGGTAGCGGAGATCATGACTGCTCTTTTCTGGCTGAAAGAGCATCCTGAAGTACCGAGAACAGTCGTAGAGGTTATTTTTACCCCGGATGAAGAAACGGGAAAGGGATTAAACAAGTTTAAACCGGAATGGCTTACCGCACGGTGCTGCTACACCATTGACGGCGGTGAACGGGGGTCTATTGAAACGGAGTGTTTTAATGCGTCGGGATTTGAAGCGGAGTTCAGGGGGAAAGTTATTCATCCCGGTTCCGCCCGCGGAAAACTGGTAAACGCACTCTCCATGGCTGGATCCTTTCTTGAGATGATTCCCGAACGTGAAAGCCCCGAGGCCACAGACGGACGGTACGGATTTTACGCGCCCATGGAGATAGAGGGAACCATGGACAGGGTTACAATCAGCGGTATTATCAGGGATTTTGATGCCCGGGAACTTCAGCGGCGGACAGAAGCGGTTAAGGCTTTCGGGAAGGCTGTGGAGCATAAGTATCCCGGGGGGCAGGTTACTGTCGAGGTTAAAAAACAGTATGCCAACATGTATGAATACATAAAAAAGGACCCCCTTGTTGTGGATATACTGGAAGAAGCGGTCCGTTCCGCGGGGGTTGTTCCGTCACGGGACATTATCCGGGGAGGCACCGATGGGTCCCGGTTAAGCGAAATGGGCATCCCCACCCCCAATATATTTACCGGAGGGCATAACTATCACAGCCGCTTTGAATGGGCATCCCTTTCTACCATGCATAAAGCGGTTGAGGTTATTACCGGTCTTGTCCGTCTCTGGGTTGATACGGGGGCTGAAAAAACATGATATTTTTTGAAGTTTTTACTGTTTTGTGGTATATTGAAACATATGATGGGGAAAAACTATAGATTATCAGTTTTTATTGGATGTGTGTTCCTGCTTGTCGGGGCATCTCTTTCCGCGGGTTCTGTTTCGGGGATTATAGCGTACATGGATGGTACGGTTGATGTGTACCGTGACGGAAAACTTCTTGACTGGAACCTTGTGGATATTGGATTTACCGTGGAGGAATACGATCTTATAGCAACCGGAGATGATGGAACTGTTGAGGTCGATCTGTCAATGCCGGCGGGGACCGGTGCGCATATTACCGTGCAGCCGGATACTTCCTTCTATTTTGAGCTGGATAAAAAAGCCGGAAGGGATAAAACATCCTTTAAGATGCTTTCCGGAGCAATGGCCTATAAAGTGCAGAAACTGACCGGGTCAGATGACCTTGCTGTACAAACGCTCAGTGCCGCTATGGGTGTCCGGGGGACTGAGTTCCAGGTAGTCTATTCTCCTGAAGGCGGTGTTCTTGTTCTGTGTAATAAAGGAAAGGTGGCTGTTACGGACACCGAAGATCAGGAGCGGTATTCCGAGCCCGGAAGTGTGGTGGAAAAGGTTCCTGAGAAAGAACTGACAGCATTTGCTGTTGCCCCTTCAGATCTTTCCCTGTACCGATCGTACTGGGTATCTGCCCGGGACAAGGTTTTTAAGGCTGGGGCAGGAACATTTATCAAAGGGTTTGCGAATCAGTATCGTATGTTTAAACCGCGTTTTGATAAAGCCTATGGAGAGCTGCAGAAGGTTAAACCTCTTCTGTTGAAATATGGACGGGAAAGCAGTTCGTATTCTCTCGGTAGTCTTCTTAAGGCAAAGGGAGAAGTAAGTTCTGCTGTTGTGGACATGAGAAGTATTCTCCCTGTCTATGAAATGGTGTATTATCGTCTTAAGGTGCTGGAGAAATATCATGAGCAGGGGCTCGGGCACGGGGTTATCGGGAAAGGGATAACTTCTGAGCAGTTTTTCAGCGGTTTTAATACGGAAGAGGCGGGTTCGGAGCGGCAGCTTGCGGAGGTGCGGTATATGTTTAAGCTGTACAGTGCTATTCATAATGCGTCAGGCGGAGGACCGTCATTGCTTGATAAACCCTTTGGAGGTGTTCCGTCACCGAGTATTCCGAAGAGTAGTTTTCCTTCGCAGTAATAAGGAGTTTTATTGGTTGTGAAACGGCGTTTTCTTTTTATACCTGTTGTAGTGTTTTCCCTCTTTCTCTTTTCCTGCGGGCAGGAAGGTCCCTTTATGCCTGTTTCTAATATGGAAGACGCGGTAACCCTCGGCATTTCAGTCCAGCCGGGACGTATTGTAGACCCTGCTGCGGAAGAAAATATCGGCATCACCATGACCTATGATGACAACAGGGTTCTTCCTGAAAAGTTGGAAGTTGCGCTTCTTGACAGTAACGGTAATGTTGTGGGAATCCCGGCGGTTATTGAAGGAGATGATCTTAAAAAAGAATTACCGCCTATTGATACAACCTCTCTGGAAGACGGACTGTATAAAATAAGGCTCCGGGTGTACGATTCGGACGGGCAGTTGATTAAAGAGACGGTAACGCCGTTTTTTGATTCAAGAATAAAGATTCAGATTGAGGGTATCGATGTATATCCCCCCGAGTTTGCCCCCGGCAGCAGCGGTCTGGTTTTCCCGAAGGTTGACGCACCGGATACGGTATGGGTCAGGTGGTCGCTGGGGGATACCATTATTTCGGAAGGCACTCTGGGTTCTTATGCCACCGGGCTGGTGTGGAACGCTCCCCGGGAGGAAGGGGTCTATACCCTGAAGATGGAGGTTTTCCCCTTTGCTCCGCCGAGCACTTCCTCTTATTCTTTTCCCTCTTCTTTATTCACTAATGTTCAGATCTTTGTAACGAATGCTGTTTCTCCAAACACGTATGATCTTTCTCCGGGAAGTTCGTACACCATGCTTCTTAATTTGAACGGTAACATATCTGACGAGGGGGCTTTTCATAATAGTACGGAACAGATTGGTGATCCGTCACTCATTCTGGATGACGGCGGTTTTGGATACCTCTTTCATAAGGGAGACGGAATTACGGTGGATGCTGATACCCTGCCTGTATCGGGAAGATATCTTTCTCCGTTTTCTGCCACCTTCAGGTTTAAAATTACGGATGTCCAAACTGAGAGGAACTTTTTAAAAATAAATAATGCCGGAGGAGATACTCTTTTTGCGGTGGAGACTGATGTTTCCGGGATCTTTACTGCTATCCTCAAACAGTCTTCAGAGCCTGACATTGAAGATAGTTCAGGTATAGATTCCCGTTCAGCAGCTGAGGTAACCCTCAGTGTCGTGCCGTCTGGAAATACGGTTGTGTTTCTCTGGTATGCTGATGGGAAGCTTGTGAAATCTGATTCTTTCGGGTACACACCTCTTGAACTTTCCGGTACCCCTCAGGGGGCAACGGTCATTGGAGGCAAAGAAGGATTCGAAGGATTTATCGACTATGCCGGTATCTATTTCAGGGACAGTGACGGCCGTCTTTCTACTGATGATGATATATACAGACGGTTTATCATGCGGAGCGGAAATGCTGAATCAGCGGATTTTATTGAAGGTTTTGACGGCCTTTCAATCCCCGACAAAATAGCTGCTCTTAATACGGGAAATACCGGCATCAGCGTCAGCGGCGGGAACCTTGTTATTGCTCCCGGGAGCAGTGCTGTTATCATGGAATCCGGTTCTGAGTTTACCGGAATGAGCCTTGCAGCGGAAACAGAAAGCGGGCAGGACGGTGCTGTATTTCTCTTCAGTGTAGAAAGAAAGGGGAAAAATATTGAAACAGCTGAGGTGAAGTTTTCCAAAAGAAGCAGTACTTCGAGGTTTAAAGCTGTTTTACGCAGTAATATCTTAAAAATATCAAGCGGCGGCACATTAGAAGCACAGGTGAAATTTCTGGAGGGTGACGTACTGAGAGTGTCGATTAAAAATGGAAATAGTGTTGAACCGGTAAAAATTTCTTCGCTTCTCGTCAGCAGGGATGTTAAACAGATTGTAGAAAAGAAAACGAACGGCAGAAAAAACAGCCTGTAAATTTGATTGGAGTACGTATGAAAAGAATTTTATTGGTACTAATTTTCCTGTTTCTTGGTATTTCCGGGATCTTTGCCCAGGAAGTATCGGAAAAGAAAGAGATAGCAATTTTTAAGTTAAGCTACACAGATTGGAATATGCCAAATGAGGCCTTGGGAATGGTTGATCAATCCATTCAGAATGTGTTTATCAATCTTGGACGTTTTAATGTAATCGGTATGTCGTACCGCCTGAAGGCGAAGGATATTTCAGCCTTTACCAAAAAGATAAAAGAAGTAAAGAGTTCAAATATCCAGATTCCTGAAAAGGTACGTCTCGGAGAAGAAACGTTCACTGAAGCAGATTTTAACAAGCTTGCGGGGTCGTTTATAATTGTTGTCCCCGTTGTTACCTATTTTGATCTAAAAACAAATGACACTGGTACGTACGCGGCTGAGATGGAAACCTCTTTTACCTTTATCAAAGTGGATGAAGGGAGGGCAATTGCTTCCTTCAGCATTAAAACTACCGGAACAGATAAGACAGATAAGGGGGCTGTGAGAAATGCGGTGGAGGATATTCCCCTTCAGCTCTCTTTTCAAATAAGGAAAATACCTGTTTTCCAGCTTAAAACAGGCATCATTGATATTATGGGCCAGGACGTCATCCTTGAACTTGGAAATAATATGGGTGTCAAGCTGGGAGATGAGTTTAGAATAATGAACACTGTCGTACTGCCTTCCGGGCATACGGTGGAACGCAGTACCGGACTTCTGGTTGTAAAAACGGTAGATGAAGATGTTTCGACAGCACAGATTTTCCACGCATCGAAAAAACCTGTTGTGGGGGATCAGCTTAAGGAAGTTCCCCGTCTCGGATTTGAATCAGCTCTGTATGTAAACTACATTAACGCGTATAAACCGGTATTTGCAGTAGGAATCAGACAGATATTGGCCCGGGGCTTTTTCTCCATCCGGCCCTTTGCCGGAGCGGAAGTTCCTCTTGGGGTTAAGGATTTTATAATCTTTTTTCCGGTTAATGCATACCTTGGAGGAGAGATAAACTGGTATATCAGGCGCCTTCATATTACACCGTCGGCGGATATTGCTGTGGGAATGCTTATTCCCATTGACAAAGAGTATCAGGATCATGTGCTGTACAGTTCTCTGGGAGGACATGCAAGACTTACCGTAAGTTTTATGGTTAGTGACAGTCTGAAAATTTTTGCCGAAGGAGGCTACGCGGTCATGCAGTCGATGAATGTTCTTTTTGATTCCTACAACGGTATTTTTGCCGGCGGCGGAATAACGCTTAAATATTAAAAACGGAGATACAATGAAAAAAACAATAATAAAATACCGTTACGTACTTACCATACTTGCAGTTATTATTCTTTACTCAGGTTGTGCTGGCATACCTGCTAGACAGGGATCATCCATTCCGGTGAGTGATACTCCGCTGTACTACGGTTCAGGGGAGAGTACCACGCAAAGCGGCGCGCTGAACAGTGCAAAACTGCAGGCAGTTATAAAGGCTGTGCAGGATGTTCTTGGTACTGCTCCGGCAGCTGCCAACAGAGAAAAACTGGAGAAGGAAGTGTACGGCAAGGTGAACGTTAATGCCCTTGTCCACAATGACAGTGTCTCCATTCTGCATAAATCAGAAGATAACGGTACCTACACGGTAACGCTTGGTGTAAGGATCAATCTCCCTGCTGTTGCGTCGGTTCTCCGCAGCAAACAGATCTACGGCGGTCTCATTCAGCCCCAGGGCGGTACTGTTGTGCTGTCCGATCAGGAACCGCCGTCCCCCCCACCTGCTTCAGACACTTCGAGAAACGTTGTTTCCACGCAGAAACAGGAAAATGAAGCATTACCCAAAAATGTAACACCAAAGCAAGCCAGCCTCATAAACAGTATAATAAACAATCTGACGTATATGGTTTATTATGATGAAAAGACCGTTTCCAACCCGTTTATTGCCAAAACTGCTGTGGGTATGGCGAACAAGTATCTTGCTGAGAATGGTTTTGAGTATGTGGACCTCGATCAGGTAGAACAGATTAAGAAAGATCAAGCGGATGCATATGAAGAAGAAACCGGAAACTCTGTTTCCATGATTCAGTGGATCGCGGGGAAATTGAATGCTGATATTTATATTGAAGTAAGTGTGGATACCAATGCCAGAACGAAAGGCGGAAAGTATTACGGCAGCGCATCAGTATCTCTGAAGAATTTCGATGCTTCAACCGGTGCGGGCAGAGGGACCGCGTTCTATCAGACCGTTCCTCCCGCCATGAGTACTGTTTCCACCGAAGCCGCGGTAAATAATGCTGTTGCTTCAGCGACGTACAATGCCATAAAGAAGGCAGTGCAGCAGGCAGAAGTTTATACACGAAAGGATCTTGTTCAGGGTATCAAGTACAGCCTTGTTATGCAGAATACCTCGGATTCAAAAATAATGAGGGCATTCATGAAGGGTGTTGAACGGAAGGTTAAATCCATACGGAGGGTTTCAACATCACCGGAGGAAACCAAGTATGAGGTCCGCCTTATAGGACGGATCGAAGATCTGGAAGATATTGTGTATAATGTAGCAGACAGTATTTCAGGTCTTGAAGGTGTTTCCCTTGTATATCAGCGGGGGAATTCGATTACCTTTGATACCGGTCTGTAAAGAGAGGAGATAAAGAAATGAAAAAGCTGATGTATTCTGTGCTACTTGTATCGGCAGCAGTTTTTTTTGTTGGTTGTGTTTCGGCCCCCCCCGTAAAGGAGAGCGGAAAACAGCTTCCCGACTGGGTTGTTACCCCTCCCGGTGATACTGCGGATACGGTTTATTTTGTCGGATCGGGTTCGGCGGCAGATGATGCTTCCGCCCGGAGTGCCGCTGCCAGTGATCTCGTTTCGTCTGTTACAAGATTTCTCGGTGTAAAAGTTACATCCAAAACGACTGTTGTTGCCAAAGATACGCTGGAAAAGTTTTCTTCAACCCTTGACCGGACCATCCATGAATCTTCTTCTGCTCAGCTGGGTGATTTTAAGGTAGTGGATACCTTTTCTTATAAGGAAAACGGTATTGTTAACGTATACTTGCTCGGCGCTTACAATAAAAAGGTGCTGCTGAAAGAGAAAACGAGGATCGTTAAGGTTTTTGCTGAACGGCAGGAGGCTATTTCCGGGCCGGAAGCAGAGGGAGCAAAGCTTGCATCCGCCGGCAGCTACTATAAGGCTGCGGTTAAGTATATTGAAGCCGCGGCTGCGGCTGCGTATTCATCTGTCGATAACGCGCAGATAAAGTATGAACGGAACATGGACAAAGCCCGGACCGCTGTTTCAAAGATAAGCCTTGCCTCCGTTCATGATAATGTGCGTGTGTATATTTCAATGCCTTTTACTACTGCTTTCCAGGGGAGAGTAACCTCTGACGGAAAGCCGCTTGCTGATGTTCCGGTTAAGATTGTGTATAAGGCCATGAGAAAAAACGGCCGGAAAACAGTCCGTACCGCGGTTGTTTCTTCTGACTCCATGGGCCTCGTTTCGTTCATCAGACCTCCGGCAGCGTTTGTCGGTACGGATACCCTCTCCATGACACCCGATTTTTCATCAGTAATGGAAAAGCTGCAGGATGTGCCGAACAAGCTGTATCCCGCGGTAGAATCGCTGGATAAAATGATACAGAGTAAACGGATCATATTCACGTATTCGGTACTGTCGCATGCAAAGGAGATTCCAACGGGCGTTCTTGTTATTGATGAAGATAGCAGCGGTGCTTTTACCGGTAAGGTGGAAACTGCCTCGGGAATAATGGAGGCGTTAAGCGTAAAGAATTTTATTCTCCGTTCCATACCGGTAGATTCTTCACTCATGGGAATGGATGACGGTGCTCTTATCCGGTTTGTAAGAAAAAAATACGGGAACAGTATAGACCGTCTTCTTTTTGGTACCGCGGGGATTGTCGGATTTCAGGAAGAAAAGGGGATGTATACGGTAAAAGTATCCGGGGATATCAAGGTCGTGGATTTAAAGACGGGCAGCGTTCTGTACTCATCCGGAACACGGTTTAAAACTGCTATCGGCAGTAATGTGAACAGTGCCATGTCCGCGGCTTTTAAACAATTCGGGAAAGAGACAGGTACATTAATTGCAAATACACTGCCTTAGCTTATTCTCATTCTTTCAGGTCATTTTTCAGACGTTCCAGTTCTGATTTGACAGAGAGTCTGCCAAGTTTTTCATTGAGTCCGGCATCTTTACCGGCTGCTTTCTGCAGCCTGGAGAGGAGTTTTTCAGAATCGGATACTTCCGGCATTTCCCGTTCTTTGCCGGCATGTTTTTCTGTTTCAAGTTCCCTTTCGAGGCTGCTCTTTGTTTCTTCCATCCGGAAGAGGTCCTCCTGCAGTTCCCGTATTCTTTTTTCAGCAGCTGTCTGTAAATCCGGCTCCCCCTTTTCAGCCGCCAGGGTTACTCTCTTCTGCCAGAGGTGTAAGGTGTTGATAAGTTCATCGTATTTTCTTTTAACAAGTTTGTATTCAGTAAGTATTGCCGTCATGTATTCTTTATCCACCCGTGCCCTCCTTGAAATTGTAAGCGTCAATTTAACCGCACCTTTTGCCAAAGAATAAGTTGAAGTAAGATCTCCCATTGAAGGAGATAAAAATGCAAAAATACAGCAAAGAAGAAAAAGAGAAACACTTAAAGCAGTGGCGAAGTAGCGGCCTTAGCGGTCAAGAG
>WGCU01000088.1 GCA_015493635.1 Spirochaetaceae bacterium | reverse complement strand
TTTGTAATTCATTGAGTCTATCAATTTGATTCATAGTCCCCTCCATTATAGCACACGTCATACTGAACGCAATACATACGTCCAGTATAGCACAAAAAAACAGATTGACAAAGGGTAAAACGATATATAAACAAAATTGTCGTACACCCAATTTACACAACCTACTTGACACTACCTTACCATAATAAGGATAATAATTGTTTTTAGAAGGAAAAAAAATGATTGATATTTATTTGATGATTCGAATTAGCGCCATTTTGACTGGACTAACTGTTTTATATAAAGGTATTAAACATTTTAAGGTAAATAGAATATATGCTAAAATGCAAATAGGATTTTCAATTGTATGTTTTCTTTTAGCAGTGATAATATAAAATAGTACTTTATAATGTCTGTCCATGCCGTTGTATAATCATCATCGGCATGAATATGTCAAAAGCAGCCGAACAACCAAGCTGCCCGTGCCGTTGCAAAAATCATCAGCCCTATGAAATTGCAGATGAGGTATAAAAATCCAACCGATCTTTTAAAAAAACATAAGGATTGTCGTGTAGCCCCGTTACACGTAGTCCGGCGTTATTAAGGAATCAAAGCAAGGCAAATTACGGACAATAGACTATTGTACGTATGTTTGACGGAAGCAAGATAGTAACTTTAAAGTTTAAGATGCCGTTTAATATCCAAAGCACTATGATATACACCGAGGATATCTATCCTTGATTCTGAAACAATTCTGTAAACAATACGATAATGACCATATAAAATCATTCTTATTTCATAATCCGGCCAGTCTAATAAACGTTGGCCAATTGAAGGAAAATTCTTTAAAGTTTCTGATCTATCAATGATATTATTAACGACTTTAGTAGCATTTGCAGGGCTATCATTTGCGATATATTCATGAATTTCTTTAAGCCATTTTTTTGAGGTTTCAGTCCATAAGATTTCTACCACTTTGAAATATCTTTTCTTAAATCGTTTGCAGGAATTACATTTTCATTTATAGAGTCTTTTAAGCCATTACTTATCATTGAAGTAAAATCAAGTTCATGAAGAATTTCATCAAAGCTGGAATCATCTGGAAGATCAGTTATGATTTTTATCATCTGTTCCTTAATTGAATTCATAAAAACCACCTCTTAAAGATAAATATATATGAAAGAAGAGAAAAAGTGAATAGGCTGCCGCTTTAAGTTCTTCATTTCATAAATTCACCCGAAAACAAACCGCCTGAACTGGACCCTGGTGTTCCTGAAGTTAACAAGATACCCCACCGGGACCCTGGAAAGACGAAGATAATTGATAATCTGCGCTTTCATAACAGGGGAAAGAGAAACAACCGATTTTAATTCAAGAATAATCTTACCGTCTACCACAAGATCAGCTATGTAGGCCCCGGCCAGTTCCCCTTTGTAGTAAACAGGATAAACCTTCTGCCTTTCAAAGGGAATACCAAGATGAGCAAGCTCTATTACCAGAGCCCCTTCATAAGCTGATTCAAGAAGACCGGGACTTAATATATTATGAACCGAGAAACAGGCTCCCAAATTGTCCACCCAGCTATTGAAAAAAACTTTGACAGCCTTCTTTCCTGAAATATTACTAAGTCTACCCATTATATTGTAACAAGAATCTGTTGTCCTTTAGAAATATTTGATTGAGAAATAGATTTCTGATCTTCAGCCCAAAGCCAAGCTTGTATAGCCTCTTTAATATTTTCTAATGCTTCTGGTTCATCTTTACCTTGGGAAACACAACCCGGTAACGCAGGACATTCAGCAACTATCCACCCATCTTCTGCTTTTCCGAGGGTAACGTGAAAAACCATACTACCTCCTGATTTAAGAATAATACACCAAATCATAAGTAATTGAAAGGTGGCAAGTAAATATAAATTGGTTTACCCGAAAACAAACCGCCTGAATTGAACCCTGTGTTCCTGAAATTAATGAGATTCTCTACCGGAACACTGGAAAGCCGAAGATAATTAATACGCTGTGCTTCCATGACAGAAGAAAGTGAAACAACCGATAATTCCTGTCTTCAGGAATGCCCTTCTTTTTCCTTTACCTTTGATACAGAATCGTTCCTTCTGTGACTCCAAACTTTCTTGAAAGCTCTGTATCGGATATTACTAATTTTTAATCCATACTGATAAACCTCTTTTTATTTTCACTTAGTTGCCCCATGCCAATCACTTATATCAAAGGTTTTCAGCATATCTGCATATTCTGCTTCACATCGTAATTTTCTACACCGATCTTTTCATAGTTTATCAGATTTTTAAACAATTTAGTACCTGATTGCAATATATCACTTCAGTGAGAACCTTCTATACGCAGTTTTATTCCTAAAATACTCTATCCTTAATAAATATTACAAAATATCCGGAAATGCTTGACAAACTCCTGGGTTGTGGTTACATTTCTAGTGTACTAGTTACATATTACACTACCGGAGGTAGCAACATGATTCATATTTCACATATGGATTTTTCCTACAAAAAGAACCATCTCTTTAAGGATCTCTCCCTCAAGCTCAGTCCAGGAACAATCTACGGGCTTCTCGGCAGAAACGGCGCAGGGAAAACGACACTCCTGAAAATAATTTCAGGCCTTCTTTTCCCTGAAAACGGTACCGTAACAACAGCAGGATACATTCCGGCAAAACGGGAGCCTGAATTTCTACAGGACATATTTTTTCTTCCGGAGGAGTACACACTTCCCGGGCAAAAAATAATAGAATACAAGAATCTCATTTCCCCCTTCTACCCCGCGTTTGATGAAAGAAAATTCAGGGAACTTCTTGATGAGTTTTCACTGCCCCTGGATCGGAAGCTTACTACTCTCTCATACGGACAAAAAAAGAAGTTCCTCATCAGTTTCGGTATCGCCTCAGGCAGCAGAATATTTCTTCTTGATGAGCCGACAAACGGCCTGGATATCCCTTCCAAAACACAATTCAGAAGAGTTATTGCGTCAGCGGGATCGGATGACAGAATTATTATAATATCAACCCATCAGGTCAGGGACATGGAAAACCTGATTGATCCCATTGTCATTATAGAAAATGGAAAAGTTGTCATGAATGAGTCCCTGGAAAGCATTGAGAATACCCTCAGTGTCAGGAAGACAGCGGGAGAGCCGGAAAGCACAGGCATTCTGTACACTGAAAAAACGCTTAACGGCTATATAACGGTAACGGAAAGCAAGAACGAACCTTCAGGGGATATGGACCTTGAGATTCTTTTTAATGCGGTACTTGCCCGGCCGGACAAAATAACGTCACTTTTTAACAGGAGGAAAAGTCATGAAACTGCGTAATGTACTGTCACCTCTCAGATTGCTCAATCTCGTAAAAAAGGATATATACGAAAATACAGTTAAAACAGCTATCGGTTCCGGAGCTGCCGCGGGAATAATTATTATTTTTTCCGCTTACACAGCATATACCGGGATTCCTGCATATCAATTGTACAATAAATTTTTTGCTTTTCTTCTCTTTACTGCAGGTCTTATCATCACAAGCGGTTCATTCAGGGAGATGCATCTTAAAAACAAAGCACAGTATTATCTCCTTCTCCCTGCGTCTCATTTTGAAAAATTCTTAAGCCGTCTGCTCCTGACAACTATTGGTTTCTCTCTTTTTACTCTTTTTGGAACAGTCGTTGTTTCATATATCTCCGAAGGGTTGAATACCCTGCTCTTTAACAGACATAACCCTATTTTTAACCCCTTTACTTCACAAGTGTGGCTTACCATAGCCCGCTATACTGTTCTTCAAAGTATTTTTTTCCTGGGGGCAGTGTATTTCAGAAAAAATAATTTTATTAAAACGGTAAATGTTCTGCTTCTTACGGCGTTTATTCTGTCCGTTATTGCAATGCTTCTGTTCAGACATCTCTTTGTTTCTATTATTCAGAACTACCAGTTCTCCATGGTGTATGCCAATGGTATGTCTTTTCTGAGGATAGTAAACATCTTTCTGTGGATTGTTCCTGCACCTCTCTTCTGGACCATTGCCTATTTTAGAATAACAGAGGCAGAGGTAAAAAATGCAGTTTAAAGAAAAAAAGGCTATCTATGTTCAGATAGCGGATATGATAACAGACAACATCCTTTCGGGGAAATGGAAGGAGGATGAACGGATACCCTCTGTCAGGGAGTTGGCTGTCAGTGTGGAAGTCAATCCCAATACAGCAGCACGGACATACAATTACCTTCAGGAGAAAGGAATCATTAAAAATAAACGGGGAATCGGATATTTTGTTTCCCCTGAAGGAGTAAAACAAGCCAGAGAAACAAGGAAGGATGAATTTATTAAAAACGAACTGCCCCGGTTCTTCAGGATGCTGGACATTCTGGGGATGAATCTGAAAACAGTTGAGAAATTCTACAAGATGCATCTGTCAGAAAAGTAAAGAAAACTTTCTCCAAAAAGTCCTAAACCGGGGAAAAACCTGCCGGAAAAACCTTCTCCCAGCTGCTGCTGTTTCTTGTTGACCGGATAACCGCGTCTACAAAAAGAACTCCCGCAAGTCCATCGGCTGATGTGGAGAAATAGAGAGCAAGAGGGTCAGGTTTTTTCCCGGATATTCTGGCCGCTATTGCTTCAGCCGCATCACTGTAGATATTCGCGAATGCTTCAGGGAACCCCTCCGGATGCCCTGCCACTATACGGGAAGACCTGCCTGCAAGGGGAAGTGTTCCCGGTCCGTTAGGTGTCCGGATTTGTACAGGTGCACCGAGCGGTTTAAAAGTAAGGATCTGGGGAATCTCCTGCAGCCATTCAAGGGTGCCGGCTGTTCCGCTTACCCTTATTCTTAAACTATTTTCAACACCCGCGGCAGCCTGAGTGACCCAGAAGCTTCCCCGGGCACCGTTTTCCAGATGGAGAAGGGCTCCTGCATAATCGTCAACCTTTCTGCCGGGAACGACAGCCCCCGCTTCCGCGCATACTTCAGTTACTTCCAGACCGGTAATAAACCGTACGAGATTGTGGGCATGGGTTCCAATATCACCCATAACAAGGGACGGCCCCCCCTTTGAAGGGTCAAACCGCCATGAACGGGGACCGGAAACCGGATCGGGTTTCGCCTCATCCGCTTTCCCCCCCTGCACATATTCAACCTGTACAAGCCGTATTATTCCAAGCTCACCGGATTGGACCATCGCTTTTGCCTGTCTTGTCATGGGATAACCGGTATAGTTATGGGTAAGACAGAATATCTTGTCACCTTGAAGGACCTTTTCATGAAGGGCACGGGCATCAGCTACCGTATTCGTCATGGGTTTATCACAGACAACATGAAAACCACTCTCGAGAGCAGCCATGGAGTATCTAAAATGAGTATCATTGGGGGTCATGACAGCAACAACATCAGCACCGTCATTCCGGCTTTTTTCATCCGTCAGCATACGGCTGACAGATGAATAAGCACGCTTTTCATCAAGACCGATCTCCCTTCCTTTTACCCCTGAACGCTCCGGATCAGAAGAGAGAACCCCTGCCACAAGCTCATACCGGTCATCGATCCGAGCCGCCATACGGTGGATTCCGCCGATAAAGGATTCCGGCCCGCCGCCGATAACAGCAAGGCGGAGTCGTCGGCCAAGCATTGCCAGGACAGGGTTCTGTTTCATGTATTATTTCCAGTAGTACAGGGAAGAAGCATCAAGTTCCTGCTCAATTTCCAGAAGCCGGTTGTACTTAGCAATCCGTTCACTTCTGCTGGCTGAACCTGTTTTAAGATGCCCACCGTCCATAGCTACAGCAAAATCAGCTAAAAAGGAATCTGCTGTTTCTCCGGAACGGTGGGAGATAAAATACCTCCATCCGGCATCCCGGCACATACGAACCGCTTCGATGGATTCGGATACCGTACCTATCTGGTTAAGCTTGATAAGTGAAGAATTAGCGGATCCTCTTTCAATTCCCTGCTTGATGTACTTTGTGTTTGTTACAAAAATGTCGTCTCCGACAACCTCAATGCTGCTTCCGAGTCTATCGGTAAACTGCTTAAAGCCGTCCCAATCCCTCTCTGCCAGAGGATCTTCCCAAAGGACGATGGGATACTTTCCAATCCACTTTTCGGCCAGGTCTATAAGATCTTTACTCTTCATTTTCCCCGCACCTGACCACTTCAAGTCATAGGAACCTTCAAGATCCGTTGAAAATGAGTTAGCCGCACTGTCCAATGCAATAGAAATATCTTTACCCGGTTTATACCCCGCTTTTTCTATGGCCTGGATAATTGTTTCAATAGCATCTTCGTTACTGTCCAGATTAGGCGCGAACCCGCCTTCATCTCCGACACTTGTAGCAAGACCGCGGTCCTTCAGGATCTTTTTCAGTATATGAAAGGTTTCAGCAATATACCGCAGCCCTTCCCGGAACGTAGGAGCTCCAACAGGAACAGCCATAAATTCCTGAATATCAACATTGTTATCCGCGTGTTCACCACCGTTAAGAATATTCATACAGGGGACAGGGATTCTCCTGGCACCCGCTCCTCCGAGATACTGATACAGCGGCATCTCCGCTGACAGTGCTGCAGCCCGGGCAACAGCCATGGATACGCCCAGAATTGCATTTGCTCCCAGTTTTGATTTGTTCGGTGTACCATCAAGATCGATCATCGTTTTGTCAATAAGTGCCTGATGATATACATCCATCCCAAGCAGGGCAGGTGCTATCTTTTCATTAACATTATCGACAGCCTTGAGAACTCCTTTTCCGGCATACCGGGCTTTATCTCCGTCACGCATTTCAATTGCTTCATTTTCACCGGTACTTGCACCTGAGGGAACTGACGCGACAGCATCGGTACCATCATCCAGTTCCACATATACCCGGATCGTAGGATTTCCCCGGGAATCAAGTATTTCCATTGCCTTTATTGATGAAATTAAAGATCTTACCATTTTTTTCCTCCATATTCGAAAAAACTATTCTATAGCAAATACTACTCCCATAGTGTAACTAACTTCAATGCACTGTTGTTATAATTAATGAAAATTAATAAAAAAATCATTGAGGAATACAATAATGAAGCATAGTATACGCATATGACCTACAACAGCATACTTTTTAATACTCCGCAACCGATTCAAGAAGCTCCCGATTACCTGTCTGACCTCAATCTGGATCAGATTATAGATGCTGTTACTGCCAGTAAAGAGGAATACAATTTAAAGCCTTTTTTCTATACCCCTCTTTCAAATGCCGACGCCATTTACTACCGGCATGAAATCATGCTGGACATGAAAAATGAAACACTCCTCAGAAACATCCGTTCCTTTGCCAGCGGTATGAGTACCATCCGCCGTTATCTTGCACTCATTGAAAAACTCTACTATCCATACCATAAAGAGGGATGGATTCTGAAAACAATTGATCTATACTGCTCCATCATGGATCAATTTTCAGAGGATATGTTCCGTCTCTCATTGCGTTCGAGAGGACTCCGGCAGTTTAAGGAGTATCTTAAAACATACACTTCTTCAGATTTTTTCTGTACACTGAAAGAGCAGAAAGACAACCTTAAATCCATGCTTGGAAAGGTCAACTATTCACTTTTTATTAAAGAGAACCATATCAGGGTACAGCGGTACCTTGGAGAGCTGGATTACAGCAAGGAAGTAGAGGAAACATTTAAAAAGTTCAAACAGCACAACGTAAAAGATTACACTGCAGAGTTTACGTCACGGCAGACTATGGATCATATTGAAGCGGCAATTCTTGACATGGTTGCCAAACTGTATCCGGAAACCTTTTTGGAACTTGACAGATTTACCGGTCAGTATGCCGATTTTCAGGATTCCGGTATTAAAATATTTGACAGAGAGATACAGTTCTATCTTGCGTACCTTGAATACATCGCCCGGTTTACCTATGCGGGGCTTCCATTCTGCTATCCCGGGGTCTCAAGAGAAACGAGGGAAATCCACTGCAACGGGGGATATGACCTGGCTCTTGCACAGAACCTGCTTAGAGAGGAAGGAGATATTGTCTCCAACGATTTCTTCATGAAGGATCCTGAACGGATCATCATTGTTTCAGGCCCCAATCAGGGAGGAAAAACTACTTTTGCCCGGATGTTTGGTCAGCTCCATTACCTTGCCGCTCTCGGTTGTCCTGTCCCGGGCAGGGATGCACAGCTTTATCATTACGATACACTGTTTACCCATTTTGAAAAAGAAGAAGATATAACAAACCTACGGAGTAAGCTGGAAGACGACCTGATACGGATTCATGGTATTCTCGCCCAGGCAAGTTCAGACAGTATCATTATTATGAATGAAATATTCAACTCAACAACACTTCATGATGTTCTTTCCATAGGCACCAAGGTTCTGCAGCAGATATCTGATCTCGATGCGTTCTGCGTCTGGGTTACTTTTGTGGATGAGTTTTCAACATACAATGAAAAAACCGTAAGCATGATCAGCACTGTTGAACCGGATAATCCGGCTGTACGAACGTTCAGGATTGTACGGAAAAGAGCAGACGGCCTCGCTTATGCACTTTCAATAGCAGAAAAATATGATCTTTCCTACACTCAGCTGATGGAGCGTATAAAACCATGAACGTCTTCCTTATGTACAAAGACAGGGATTTTAATCCCGAACAACCGCTTCCTCCGCAGGCGGAAACAGTAGTACAGGATCTTGAGCTGGACACCCTGCTGAAGGCAATGGCCCGGGATGATACCTTTCTTCTTTCTATTTCAAAAACAGCTCTTCTATCCAGTTTAACAGATGTCCAATCCATACACTACCGTCAGGATGTACTGAAAGACTGCCTGAATAATAATTCCCTCATCAGAGAACTGTACGGAGTTGCCTTTGATGCTATTGAAAGCGAAAAAAAGATATACTTCGGCCTTTTAAGCAAGTACCCTGATATTATTCTCTCCCGGTCCATCAAAGTACTCACCATCTTTGTGGAACTCCTGAAACACCTCCGGAAAATTGCGGATGAACATTCTTCTGATTTTAAGTCCCATGGGTTTACGGCACTCTTTGCAATGCTCCAGAGAGAACTTTCAGATGAGTATTTCAATACCGTACAGTACCACTTGAAGACCCTGAGACTCCGGGGAGGAGTATGGATAAGCGCCCGTCTCGGAGAGGGAAATAAGGGCGTTCACTATACGCTTCGAAAACCCCTGGCGAAGGATAAAAACTGGATTCGCAGCATATTAGGTAAAAAACCTCCTTCTTTTACCTACACTTTGAGCGAGAGGGATGAAAGTGGAGCCCGTGCACTGTCTGATCTGAGGGACAGAGGGCTGAACGCGTCAGCCAATGCTCTCGCTCAAGCCACGGACCATATTCTTTCCTTTTTTTCAGCTCTCCGGAGCGAACTCGCGTTTTACGTTGGATGTCTTAACCTGCATGAAACCCTTTCCGGCTACGGCGCACCGTCATGTTTCCCGCTGCCCCTTGGTCTGCAGGAACGGAAACACCTGACAAAGGAGCTTTACGATGTATCCCTCGCACTGCAGATGGATAAAAAAATATCAGGGAACACTGTACAGGCTGAACACATCCATCTTGTTATCATAACCGGCGCGAACCGGGGAGGAAAATCAACATTCCTGCGCAGTATAGGCACCGCCCAGCTTATGATGCAGTGCGGCATGTTTGTCCCGGCTGAATCTTTTACCGCCAACATCACTGACGGAATATTTACCCACTTCAAGCGGGAAGAGGATTCTTCCATGAAAAGCGGCAAACTTGATGAAGAGTTACGAAGAATGAATGATATACTGAACAATGTAACCACCAACTCCATACTGCTCTTTAATGAATCGTTTGCGGCAACGAATGAACGGGAGGGTTCTGAAATTGCCCGGCAGATAACACGCGCTTTGTACGCAAAGGGGATTAAAGTGTTCTTTGTTACCCATCTTTTCGATTTTGCCGAGAGTCTCTACCGGGAGAAAACGGATAATATGCTTTTTCTACGGGCCGAAAGGCAGTCTGATACAAAGAGGACATTCAGGATCCTTGAAGGAAAACCGCTACAGACAAGTTTCGGAGATGATGTGTATGCCGAGGTTTTCAGAGCAGATACTACGTAAACTTTACGGCAGTTCCGTATACCAGTACTTCGGCCGCACCCTGCATGACAGAAGATGAAGCGTATCTGATATTGACCACCCCGTCGGCACCCAGTTTTTCCGCCTCTTCAACCATCCTCTTTGTTGCTTTCGCCCGGGCTTCGTTTATCATCTCAGAGTATCCTTTCAGCTCTCCTCCCACGATAGTTTTAAACCCGGCCATGATATCTTTGCCGATGTTTTTTGACTGAATAACCGATCCCTTAACCAGCTGCAGAGTCTCAATTTTCTTTCCCGAGATATAATCAGTATTTACCAAGATCATCATCTTCCCCCCGTTTTATTTCCCTTATGCGCTGAATAAGAACAGCAGCAAGGACACCCAGACCTATCAGTGCCAGGGCCGCAAACAGTAAACCGATAATTGAAGCTCCGGGTATTTTCCTGAATATTACAAAGTAGAAAACCCCGAAAGCCGCAATGATAATTCCCGCAGCCAGTGCCGATAATACCGGTGCAACATACCGTTTCATATATTCAATATAATAATTACCCGTTGCAAACGCCAGATTTTTTTCATTTTTTTCAAAAACTTGACGGAAAATGTTATACTTGTTATATTACTTATATAACAGTATAAGGAAGGCATATAATGTTCATCAGAATTGATCTGAACAGTGAAGAAACGCTGTATTCACAATTATCAAATCAGATAAAGTACGGTATAGCAAAGGGTTATCTTAAACCGGGAGAAGACCTTCCTTCTGTAAGAGGGCTGGCATCAGAACTTGGCATCAACCTGCATACTGTTGCGAAAGCATACAACAGGCTGAAAGAAGAGGGAATTATCAATATAAACCGAAGCAGAGGGGTTAAAGTCAGCAAACAGGTACTTACAAACCGGGGTACTGACTATGAAACCATTTTACACGGGAAAATCACAAAACTTGTTTCCGAAGGAATCTGCCACGGGATAGAGAAAGATGAATTTATGCAAATGGTTGAGAAAATTTTTGACGGTTTGGAAGGAGAACAAAAATGAACACACTTATCACTGGATTTAATCTCATCATGATTCTGCTCATCGGGCTTCTCTACGTATTTACCCCCAAACTCTTAAACAGATACCTTCTCTTCGGCGTAACGGTGAATGATGATATTCTCCGGGATGAGAGTACAGAGGGTATAAAAAAGCAGTACCGCATATTGACCCTGGCTGTCTGCTTTTTATCCCTTGCGGTCTACGCGGGGTTGTACCTTATTCTGAACAAGACATCTGCATCTACTGTTTTTATTGTCGTACTTGCCGCAGAACTGGTTATTGACGATCTCATTTATTTTCATGCCCATTACCGTATAAAATCTGTTAAAAGAAGATTGAATATTCCGGTATCGGGCATAAAAACTATAGACACCCGGGAAGTACAAGAGTTTTCAGTTATTAATCCGCTGCTGTACCTTGTATACTTTTTACTAATCGGCGGAGTAGTTTTCCTCTCACTGCAGAAATATCCTGATCTTCCTGAAAAAATAGCAACACATTTTAATGCGGATGGTATTCCCAACGGTTTCATGCACAAATCCTGGAAAGCTCTTCTCTCTCTTCCGGCAATGATGTTTCTTTTTTCACTTCTCTTTATGGGAATTAATACCGCATTAAAACGCGCTAAAAAAGTCTCGGGCACCGCAAAGGGGAAACTTTCTTTCAGCCAGGAAAACAGATTCAGATACCTCTGGTCAATTGCCCTCTATCTGTCAGGTATACTGATACTTGCCATCCTTTCCGCGGCACAGTTCACCATTATTCAAATAATACCGGACCGTACGTACATCGTCCCAATTTCTCTTGGAGGATCACTGCTGATGATACTCATGATCCTGGGGCTTACAGTATATACCGGCCAGAGCGGCAGCAGATTGAAGCAGTCAAAGAAAGAGACAGATATCGTGGACAGGGATGATGATGCTTTCTGGAAAGGCGGTATCATTTACGTCAACAGAAAAGATCCCAGTGTTTTTGTCAACAAACGGTTTGGAATAGGATTTACCGTAAACTTCGGACATCCCGTTGCATGGATTATCATTGCGGTTATTATCGGATTAAGCGTGTACAGTATTATTTGACTTAATCACCGGTATGGCATACTATCTGTATAGTAATGAAACCAATCTTCCTGTTGATTCCTGTTTCAATTTTTCTCATCTCCTGCACAACAAAGCCGGTGGTCCCGCTCTCTACAGCCGAGAGTACTCCGCGAGTCCAGCCATGGGAAGACGGCATGCGGACGAATCCTGAAAACAGCGAATTTGAATGGTGGTATTTCGATTTCAGTTTTACTGACGGATCAACGGCTGTTATTGTATTTTCCACAAAAAATATTCTCAACCCCGGGGGCAAAGCTGATCCCGGCGTAAGTATTGTTATTACCGCTCCTGATGGAACAAGAGAAAAGATTTCCGATTCCCCGGGAGAAAAGGCCTTCTATGCCTCATCCGATAACCTGGATATCAAAACGGGGAACAGTTTTGTACAGGGGGATCTTTCGTCATGCCGCATCCATTTTGAAAAAGATACTGTATACGCGGATCTCCATCTTATTTCCGAAGCTCCCGCGTGGCGGCCCGGATCGGGGAAACTGTACTTTGATCCGGGAAAAAAGAAATACTTTGCCTGGCTTGCAGCCATTCCGTACGGCAGCGTAAAAGGAACCCTTCACTACAACGGTAAAAGCATCGATGTTTCAGGGACAGGATACCATGACCATAACTGGGGGAATGTACGGCTTGACACAGTAATGACCCAATGGTACTGGGGACGGGCCAGACTTGGGGAGTATACCCTGATCTTTTCACAGATGCTGACATCTCCAAAGTACGGCAGCTTAAAACTTCCGGTATTTTATCTTGCAGAGGGGAACAACATACTTTCAAAAGAAGATTTCACCTTCACTCTTACCCCTTCACAATGGCAGCGGCAGGAAGGGGGAAGAGATTATCCGGAAAAGATTGTCATGGATATTACCCAGAAAAACCTTCATGCGGACATTGCTATAACCCGGCCTGTTTTTATCGAAGCGCAGTACCTGCTGGACGGCGCACCATGGATTGTAAGAGTGCTCAGCAGACCCTTTGTAAATCCATGGTACTTTCGATTCAATGCTCATTTTTCTCTCAGCCTTGAAAATTCCCGGGGAAAGGTAAACAGAAAAAATACGGGAATATTTGAAATGATGCTGCTCCGGGGGTTGCAGACAGTCAGATAAGTATTTCGTATGTCTGGTTTCTGCAAAACTTTGTTAAAAACTACTTTATCCTTCAATAGAGAAATCCAAATAAATATAATGGAATTTCATATTTACTTCCATATAGAATATTATCTTTTACCAAATAAGCATTACTTAAATTATTTTTTATCTGCTTTAACGTTTTATTCTTTCCGCCAATTTCAAAAATAGTGTTGTTTACTTCAAAATCACCAGCCTTACTATAAAATATTTTACCTCCAGAATTCTTAACCATCTTGATAAAAAATATTTCTCTTATTGTACCAATTCTAGATTCATATCCAATTCCTTCCGTTATTGATGTATATAAATCAGGATTATCCAAATACATTTTTTCTGTATGTTTTAATAAATTACTTCCAAATTTATTTTCATGTATTAATTCCACTAAACCTGTCTCCTGCAGTATATTCAAATAGTATTGAACTGTTTTGTTATCCAGGCCTATATTCTTTGCAATGCTGTTCCTGTTCACCTCTCCCGGCGGAATAGTTGCCAAAAATGATAATATTTTTTTAAAATTAGATAAATTCTCAGTTTTGAGTCTATAGAAATTTGAAATATCTTCAAATATTGTTTTTTCTATGATTCTTAATATTTTCTGATTATATGCCGTTTCATCTTCCAAGTAAAATGGGTAATATCCTTTATTTAGATATTCCTTAAAATAACCTTTTAGTTTTTTTATCCCGGCAATTTTTTCTTCCAGTTTTTCTTTGCCTTCTAAAATTTCTTCTAGAGTAACTGCATCAATGTCTGCTATTTCATTGAATGACAAATATTCTCTAAATGACATTCCTCCAATTCTGTATAATACGCCTCTCCTTGATAAATCATATGTTCCTTTTATCAGATCAATACTTGAACTGCCTGAAAATACAATTTTTATATCCGGGTATGAATCATATATGTTTTTTAACTCCTGGTTCCAGTGCTGATACTTATGTATTTCATCAAAGAAGTAATATCTTATACCATAATCCTCATATAAATCATTTACAAAATCTATCAACAGATTTTTTGAAAAGTAGATGTTATCTATCGAAGCATATATGCATTCGTCTTTGTCCTTAATATTTTCTTTGATGTACTGCAACAGCAGGGTTGTTTTTCCCGTACCGCGGGGACCAATGAGGCCGGTAAGTCTACTTTTTATATTGAAATCTTTGTATATATAGCGATGCTGTTCATAATTCATTCCCTGAAGAAGTCTCTTATATGTTGTAATGAATTTAGTTAGCATTAGAATGCACTCCTAAAACAACTCGTATAATTAGATCGTACTCCTATTTCTGCCTTTTGTAAAGAGAGCATTTTCGAGCTTTTTGCGAAGTACCCCATTTTAGCGAAATAATACATGACAATATTTATAATAGAATGTCCGTTGTATCAAGATGACCTCTATTTTATTGAATTTCCTCTTCTCAAAGGTAAAATCAGTACTTTTTTTGTGATTTTAGGCTCCTG
>WGCU01000087.1 GCA_015493635.1 Spirochaetaceae bacterium | reverse complement strand
CACCCGGGTGAATATCCCGGGCTTTTTTATGCATCAATTTTCCCGCTTTTTATCAGGCACAGAAATAGTGCGGGATTCTTTCCTGTTTTACTCTTTTTCCTAACAAAAACTCTCCGGGAATTACTCCAAAAATAATGCGGGAATCAACATCAAGTATAGTATCAATTTTATCTTTTTTTAACGCAATGTAATATTTTGGAAGCTTTTCAAACATTGACCAATCAAAATAATATGATAATTCTTCCAATAAATCTTCTAAATGTGGATCGCTAACTCCGTAACCTACAAATAATACCGAATAATTAACAAAAAGACTTTGAATAGACAATGTAAATCCAGGATATTTATTTTTTATTTTAACATAATCTTCCGATGTAAATACAAAATCATCCAAAGCTATGCTATTAATATCACCATGCACATGAATAATACAAGATTTCTTTTCATATAGAGCAGCTGCTACTTTATCAGCTTCTTTAAAAGAAAATGAATTAGCATATAAATCAAAAAAACCTAGATCCATTGCCGCTTTTTCAAGAAGATTGTCATAATTTGATGTTAAAATATATGGGAAATTTGTTTTTAAAATCAATTTGTGATAGTCGTTTGGTTGCGATGAACTGAATTTATCTATAAACCATGATTGTATTATTTTGTAAACATTCGCAATTTCTTTTTTTTGAATTTCAGCTAGTTTATTTTTAAGAACAGAAGCAACCTGAGTTGGATAATTTTCTTTTCGACTTTTTGCATCATCTAAAAGCTTAACGAATTGATCTTCTTTAGATAAAGTCCCTTGTAATTTTTCACATAGTTCAATAAAATTATCTAAAAGTTCATCCCAAGTTGGAAGTCCAGAAGGGACAGAAATACCTGAGCCAACAAAAATTATTAATTTTTTGTTTTTCATTAAATTTTTTAATTTTTCTAAACCTTCATTTATACATATTTCCATTTTTTCCCCTTCAACTTTTAAGCTCTATTATAAGCTAACGGGGCTCGCGGCTGAGCTGCAAAGGCAAGGCAAATCCTTGCCGCAGGACTGTCAACTCAAGCCGCGTGTTCGGCCGCCGCAAGGAGGCCGGGCACGTGGCGTTTAGACGCGAGCCCCGTTCAGGCCGACCGAAGGTCGGTCTGAACATCTTACTAAACTGCTATCCATAATATATGCCTTTGAATACCAAGTCAAGAAAAATATGTATCTAATTTAGTAAAATTTAGTAAACAAGGCTTGAAAATATGAAAAAATATCCATAATATGGGTTATATATTCGCTTAAATAGCAAGCGGTTTAATAGGAGATTTGCATGGTTTTGTCTGAGTATCTTGAAGATTATAGAGAAATTGTATCCAAGCATCAGCAAATAAAAGAGTCACATAAGAGATTCTATATTTTTTGGACCGAGCTTTTTTTAGATTATCTCGAAAAAAACAATTTGGCCGGAAAAAAAGTTTCTGAAAGTGAAAAAATTACTCATTTCATAAATTCCCTGCATGAAAATAATACATACCAGAACTGGCAAATAAATCAGGCAATTGATGCAATTAATGTGCTCTATGCTCTCATTAAAGATAAAAGCAGCAATGCTCCAGTTTCATTGGATTTCATTATTGAACAAACTAAAAATAGTATAAAATTGAAGCACTATTCGGATAAGACTGAAAAAAATTATGTTTATTGGGTTAAACAATTTTATCACTATACCAAAAAGAGTATTTCTGATTATGATTCATTGGATGTCAAAAATTTTTTAACGTACCTGGTAAAAGAGAGAAATATTTCAGCTTCAACACAGAATCAGGCTTTTAATGCCATACTTTTTCTATTCAGGCATGTTTTACATAAAGACCTGGAAAATATGGAAGACACTCTTCGTGCAAAAAGAAATCGAAAAATTCCATCAGTTCTTACAAGAGAAGAAGTTTCTGAAGTCTTTAAATATTTAAACGGAGAAAAACTTTTAATAGTTAAAATTCTTTATGGTTCAGGATTAAGATTGATGGAGTGTATGACCCTTCGAATTAAAGATATGGATTTATCAAGAAATAGTATCACTGTTCATTCCGGTAAAGGAGATAAAGACAGAAGAGTAATGATCCCTGAAAAAATCAAACTGGATTTACAAAATCATATAGAAAACGTTAAAACTGTTTATGAAAAAGATAAAGCAATGAATAATAATCGTGTTAAATTACCTGATGCACTCTCAAAAAAATATCCAAATGCGGAATCAGAATGGGCGTGGTATTGGGTTTTTCCGGCAAAAAATCTTTATGTAGATAAACATGACGGGAAAACTTACAGGCACCATATACATGAAAGTGTAATTCAAAAAGCAATAAGAAACGCATCAATAAAGACTGATATACCCAAAAAGATTAGTGCTCATACATTCAGGCATAGTTTTGCAACACACCTTTTGGAGTCAGGAGTCAATATCAGAGTTGTCCAGGAATTACTGGGACATAAAAAATTGGAAACAACCATGATATACACTCACGTTTTACTTGAAAAAAAGAATACGGTAAAAAGTCCTTTGGATTATTTATAGCATATTTCTCTATGAACGTGACTGGAATTAAACGGCAATCTGTTCTGGGAAAATCCTGCAGACTTCTAGAAAGAGCTCTTAATAACGATGGGATCAGCATTAAACCAGTCGGATGACAGAGCATTTTCGTCTACAGTACTCTCCCACCATGCATTGCTGCTTGTTAGCGTTGTAATAAAGTTTCTTGTTTCTTCTCTGACAAGTTCGCGGTAATTTTTTTGTAACTGCACCGTATGATACAGAGAGAATCCGACAGCAATGCTGAACAGTGTCGCTGCGGGAAGAACAAGGAACCGTTTTAAAACGGTATGTTTTTTATCAGGGATGTTAGAGGAAAACCGTAAAGGGGCAGTATCCATTTCGCTGTCCAGTACCTCTGTCAGGTTTTTTCTGAAGTATTCCATCCGATGGTACGTATCCAGCTCTTCACGTGTCATGCTCTGAAGAATATTGTCCGGAACGTCCATGTTTTTATCTAAAAAAGATTGAGCTGTATTCAGATTTTTTCCCATTTTATATTATCTCCCTGGCTTTCATACGTTCCGCTGCATGGAGCCGTGCTCTGTGGAGCCGTGATTTTACGGTTCCTACCGGCTTATGCAGTATAGTGCCAATATCCGAAAGGCTCAGCTGCTCCACATCCTTAAGAACGAGTATTGTTCGTTCCATTTCCGGCAGCTGGAATAACACTTTCTTAATCTCCTCGTGAATGCTTTTTTTTACAAGGGTTTCATCAGGCAGCTCCTGTGGTTTCCGGGATGATAAAAGTGCTGCTTTATTAATAATTTTCCTGCGCCTGTCTGTTTTCCGTAAAAAATCAACAGCTTTGTTTCTACTTATCCGGTACAGATACGTTGTAAAGGATGACTTGACAGAAAAGCTTGGAAGGTTTTTAAATAATGCGAGAGCAATTTCCTGTTCCACATCCTCCATGTCCTCTTTTGACCCTTTTAATACTGAATAGATAATTCGTCTCATTGTAACCCTGTGCCGGTTGAGGAGGTAGTTGAAAACCTCCTCCTCTCCGGTATTCTGAAATTGCTTAATGCATGCGTCATCACTCAGGTTGTTGATCATTTGCCTCATTTACCATGGGTATTCTTTCTCTCCTGCTGGGGCTGGGCTTTATTAATACGATTTAGCCTTTTTTTCATCTGCAGCATCCTGTCCCAGTCTTTTTCTCCCATAATCTGCCGAATTTTAACTCTGGCCTCTATCGCTGCTAATTCAGATTGAAGACGGTACTTAAGGGAGCTTTCAAGAAGTTTTTTTACTTTTCCCATATCAGGGTTAACATTGTACAGTATTTTCTCCAGTTGTGCTTTGAAAATATTCATTTCAAGGGCAGCTTCTTTTATCTGATCCCGGGATGTACTTTGAATATCAAGTATCTGCTCAATTTTGTTCTGGGGCAGTCCCAGTTTCCCTAAAAAGGTTTCAGTAAACAGATCCTGGGCCGAAATCCATGCGACAGACGCGATAAAAAGGAATAAAACGATAATTTTTCGTTTCATGCAGTGCCTCCGTAAAAAGTTAATTCTACCCTATTAGTCGCTGGAAGTGTAATAAAGTTCCTTAAAAAGAGAATATTTCTACTTGCATTGAGCTATTGAGGGGTGCCATAATAACAGAATGATAGTGGGGCTGTTTAAAAATCTCGTAAATCAGGCGGGGATTATAGCGATTCTCGCTATCGTGATATCACAATCTAAAAATGTTCGTATTATTCTTGCGAAAAAAAAACGGAGAATGCGGGAACAGATACTTCTTATCTCATTTTTCAGCGCCTTCGGTATAGCAAGCACCTATATGGGAGTCCCTGTGCACGGTGCCATTGCAAACTCCAGGGTTGTGGGAGTTTTTGTTGCCGGATTGGTCGGCGGTCCTCTTGTGGGGCTTTTGTCGGGTGTTATAGCGGGATTTCACCGCTGGGCAATTGATATTGGAGGATTCACCGCTTTTGCCTGTATGACATCAACGATTTTTGAAGGGCTGCTCGGCGGGCTGCTCAGACGAAAGATGCAGAAATCTGAGGAAAAATGGCTGTTTGCCATGATTAGCGGAGCCGCCGCGGAGATGATGCAGATGTTCATCATTCTTCTGCTTGTGAGGCCGTTTAATGATGCGCTGGAGCTTGTTTCAATAATTGCAATGCCCATGATTGTAGCTAACTCTATCGGTATCGGAATTTTTATAGCTATTATAGATGGGGTGAAAAAGGAAATTGACCGGGTTGCTGCTAATCAGGCGGAACTGGTCCTTGCCATAGCAAGTAAAACCCTGCAGTATTTCCGCAGGGGATATAATGAAGAAACCGCCCGGGAAACAGCACAAATTGTTCTTGAAAATACGGATCTTGCCGCGGTAACTTTTACTGACAGAATCAGTATTCTGGCCCATGCCGGTCTTGGAGAAGAATATCACAAAAGCGGAGATCCTCTGCTTCCTGATGTCTGTGGGAAGGTCCTCCGGCAGAAAAAGATACTTATATCAGATTCAAAGGATCAGTCTAACTGTCTTCAGAAAGATTGCCATCTAAATTCCGCTGTTATTGTTCCCCTTTTTCAGAAAGATGAGGTTATCGGTACCTTTAAGCTTTACAGGGAAGAAAAATATGCCATAAAAACGGTGGATATCGAACTTGCCAAGGGGCTGGGTGCTTTATTTTCAACACAGATCGAACTGAGTAAAATTGAAGAGCAGATGAAACTTGTTGATCAGGCAGAATTGAAAGCTCTCCAGGCCCAGATAAATCCTCATTTTTTATTTAATGCCCTTAATACTATTGGATCGCTTATCAGAACAGAGCCGGATAAAGCCCGGATCCTCATTCAGCATTTAAGTCTCTTTTTCAGAAACAGTTTTCAGGTGGATAAAGAAGAAGTAAGCATTCATAAGGAAATAGAGCACATCCGTTCCTATCTTGAAATAGAGAAAGCCCGGTTTGGTGAAAAGCTGCATGTCGATTTTTCCATCCCCGAAACGCTGAAATGCTCCATTCCTCCTTTTCTTCTTCAGCCTATTGTGGAAAATGCGGTAAAGCACGGGATTATGGTCCGCAGGAATGGCGGGAAGATAAAAATAACCGCGAAGGCGGACCGCAAAGGGACAACCATAACAATCAAAGACAACGGTATTGGTATTGCTAAAGATCAGGTTGCGTGGCTTTTGGAAGATGATGAGTCGGTAAACAGTGCTTTAAAGAACATAAACAGACGACTGGCTGTTAAGTACGGGGACAATTCTGGACTTTATATAACAAGCAAACCCGGCTGGGGAACAGCGGTGACGGTGCGGATTCCATGATACGGGTTCTTGTTATTGATGATGAAAAGCCTTCACGGGATGAGCTCATGTTTCTTTTGTCTGATGTAGATGATGTGGAAATAGCCGGCGAAGCGGAGGATGGAATAGAGGCCCTGTCTCTTATTACCCGGCTGGAGCCTGATCTGCTGTTTCTGGATATTCAAATGCCGGAGATGTCCGGGGTTGAGCTTGCTGAAAGTATACAGCACATGGAACACAAGCCCTATATTATTTTTACCACCGCGTATGAAAGTTTTGCCATAAAAGCCTTTGAAGTGGGAGCTCTTGATTATCTTTTAAAACCCTATGAAAAGGACCGTCTCGTCCGCAGTATAGAGCGTTACAAAAAGAACAGTGGTAAACCTGAAAATGATGTATCGGAAAAAATAGGCAGATTACTGGATTCTTTCAATAGAGAGGCCGATTCAGCATCAACCCGGCTCCGTATAGCAGTTATCAAAGGGGATACATATCTTCCCCTTAAACCGGAAGATATTGTTGCGGTTATTGCGTCGGGTAAAAAAACACGTATTATTACCGGTAGTACTGAGTATGAGGATCATAGAACCATAAGCTATTTTGAGGAACTTCTGGGAGAGGATATTTTTTTCAGATGCCACCGCAGCTATCTTATCAATGTTAATCATATTCAGAAAATTGGACTGTGGTTCAATAATACCTACCAGCTTACCATGGAAAATTTAACGGAGCGTGTACCTGTATCACGGAGCAAAGTACATGATTTCCGGAAGCTTATGTCCATTGAATAGGAGAATATGCTGTTCATCCCCGAATTTGGTCAATTCATACTTTTTATTTCTCTTTACGCAAAAAATGCCGCTATACTAACCCAAATTTCACTTTGGAGGTAGTTGTATGACGACTATTATTGTAGTTTTGGGAATTGTTGTCTACATCGTTCTGTTCAAAACATATGGTAAAAGACTTGAACAGAATGTTGTCAAAGCAGATAACAATAACCAGACACCTTCTGCACGGATGTATGACGGTGTTGATTATGTTCCGGCAAAAGCTCCGGTTCTCTTTGGGCATCATTTTGCATCTATTGCTGGAGCTGCACCTATCATAGGTCCTGTTCTTGCCATGGCATGGGGCTGGGTTCCTGCGCTTTTGTGGGTATGGTTCGGGAATATATTTATCGGTGCGGTACATGATTATCTGGCTCTTATGGCTTCTGTCAGGTACGATGGAAAGTCGGTTCAGTTTGTAGCATCCGATCTTATAACAAAAAGAACGGGAACTCTTTTCTACTGGCTGGTTTTCTTTCTCCTGATTCTTGTTATTGCGGCTTTTGGTGCTGTTCTTGGCGGAATGTTTGTAAGAACACCTGAAATCCCATCCGCTTACTTAATGAAAATTATAGCGGCTCTCATACTCGGTGTCCTCATTTACAGAGTAAAGATGAACTTTACCCTGGCAACGATAATAGGAATTCTCATGCTTGCCCTTGCAATTTGGGGCGGTTCTGTCCTTCCTATCAAACTTTCAAAGAATGCCTGGTACATAATAATGTTCTTCTACATTATTATTGCTTCAGCAATACCGGTTAACGTACTGCTTCAGCCCCGGGATTATCTTAACTCATGGCTGCTCTATTTTGGTCTCTTTATCGGTGCTCTTGCGGCTATTTTCAGCTTTCACGGGTTTTCAGCACCTGCTTTTACATCTTTCTCACCAATTTTGTCAGGAGGAAAGCCAACTCCGTACTTCCCTGCGATTGTTCTTATTATCGCCTGTGGTTCACTTTCGGGATTCCATTCCCTCGTTGCTTCCGGAACAACATCAAAACAGCTTGAAAAAGAGAGTGATGGTTTAACCATAGGATACGGCGCCATGCTGACTGAAGGATTTCTTTCTACCCTCGTTATTGTTTCTGTTGCAGGATTCGGTCTTCAGCTGATGGTTAGCAAGGGTATGAATATCACCACAGCAAACTGGGCTACAAACTATACCGGTTCCATGATGAAGAGCCTGCCGAAAGCAGCAATGTTTACCGCTTCGTACGCTCAGATGGTAGCCGCTACCTGGCTGAATTTTATTCCAACCAAAATTGTACAGATAATTGCTGGAATGTGGGTTGCCTCTTTTGCCATGACAACGCTCGATACAACGAACCGTCTCGGACGTTATACCTTTGCTGAGATTATGCTTCCCATGAAAGAGAAACATGAAAGTGCTTATAACTTTTTTACCAATAGATGGATCGCCTCCATAGTACCTGCCTTTATAGGTATCTACCTTGCATGGAGCGGTAATTTTACCATTCTATGGCCTTCTTTCGGAACAGCAAATCAGCTTATTGCATCAATCGCGCTCCTTACCGGTGCTTCCTGGATTGCAAAGAGACAGGGCTCAAAGAGCCGGTTTGCGTTAATTCCCGCGTATCTTCTGTGGATAACGGTTACTGCTGCAATTATATGGTTTACCGCGGTTGTTCTTCCGGGAACAATTAAAGCAAATCCTGTTACGGGGATTACCGTACTCATTATTGAGATTGTTATGCTTATCATGAGCTTTGTATTTATTATTGACTTTATTAAGCATAAAGATGATGCCCTGGCATAGATAGAATTTGTATAAACCGGAGATGAGGTGTGAGCTTGCAGATATTTAAAACAATAAAAGACTTCATTTCCGGTATGGATTATGTCCATCGGGAGAAAGCTGCCAGTATTACTCTCTGGGAAGAGAAAGAACTGGAAAATATATTTACCATTCTCCTGATGGGTTCCTTTTCGGGTATACCAGCTCCGCCGGCTTTTATAGCGGCGGAACTGTTTCCTCTGTTAACATCTGAATTAAAAATTTTTAACGAGCGGGCGGAGAACTCTTTTGATACCCTCGCGGAAATGACAGGAATACTGAGTATTGATTAGGGGAAATATGAAAACGGTTTTTTTTACCGGCAAAGGCGGGGTGGGGAAGTCGACCCTGTCCGCAACCTTGGCCTGGCAGCTTGCTGAAAAAGGGTTCCGGGTTCTTGCCGTCTCGATCGATCCGGCGCATAATCTTGGAGATATATACGGCAAAAAGCTGAGTTTTAAAAAGAAAAAATTTTCAGAGCATCTCTATCTCCAGGAGATTAACCTGGAAAAAGCTGCTGATGAATACGTAAAAGCAAACATGAATTTGATGAGAGAAATCTATGGATATCTTCAATCCTTTAATATGGATAAGTATTTCAGTATTCTTAAATACTCACCGGGTATAGAGGAATATGCCGCGCTTACTGCTCTTGAAAAGATTTTAACATCAGAACGGGAAAACTTTGATTATATTGTATTTGATACTCCGCCGACAGGGTTGACGCTTCATATCTTTGCTCTGCCGGGAATAACACTTTCGTGGCTGGAACGGCTTATAAAAATAAGACAGGAAATTCTCAAAAAGCGTTATACTATCCATAATATCCGGGGAAAGTATGAAGCAAAGGGAGTCCCTCTTGTTTATGATGAGAAAGATGATAATGTGATTAAGAAACTGTATGAACTTCAAGAACGTTATTCCCTGGTACTGTCACTTCTTCAGGGTAAAAATAATGCGGTATCTGTTGTCTTTAATCCGGACTATCTTTCATTGAAAGAATCTCAACGGCTTCTTACCGGCCTCAGTGACCTTGGATTGCCTGTTCAGGGAGCGTTTAACAATAAAATGACAGAAAAGAGCGGAGAAATTGCGGAAATGGTTGAGGAAACGTTGAAAAAGGATCATTCATCCCTTACAATACAGCGTGTTCCCTACCGGGCCGATTCCATGCAGGAAGGGTACAAGCTTCCCTGTGATATAACGCTTCCATTTCTTTAAGAGGAGACTCAACGATGTTCCAGAATATGCAGGTTACAGCACAGCCGGTTTTTTATCTTTTCCTGGCGGTTACCATACTTTTATCCCTCGGATACGTGTGGGGAAAGAGGAGGAATACCAGGATATATCTTTCCACCTTTAATGCAATTGTTGAGTTTTTACGGCCGAAGGATCAGACCTTTACCAATATTGGAGGTCTTACCGGTTATCATGCGAATATTATTCCCCATAAAAACAAAGTTATCCGCAGGGTTGATCTAACTCTGACTCTTCTGGCGCGGCAGTCATGGCTCTACCTTCCTTTCAGTCTCGTAACAAAACATACAGACAAGCTGTATACGACGCTCCTCTTTGGGAAAAAGACAAAACCTTCCTTTGCAGAGGGACATCTTATTGAGGAAAAGTTTGGAAAAACCGGGCAGGGAACAATTATTGAACGGGAGCATTTTAACAGCGAGCCTCTTAAATGGGGGGATAAAGATTTTATCCTCTATACGAAGGACGAAGCACTGGAAAAAGCCTTTAAAGAACTCATTGCAGGAGTACAAGATCCCCGGACCGTAAAGCATATTGCTGTTATCCCCGGCGAGGGGAAAGCATACTTTTTTATGGTCCCCCTGTACGGTGTTGTTTCCCTTATTTTCGGGGATATTTATAACTGGATAGTGAAAACGGTTGAGTAGGTTTACTTGAAAGTTACATTAACCTTATTCTGATCTTCAATTAATACTCCTGCATCGGTAAGTTCATTCATGAAATCTTTCATGTCTTTTGTATTATCAGCAGTAACTTTCGTAAAAAGCTCATCGTTGTCAACAATTTTATCAAAACTCATATCAAGGAGTGTTATCGTTGATTGTTCTGCATGACGTGCGTTTGTGTTTAATATCTGTCCATCAACGGTAATTTTTATCCAGTAATGCATGTCTTTGTAGATCTGCTTTAACTGTTCTTTCATCTTCGGATCTTCTGTATCCCCTGTATCTTTAGAAACGGTATCTTTAGAAGCTTTTGCGGGTTCTTCCGGCTTGTTCTTTTTATCATCAGGCATAAAGATGGTAAGGGTCGGCGTATTACCCGGAGTAAAGGCAAAATGTATTCTGTTGCTGTCTTCTCCACTGTCTGCTGCAGGGGAAGTTGCCGGAGATGCGTTTGCCCGAACCTTTGAAATATCTGTAAAGGTGTAGTATGCCTTGTACCCCGCGTACGGAGAATCTGCGGGCATTGGTTCTACCTTTTTCAGGGTTACTCCTTCACCTAGTGCAGAGGCAGCTTTTGTAAGAGAATCCATATCAATAAGATTCGGATCTGATGGCTGATCTGAAAGGTTTAAAAACCCGACAAAATCTTTTTTAATTTTGAACGTTTCTATAAGCTGTCCGCTTCCGTCTTTTTTTACCGTTATATCTTCACCGCTTGAAATACAGCTTATAAGAAGTACCGGAATAATGAGTGCAAACAATAATTTTTTCATTTTAACCTCTCTTTTACCATACTATTACCCAGAATATGAAGAAATACAACAATATGCCGGTAAAATTGTAAAAAACGTGTCATTGTATTTTATTGAGGAGCTTGGTATGATAAAAAGAATAAAACATGTATAAAAAGGGGAGTGTATGAGTGCAAAAAAATATCAGGGATCATACTTTTTACTGCAGATTGCGGTAGGAATATTTTTTCTTCTTCTCGGTCTGCAGGGAATTATGCATTATAACTCGGATATAAGCGGACTGGGACGGGCTTTGGCCAAGACTTTTGGAGGGAAAGTTAACTATATCAGCATAACCATTGCAGTTCTTGAACTTATATCAGGCGTAATCATTCTCGGGGGACTCTTTGTGCCGATGAAAAACAGTACGCTCATGATTGCCAGCCTTGCTGTATTTATATTCTGGGCGGTCAGGATTGCATATTCCTTTTTTGTTAATAATTTTACTGAACCCGATCTTCTTACCTGGCTGCAGAGTCTGTCTCTAGACTGTGTTGTTCTTATGTCTGTTTGGATTATTCAAAGAAAGTACAGTTAATGATGCTGAAACAGTGAATTTTGATCTTTTCATTATTTTTTATCCAAGATTCGCCCAGGAGCAGATAATAAGATTGACTTAATTACTAAAAATGTGTTATACATTCTGTGAGTGTAATTAAAAGGTATGTAAGGTTTCTTATATATCTCGAATGGAGTGTTCATTATCACAGCTTCTCGAATTTTTCTGATTATCTGCCTCTCTAAGATTTATTCTGTAGAAATTTTGAATTCTGTACGTGATGAGCTCTATGGGGCTTATCGTTGATAAGCAGCACTCAGAATATCAGTTTACTTCTTAAAAAGAGAGGAAGAGACAATGGCAAAAAAGATTTACGTAGGTAACATGAACTACGCAACAACAGAAGACGAAATTAGAGATCTGTTCGCACAGTATGGCGAAGTAGAGTCCGTAGCGGTAATTGAAGACCGGTATACAGGACAGTCCAAGGGTTTTGGGTTTGTAGAAATGGTGGATGAAGATGCAGCAACTGCAGCAATTTCAGCACTGGATCAGACTGAACTCGGCGGAAGACGGCTTCGTGTTAATGAAGCAATCGAAAAACCAAGAAGAAACAATAGAAACTTCTAGTTTACGAGTACGTAGCAAAAAAAGGCTGTCCTTGAAAAGGGCAGCTTTTTTTGTGCTTTTTTTACTTATGGAGATAGTAAGGTTATTGTGTAATATGCCGATTCTAAAAAGGAGAACTCTTCCCAGGTGGTTATTATGCATGAATTTGAAAAATACCTCAATGATTTTCCTATTATACCGGCTGTTGCTTCGAAAATAATGTCTATTGCTGAAGACAATATAGACATCTCTTTCAAGCAACTTGAGGGAATTGTCAGTGTTGATCCTATGCTCACGGCGAAAATTCTTAAAATTGCCAATTCCGCTCTCTATGCCCGTCAGAGTGAAATTGTTAATCTGCAGATGGCTATTGGACTACTGGGGTTTAAGACAATCAAAAGTCTCGTTATCCTTCTTACTGCTTCTAGATTTTCCCGGGAACTGAAAAACAGGGAGGTATTAAACAGCTTCTGGAGGCACTCACTTGCTACAGCATTTATTGCCAAGCAGATCCTTATAAGAAATAAAGACCGTAAGGATGAAGAGTCTGTATTTATAGCAGGCCTTCTCCATGATATTGGGCAGGTAGCGCTTTTTCAGAGATATCCGGACAGATACCGTGATTTACTGACCAATGAGCAGGCTGTTTCTTCTGTTGAAAAGGTTGAACAGTCACTCTTTAATACCGATCATCGTAAATTGGGAGGATTTATACTCCGCAAGTGGAATTTCCCTGACATGTACGTTGCTGTAGCTGAAGAACATGGTAACCGGAATGTTCAGTCCATCTATAAAAACATTATTTATACGGTTACGCTTGCTGATTTATTGACAGAGAAAATAGGATTCGGGCAGGGCCGGTATGTAGATGATGATTTATTTCTGGAACTTGTCAGTTTTCTTCATATGGATGCTGAGGATATTCTCTATTTCCAACATGAATTTTTACCCTTTATAGAGAAAGATCCTCTTTTTGCGGAATGTCAGGAAATATTTCTTGTATGATTAGTGAGAGAGAGAGAAAGATAATTATTCCCGCAGAGCTGTTTTTTATTACCCTCGTAATATGGCTTGTTAATCTCCATTATCCGAACGATTATGGATTCTGGCATCTTGCGGTTAACCCCTATTTTTTCTCAGCGGTTTTAATTTCAGCTTATTATGGAAGGGGATACGGGTATGCAAGTTTGGGTATTTCACTTGTCTTTATGCTTCTCCCCCTGAAAATATCCGGGACAATGTTCTTATTCTGGAAACATATTTTTAGAGAACACTATATATATCTGTCTTTCGTAATAGCTGCAGTCTATATCTTTGGAATGATTCAGAAGTCGTTTACCGCTGTTATAAACAGTCAGAGAAAGTTTATACGGAGAACAGCACGGGAAAAAATAAAACTTCAAAAAGAGCTGAAAGGGGTAGAGGCGGTAAACCGTGAGTTTGAAGAGCGGGTTCTTCTTCAGAATGATTCCATAACCTCATTGTACAGCCAGATAGGAGCACTTCATTCTCAGAACTTGACAAAGAGCCTCAATATCTTTTTAAGTACCGTACAGAAGTTTATTCAGGCTGAGAAAGCTTCAATATGGGAATATCAGAAAGAGAGCAACAGCCTTGTCATGATAGCAAACATAGGCTGGGGTACCGATGATATTTTGTACACGGTGGAAAGTGCTGATTCATCAGTAAGCGGATGGGTTTTTCGAAATAACAAGATGTTTTCAGTCCGGATGCTTCTTGGCTATGAAGTTTTTTCAAAGATGAATACGGAGCGTAATATTCTTACGTATCCGATTAACATCTCCAATACTACTTGGGGAGTCCTCAATATCGAAAGTATGCCGTTTACAAAGTTTAACCTGTATACTGAGAAAATTCTGTCCATTCTTGTTGATCTTGCGGGGCCGGCCATTGAACGGGCGGTTGAATATGAATTGATGATTAAACATGCTGAGGTTAATTCATTTACGGGACTTCCTTCTCCTTCACAGTTTATGGCTGTCGTTGAAAAGGAAATGGACAAGGCGGTTAAAAAAGAGGGAGTTTTCAGTGTTGTCATTATGGAAATTACAGGGTTTGACAGGATCCTTTCGGAATATGGTGAGTCTAAAACCTATGCGCTTTTAATGAAATTCTTTGAAGAAATAATGAAACTGTCTGATAACCAGATTGATATTTTCCATTACAAAGAACAGAACCAGTTTGCTGTTTTTTATCCCAATATAGATTATGATGGCGCGGCATTCTTCTGTTTTCAGAGTCTGAGCATGATTTCATCCACGCCATGGAGTATTGATGACAAGGATGTCCATTTCGAGGTGGTTTTCGGATACGCTGCAACGAGTAAAGAAAAACAGAGTATTGATGAACTGCTTGAAGGTGCCGAGCAGCTTCTTGAAATGCAGAAGGTGTAGTACGTGGAAGGGTTTGAATTTTTCAAGAGCAGCCGGGAACTGTATCGGCCAAAGACTCCCGCGGCGGCGTTAAAAGCCTATGAAACAGGTTTTAATCCTATAGAAATGTTCATATTTAAATCAGGATCCACAAAACCTCTTAATGAGGAGCCCTTTGATATGGAGGCCATTGAACGCCTTTTATCAAGGAAAGATCTTGATCTTGAGGCAAATGTTGTTCTTATAGGGATTTTTGAGAAGCTGATATACTCTCATGATCAGGAAACAGCGTTATTTGCCGCGGAAAGTATAAATATTATCGAGAATAGATATAACAGCAGGATAGAACAGTTAAAGGAGCTGCTTGCAAAAGACCCTGAAAAAGACAATGATGAAAGCAGCGAAGTCCATTCGGAGCTCGGGAAAATATTTTTTGAATTGGCCATGATTAACGGAAGCCGGGTTAGTATAAAAAAATTCTATTTCAAGGAAGCATACAGCCGGATGAACTTTGTCAGAGCCCATCGGAAGCTTACCATTGAAGAGCTTGGCCTGATGGTTCGTATTCTTCTTGAACTGCAGCTGTACAGAAACGCGATGGATATTTTGGAGAGGGAAAGTAACGAAAAGGATACTGATTATCTCTTTTTAAAGGCAGAAATAGCCTTTGCCATGAAAAAGTATGATCTTGTTTTCCCCTTATGCAGAGAGCTGAGGGAAAAAGCTGAGGATCTGCCAGCTGAAAGGAAAATGCTTCTGTACTACTGGCTTGGGGATGAACAATGAAACCGCTGCGGGTTTGTTTTATCCTTGAGGGATCGTATCCCTATATTACGGGAGGGGTCTCTTCGTGGGTTCATGACCTTATCCAGGGAATGCCGGAGATAGAGTTTTCGCTTTTCAGTATTTCTCCCGATGATAAGCAGACCCTAAAATACAAACTGCCTGAAAATGTCGTCGAACACAAAGATATAATACTTTCGCATCTGCAAAAATCAGAAAAAAAAATGAAGCATCCCGGGAGAACATTAAAACTTATAAAAGAAATGCATGAAGTATTCAGAAATAAAGCTGTTCCCGGGCTGGAGGAAATAATAGCAAATATGCCGGAAGGGTTCTATGCGTATGAAACAGCTGTAAAAAGTTCTGTCGGTTGGAAGATGATTGAAACTCTGAACAGGATGAACAATCCTGTGTACGCATTTTCTGACTATTTCTGGGCATGGCGGTCTTCCCATAACATGATTTTTACCATTCTTGGGGCCACCCTTCCGGAAGCGGACATCTACCATTCAGTTTCAACCGGATATGCAGGACTTGCAGCGGTTGCCGCAAAGATCCGTCTTCATAAACCGTTTCTCCTGACGGAGCATGGATTGTATCATAAAGAAAGGGAAATGGAACTGCGAAAGGCAGCATTCCTCCGGGGATATCAACGGGATATGTGGATCAAGATCTACAATACCCTGAGCAGGGTGTCGTACCATTATTCAGATATATCAACGTCCCTTTTTGAGTATAACCGGAGAATACAGCTTTCTCTGGGAGCAAAACCGGAAAACGCGGTTGTTATCCCAAACGGGATTGATATAGAGCGTTTTTCATCTGTTAAACGTGAAGACAGAGACGGCTTCCATGTGGGGCTTGTAGGAAGAGTTGTCCCCATAAAGGACATTAAAACGTTTATTACCATGTCTAAAATAGTGTATGACCATATTAAGGAGGCCCGGTTTTACTGTATTGGCCCGACAGATGAGGATCCCGCCTACTATGAAGATTGTGTCCGGATGGTGGAAAGTTTCAACCTGACAGATGTATTCCAGTTTACCGGCCGGCAAAATGTTCTTGAGTATTATTCTTTCCTTGATGTACTGCTGTTAACAAGTGTCCGGGAAGCACAGCCTCTTGTTATTCTGGAAGCATACGCGGCGGGGATTCCTGTTGTCTCAACACGGGTAGGGAACGTCCCTGAAATGCTTGAGTATGATGAACGGTTTCTGGCATCCTCCAAGGATGCTGAACGGCTCTCACGAAATGTTTTCTACATTCATGCTCATCCGGATATAATGCAGGAGGAAGTAAAAAAGAACAGGGAGAAGGTTGAACGTTTGTACAACAAGAACGATCTGTATGACAAATACCGTGAACTATACAGGAGACTTGGGGTAGAATAATGGCAGGAATAGGATTTGAACTTCAAAAGGTACTGCGGAAGGGGGGAGTAAGCAGTGTTTTTAAGGCTGCTCTGGCCGGTATTATTATCGTTGCCGGTCCCTGGTTATTGTCAATAATCGGTATCTTCTTCCTGTACCGTGCCGCGGCTTCGGCACTCCTTGAAGGAGGGAGCCTGTTTACAGCGGTGATTGTTTATTCTTACGCCTTTTCCTTGTCACTCTTTGGAGGAATCCACTACATATTTACCCGGTATATTTCAGACCTTATCTACATAAAAAAGCAGCGCCGTGCGTTTGGAGCCCTCCTTCTGGCCATTCTCGGTATAATGGTTCTCTCTGGTATACCGGCTGTTATTGCTGTGTTAAACATGCACATTCCTACTGTTGCCTATCCTTTTATGTTCAAAGTCTCTGCGGTTATTCTTTTTATTTCCATCAACCTTATTTGGCTTGTTATGATATATATAACATTGCTCAAACGGTACATGGTTATCTCTTTTATCTATCTCGCCGGAATGGCGGTTTCCATTTTTGCAGCCATGTTCCTGGGGAAGCATTTCTTTTTAAGCGGAGCTCTTGCTGGTTTCTGTACCGGACAGGTATTTATTCTTTTGTCGTTACTGCTGCTTATTTTTCTGAGTTCCAGCCCTGCACCCTTTCTCAGAGAATTGCAGCCGCTTCTTGGGTACTTCGGCAAGTACAAGTTCCTTCTCCTGACAGGTATTTTCTATTCAACCGGTATCTGGATAGACAAAATAGTACTGTGGAACCTTAAGGGGGGCTCTGTATACGGAACGTTTATCAGGCTTTTTGCCGATTACGACATGTCTGTGTATTTAGCTAATTTAACCATTATACCGGGACTCGTTTATTTTATGATATTTTCAGAATCAAACTATTTTGTTTCCTTAAAACGCCTTCTTCTCCAGATGAGTACAAGTAATCTTTCGAACATAGCCGGGAGTAAACACAGTCTCTTAAAAACAGTCAAAACAAGTATAACAGAAGAGGCGCTTTTCCAGGGAACGATTACCTTTGTGCTTATTATTCTGGCTCCGGTTTTAAAAAACACCCTGATGAACGGTGTTTCCACCGTGCTTACTCTTCGTATCACCTTAGGAGCGCTTTTTTTTAATCTGCTCTTTCTTACAACCCTGACATTTCTCTTTTATATTGAAAAGTATAAAGAGACATTTATTGCTGCATTATTGTTTTTTTCTGTTAATTTTGGTGTTACATTGTATGGGGTATCGGTTAATATTCCGTACTATGGTGCAGGATACCTTGCTGCAGGAGCGGGAGGAACAGTCTGTGCTCTTGTCTTTCTATACAGGGGAATCTTAACCTTTGATCAAAAGCTTTTCAGTCAATTTTAATGACGGAGGAATGGAATGAAGAAATATATTTTTATACTTTTAGCATGTATGGTGGTATCGGTACTCTCTGCGCAGGATCAAACAGGGAAATCTGCTTCATCAAGTAAAAAAATTACCGCGGTTCTGCCAAAAACGAATCCGGATATAATATTTGTTGAGGGAGAAGACGCTCTGTCAACAAATTTTAACCGTCAGCCGATACTGAATTACAGCTGTTCCGGATATAGAACGTTACAGCTTAATGAGAAAGCAGATCCTCCTGAAGGCTCTTCCTATTTTGCCGATTACGTATTTTATGCTGAAAAAGACGGAACCTACGAACTTTGGTACGGTGGTACACCTCCCGGAAACAAAAATGAACTGCTTCCGTCCTATGCATCACCCTTTAAACTTACCATCGATAAACTTTATGAAAGTGATATATACCGGGAAAATATGCACGTTGTCAGTAACTATGCTCCGGCCTATTACTGGAACTATGTAAAAGATGTGGATTTGTCAGCAGGAGAACACCGCCTGAGAATTGAAGTTCCCTTTAAACGGGGATACGACAATAAATACTTCTTTTATATAGATAACTTCTTTCTCGTACGGAAAGAGAAGGGGGAACCGGTTCTGTCCGGGAAGCTTCCCCGCGTTTTCCCGAAAGACCTGAATGACAGGTCGATAGATAACCCTTTTAAATCAATTGAGGATTATCAAATTCTTATTCGGGATAATCCGGAGAATTCAGAAAATTATGTAGAAATATCAATGGTTTACTCTCTTGTTGGAGATTATCTGAATGCTCTCAAGAATTTACGGAAGGCACTGCTGCTCCAGCCGGATGATCCTGATATAGAACTGCTTATAGCAAAGAATCTTATATGGAAAGGCTCGTTCAGTGACGGATTAGCTGAATACAGGGATCTTCTTGAAATTGTACCTGAAAAGCTGGATTACTGGGCCGAGGCAGGTAAGGTTGCCGCATGGATAGGGCAGTACGGTGAGTCAATTTCTTTCTACAAAGACGGATTGAAACAGTTTCCCGGGAATTTGAATCTCCTCGCAAATCTTGGTATTACCTACCTCTGGAATTCCGATGATGTAAATGCCCAGAAGGTATTCGAGCAGGTGAAACTTCTTGTCGGTGACGATGTAGAGCAGTACAAAAAACTTGCTGCAATTTTCCTTATAAACGGATATCCGGATAAAGCAGTGGAAACCTACCTGGAAGCAATTGATAAGCATCCTGAATATCTTGAGTTGTATTTTTCCCTTGAAAAAGCTTATTCCCACTCAGGGCAGAGAGATAAAATTCCTGCATTACAGAAAAAGATTGCAGATACCTTTATCAAGACCCCTGAGGTTGAACAGGCGCTTCAGAATTTTAACAACAAACAGAAAATGAGGGAAGGGGTACTTAAAGAGTATGAAACAGATCTTGCTAACGATCCGGATAACCTCCGCCTGCGGAAAACCCTGGCAGAAATGTATTTCTGGAACGGCTATAAAAAAGAGGCAATCCGTGAATACCTCAATATCCTTACAAACTATAGATACAGGAATCTGCGGGCAACGCGGAAAGATATGTCGCGTTTTTTTGAAATCCTTGATAAATCCTATGCGTTGTATAATTTTTTGAAAAAGGTACCTGAATATATTTCGGGCTCACGTAAAGCGCTCTCATCAGCTTATTCAGCGTATAATGACGCGGTTACGAAGAAAAATAAACTGCTGAAGGAAAAGGGAGATAAAATTACTGCCGATGAAAAGAATGCCCTTACCCGGCAGGTAGAAACAACAGGAGATGCATTGGCATCTCTTATCACTGCAAAAGAATCATTTGTAGAAAAATATAAAAGCATCATGAGCCGGTATGCTGATGACAAAGAATATTTAAACCGGCTGATGGATGAGGAAAAGAGTAAAACGGAAGCCTTCAAGAAACTGACAGAGGGATCAAACTGGCAGTGGGATCGAAGCAGTACTTTCGATGAGCTTGAAACAGTAAAGAAGGATGGTCTTATTTTAGCTGATTATGATCTTGGGGTTATCTACCAGTTTGAAGGGGATTTAAAATCTGCCCGGGAAAATCTTGCCGTTTTTGAAAATAACCGTAAAGTCAAAGGAGCGGCATTTGCCCTTTTTCAAACTGATCTCTGGATGGGAAAAGATAAGGAAAGTCTTCTTATGTATGATCAAAACAAGGATGCAATAGAATCCGCTGCGGATTACGTACCTGATCTTGTGGACTACGTACACCTCCTGTCAACGGATGATGAAGATATCCTTGGGTTTTTAACCGATGATCCTGCCGGAAACATAAAGAGCATACTGAAGGAATACACTGCTTTCAACGATGGACTTAGAAAATCAGGAAGGGATGTAGAAGAAACGATTAAGAAGATCCATGCCTTTTTAAAGGCACGGATGCTGCAGAATTTCTATAATCTTGCGGAGAATACCTACGGACTGAGAAATGAACTTGGTGATTTTTATCAAACCCGGAAGGAGTACCCTGAAGCTATTGCTCAATACAGGCAGGTACTTGCCATAGAGCCGTGGAATATCAGCGCAAAATATAAGCTGGCACAGGTATATGACCGTAACGGAAATTGGGCTAAAGCGCAAAAACTCTATAGGGAAGTTTACAACGAAGATCCGTTATTCGGCAATGTTACCGCGTTTTACAACCGTCTTGCCAGGGATCACGCTGATCAACTGACCTTTATCGGAACGACATTTTTCGATTCCTCTCAGCAGTCTTTTACCGGGGATACCCAGTATAAAAAGGGCATTAACGGTATTTTTGGGTATACGCTTGACTACACAGTTCAAAACACTCTTTATACCTACTCTTCTCATACCTATACACCGACATCTTTTCTGCAGTCACTTTCTCTGGGGGTACAGGTAAACCTTGGAAAGGTATCAGTTACTCCCTCTGCGGGTATATCGCTCCTTTCAAATCTGGTAACAAGTACCGGGAGAGCGGCATACTCTGCTGATACGACTCCCCGCTCTCTTTTATCAGTATTTAGTCCCTACCCTTTTGCCGGAGCGGATATTGAAGCTGTTACCGGCCCCTTTATCTTTGATGCCGGTTATGTATACAACTGGCTTGATGAAACCTTTCAGCCCGGGGATACTCCTGTCTCGTATCAGGAGGGCAGTGGAAGTGTTCAGGTGGATTTCGGGTTTATAAAGAAACCGGTTATACAGGATACAACGTTTTCTTTGTCCGGGTATTCCCGTCTTGTTGCGGATGGTAATACGCTGTACGGGTTGTCTTCCCAGATCTCCAACAATTTTTCACTGCTGGAAAAACCTGAATTACTGATGGGTATAACGGGCAGCTTCTCCTGGGACAGCGCGTCTGCCGGATTCTCTCACACATACTGGGCTCCGGATAATGCAATAAATACCGGAGGTGCCGTTGATCTGTCAGCAGTTTTTAACACTGAGGATGATCAATCTCTGGCAGATGCCCTCCGAATCTATGCCGGCTACTATTCGGATAGTCAGGGGAAAGGGCTCTCTCTTGATGTGAGTAACAAGGTTACGTTTACCAATAAAGATTTTAATGGTTACCTGAAATTTTCCGGGTCGGTAAAGGGCAATTTTGATTACTGGTCATTTACCGTTGAGCTTGGTGCTGATGCGGGACTGCCTGAACTTTTATCTCTGTAGGAGGATGATAATGAAACAGCGAATAGGGGTAATAATTATACTTTTTTTTACTATTCTTACTGCAGTTTCCGCGGAAAGTTATGAGAGGACTGTTCTTGCCCTGTATAAATCGTCGGAGGGGCAGACTGCAAAAGAGAATGAAATCTATTTTTATCTGTCAGTCCCCTTGAAAAAAATGGGGCTCAAGATAACATACTGGGACATAGACAAGGGGCTTCCGGGGAAAAGTCTGACACAGTATTCCCGCGCTGTTATCTCCTGGTTCCGGGGGCCCTCCATGAAAAAGCCCTACGCATATCTCAACTTTCTGGATTCCATGATGGAGGAGGGGAAGAAGGTTCTTGTTCTTGATAATTTTGGTGCCTATCAGGACCGTGATACGAAAGAGTATGTTAAACCTCTCCGTCTGAATACTACCCTGGACCGTCTGGGTATTATGTATTTCGGTGATTGGACCCAGGACGGAAGTAAGCTGAAGATTACTACGATGGTTCCCTCCATGGTTGAATATCAGACGAAACAGGATGTAAAAAAATCAGCATTTTTCTACCGGTTTATATCTTCCGACAGAAAGAAGAAGATTTGGCTTGCGGTAAAACGTACGGATAAGAAGTATGATCCCAGCCCTGTTATTGTGACCAACAGAAACGGCGGTTTCGCGTTAAGCAGATATCTCTACCGGGTGGAGAACGGTAAGGTAAAGCTGCTTATCAATCCGGAGATGTTTTTAACAGAAGCACTCTTTCCTAAAGCTGCCGGAGAGAATATCGCACTCCTTACCGATCCTGCAGACAGTCACACCGGTAAAATTCTGGAGTACACTGAAAGTAATTTAAAACGGGCAAAAATACCCTACACCATTATTAGCTCCCGGGAGTTCCGGGGGATGGTTCCCCTTGATCTCCGCCCCTTTACCGCCGCCGGGCTGATTCTTACCTCTGACGCGGGTCTTAATCCAGCCATTCTAGACCGGTTTTTAACGGGAGGAGGCAGCATCGTATCACTTGAGAGCGCCCGGTTTGACAAACTTGCACCGTATCTTGGTATTGCAAAAAACAGATCGTTTATCAGGGATTCAACCGGCTACAGAATTAAAAACGGGTTTTTTACCGGAGAGGAAACATCGATAAATGACAGGAAAACTGAGTGGAGCCCCGGATACGGTATTCCGGTTAAAAGTGCTGACATTCTGGCTACCGATTACAGCGGAAGGGTTCCTCTTCTATGGACTGCAAAGGTTAAAAATGGAAAGGTTCTTGTGTGGAACTGGGACAACTTTATCTTTGGTGAATATCTGGGATATATTCTTGAATCATTTCTGTATGCTCAGCCGGTTGGTGTTGCTGCAACACCGGCATTGAGTATTATGTACATAGATGACTGGCCCCTTCCCATGTATAACGAAGTAAAACCCCCGTTAAAGATTACCGATACAGCTTTCTATTCCCGGGTCTGGTGGCCGGATATAAAAGCACTCCTGAAGCGGGAAGGGCTTCCTTTTTCCAGCTTTGCTATCTTTAATTACAATGCAGAGACAAAGCCTCCCTTTGAAACAGGAGAATTTTATGTTGCCAGCGGCAATGAACCAAGTAAAATCGGATATGGGGAACTGGCTGACGGTATAGATCTCGGTCTGCATGGATATAACCATGTTTCACCGACCCTGAAAAAGACTGCTATTAATGAATTTCTCTGGTCTTCCGAGAAAGAGATGGAGGTTGCGTTCGATCACGCAAAAAGGGAGTGGATTCGTTTGTTCGGCAGATACAGTCTTCCCTGTACGTACGTAGCCCCCCACAATATAATATCCCAGGACGGCATTAGAGCCCTACACCATGTGTTCCCTACCATAAAGGCGGTCAGTACGGTCCGTTCAGGAGAAGGTAAAGGAGAAGTGTATGATTTTGGCCGGAATAAAGAGTTCCCCGATATCTACATGATGCCGCGGATTACCTCTGGTTACATCTTTGATCCGGGAATTAAAGCGGATATCATTTCCGGAATTCTCGGTCCGGGACTCTGGAGCCATTTTATCCACGCGGATGATATTTTTGATAAAAACAGGAGTCAGGGAAAGGACTGGGCAGGGCTCAAAAAGAGTTTTGAACAGATGATAGCTTTTATTAAAACCAACTATCCGTGGCTGACAGCACTCAACGCGACCAACGGATATCGTGCCATGAGAACCTTTGATGAAAAAAGCATAGATATTCAGCAGGACGGAAAGGTACTGAACGTTAAGGCACGGGAACCGGGGGTTGTAATCCGGATACGCTACCAGGGCAAAATCCTGCTTTCGGTAACCGGAGGGAAGGTGTTATACACCTATAAAAATGTTGACGCGGCAGTGGTAGAGATAAGAAGTTCAGAAGCTGTTCTCACCTTTAATAAATAGAGGTACTATGAGCAAGAGACTGAGAATATTTATTATACTGCTTGTATTTGCTGTTGGAACCTTCGGTTACTATTTTATCGAAGGTACCTGGACATTGCTGCAGGCATTCTACATGACAATTATTACCATTACAACGGTCGGATACAGAGAAGTAAAACCGCTTTCTCCTGCCGGTGAGGTTTTTACCATTTTCTTTATTATTTTAGGGTTAAGTACGGCGGCTGTTTTAGCTACACAGCTGGCAGGAGAGTTTATTGAAAAAAACTTTAAGGCTATTTTCGGAGCAAACAAAATGAGAAAAAAGATAAAGAAACTATCTAATCACTACATAATCTGCGGTTTCGGAGATATCGGATCCTCTATCAGTATTTCCCTTAAGGAAGCCGCTATCCCCTTTGTTGTTATAGAGAACAACACGAAGATTGCCGAATACGCCCAGCTCCAGAATTATCTTGTCGTTCTGGGTAAAGCAACCTATGATGCGACGCTTCTGGAAGCGGGAATAAAGGAAGCCCGGGGTATTGTTATCTGCCTTGGAGACGATTCCCTTAATATGTATGTTTCCCTTGCAGCGCGGGAGATGAATCCTGACCTGCTCATATTTGTGAGAGGCTACAAGGCGGACGGTGAAAAACGGATGATCCGTGCGGGTGCTAACTCTGTTATCTATCCATTAAAACTCGGCGGGCAGCAGATGGCCCGGCTTATCATATCCGAGTACAGTAAAGATCATCAAACCGATCATCTTGAAGTAACAACGAGCGGGATAATGGGATATTCGCTGCGCCTGTACAAACATTTCAAAGACACGGAAACAACGATAGATGATATTATTTCGTCAACTGATGCGGTAAAAGCACTGATGGTTGAAAAGCGAGTAGGGATGAAGATAAAAGATCCTCCGGGGGAAACTGTTGTTTCGAGAAATGATCAGATACTGCTTCTTATTCATGATGAAGGGGAGGAAGATCTTCAAGCTGAAACGGGGGTTCCCACGTATCACCAACTGGCATGGGATGAAACATACTCCCTCGGCATACCTCTTATGGACGCAGAGCATAAGCAGCTTCTCTCTCTTGTTAATACTTTTATTGCCGCTTTACATACGAAAGATGAGAAAAAGATCATTGCTGCAACCTTTGACAGTCTTATTGCATATACTGATGAACATTTTAAAAATGAAGAAATGTTTATGGAAAAATACGGGTTTCCAGCCCTTGCAGAACACAAGAAAGAACATCAGCGGCTGGTTCGTGAGGTGAAAGCTCTGAATAAAAACAAGGATTATATATTTTCAGAGAATATTGCAGATTTTCTTATATCCTGGCTCACCGACCATATAATGGGGGAGGACCGAAAGTACGCGGATTATATACTTTCCAAAGACCCTGAAGCAGGAAGGTAGGTGAAGGCTCTTACTGGAGACCCGTCAGCCTTTTCAAAAAAGAGCGGTATGCAGAAAAAGGGAAACGTCCCCCGGGGGGCAGCTGACAGGTTGGCAAGATTTTCTATAATTACAATATTCCGGGTCATAAATATTCTGTGATTCTCAAAATCTTCCGATGTCATAGGGTCAATAGAGATTGTGTCGGTTCCGATTCCCTTGAGATTGAATGTTGAAAGCTGTAGCGCAGCTGCTGCGGTAAGTACCGGGAAATCACGGAGGTACCTTTTCTGTCCCCAGAACCTGCTCCACCCGGTATACAGCAGTACAAAGTCGATTTTTCCCCTGTATGATTCGAGAAAGCTCAGATTTTCTGTGCCAATGGGCTGCCCGGGATAGTTGTTCGGCACATGTACCACGATTCCGGTTCCCATATATTTTTCCAGAGAAAACTGATTGAGAAAGGCGCCTCCTTTAATCATATGAGCGGGAGCATCCATGTGGGTTCCCGTATGAGAGCTGATATTAAGGCGTGTTTCGAGAAATCCGTCTTTTTCAAGAGTGCAGTGGGAAAAAAATTCCGGGGGATCATCCCCCGGAAATACAGCTTGTTCATTTATTATGTGGGTAAAGTCGAGAACATTCACCACTTTCAGGTTCCGGAGGATACTGTCTCTTTTTCTTCCGATACTTCAGTATCTTCCGTTCCTTTTTCATTGTAGTCTATCATGTCAACCTTACCCGGATTATCCTTGAACCGGAGTACATTGACAATAAAAATATTAAGCTTGCTGATAAGATTCGGAGGAAGAACATTTCCGTCTATCTCCACTGAAATAATCGGATACTTCCGGTCCCGTGCCCATGGAGCATACAGCCCCTCAATGACACGGCCGATAAGACAGGCAAAGGGAGAGATGTTTACAACCCCTGAATAGCCGTGTTCCATTGCTGTCGCGGCTACACCGCTTGATACCGTAATCTCCGAGTTCAGCTCATGACTGACAAAATTATCTTCAGAGTTTTTCATAATGATATCCATGTCATGAGGCGTTTCGGGAATAAGATGCGCAGGGGCAAGGGCTTTCTCTACTTTCTTTTCTACCGAGTGTTTCCACCACTTTTCAATTCCAAGAACAAAAAGATCGCGGGCAGGTTTTGAAAAGGGCCTTTTCCACCAGGGGAGAAGCTTCAGCCGTTTTGTCCAGTCATAGTGCCGTACAAAATCAAGGTAGTGTATCCATTCCCCTATACCGGCAACTTTTGCGATAATTCCCTTCTGACTGAAAAGTTCTACAAGATCGTCAACGGCAAAGTCATCTCTCCGTACATAAATTTCCCCGACGATAAGTACCTTCGGAGAGTCTTCCAGTTTCTGCCGCAGCGGAATCCGCGCTATCTCTTTTGCAATTTTCTTAAGGACGGGTGTGGCATGTTTAAATCCTGTTTCTGCCTCCCCAAGAAGTTCCTGCCAGAGTTCATGGTACGTATCAAGGGCACTTTTCGGATCAACCGCGCATGCCCGGAGAGCATTCTGGATATCTTTCATATAGTCGGAAATAACAGTACTTCTCCAGAGGGTCTTTGAGAACCCCGGTCCGAGTTCTGTATAGGAGTTATCCGCGCTGAGAGTAAATATTACAACGTTTTCCAGCCCGAGGTCCCTGAAAAGGTTTTCCATAAAAACGTAATACTGCCCTGTCCTGCACGGTCCTGTTGTTATAGGGACAAAGAGCAGATACAGTTCATCTTTGCGGTATTTATCCGATGCAAAGTATTTTAAGGCGCTTCCCAGGACAAGGTGTGAGGGGACGCATTCTTTACCTGATGTGTGACGCCGGGCGATCTGCAGTGTTTCCCTGTCTGAAATAGGCATGGCTTCCGCATTAAAACCCATGGCCCGGATAGCAGCTGCCATCATCTGGGCTGACAGATCGCCCATGTTGGACAGGAGAATCTTGACCCGCGGGTTATCCTTGACATTGATTTTGCGGTCGTTGATGGAATCATAGATATGTATTTCATCATCACCGTTATTGATAAACTTCAGTCCGTTGGAGTAGCGTTCCTGTTTGATCTGGCCGATTTTTGACTTGTATCCGTCTATAATATCGAGGAAAGCTTCAACCCGGGTATCAATCCCCGCGTCAGCTGTATGAGAATCAAACTCAAGAATAAGGAACGGTTTTGTTCCCATCATCCATTTGACGTAATGGAGCATGAACGAATCGGGGGCGCAGGAGAAGTTCGTTATCCAGGTAACAAATATATTCGGTTCGTCTTTCAGCATGGAAGAGACCTTCATATCCTGCTGTCCATAGTACCAGTACATATTTTCAAAAATATCAGAGTCTTCAAACGGAAGTATGTCAAAGGGGATCACCGAGTATCCGCGGCTGGTAAACTTCCGGGGGATACCCATATTTGCGTCTTTGGTAAAGGCATTGTAGGGTCTTCCCAGAATAGCAATAACAGGTCTGCCTGCTTTACGGGAGTCTTCAAGCGCTCTCTTTCCCAGTTCCCGCGACTGTTTGAAATACTCTTCCTGCTTGTCATACGCAATGGTAAAGGCTGTTTCAATTTCTTCAGCCGGAATTCCCAGCTGGTCTCCCATAGCTGTAAAATATTCAAGGGCTTTCTGTTTCCCGAACTTGAAGGTAATAACGGGAGAGAGTATCTTTTTTTCCGGAACGTCTGGAAATGCTTTCCTGATGTAGTACGGAAGTGACTGGGTTATGGGGCAGAAATTTGCATGAACCTTGTCTTCATAACTGGGCATATCCCTGAAATGTGGAACAAATATATAATCCGTACCTTTGTCAACAATATCCTGTACCGCCCCATGGGCAATTTCAGCAGGATAACAGTAGGCACTTTCCGCCCGGGCAATTCCGGACTGGGAAATGGTGTCGGATACAACAATGGGTATTCCGAGCGAATGAAAAAACCATGAATAGAGAGGATACAGTGTATGGACTGAAAAGGCCTTTGGAATTCCTACGGTGAAATCCCTCTTTTGAACAAATTCAGAGGGGTCAGGAGTGCATCCGGTAAAAAGCAGATTGGTCCGCTGCTCCACGTAATCAAAAACAGGAACGCTCTTGTCCACTTTCTTTGTTGAATTGGTATACTTGCTGCACCGGCCTCCGAACATGTATTTGTGATTATTTACATTCAGTACCTGAATGGGACAGAGATTTTCACAGGAACGGCAGGTAAAAACCCGTTCATAGATAATTTCCTGATCAATAAGAGCATCGAGATCAAAATCGGCCTTTTCCAGGAGACCGTTTTCAAACTTTTCCTTTGCGAGAAGTCCAACCCCGAAACATCCCATAAGCTCCGGAGAAGGGGGAACCAGAATCTCTTTATCAAGGAGCATGGCAAAGGCTAACGGTACAGCCTTGTTTTTTGCAACCCCTCCCTGGAGAAATATTTTATTTCCGATTGTTCTGTTGCCGACAACCCGGTTCAGGTAATTTGAAACGATGGAAGTAACAATTCCGCCGGTTATACTCTCTTTGGTTGCTCCCTGCTGAATTGCTTTCCGTATATCAGAGTTAATAAAAGCAGAGCAGTTTTCTCCGAATTTAAGTGAATGATCAGAGGCAAGAGCAATATCCGCGATTTCCCAGGCGTGCTGTATATTCAGATCTCCATGGGCAGATTCTTCAAGAAACGAACCGGTTCCCGCGGAACATGCTTCATTCATGGCATAGTCTATAGGGACTTTATTTTTTAAGAGCACGTACTTGGCATCCTGCCCGCCTATTTCAAAGATGGTATCCACATCATCACTAAAATGGGTTGTCCCTTCCGCGTGGGCAATAATTTCGTTATATACTCCCGGAGTTTCCATAAAAACACCAAGAATTTCCCTCGAAGAACCGGTCGTCGCGGCAAGGGTTATATGGATCTTTTCATCTCCAATATCCTCCTTAATCTTTTTCCTGACTTCAATAAGGCAGTTTTTTAAGGATTTAACCGGGTCACCGTGGGTTCTTCCGTAATGGGAGGCGACAATTTCATTCGTTTCAAAGTCAATGAGAGTTACCTTTGTTGTTGTAGACCCTCCGTCGATTCCCAGAATATATTCCTTTCCCGCGGTTACTTTGCCTGTTTCGGATTCAAAGTAGGTAACAAGATCCATGGCCTTTTTCAGATCATCGTAGGTATCGTAGCTGATCCTGTTCTCTTTCATAAGATCTTTTTCAGCAGGGAGCGGCGCACCAGATTCACGGGCGATAAGAGCCGCTCCAAGGGCCTCAAAATAGGGAGCTGACTCGGGGATGATGAACTCTATTTCCGGAGCTTTTTCTTTGATAAAACGGATAATATGTCTGTTTTTTGTTGTTCCGCCTGTTAAAAGTACTCTTCCTTTTGATATCCGGGCACGTTTTAAAAAGTCAATAACCTTCGTTGCCATGACATCACTAAGCGATACAACAATATCTTCTTTTGTTGCTTCGTTTTTATTAAGACGGTGGGTACAGTCGCTTTTCATAAAAACAGAACACCGGCTGGAGAGGGCAAGCACCTGGCTTGTTTCAGGAACAAATTCAACATCCTCCAGGGACATATCCATTCTACCCAGCTGCTGTTTGAAAAATTCTCCGGTTCCGGAGGCGCATTTGCTGCCTGAAAAGTTATTTATAATTTTGTTTTCGCTGTTGATGGTGTAAACGATGAGGTCCTCTCCTCCCATGGTAACAACAGCGTCAATCTTTTCTCCGATAAACTCGATTGCCTGTTCGATACAGAGCGGTTCAATAACATTGTTTATATTAAAGAGAAACCGGCCCTCTGTTCCGGTTATAATAACAGGAATTTTTTCCGGTATATCATTCTGTTCGAATATTTTTTTGATTGTTGTCTGAAAATCTCCGTCGTGAAAACGGACATCACTCCAGAGAACCGTTGTGTCCTCCAGAAGAACTACCTTCAGACTCGAAGATCCGATATTTATACCTAATGTTTTCATAGTGACCTCTTTCTTAAACTTCTTACTCATTAGTTAAACGGTAATGTACTTATTTTAATGGGAAAAGTATAGATATTAAATAGCATTAGTTCCTATTTTACCTCTTTTTTACCTTGATTACTGCTCAAAGGCAGCAAGTTCTTCCCAGCGTACCGTTTTTTCTTCAATAACGCGGGTTATCTCCTTGTAGCGTGAAGCATTCCGTGCCATATCCTCCCGGGAAAGGGAGGTGACGGTAAAGCTCTTTTCCAGCTGGTTTTTCTCTGTTTCCAGGGTATCAATGTCCTGAAAAAGCCGGTTAAGCTCTTCTTTTTCCTTGAACGTGAGCTGTTCCTTTCTTTTTGTTTCAGATTTTTTCTCCCTGTATGGAGCGGATTTCTTTTTTTTGACAGCGGTATCCCGGCCGGTTTTATTCTCCCGGTATGTACTGTAATTTCCGGAGAATCCTTTTATCGTTCCGTCCCCGCTGAAAATAAAAAGGGAATCTGTTGTCCGGTCAAGAAAGGCACGGTCATGGGAAACAACAAGCAGAGTACCTGAAAAGTCTATGAGATACTCTTCCAGTTTCCTCATCGTTTCGATATCAAGGTCATTTGTCGGCTCGTCAAGGATAAGAAAATTAGGATTTCCTGCCAGTATGGAGATGAGGAACAGTCTCCTTTTTTCTCCTCCTGAGAGCATTGAAACAGGAAGGCGGTGTATGCCAGGAGGGAAATTAAACATTTCAAGAAATTGAGAGGATGAAACATCAGAGCCGTCCGCAAGGAGTATCCTCTCTGCTGTTTTATTGATAAATTCAAGTACCGTGACTTCCTGTTTAAGCGGTTCGGACAGCTGGTCATAGTATCCGACTGCAGTATGGATGCCTGTGTCAATCAAACCTGTATCTGGAGAGAGATGACCGGCAATAAGACTGAGAAAGGTGGATTTGCCGGAGCCGTTGGGTCCGATAATACCGATTCTTTCTCCTCTGTTAAAGCTGTATGAAAAGGAAGCAATGATCGTTTTCTCATCGAAACATTTTGTAATAGCCTTCAGATCAATAATTTTCTTTCCCATCCTGCGGTTAGAAAAGGAGAATCCGGTACTTTCCTGTTCCCTCTCAATCTGTGAGTTTTGAAGATTCCGGATTGCCGCTTTGCGCTTTTTATCCTTCCCTGTCCGTGCCCGGGGACCCCGCTTGAGCCATTCCAGCTCTCTTCTCAGAATAGCCCGTATCCTTGTCTGTTCATTCTGTTCCACCGCAAGGCGTTCATTCTTCCGCTGCAGAAATGTTGTATAGGTACCCCTGTACTTGTATATTCTGCCCCGGTCAAGTTCCATGATATGAGAGCATACTCTGTCAAGGAAATAACGGTCATGAGTTACCATGATAAACCCGGAGGGGATATCCTTTAGATACTCTTCAAGCCACTCGATCGTTTCGATATCAAGATGATTTGTCGGTTCGTCAAGAAGGAGCAGGGTGGATTGGGAAGCAAGAACTCTGGCAAGGGCTGCTTTCTTTTTCATTCCCCCTGAGAGGGTATCCATGGAGTGTTCCGGTTCCGGGAGCTGCAGTTCATTCAGCAGTGAACGATAGGTGTTTTCAACATCCCACGCATGTGCTTTGTCCATCTGCTCGGTTAGAGAGGCCAGTTTTTCCTCCCCTGCCGGCGTATGATCATAAGTTTCAAGGTACGAGTAGTATCTGTTGATAAGATTGATAACCGGGCTGTTCCCAAGGAAAAGAAAATCCTCCAGAGTTATACCCTCCGGAATAGAAGGCGCCTGTTCAAGAATCCCTACCGAAACTTCCCTGTTTTTTGAAAGTGTTCCGCTGTCAAACTCTGTTTTCCCGGTAAGAATATGGAGAAAGGTTGATTTCCCCGCCCCATTAGGGCTGATAAAACCTATTTTATCGCCCTCATCCACACCGACGGTAACATCCTTAAAGAGCAGTTTATCATCCGTTTTTTTGGTTAAATTCTCTATGGAGAGTATATTCATGGTATTGGGAAGACGAATCCCTACGTAATATCCTTGAATGAATGTTCCACCGCTTTGGAGATCCTGTCCAGTACTTCCTCGAAAGAACCCATCCCATTAATTTTAATGACACCGTGCAGTTTGTTGTATTTTTCTATAACCGGAATAGTTTTCTCTTCATGTTCCTTTAACCGTTTTATTATCCGTGATGTGCTTGTATCATAGGGCATGCAGTTTTCAGTTTTACTGCGGGCGTCAAGGCGGTTTATAAGTTCCAGCGTTGGAACCTCAATCTCAATTATTTTTGAAATGGAAGAACCGTGTTTCTGCATCAAACCGTCAAGGATGTAAGACTGTACAAGAGTCCGTGGGAATCCTTTGAAAATATATCCCCGGACATCTTTTGATTCCTGTAGTTTTTTCTCTATAAGACGGACAACCAGCTCATCGGAAACAAGGTTCCCGTTTTCATAGAGTTCCTTGATTTCATTTCCAATTGCCGTTCCCTTTTTTATTTCCTCGTTGAGCATGTCTCCTGTTGCAATATATTCAAGGTTGAATTTCTTTGCGAGGGCTTTCCCCTGAGAACCTCTCCCTGAGCCGGGGTAGCCGAAAAGAACGATATTAAGTAATTTTTTACTCAGCTCTTTATTGACAATTTTCCTGATCTGGGTGTTTACTTTTTCAATGGTATCAACACCGTTGATCTTGTGATAAATCCCCTTGTCTTTAAAGAAATTAAGGACGGGGAGGGTTTTCTCCCTGTATTCTTTCAATCTGTTCCGTATTATTGTTTCGTTGTCATCCGACCGTCCGGAGGTTTTTCCCCGTTCGAGAAGCCGCTGGACTGAGACATCTTCCGTAACGTCAAGGCTGATAAGGCAGTCCAGTTTTGTGTGGAGCTTTATCATTAACCCTTCGAGGATGTACGCCTGAATGTAGGTCCTTGGAAAACCGTCAAAGAGGAAACCCTCCGCATGACGGTTTCCTGTAATTGTTTTTTCTATTATCTGAACGATGATCTCATCAGATACGAGTCCCCCTACCGCAATAATGCTCTGAGCCTCAAGTCCGAGAGCCGACTGCTCCGCGATTTCCTTTCTGAGGATATCTCCGGTAGAAATGTAGTGCAGATTATATTCATCGATAAGAAACTTTGACTGAGTCCCTTTCCCTGCTCCGGGAGGTCCGAAAAGTGCTATATTTAACATGAATAAAGTATACCTGAGGTATGGTAAAAGGACAAGTATTGTTCTATTGAAAGAATTTATACAATCTATTTGAGCTGTTTATCTATAATTTTCCTGATATGCCTGTGTACGTTTTCTACGGTGTCGTTTCCGTTTACCCGGAAACAGATTCCAACCTCTTCGAAGTATGTGAGAACAGGGAGGGTTTTTTTGTAGTATTCTTTTAGCCGTTCCCGGATAACCGCTTCATTATCATCCGACCGTCCGGAGGTTTTTCCTCGTTCTATAAGCCTCGCAACAGTAACGTCCTCCGGAATCTCAATACTGATAAGGCAGCAGAGTTTTTTATGCAGTTTGGACATTACTCCTTCAAGAATGTAGGATTGAAGGTACGTCCGGGGAAATCCGTCAAAGAGAAAACCGCGGCTGCCGGGGTTGCTTTTGATGGTTTTTTCGATAATTTTAACAATTATTTCATCGGATACAAGTCTTCCTGAATCAATAAACTCCTTTGCTTCAAGGCCAAGAGGCGATTGTTCTCTCATCTCCCTGCGGAGGATATCTCCTGTCGAGATATGGCAGATATTGTATGCCTCGACAAGAAGCTTTGCCTGGGTCCCTTTACCCGCTCCCGGGGGGCCGAAAAGCGCAATATTTATCATGACTGCCATTCTACAAAAAGAATGATTTCTTTGCAAGTTGAAAATGAAAGGTTTCAATACCCCAGGGTAAACCCTGGACCCAGTCCGCTGTCGCGGCCTATTCCGCGGCAAGCCGCGGGGTATTTTAACCTTTCGTTCTCTGCACTCGCTTGGGAACGGGACCAACAAGTTGTCCCGCTCCACTCACTCGTTTAAGAATAATTATCCAATTTATACTTTTCGGTTGTCAGTGCCTTTACAACTGACGAAAATAATAGTAGCGTGTCCGTCAATCGAGGAATATATGACTGAAAAATTTAATATTCTTTTTATAAGCGGGAAACTCGGAGATGTAGACGGTGTCTCTCTGGAAGTGGATAAATGGATTGAGATTCTTGCAGAATCCGGCCATTCAGTTTTTACGCTCAGCGGCACCTATGCAACACCTGTTAAGAATGTTCTCCCGGAACAGCAGTTTCTAAATGAAAAGTTGCGTTTCGATTCCAAGGAACAGCGGTATTTTGAAAAACTTGTCTTTCCCTATCTGTCACAGAGTCCCACACATCTAACAGCCGGACAGAAGGAAGCTGTTGTTGAGAATCTCTGGCTTCAGGGGGAAGATCTCGGGTCTGAGATATACCGGATTATTCAGGATAATACCATTGATCTCATTATCGCCCAGAATACCAACGCCATGCCGATGACGCTTCTCGGGGGTATTGCGGTGTATAAACTCGCAACTGCGTACAAGGTTGCAACGATCTTTCATCATCATGATTTCTGGTGGGAGCGGAGCAGATTCAGTCAGAACAGGATCGAAAGTCTTTTGAACAGAATAATGCCTCCCGGGGATCTGGGTACTGAGCACGTTGTTATCTCATCCTATTCCGCCCATATCCTCCGTTCCCTCAAGCGCGTAGCGCCTTTTGTTATTCCCAACTGTGAGGATTTTAACGATGTTACTGTCAGGGACGAATACAATAGTACCTTCCGCGGGGATCTTGGATTTTCAGAGGATGACATTCTCTTTGTGCAGCCTACACGGATCGTTCCAAGGAAGCGGATAGAAGATTCAATTTCCCTTATTGAAGGATACTCCGAAGTACATCCCGAATTGAAAGATAGAATCAAACTTGTGGTCTCCCTCTACCAGGGTGATGAACCGGATGTACATTATATTGACCGGATCAAGGAGCTTGCCCGTAAAAAGGGGGTATCCCTTTTTCTTATTTCCGACAGGGTTGCGTCGGTACGGGGAACGGACAGTGAAGGGAAAAAACTCTTTACCAACAGGGATGTTCTTGTTAACGCGGATATTGTAACCTATCTTCCCGTGTGGGAGGGGTTCGGGAATGCCTTTCTTGAAGCGGTAGCCTGCAGGGTTCCCATTGTTGTGTCCACTTACCTGGTGTATAAAACGGACATTAAGAACGCGGGATTTAAAAGTATCGAGATCAGGGATGACTACGACAGTAACGGGGACCTTGTTATCCCCTTGTCAGTGTACGATGCGGTTCATGAGGCTCTCTTTAATACTGATACCCGGAGTGAGATGATTGAGACAAACTTTGAAACAGGCAAGAAGGAGTTCGGATATACAACGCTCCGGAACAAACTGAACGAGGTCCTTGAATCCTACGGCGACGAGATAAAAGCCTCCCGCAAGAGGCTTAAAAAAAGTAAAACAAACTATGCCGTATGATGGAGGGTTTCAAGAACCGTTTCAATCTGTGAGATAAGCTCTTCTTCCTGACCGATTTTAACGGTTGTCGCTGCGGACAGTCCGTGGCAGGCATCCGCGAATCCTCCTATCTTCAGGGTTGCTTCGGGAAGGAAGCTGCTTAACCCCGGGATTGTTCCTTTCCGGATCTTTTCTGTTAACTCATCCGACACTCTCATGGAAATCTTTGTGGAATGAAAGGGAATGTGACCGAATCCGGGGATCTCGTTCTGTACTGTCTGGAATCCCGCCAGATATTTTGAATGGTCCAGAAAATCCATATTCTTTATAACGGTACAGAAAACACCGATCATCTTGACACCCATGGGGTGAAACCGTTCACCGACATTAAACCACTGGAGATGTTCTGTTGTATGCAGCCCACCTGATGTGATGTCCTCAAGTTCTTTGTCAAAGATGCGCTTCTGGATTCCGTTCAGACGGGTAACAAGCTGCTCTTTTTCCGTATCAAATCCCTTTTGGCAGACCTCAACACCTCTGTCAGTTCCTCCCTGGTAGTATCCGACGCCCCCAAGGGTATCGAGGGAGTTGCATACGTACCGTGCCGGATACTCCGTGTTATTCAGTGTTATAAAGTAGGTTTCTCTTTTCTCTGTTTTCTCAATCCTCATGGTGCCCTGTCTGACAGCCTCCATCAGACAATCCCTGTTAACACTGCTGAGTTTTCCGTCAACAAAGAAGCCATCTCCCACTGCTCCCAGGGTGCCGAGGTGGGCCAGATCAGCGTTCTGTGTGTCGAGACGTGTGGCGAAAAGGTAGCAGGTAGCTGAGGCTGATATATCTCTGTCCCCTTTCAATCCGAAGAGGCCTCCGTCCAGGTTGTATACCGTTTCATCTTCCGTTCTTTCCGCCGGATGATGGTCTATAATAAGAACAAGATTCTTCTTCCGGTTGAGGTTGGCGATCATCGGTGCAATTCTGCCGGCAAAATCGGTAAAAACAATAATTTTCCCTGTATTTTTAAAAACCTTTTCGAGAACTTGGGGGTAGGGTTTTTCCAGAGAAAAGCGCTGTACCTGGAAACCCGCCCGTGTAAAGGCTGTGTATAAAATGGTGCCGGATGTCAGTCCGTCAGTATCATTATGATGAAACAACAGGAGTTCCTTGGAGCCGGACCGGTTTTTCACCATGGAAATTGCTTTGTCCATGGCTGCAATAAGTGTTTCTTTCCCCATTACTGTACTTTCAAAATGAGAAACGCAAGATCTTTTGAACTGCTGTTTGTTACCGCCCGCTGTGTTTTGGCAGGGCAGCGGACAAGCATCCCCTTCGTTATACGCTTCCGCTCTGCTTTAATAACCATGGTGCCTTCTCCCTCTATTACATAGTAAAAGAGCTCGTTCTGGTCTGTGTATTTCTCGAGTTTGCCGCCGGTATGCAGCAATACCTGCTGAATGTTGACCTTTCCGGAAGTAAAAATTTCCTTTATCGTGATACCGGTCCCGCTGGAAAGCACGTTTCCATCTTCGAATGTAAAAATATCCATAGTCTCTCCTTACTTATGTGTTAATTCCCTTCAAGAAGTCTCTTTTCTCCTGCCAGTGTTTGTATTTCCGTGATATCTGTTGTTACCTCCAGAACTCCCCGGTACGCACCGTTTTGGTCCCGCATGGCAAAGTATTCAATAAGCAGTTTTTTACCTTTTATATTGATCCAGAACCGGGCTTTGTTTTCGGTTCCTTCCCTGAAAGATGTAATAATTTTATTTACCATGTGAACACTTTCCGGCGGATGGCAGTTCTGGACTTTTCTGCCGATAACCGCAGGACTGCGGGGAAAGATCCTTTCTTCCGACCGTGAAAAATAGACGACCCTGTCATTCTCATCAACGTAGGTAATGTCGGAAGGCAGATACCGGAAGAGCATTTCGAGCTGATCGACGGTAAGGTTCCCTGTGTCAGACTGATACAGATCCTCTCCCGTTGTCTTTTTATCTATAATACGTATTTCCGGCCGCGGGGGCGGCTCGATATAAACAAAGGGGAATTCAAAGTTCCGTATATACATCTCTTCCCCGTCTTTCCGGGGAATGGTTTCGCAGGCAACAGGATAAACAATAAGGTCTTCCTTGAAAATCATTCCGTAAGCAAGAAAAAAGTAGTTGCCGATTTCCCTGTTAAGCTCTTCCCATGAACTCCACCGGTCCTGCAGGAGGTTGAGAATTTTCTTAAGGCTTTTCCTGATGTCATCATGAAGAGACCACATAACCTGCAGGGGGAGATAGTTCTCCCAGACTTTCTCCAGGTAGGGAAAGAGGATGTTTTCTTTCTTTACGTAATGATGGTTGAAATCAACAAGTTCTATAAACCGGGTAAGGAGGTTTGGTTTTTCTTTTTCCGGATTGCCGCTTTTAAGGATCTCCTTTATGGCGCCAAGACGTTTTTCAAGTTCCCTGTTTTCTGCCATCAGATAGAAGAGAAACTCCCCCTCCCGCGGTTTTTCCCATTCATAGGAAGAAAGAGCCTTGTAGAAGGTATTTATAACCTTGCCGATGGTTGCCTTTATCATATTGGGGGAGACTCCGGCCTGAAGCTGCCGGTTTTCCATCTCAAGCATATCATGGGGAGTCAGTGTCTCTATGGATGTTTTATACCTTTCAATAAGCTCTCTGCCGTTTTCACCGTTCATGATGCCCCTGGAAAACGCAAGGATATCTTTAACGCGTTGTTCAGCTGCAGTATCTCTTCCCCTTTCCATAGGGATAGTTTACTCTTCCCGGACAAAAAATGCAAACAATTTATAAATCAATAAGGATGTGTTATACTGTAACCATATTATGTGATAAAAGGAGTTTAAAAAATGAAGAAAATACTAGCATTTGCGGTCCTTTTTAGTATTGCCGGCGCGTATCTTTTTGCCGGTGATGCCGAAACCTCCGACTGGAAACAGGGTGTTGCAAGTACAACCTACGGTATTGTGCTGCTGCCGGTAACGATAACCGACGGGAAGAACAATAGTCAGACGGTTTACCTTCCCGGAGCGGATGTACGGCTGTTTACCGGGAAGAACATTACCAAGCGGGGCGGGTTCTACACCGGGGTTGAAACAGGCGCCCTGGTTTTCCCCCTGCCTTTGAATGATCAGCTTACTCCAATGAAATCCTCATCTGATACGGATGTTACCCTCTCCACGGATCAGTTTATTGCCTCGGTTTTTGTGCTGGCAAAGTACGGGTACCGTCTTGACCTGGGCTTCAAGTTCTTCGGTATCAGTCTGGGAGCGGAAGCTGGTATCGGTGCGCGGATCGCCTCGGGATTCTTTGATCTCAGCGGTGCTGATGGTACCAATTCAGATACCTTGAGTATCGGGTATGAAACCAGCTACATGAGCATGATGCTGGACGCCGCTGTTGAAGCTGCCATCCGTATAGGTCCCAACTTCCGGCTTGTCGGCAAACTCGGGGGAATGTTGACACCCCCCTACCTCATGACTGATGATACCACATCAGAACCTGCCCCTCTTGCAAATTTTGATGTTGAATCACAGCCCTTCCTGGTTTCCGCCCGGCTCGGGTTTATCATGAGCTACTAACCGCCGCTGTATCAGCTGAAGTAGTTACGCCGGAAGGTTCGCTTCCGGCTTTTTTCGTTTCACACACACTCTATATTCCCTTCATATTTTATTCATCTTTTCGCTGTACCTTGTTTTTATACATTACGAAAGGAGTTTTAGATGAACAAGAAAAACATGATAGCAGCATTGATACTTTTAACAGCACTGACCTTCGGTCTGGCGGCTCAGGGGAACAGTGATACGACAGGATTTACCGGGGGTATTGAGACCGCTCTGCAGTCTGTCGCCAAGGCACCGCTGTCGGATACGGAGAAGCAGGGGATACTGCTTATGAGGGAAGAGGAAAAACTGGCACGGGATGTGTACATCACCCTCTACGAAAAATGGAACCTGCGTACCTTTACCAACATTTCAAAAGCGGAACAGACACACATGGATGCCATGAAGCTTCTTGTGGACCGGTACGGGCTGGACGATCCCATGACAACAAATGAAGTGGGGGTTTTTACGAATCCGGAACTTCAGAAGTTATACAACGATCTTGCAGCCCAGGGGAGTACTTCGTTGGAGAATGCGGTAAAAGTCGGCTCCACCATTGAGGACCTTGATATTTATGATCTGGAACGGCTTATGAAAACTGCAGATAACGATGATGTCCTTATTGTGTATCAGAATCTGCTTAAAGGTTCGCGTAACCACCTTCGGTCTTTTGACAGGCAGCTTCAGCGGAACGGGACATCATACACGGCACAGTATCTGACGCAGCAGGCCTATGACCGGATTGCGCAGTCATCACAGGAACGGGGGACCGTTATAACTGATCCCCATTTTAAGTATTAGATTGATTTTACAGTATTCGGGGGCGTGCTTTGTAAAAGAGGCGCGCCCCCTTGTCTTTCTGACGTGGTAGGGAGGCTACAGTACCAATGGTGTACCTTCGATAGATATTTTAATTATGACTCAGGTAAACGCAGCAATCCACGTTAGGCGCTTCTTCTCCGCCGCCTTTGGGGTGCTCCTGTACGGTACGTGGGTTGTGCCTTCTGTTGCGGTTTTCCGGCTGTTTTTGCAGCATTATTTTGTTCAGGATATGATGAAATGGGGTGCGGATTCTGAACAACCGGTTTAAACGTACCGTTTGTTTTCACGGGTATTGTATGTTTGAGAACTCTTTGAATACGCTGGAGATGCTGCTTGTCTTCCGGCGTAACCAATGAAATTGCAATCCCTGATTTTCCCGCCCGGCCTGTCCGCCCAATGCGGTGTACATAATCTTCAGGAACATTCGGCAGATCGTAGTTGACTACATGGCTTAGGTCCTGCAGGTCAATACCCCTGGCGGCAATATCGGTGGCAACGAGGGCCTGGATATCTCCCTTTTTAAATGCATTGAGTGCTCTGGTCCGTGCCGCCTGGCTTTTATTGCCATGAATGGCGGAAGAGGGGATACCCCCTTTATCAAGCTGAGCAGCAAGCCTGTTTGCTCCGTGTTTAGTCTTGACAAATACCAGGACCTGGTACCAGGATTCTTCCTGTATTAAGTGTGCAAGAAGATGGCGCTTTTGGTTTTTCGTCGTGAAATAGACAAACTGATCAACTTTATCTGCAGCAGCGTTACGTTTAGTTACTTCAACGGAAACAGGATTTTTAAGAATATCTTTTGCGAGAGCTTTAATGTCGTTTCCGTATGTGGCCGAAAACAAAAGATTCTGCCGCCTTTCAGGAAGGGCTTGCACAATTTTCTTAATATCCCTGATAAACCCTGTATCAAGCATACGGTCGGCTTCATCAAGAACAAAAATTTCAATTTCTGAAAGATCGATAGTTTTCTGTCCAAGATGGTCCAAAAGCCGGCCGGGTGTTGCCACTACAATATCAGTTCCGTTTTTTAGGTTGGAAATCTGGGGATTTATCTTGACACCACCGTAGATTGTTACTGTTTCAAGAGGAAGAAATACGCCATAGTTTCTAAAGCTTTCTCCTACCTGATCGGCAAGTTCTCTGGTGGGTGCAAGGATAAGGGCCTTTGGTTTGCGTGCCTTACTCGTGTGTCTGTTTTCGTTAAGGATGGTTAGAATAGGAAGCGCGAAGGCAGCAGTTTTCCCTGTGCCTGTTTGAGCTCCTCCAAGAATGTCTCTGCCGTCAAGAATGGCAGGTATTGCATGCATCTGAATAGGTGTTGCTTTGATGTATCCCTGAGCATCAACTGCTTTAAGGATTTCGGGCAGTAAGCCCATACGTTTAAATGTCATAGTTCTCCTAAACAAGCCTTCAAATATAATTTGCTCCAGTTCAGGCGAATTTATTGTTTTTAGTTTATTTTTATGGTTAAAGACCGGAATTTACCATTGTTTGAGCCCACAGACTACCACACCTTATAATTAATGTACAGTGCCTAAAAATAACGAGCTTTTTGCGAAGTACCCCATTTTAGCGAAATAATACATGACAATATTTATAATAGAATGTCCGTTGTATCAAGATGACCTCTATTTTATTGAATTTCCTCTTCTCAAAGGTAAAATCAGTACTTTTTTTGTGATTTTAGGCTCCT
>WGCU01000086.1 GCA_015493635.1 Spirochaetaceae bacterium | reverse complement strand
TATAATGAGCCTCTGTGTCAAGACATTTTTTTTAAAAGTTTAAGGTATAGTTTACAAAATAACTAATCATTATATTCCCTATGCCGCCTCTTCCAATTTTTCATCCCTGATGAAGGATCTGTGCATCTCTTCAGGGGTACGATAATCAAGCGACTGATGAAATCTCTCTTCGTTGTAAAACCTTAAATATTTCTTCACTCCCTCCTTAAGCTCACGCATATTTTCATACGATTTAATGTAGACATCTTCGTACTTCAAGCTCCGCCATAATCTTTCTACGTATATATTATCCAGGGCTCTGCCTTTCCCATCCATGCTGATTTCGATAAAATGGTCTTTTAACACCTTGGTAAATCTATCAGAAGTAAACTGGCTTCCCTGATCCGTATTAAAGATTGCAGGATCTCCATAAAGCGCTATCGCTTCCTCCAATGCTTCGATACAGAATTCAACATCCAGCGTATTTGACAACCTCCAGCTCAGGACCTTTCTTGAGTAGAGATCCAGGATAACAACCAGATATACATTCCCACCAGGCAGCTTCAGATAGGTAATGTCGCTTGACCACACCTGGTTTGGATGTCTTATTACTTTCCCTCTAAGGAGATACGGATATTTCTTATGCTCCTTCCTTCTTTTCGAAAGATTCATTTTAGGGTAAATGGCTCGAAGACCAAACCGTCTCATAATCCGCCTTACCCTCTTACGGCTCATGTGCGGATATTCTCTAATGAGCTTTACAGAAACCTTCCGATAGCCATAGAATGGTATCTCCTGTAATACTGTGAGTATCAATTTCAAGTCTTCTAAATCCTTGTCCTCTCCTTCTGTAGAGGGCTTATAATAATATGCTGTTCTACTGATATCCAGCACCTCACACTGCTTTTTAATCGACAATTCTTTATACTCCGGATCCACTAGAACGGCTCTTTCCCGTACAGTTGCCGGTATTTTTTTTTAAGGAAATCATTCTCTAATTTCATTTCTCCAACCGTTTTCAAGATCTCATCCCTTTCTTTTTCTGCCTTTACAACTTCCGGCTTCTTTTTATTCGGACGTTCAAATATATCTGCTGCACCATCTAGCAGTTGTTTCTTCCATTGTGAAATCTGGTTTGGGGCAACTTCATACTTTACAGCCAACTCCTGTAATGTGCTTTCTCCTTTCAAAGCTTCTAGTGCAACTTTTGCTTTAAAATCTTTTCTGTGTTTCTTCCTCATAGGTGTAACCTCTCCTCATCTTATTCTTCGGTATCTTTTACACCTTAATCCTCTTATTTTTTTGTCTTACCTCCTGGGCTCATTATACAGTGTCACTCCGTTTCAATAGGGAATACTCATGATCCGAAAGTGAGAAAAGCCGGGAAAGTGCTTCGGTGAGATGAACTGATCCGGCTGAAATTGAAAAGAGGCCCTTTGATTCTGTAACGGTTACCATAGATCGGGAGAGAGAAACCCTTGGTTTTGCTGGTTTGTGTTTAACATAATAATAGTCTTCAAGATTCTCAACAATGAACATGTCAAATCTATGCATGATCATTTCCAGGACTCTGAATACCGGCAGTTTCAGAGCATTGATGCTTATTCTTTCATCCGGAAGAGAATCAAAAAGAATAGTTTTATGTATTTCACCGGAAATTTTTTCCAGTATCAATCGGGGCTGAATATCCTTGGCACATACCGATATGGTTTTTGTTTCAGAATTCCAGGATACAAAGATCCTTGAAACGTAATAGATTCCGTCTTTTTTTATGAAATGCAGGTTGTAGAGAGAAAGGAAATGTTTCAATGCGGAATCGAGATCCGTATTACTGAAGTGATATGAGGCATTGCCCTGTACGGTATCATCGGTAATGATGGAGGTATTTGTTATCCCTGCCAGGGTAAAGAGAATATCCTTGACAGGCTGGTTTATAAACTCCATCTGTTTTATTTCTCCGGAATAACACAAAAAAGGGAGAATAAACAGAAACCATGGAATAAAAAACCGTTTCACCATGGATAGACCGCCGTGTTACGAAGGATAAGGGGGGTTAAAAGATAAGCCCCAACGCTTCCTGCAGTTAGAAAAGGGGCGAAAGGGATGCGGGACGTTTTGTTCAGAATACCTGTAAAACAACCTGCGGCGGCAAAAAGGAGTCCCAGAAAAGAGGCGGCAGAGAGAGCCGCGAACCATCCGGGAAATCCCAGAAATACACCCATGAGAGCGGAAAATTTTACATCCCCCATACCCAGTTTCCCTCTGGAAATCAGCCGTATCATCATAAAGATGAAAGGTCCTGAGAACATATCAAGACTAATGATCAGAAGAACGTCCCTGCTGATGAATAATCGGAGAAAAAAAAGAATAACACTGCCGGAAATTACACACCAGTCCGGAATAATCCTGTACTTTACATCAATGATGGATGCAGGTATGGATACCATGATAAATACAGAGAGAAAAAGTATGTTCCTATGCAGCTCATCCATATATATAGGTATTACTGGTATTTTGAACTCAGTGCTTCAAAAAGAGTGATTATTTTTTTAAAACATTTTTAACTCCATCCGCATGTATTGAGCCATGTTGTTTTTTGGAATTAATGGATGTATATTTTCTCCCATGAAATATTTTGTATTCATTATGGGACTAGTTTTTAGTGTTGCTGCTTTTTCTTTTGCCGGAACCCTGAAAGATACCTTTCCCGGCCTGGATGCCGGACAAATTTCAACGCTTCAGGGGAAAGGAGAAATTACCCGCTATTTTTATACAGGTGAAATTCCTGCCTTCCTTTTTAAGACTCCCTTTTCTGATCAGATAGTACGGGAAATCAGAAACCGGGATATAAATATTGGTGTGGAATCGGTTTATTTCGTAAAAACTGAAAAAGAGATTCCTCTGCTTACCATATACAATACCCTCCTTTCCATACACACCATGGAAGGTATACAGTACTACTCCCGGACAAGAAAAAAATACCGGACCCTCTACACAAAAAGCACCGTCATAGCGGGAAAAAAAGATCCGACACCGCTTCGGGATCCTGAAGTTACGGTACTGCCAGCTGTTAAAGAACTGTACATTGAGCAGACTGATACTACCTTCGGTAAAAATATCTACAAAACAACATACAAAACCGAGGGGAAGGTAATCTGGGTAGAAATGACAAACGAAACGCCCTTCTATTTCTCCTTTATACGGATGGTGAAAAAGGGAGATATATCCATCAATTTATTAATTACAAAGACCGATACCGGCCTTGTTTTTTACGGCATTACAAGCGCAAAAACCATCAGTTTCTTCGGAATAGAAAGGAAGAACAAGGAATCGTTCTACAACCGGATGAAAGCATTGTACACCTGGTTTGTTCACCAAATGAATCCTTAATAGGAAAAACTGAGTTCAGCCGTACCAGGAGTGATGGAGAAGGCAACCGGTCCCTTTACCAGACGGTTTGACAGGCGGTGAAGAGCGGGGATCAGTATTCCTGATGCAGTACCGAGAAGAGCAGCGGCAGCAACATCAACGAAGTAATGTTCTCCAGAGGTAACCCGCAAAGACGCAACTCCCGCGGCCAGTGCAAAATTTATACCCCCGAACAGATATTTCATCCCGGGAGAAGCGTCCGAAGCGGCAAACACGGCGGTTGCGAAACCCGCAGTTGTAAAAGCAACACTGGTATGTCCTGAAGGGAAGGAGAAGTAACGGTCAGCTGATGAGAGAAGATCCGCAGGTGTATCAGAAAAGCTGGTATAGGGGCGGTATTTTGTAAAAACAGCCTTCAGGCTTTCTTTGATACCCCACGTAAGACTTAACGCCTCTCCATACATAACCCCGATGGTGGCTGCTTCATGCCAATCCCAGCTGTCAAGAAGAAAAGGAAATACGACAACACCGGCGGCAACAAGATAGTTGCTTGCGTCAGCAATATCTTTATTGTAGGGAAATACCGGCCAGGTCAGCCAGGCCGCCGGCTCAGTTCGAGGTTCTAGGGAAAAGGATTTTAAAACCATACCGGTAAGTATCGTCCCTCCCCCTGCAGCAAGGAGAAGAATATCCTTGTTTTTCTCAAGCCTGAACCGGCTGCTTCCACCGGCAAAAAGCTGTCCTGCTGCAAGAATAAGAACGGCAGATGTAAGGATAATTTTTTTTATACTCATAAAGGAACCCTACGCTCTGTATTTCTTAAAGGATGATACAATTTTGTTATAAAAGGTAATAATAATAGTATTAAACTTCTTCAGTGAACCTTTCAGCAGATAGATGATTCCTGCTGAAATAATTCCAACGACCAGAGAACCAAGAATATCAAAAGGGAAATGGAGACCGCAGTAAACTCTTGAGATACCCCCTGCTAAACCTAAAAAAAATAGAATTGCCCCGGTTCCGCGGGTTTTTCTAAAGTAAAAAAGAAGAAATGCCATGGATAGCATGAGTGTTGTATGGTCAGAGGGAAAGGATGTTTCATTTGCATGGGAAACAAGAAGTGTACCGATGGGTATCATGAAAGGGCGGGGATGAAAATATATTCGTGTAATAATATAATTGAGTATAAGGCCAATAACAGCTGAATATATAGCATACAGGGTAATAGGTTTGTTTTCATCCTCTCTAAACCAGAGATAGATGAGGACTATGATAAATAAAACCGGTAAATATTTCGCTGTTACAATTCCGAGGATATCGAGAATCCTGCTGTTTCCTGCAAAGTGGTTTATTGCAGTAAAAATATTCCGGTTTAACTGTTCAAACATGCTGCTCTCCTTAAGATTGGTTACTTTTTTCTCCGGGAAATATAAAAGGGAAAGTTTTTCCCGTAACGCTTGATATACATATAGAGGAGAATCCCGAGAGCAGTCAGCAGGAGGAGTACCCAGTAGTTTATGACAACGAAGGAATAGAAGTAGATCCACGGGAAGGCGCCGATCCGGTCGGTAACATTAAAGTCAGGGGAATCCATCTTTTTAATAATGTAGGAAACCTTGCTGCCTGTTACAACAACCTTGATGTAGTGATAGAAATAATGGGCGGGATCAGCATAAAGCATCTCCGCTCCTCCTCCCCCGGTAATAGTGTAGGGGACCCCTTGCCAGTTTCCTTTAAAATACCCGTGTATATGGCCGGCGAACACCATGTCTATGGGATACTGTTTCATAAGGTCCAGCACTTTCCGGGCTGAATCCAGATCCTTCAGCGAGTGGCCGGGCTGATATTCCATGCTCTTTCGGGGGTCGTAGACGGGGACATGCATAAAAACAAAGGTATGCTTGTAGTTTTTGGATTTCTCCAGCTCGTTCTTGAACCATCGTAACTGCCAGAGGTCAATATCTTCCTCATTGGAATCGTTCAGAACAATAAAGTAGCTTGATCCATGAGAAAAGGAGTAGTAGAGGGGACCGAAAATATTTATATAGCGTTCAGTTCCACCATCTGCCACATCATGATTTCCCGGTACAGGAAGCATGGGGTTTTTAAAGAGCTTCAGCTGTTTTAAAAAGAAGTCATACTTAATCGGGTTTCCATCAAAAACCATATCACCGGTGTTCATGGTAAATTGTATGGCCTTCCGGGTATTTATTGAGTCAATTATTTTTTTAAAGGTTGAAATGGAGTTTTTATTGTCCCCCATAACCGCAAAAGTAAAGGTATCCCCTGCTGCTTCCGACGCAACTCTGGAAAGGCCATTAAAAACTTCATTATTTTCAAATTCCCTGAAGAAGAGATGGTATGATTTTATCAGTGAAAACCCTGCAATAAGAACCAGACCAGCAATAAAAAGCTTTTTTTTCTTCAAAAACACTGTTAAACACCTAAAAAGTGATTACTTTCTTACACTCGACAGGGCGCAGAATACGGCATCAGCCAGTAAAAATACGTTTACTTTTGTTTCAGGATGTTCTTTCTGAAGTATCATTCCTTTCACAAAGCGTTGTCCGCTTCCTCTATACCATATAAAATTGTATTTACAGATTCTTTATATAGTACTTTTGCATATTGTGCAATCCTGGGAAAATCATTACCCTTTATCTGGAGTTGATAATCGGAAAGGAGAGACTGTGGCGGAACGTAAAAAATGGAAAAAGGAGTATGTAACCTATGGTGTAGGCAGTCTGGTGTTTATAACGCTGGCAGGGCTTACGCTCTCCCTCATTTTTAAAGGGTTTAAAGGAGCGGGAAGTCTTGTTATCCCGGATGTTTTTACCGGGAAAACGATAGCGGAACTTCTTGTTATTCTTCTCCTTTTTTACACCTTTGACGGGCTCCGGCTTCTCTTTGTTTTTAAAACCATCAATACGGATGTTTCTTTTTTTCTCATGATAAAACTCATTTTTATCAATGTTTTTGCTTCAGGAGTAACCCCTCTGGCAACCGGCGGAGGATTTGCCCAGATCTATTTTCTCAGTAAAAACAGGATACCCGTAGGGACGGCTACAGCAGCGACAACGATCCGGACTGTTATTGCTTCGGTTATTATCTTTGCATCGGTTCCGGTTATCCTTACGCTGGAGAAGGGGGTGCAGCGTGTTATTGATATTCAGCATGGAGTACTGTATTCACTGCTGCTGATTACCCTGTACATCTTTCTTTTTTACGGACTTGTCAGGCAGAAAGCCCTGCTTAAAAAATTTATATTTTCTTTTTTGAATTTATTGCGGAAGATTCGTATTGTAAAGCCGGATCGATGTGAGCGTATGAAAGCATCGGTTGATACGGAGATTGCCCATTTCGCGGAAAGTCTCGTGAGCTTTTCCCGGGGAAGGAAAATATATCTTGTGCTCTCTCTCGTTTCCTCATGCATCTATCTTTTTCTGCTTTTCTTTTTCCCGTACGTTCTTATCCGGGCAATGAATGTGGAGGTACACCTTATTACCGTACTTTCAATTCAGGTTCTTATTACCTTTTTAATCTACTTTACTCCAACTCCCGGGGGAAGCGGGGTGGCAGAGGGGGGCTTTGCCCTTATATTTTCTCATTTTGTATCTTCGCCGTACGTACCGCCTCTGACATTTTACTGGCGTTTTTTAACCATGTATCTGGGAATGATGATAGGGTTTGTTGTATTCTACCGGGAGGTATGGAGGAAGGATGAAAAGTCAAAAAATTAAAAAGCGCGTCATTATTGTTTTTTTTATCACCCTCTACCTGGTGTTCCTGTCATTGAAGATTATCATCACCTTCAGCAACTCGGGATTTGTAGACTATAACGCCCGGAACGCTGCGCGGATCGAAAATATTATCAGCTTGAAGTCCAGCTATTCCTTTATTACGGTCGGGAATATCCGCAATTCTTATGGTGTTTTCAGGGGGGAATTAGTGCCGTTAATAAACTCCTCGGATGCCGATTTTGTTGTTCTTCTCGGTGATACGGTACTGGACGGCGCCAACGATAAATACGCTTACTTTTATCGGACACTTCTCAAAATAAATAAACCTGTCCTGTTTACCCTTGGAGACACAGAGATATCAGACGGCGGTATAAAGAATTACTTCCGGCATGTCGGGGCTCCGCTGTTTTTTTTCATCGCCGGCCAATCTGAGTTTATTTTTCTTGATACAACCGGATATACCGAGGAAAAATATCAGATTAACTGGCTTAAGGATCTTCTTGATAATGTGCAGAATGTATCAAACCGGTTCGTATTTATGAACCGCTCTCCTATCATGAGCACTCATGGTGATGGAATACTGGAAAATAAATATACTATGACGGACTCCTACAAACGAACGCTCCGCGGTATGTTCACTGCGGCAGGGGTTTCAGCTGTTATCTCTTCAAGTAACGGTATTTTTGATAAGCGTACTGCCGGAAGGGTATTGTATCTCAGTACAGGGGGAGGAGGCGGAGCTCCGAGCTATCAGAACACGGACAGCTTCTTCCATTGTACCGAAATACGTGTTGAAAAAGGAAATGTTTCTGTTTCTCTGCTTAAGCCTGATACTCAAAACCTTTCTGAAGGATTGTCTTTTCTCGATTATGTCTGGAACAAGATCTATTCCTGGGTGTATGTCCACTTTATAAATGTTATTCTCATCATATCTTTTCTTTTCCTTGTGGTATACAGCCTCTACACAAAACTGGTTGAACGTATTGATTACTATCCTGATTTTTACGATCCTGTTAAAAAAGATTATCCGCTAAAAATAGTGATGTTTACCAACAATTATCTTCCCTTTATCGGGGGTGTTCCCCTCTCCCTTTCACGTTTAAAAAGAGGGCTTGAAAACAGGGGACATAAAGTCTATATCTTTGCTCCGGATTACGGCACCGTAAAGGGTGAGAAAAATGAAGATGATGTTATCCGGTGTGCACCTCTTTTTCATTATAAAAAGGGAGGGTTGATCGTCCCTGTTTCAAATATATTTTCATCCGGAATACGAAAGACCTTTAAAAAAATAAATCCAGACATTGTCCATGTGCATCACCCTTTCTGGCTGGGGAGTGTGGGGAAGAGACTGGCAGAAAAGTACCGTAAACCGGTTGTCTTTACCTACCACACCCGCATTGAACAGTACAATCACAATGTTCCGATATTTCACCAGCTTGCAGGGGGACAGATACCCCACCTGCTTATTAAACATTTCGCCGCTTCCTGTGATGCTGTTGTTGCCCCCACCGGGACAGCAAAAAAGTATCTGCGGAATCTCGGGATAGGTAAGCTTATTATCATTCAGCCTACCGGTGTTGATCTTGACCGGTATGTTTTCCCCTCCTCCGGGAAGAGTCCGGAAGAGACACTTCACGGATTTGTACTCTTTACCGTATTCAGGCTGTCGAAAGAAAAGAACCCTTACTTTCTCCTTGACGGAATAGAAAAACTTGCCAAGGTAAGCTCCGTTCCCTTTACCTGTCTTATTGCGGGTACCGGTCCGGAAGAAGAAGCCATGAAAGAATATATCAGACAACACCATTTGCAGAAATACGTAACGATGCTTGGCAAGGTCGATCCGGATGATATTCCCCGGTACTATACAAAAGCAGATCTGTTTATCTTTGCCTCCCGGTCGGAAACCCAGGGAATGGTTATTCTAGAAGCCATGGCCGGCGGAACTCCGGTGGTGGCAGTTGACTCGAGCGGAATCTCTGATATTGTTGAAAACGGTGTAAACGGATACAAAACAGAGCCTGTGCTGGATGCGTGGGTAGAAAAGATAAAATTTCTGATGGAAGATGAGAAGGAAAGAAAAAATCTTTCCAAAGGTGCTCTCCGAACAGCACATGAAAATTCCATAGAGAGTATGAGTGCGAATATTCTCGATATGTACTTTGAGATCATTGACTGGAAAAAGAAGCACCCGAATCAGACCTTTATACGATAAACTCCAGATGGGATATTTTATGTTTTTTTGTGCTTAACCGGAAGGGAAAAGTAGAACGACGCACCCTTGTCCGGTTCTCCCTCCCCCCAGATTTTTCCATCATGCCGGGCAATAATCCGCTGTACAAGAGCCAGCCCCACACCTGTTCCGGGGAACTCTTTTTCCCTGTGCAGCCGCTGAAATACGGTAAAAAGTTTGTCCTTGTATTTCATGTCAAAGCCTGCTCCATTATCTTTGACACAGTAGACAACTGAACCGTCTTTGGCAGTACTGCTTACCGATATACGCGGTTGTTTTCGGTGAGAGGTGAATTTAATGGCGTTTGAAAGAAGATTCATCCACACCTGGTGGAGGAATTCACGGTCTCCCCAGGCTTCCGGCAGGTTTTCGCAGGTAAACTCAATGCTGCGGTGCTCTTTTCCGGCTGTTAATTCATAAAAAACAGCAGAAGCCATTACACGCATATTAACGTTTGTAAATTTCATTGCTGCACGGCCGAGCCGGGAAAATTTAAGCAGATCTTCGATAAGCTGCCCCATCTTCCGGGTATTTACCTGGATAACGTTAACAAGCCGCTTTCCCTCTTCATCAAGTCTATCGGCATACCCCTCGGTCAGCATCTCTGTAAAACCCTTTATTGCCCTTAAGGGGGACCGGAGATCGTGGGAAACTGAATAAGAGAATGATTCAAGCTCTCTGTTTGAATATTCAAGTTTTTTATTGGTAATTTCCAGCTTTTCTGTCCGTTCATTAACCATGGTTTCCAAGCTTCTGCGGTACGCATCAAGTTCCTCTTCTGTTTTTTTCTGCTCGGTAATATCCTTCTTTATCCACAATAGACGGGTAATGACACCTTTTTCATTAAAGACAGGAGAAATCGTCACCTGCTCATAGTAGATTTCCCCGTTTTTCTTCCTGTTGATGAACATCCCTTCCCAGATACTCCCTGAAAGTACCGTGTTCCAGAGTTCTTTGTATGTCTGTACCGGAGTCCTTCCGCTTTGTAGAAGCCGTGGGTTTTTACCCCGTACTTCTTCCGGAGTATAACCGGTAAGCCGGCAGAACGCGGGGTTGACGTATTCTATGGAACCAGCGGTATCTGTTATTACGATGGAGTTGGGACTTTGCTTGACAACGGTGCTTAAGGTCCGGAGGTTTTCTTCCTGGGCTTTTTCTTTTGTACTATCGACCATTACGAGGAGTGCATGACCGTAGTCCGGTGTACCGCTGGAAACCGGAATTTCAAGCCGGAAATACACGAATATTGTTTGTCCCGTAAGGGTATTCAGTTCCGCTTCGCTTTGGAACGTTGTTTTCCCTTCAGCTATGGAAAGAACCACTTTTTTAAAAACATCAAAAGCCTGGGGAGTAAGGGTCTTGTCGAAATTGAGCATAAGATCATCCCGGGATTCTGCCTGAAACAGGGAAAGAGACGATTTATTTACGTTCAGAACGGATATACGTTTTAGACAGTCTTTTAGAAATTCAGGGTGGGTTTCCAGATAGGGGCGGAGCTCTCCCTTTTCGGGAAGTTCTGTAAGAAATGAGACAAGCCCGGTAACATCCTCTTCCCATACAGATGCCGGAACATCATCAAAAAGGTTTTTGTAGTGAACAAGAGATTCTCTCAGCTGCAGTGTCTTCTTCTTTACCTTGTACCGCAGCAGCAGAATAAACGTAACAGCGGCGGCAGCAAGAAACAGGAACACGATAACAAGGGTAAAGAGCCAGCGGGGAAAAACCGTTACAACTTCCTTGGTAAAGAAGTATCTGTCAATTGAGCGGTAATAGATTGAACCTCCTGTTTTTTTCATGATACGCACCGCTTTATCAATCGATTCTTCCAGATAAGGAGCATCGGCATTTTTTTTACTCACAGCAAATTGTACTCTTGCAGGATGGAAAATCAGGGGAGCTCTTGTCAGGTGATATCTGCCGGCATTAAACGCGCCGTAATAGTTGTTAGTAATTCCGGCAAAAACCTTCCCGGATTGTACTACGGAAAAAACTTCATCATAACTGTCCAATTCTACCAGGGTACTCTTGATATATAGTTTATGAAGTATATCCCTCAAACTTCCCGGACCGTTCAGGTTAAAACTGCCTTTCAACCCGGCGATTTTCTTTTTCCCCAGGTCCAGAAGGGAGCGCAGTGATGTGTTCCCTCTTGTATAGATTTCCGCCCAGCTGAGAAGGACCGTTTCCCGGGAGAAAAGGAACTTCTTTCTTCTCTCAGGTGTTTCACCGACATCAACCATTACATCTATCGTATTATGATCCAGCCGCTTCAGGCATTCAGCCCAGGAGCCGTGGACCCACTTAATATCCCAGTTTTCTTTTTCCGCAATGGCGTTGGTTATGTCCGCCCAGAAGCCGGCGGCATTCCCGTTTTTGTCTGTAAAAATCTTGGGAGGATTTTCATAAAAACCGACACGGATCCGCATTTGCGCGGAAAGAGAAAGAGGACACAGAGATGCGGTGATTATGACAAACATGATTAGTTTGTTAGTGAAGAAAAGTTTTATCCCCTGAATATACATACAACGTAAGTATACAATATTTTTACATAAAAAGCTTGAAAATTGGAGGATTGTTATTACTATTAAGTGTAAGCGTAAGAGGAGAAATTGGAAATGGATCGACCGTACCGGATTCTTTTGCTCGAAGATGTGGATACAGACGCTGAGATTATAAAACAGGAGCTGAAGGGGGCTGGTATACTCTGTGAGTGCCGGCAGACGGATAATGAAAAAGATTTTAAACGGCTTCTTCCCGGTTTTTCTCCGGATATTGTGCTTGCGGACTATGCCCTGCCTTCCTACGACGGCCTTTCCGCTCTGAAATATATCCTTTCAGAGAATCTCCGTATTCCTGTTATTATTGTAACCGGGTCAATTAACGAAGAAACAGCCGTTGCGTGTATGAAAGCGGGAGCAGCCGATTATATCCTGAAGGATAAACTTAAGCGGCTGGGGCCTGCTGTCCTGAAAGCGCTGGAGAATCAGAAAATCAGAAATGAAAAGGAGAATCTCGGGAAGGAACTGGAACGAAGAGAACGGTATTACCGGAGTATCCTTAAATACATGCACGATGATATCGTTGTTATAGCAAAGGACTACACCGTTACCGACATAAACAACTCCCTTCTGAAAGCAACAGGAATGAAGCGGGAGGAAGTTATCGGCAGGAAGTGTTATGCCGTTCTCAAGGGATACAATGCTCCCTGTGCTGATCTATGCCCCATGAACAATGTTGGAACCAGCGGGGGAACAACAAGATTGCAGCTTCCCACAACGGATAAGGCAGGGACAATTCACTGGAACGATCTCCTTGTCTCTCCTCTCTACAATGAGAACCAGAAAATAACCCACATTATTGAGGTATACCGGGATATTACAGAAATAAAAGAGGTAAAAGAGTCTCTTATCCGTATGTCCCTGGCAGTTGATCAGACCTTTGCACCGGTTATCATGATGTCCCTGGAAGGAAGGATAGAATATGTAAACGCTGCATTTACCGCTCTCAGTGGTTACAGCAGAGAGGAAGCTGTTGGAAAAGAGATATCCACGCTGCTTTCCGGTAATTGGGAGACAGAAGAGTGGAACAAAGCACGGAAAAATATTATGGATGGAAAGGAAGTAAAGCAGAAACTACGTAACCGGAAGAAGGACGGCAGTGAATACTGGGTTTCTTCTTCCTTTTCTGCCATTCGGGATTATAACGGTACCGCAACAGGTATTATGGAAATCCAGGAGGATATTACCGACCGGCTTAAATGGGAGCAGCAGCTGAAAGAGGACCTTAAGGAGAAACAGGAACTTCTTCATGAGGTCTACCACCGTGTAAATAATAACCTGCAGATACTGTTGAGTCTCTTCAACATGCAGATGGAACAGACAGCTGTACCGGCGGAGCAGCTTATTCTCCGGACAGCCCAGTCCCGGGTGGAAACGATGGCTATCATAGAAAATATGCTCTACAGCCAGGAAAAGGCCTCCCAGATCAATCTTCTCTCCCTTGTGCAGGCAGTCTTTTCAATGCTTACCGGAATGCTGCCCGTCCCCTTTGGTTTTATTACCCTCGAAACAGACATTGCTGTTAAGGATATTCCCCTTAAGAAGGCACAGCCTCTGGCCCTTGTTATCAATGAAGTCCTCTCCAACTGCATACGGCATGCCTATCCTGACAAAAAGGGAACGGTATCGGTAACGTTTTCCGAAAGTCCGGAAGACGGTTACCTGTTACGTATAAAGGATTACGGTACCGGTCTTCCTGAGGGGCTTAAACCGGCGGAAGCTGATACAACAGGCTTCAGGCTTATCTACCTGCTTGCAGAAGGGCAGATGGGAGGAACGGTTGTGGTACGTTCGGAACAGGGAACAACGGTGGAGATTCTCTGGAAGGAGCTTTGAATGAGTACCCGTGTATTTCTTGTGGATGATGAAGAGCCCATAACCCGCTCCCTGAAACGGGAATTATCCGAGTGGGGGGATGAAAACAGCATCTCTTTTTCTTCCTATACCAATCCGGAAGAAGCACTTAACGCTCTGAAGAGTACTCCTGATGTATTTCTCATAATCTCGGACCTGAGAATGCCGGAGATGAGCGGCAGTGATCTGCTTCTGGAAGTACACCGTCTGTATCCTGATATTATTACCATTCTGCTGACGGGTTATTCTGAGGTTGAGGAGATAATGAAAGCTATAAAAGCGGGGATTTTCTCCTACATACTGAAACCCTGGGACCCGCAGTATCTCCTTGCTGAAGTGCATAAAGCGTTTGACTTGTTCAGGATAAAGCAGGAGCGCAGACAGTACATTGAAATGCTGAATGAAGAACTGAAGTGGGGCGGAGAGCTTCAGAAAAAACTTCTTGTCCGGGAACTGCCTTCGGCAGAAGGTATTGAGTTTTCTGTTGAATATCATCCCCTTCCCAAGCTGTACTGCGGAGGAGATTACTATGATGTTATTCCGCTGGCCGGTGAAACATTCCTTGTTCTTCTGGGTGATGTTGCCGGTCATGGTTTAAAGGCGGCTTTTATTACTACTATTCTCAAAACGGTTATCTACAGCGGTTATATCAGGGACCACCGGGAGGATAAGATGTTTTCTCCGGCACGGTTTCTCTTCTGGCTCAACTCCCGCATATCTCTGGAGTTAAAACAGTTTCCCGATATGCTCATAACCTTTGTTGCTCTTGTGGTATCAAAGAAGAGGGTCGTTTTTTCCAACGCCGGACAGTCCCAGTTCTTTCTTATAAGAAACGGCAGGTTTTTCCCTGTCTATGAGCAGGGAATATGTCTCAATATTACTGACAGACCGGTGTATAAAAACAGGGGCTTTACCCTTGAAGAGGGTGATACCCTGTACCTTTTTACCGACGGTCTGATTGAAATTACGGAAGACAAGACAGCCCTCTCTGTTGATGAAACCGGAGCTTTACTTGCAGATGCAGCCACCCGGAAACTGAGTGTGAAGCAGACGATTGATCTGTTTAAGCACAGCAGCAGTGATAACTCATTCTCTGATGATGTTACTCTTTTACAAGTGAGGATACTCCCATGAGTGAAGAAAAAGTTGTTACCATTGATATGGTCAGTGTCGGGTTTTTAAGGGATCCTGACGGATCAACCCTCCGGTGCAGAATTTCAGGTCAGCTGGAAACGTCCAATTCACCGGGTTTTCTTGATACGGTTAAAGATGAGCTCGGCAGGCAGGGAGTAAAGAAGATGGTTATGGAACTCTCTGGTTTAACGTACGTTTCCTCAACCGGTATCGGATCATTTACTACGCTTCTTATTGAGTGCAAAAAGAGAGGAGTTGCCCTTGTGCTGAAGAATATGAGCGAGAAGGTTAAAAGTGTTTTTGACCTGCTTGGCTTTACCTCTTTTTTTGAATTGGAGTAGACTGCTATGGATATACTGACAGACGGAAGAATTATACATCTCATCACATCCGGATCCGGGGATATTGTTTCCATCAATACCTACGGGGCGGAGTTTTTTCATGCCGTTTCACCACAGTCCCTTACGGGAAAGAATATCAATGGGTTTTATGCAAATCCCGTCGACCGGGAAATGTATCTGCAGCGGCTCGAAACGAAAGGATGGATAGAGAATTTTGAAGTACATTTTTCGTTAGGCGGTGTTGTGTATACCTGCCTCGAGAATGCTGTTCTAAAAAGGAAGACTACCCGCGGAGAAGAGGAAATAGAATCGGTAATTATCGATATTTCAGGGTTTGTCGATTCAAACATTCAGACCATAAAACTCAACCTGGAACTGGCGTCAGTAAACAAAAAACTGAATGATGCCTACAGTACCATGGCGCAGCAGGAAAAAATGGCCTCCATTGGTGAACTGGCCGCAGGGGTGGCACATGAGATTAATAACCCCCTGGGGTTTGTTATGAGTAATTCCAGAAGTCTGCACCGGTACATAGATGCCATTAAGAAGGCTCTGGCACAAAATTCGCTCTCTGAAGAGGCAAACCTGGCCTTTATTCTTGAGGATCTTGCTGAAATTCTAAAGGAGAACGATGAGGGTCTTACAAGGATAGCACGGATAACCGAGAGTTTAAAACGGTTTTCCCGGATGGATTCAGAGAACAAAACAGAAAAATACCGTCTGAACGAGGCGGTCCGCGATACCCTTGTTATCGCGAAGAGTCATTACAAGTATAAAGCTGAAGTGACCACGGATCTGAGGGAGATTCCGCCCTTCCCCTGTTACGGTGACGCGGTAAACCAGGTTATTCTTAATTTAATTGTCAATGCATCCCAGGCAATAGATGAGCGTTACAAGGAGAAAAAGGGGCATATCCGCATTTCAACGGCGGTGGATAACGGGTTTGCTGTTCTTACGGTATCGGATAACGGAGGCGGCGTTCCTGAAAGCGCGGCCGGGAGAGTTTTTGACCCCTTTTTTACAACGAAAGAGGTGGGCAAGGGAACCGGCCTGGGTTTAAGTCTCTGCTACGATATTATCGTTAATAAACACAACGGGCAGATTTGGTTTGAAAATAATGATCACGGAGGTGCTGATTTTATTTTTAAAATACCAATGGAGCAGGGTGATGGAACATAAAACGAGGATTTTGATTGTAGAAGATGAAGCTCTCAATACCGAGTTTATAGTATCCGGTTTGAAGCGGTATGGTTTTTCAAACTTTAAAACCGCCGTAACCTCTGCGGCAGGTCTGAAACTATGTTCAGAAGAAAGATTTGATGTTGCTCTTCTCGATGTAACGCTGGAAGAGACCTATTCCGGTATTGCGTTGGCGAAAGAAATAGACCGGTTGTACCGGATCCCCGTTATCTTTATTACCGGACGTTCGGATGATGAGATGGTGGAACGTATTGAAGAGACAAACATGTTCGGTGTTCTGTTTAAACCCTATAAAATACAATCATTAAAACTTCTTATTAAAGCAGCTCTGGCAAACGCGGCTCTCCTGCATGCTGCAGAGCGAAGCGCTCAAAAACTGGAAGATCAGGTGCGAAAGGTCCATACCTTCCTGGCCGTAGCCCGGCTGATGGGAGAACAGGCAGAGGTTAAGACAATTATACGGAAGGCTCTTCCCATTATTCCCGGCGCGTTTAAACTGGGGAAATATCTCCGTATCCGGATTACCTACAAAGGGATGCTCTTTCTTTCTGAAGGGTTTAAAAAGACAAAATGGGTACTTTCGGAGGCACTTGGTTCTGAGAAAGGAAATCTTGTTGAGCTGTATCTCGATTATCCGGATCAGGTTACAAAATTCCCTTTTTCTCTGGAGGAAATAGAAACCTTTAGTTCGGTCATTAAACAGCTTTCTCTTACCATAGAAAAGGTTGAGATGGACAGCCTTCTACAGCATGAGTATTCCCATCAGGAATTCTTTAATGCGCTCCTGGGGGAGCTGCTTGCGGAATCTGACATAAACATCGAGTCCTTTACAAAAATAATCCTCCGGGGTATTGCAGCGTACTCCCACGTTGGTAATGCTTCTGTTTTTACCTTCCACCTGGGGGCTGCCGGTGTCCGTCAATTTTCTCTGCATAAGGATCCGGACTGGAATTCGGAGGTTACCATTCCTCTGTCTCTTGATCTGCGGAAGTGTCTGAAGAAAAAAGCACGGGATCTGGTAGCATTATCAGGAGATAATCCCGATTCTCTCTGTACTGAGTACGAATCATTACAGCAGCTTGAAAGAGGAGTAAAAAAAACCATCCTGGCTTCCCCTTTCCGGATTAGAGATTCCCTTGTTGCACTCCTTGTCTTTGAAACAGATTCAACAGAGAATGAAAAAATAACACAAAAAGATATTACCGCTTTGCAGAACATATTCACTCTTGGCATTCAGAAGGTATTTCGTGAGAAAAAGATAGCCATGTATTTTAAAGCCATTGAGCAGAATCCTGCCTCTGTTGTTATTACGGATCCGGATGGAACCATCACTTTCATAAATCCCGCCTTTTTAGCTATTACCGGATACAGGAAAGATGAAGTTATCGGACAGAACCCGCGGGTTTTAAAATCCGGTGAGATGGATGAAACTTTCTATAAAACACTCTGGGATACAATCCTGTCAGGCCATACCTGGAGAGGAGAGTTCCATAACAAAAAGAAAGACGGTACGCTGTACTGGGAGTCAGCTTCCATAAGCCCTATCAAGGAAGCGGATGGAACTATTACCGGATTTATCGGTGTAAAAGAAGATATTACCGAAAAGGTTAAAGCTGAACAGAAGCTGCGTGAGGTAAACAGGATGCTGAAGGATACCCAGTCCAGCCTGGTTATGGAGGAAAAACTGGCGTCCATCGGACGGCTTGCCGCAGGGGTTGCCCATGAGATCAACAACCCCGTCGGGTTCATCTCAAGTAATTTCCGGACGATAAAGCGGTACTACGAAAAATACCGTTCTTTTTTAAAGGAGATACAGGCAGAATCTTCCCTTACCCGGGATCAGCTGAAAACAGCGGTACAAAAGTACAAGCTGGATCTTGTAGAGGAAGATATGAATGATCTTCTTAATGAATCGGAAGACGGTTTCAAACGGGTTATAAATATAGTCAACAGCTTACGCAGTTTTTCACGGGTTGACCAGATGAAAGCACGGGTCAAGTATGATTTTAATGAGGCTTAGAAATCCACCACCTTTGGTGGTGGTCATGGACTGAAGGCTATGCCGTAAGAAAAGTATGATATAATAAACATATGGCAAAGTGGAAAAAAATAGCACACATAGTGTATCAGTGTAGTTATCATATAGTATGGTGTC
>WGCU01000085.1 GCA_015493635.1 Spirochaetaceae bacterium | reverse complement strand
TGAAATTAATTCACGATATTTCAGGCGGTATCATACGTACCTGTGGGAACGCTGCCTGGCAGTCCATGATAAAAGCTTTCCAGTTACAGGCAAAACAGATAGAGAAAGAACATGTTCAGATGGTTACCCGCAGCTAAAAACTACTTTTTAAACTCTACTCACCCGGGTGAATATCCCGGGCTTTTTTCTGCATCAATTTTCCCGCTTTTTATCAGGCACAGAAATAGTGCGGGATTCTTTCCTGTTTTACTCTTTTTCCTAAGAAAAACTCTCCGGGAATTACTCCAAAAATAATGCGGGAATCAACAAAAGGAAGATAATTCTCTTTTTTTATTTATCTCTGTTATTGTTTTGGAAACCTGATATTTTTTAAATTTTCCTGTATCGGTTTTAACAACAAAATCAATCTCTTTACCATTTTGAAGGGCTCCATAAAAAATATGCAAAAAATCTCTTTTTAACTTTAAAAAAACTATGTTTTCCAGCTGCTTTGCATAATTATTTGTAATATTTTCATATAGGTTTATTAATCCATTATCAATTGAATAATATTTAGAACTTGAATAAAAAACTCTACTCAGTTTCCAATCGAATTTATCAATATTAGATACAGCAAATGTTTTCTTTATAAATTCAATATAGGTACTTACGGTCTCTTTCTTTATATTTACACCATTATGTTGAATGAGATTAGCAATTCGGGATGGAGAAATAATGTTTCCAACACCAGAAAATATATAGTGGAGTATCTGTTCAACGATCTCCGGCTGTCTTACTTTAAATCGCTTAATAATATCATCCAAAATAACCTTACTGATAATTCCTCTCAAATATGAATATTTTGTTTTATTGTCTTTTATCAAAAATATTTCAGGCAAGCCTCCAAACATTAAATATTCTGTAAAAAGGGGAGTAATTTGAGAGTGCTCTCTATAAAAATCTATTTCAGTATTAATAGAAATTTCTTTAAATTCTAATAACTCTTTAAAACTAAAGGGTAATATTTTAATTTCAACAAATCTTCCTGATAAATTTGTGCCAAGTTCAGATGAAAGCAATTGAGAATTAGAGCCGGTTAAAAATATTTCAACATTTTGTTCTTTTTCATAAATAGTGCGAATAAGTTTATCCCATTCTTTTATCAACTGGATTTCATCAAAAATAATCAGTTTCTTACCACTTTCAGCCATTTCCTGTAAAAAAAGGGTAACAATTTTTCCCAGGTCATCATTATTTCGAATATCAGATAATAAATAATCTTCAAAATTAAGATATAAAATATTTTTTAGGGGATATACTTTTTGCTCAACTAATTTTTGAGCTGTTCTTTGAACAAGAAATGATTTTCCACTTCTTCTAAAACCTGTTATTATTTTTATTGGTTTTGAACCGGAAGCTCTAAATAAATCATTTTCATAACTTCTTGTAATACCTTCAACAGTTAAAATATTTTTCTGCCAATCAGAAATAATTGAAATAATTTTCATTTTATCCATTTTTTACTCCATAAAGTAAATATATTCAAATAATATACACTTTATAAGGCGATAATACAAGATAAATTAGAACCTTACAAAGGTTCAAAATACAAGGTCAGCACTGAGCAATATAGTGAGCCCAGGAGGTAAGACAAAAAAATAAGAGAATTAAGGTGTGTGACGAGCCCAATTTTCAATGCTCATTATTTGGAAATTGCCATAGACAAGGTTTCTTCATTCCCCCGTTTTAAGTCTTGCACCCTTCGATCAATTTTTATATCATTTGTTATCATTCGGATTGGAGAATAAGAACAAAATGGGTAAAAATCTGTTTAACAAGGTATGGGATATGCATAAAGTGGGAACCCTTGATTCTGGTCTGGACCAGTTATTTATAGGTCTTCACCTGATTCATGAAGTAACTTCACCTCAGGCATTTGCGATGATTAAAGAGCGGAAACTTAAAGTATTATTCCCGGAACGAACTTTTGCAACAGTAGATCATATCGTCCCTACAGAAAATCAAAGACGTCCGTTTAGAGATCCTCTGGCAGAAAAAATGATGGAAGCTTTGGAAATCAATACAAAAGAGTATGGAATCCCTTTGTATGATCTGGAGAGCAAAAATCAGGGGATAGTACATATCATTGGACCGGAGCTTGGTCTGACACAGCCGGGGATGACCATTGCCTGTGGAGATTCACACACATCAACTCATGGAGCATTCGGTTCCATAGCTTTTGGGGTGGGAACATCACAGATCAGAGATATTCTGGCAACGCAGACCATAGCAATGAGCAGACCCAAGGTTAGACTTATTAATATTATAGGTGCATTACCAAAGGGCGTTTATGCAAAAGATATTATCCTGAAAATAATCAGGGATCTTGGAGTAAAAGGTGGTATTGGCTATGCATATGAGTTTGGAGGAATAGGGGTAGAACATCTGTCTATGGAAGAACGGATGACCATTTGTAATATGAGTATTGAAGGGGGAGCCAGAGTTGGCTATATGAATCCTGATGATACTACGTTTAAGTACATGAAAGGGCGGCCATTTTCACCAAAAGAAAAAAACTATCAAAAAGCGCTGGATTACTGGAACTCTATAAAATCCGATTCTGATGCAGATTATGATGATACATATACCCTGAATGTTGAAGATCTGGAGCCCATGGTTACATGGGGAATAAACCCGGGGCAGAGCGTGAGTATAGGGGAAAATATGCCTTTCTTAAAAGATCTTGATACTGATGAACAGAAAACCGTTTCCCAGGCATACAGGCATATGGGGTTTGAGGAAGGTTCTCCCATAAAAGGGAAAAAGATTGATGTTGCATTTATTGGATCCTGCACTAATGGCAGAATTTCCGATTTACGGATTGCGGCGGAAATAGCGAAGGGAAGGAAAGTTGCCTCAGAAGTAAGAGCACTTGTAGTTCCAGGTTCAAAACTTGTAGCAAAACAGGCAGAAGAAGAAGGGCTTGATAAAATTTTTACCGAAGCAGGGTTTCAATGGCGGAATGCCGGATGTTCAATGTGTCTTGCAATGAATCCGGATAAATTAAAAGGGAAAGAAATTTCCGCAAGTTCCTCAAATCGAAATTTCATAGGGCGGCAGGGGTCCCCTTCAGGGCGGACTTTACTCATGAGCCCTGCGATGGTTGCTGCAGCAGCAATTTCCGGTAAAATTATTGATATACGGAATCTGAAGGAGATATAAAGTGGATACAAGTAAGATGATAAGAGATAGTATATCAGGCAGATGTATAGCTGTACGAGGCAATGATATTGATACAGACAGAATTATACCGGCACGATTCATGAAAGTTGTATCTTTTGCAGGGCTGGGAGAGTACGCTTTTTATGATGAAAGATATACTGGCAATGGAGATAAAAAAAAGCATCCATTTAACGACGAAGCTTTTTCCAGTGCATCAATACTGCTCGTTAACAAAAATTTCGGATGCGGATCTTCCAGGGAGCATGCTCCTCAGGCACTGTACAGAGCTGGGATAAAAGCAATTGTCGGTGAATCTTTTGCAGAAATTTTTGAAGGTAACTGCAGCGTAATGGGAATACCTGTCCTTACTGTTTCTTCAGACGATATAGAAAACCTAATGTCTGAAGTTGAGAATAATCCTGAAGTAAAAATGAAGATTGATATTAATGTGAAACAGCTGTTTCTGAATGAAAAAGCATATAATTTTAATATTCCCGATTCAAGCAGATTATCATTACTAAATGGTACCTGGGATTCCACAGCTGCACTTTTGAATGCAAGAAATAAAATTATTTCAAAATCAAAAGAACTCCCCTATCTTCATGCTTTTGAATAATGCATGAAAGATAAATAGGCTCTTGTTTTAACCGGAGTATGTGCAAAGGATACCTGCCGGATTCGTGCATTAAATGAAAAAGATAAATTCCGTCAGTTTATTCTCAAACGAGTGAGTGGAGCGGGACAACGTTGTGGTCCCGTCCTGAGTGAGTGTAGAGAACGAAAGGTTAAAATACCCCGCAACTTGATGCGGAATAGGCCGTGATAGCGGCTCAGGAGAAGGGCTTGCCCTGGGGTATTGATAAAAGTTCAGGTATGCTTTCTTTTTAGGTTCAAAATTGTTATATTCAAAAAAGTAGATCTCATAAAAGATGAAAGGAGCGGTTATGGTACCAAGAAAAATTAAAGATGAAATTCACTGGATGGGTTTTGTTGATTGGGATACCCGGTTGTTTGATTCCCTTATCCCTCTTCCTGACGGAACAAGTTACAATGCCTTTTTAATTGAGGGCAGTGAGAAAACAGTGTTAATTGACACCGTTGAGTCAAGTTTGAGTGATGAATTATTGTCTCAGTTGGCGAATATTTCAAAACTTGATTATGTTGTTTCTCTTCATGCGGAACAGGATCACTCAGGAAGTATTCCGGAAATACTTGCACAGTATCCTGATGCAAAATTAATTACCAGCAGTAAAGCAAAAGATATACTTATTGATATCTTATCCATTCCTGAAGATTCCATTATAACCGTTGCAGATGGAGAAACCCTTTCCCTGGGCGACAAGACCCTGGAGTTTATATATACCCCCTGGGTGCACTGGCCTGAAACCATGGTGGCATATCTGAGGGAAGATAAAATATTATTCAGCTGTGATTTTTTTGGTTCACATATTGCAACAACTGATCTTTTTGTTACTGATGAAGCACGGGTGTATGAAGCGGCAAAGCGTTATTATGCAGAGATTATGATGCCCTTTAAAAAGGTAATCAAGAAAAACATGGATAAAATTGCCCGGTATGATATTTCCATCATAGCTCCCAGTCATGGTCCCATGTATCCCCGTCCTTCCCTTATTATTGATGCTTACAACGACTGGATTGAAGGACCGGTTCAGAACACGGTAGTATTGCCCTATATTTCGATGCATGGCAGTACAAAAAAGATGGTTGATTTCCTTGTATCATCCCTTGCTGAAAAAGGAGTAAAGGTTGAGCAGTTTAACCTTGCTGTTACGGATATAGGAAAGCTTGCCATAGCTCTTGTTGATGCCGGAACCATTGTTATTGGAACCCCCACCGTTCTTACAGGGCCACATCCTAACGTTGTGTACGGCGCTTATCTGGCAAATGCCTTACGGCCAAAGGTCAGATTTCTGTCTATAATCGGATCATATGGATGGGGGGGCAAAACGGTAGAGATCTTAGCCGGAATGATTCCCAATCTTGATGTGGAAGTTATTGAGCCTGTACTTGTCAAAGGGGCCCCCTCAAAGACAGATTTTGAGGCACTGGAAAACTTATCAAAAACCATCGCGGAAAAACACCGGGACCTGGGATTAAAAAATAATTAAAAATAGTAGGCCTGCTGCGTTATAGCAGCAGGTCCATTCTTTCCATTCATAAAAATGCTCAATATATTATTAACCTAAAATTAACTTGACTTGACCTCGAAAGATTAAAATATTGTTACGTGTAATAGAGGAGGTTTAGTATGTACAAAGAATTATTTAGTCCTATTAGAGTGGGAAAGTTAAAACTTAAAAACAGGATTCTTTTCCCTCCTATTTCAACGAATCTTGCGACTGTTAATGGTGAAGTGACTTCCGAATTTGTTCATCATTACAGCAGAAGAGCTAAAGGCGGTGCATCGTTTATTACCATAGAAAACCTTTGTATTAAATTCCCTGATGCCCGGCATGGGGCAACACAGCCGAGGATTGATAAAGACAGTTATATTCCCGGGTTAAGCAAAGTTGCTTACGAGGTCCACCGGTATGGCGGGTATCTTTTTGGGGAGCTTACCCACCCGGGAGCAATGTCGAATATGAAACTTGCTGAGGGAATGCATCCTGTGGCACCATCAGCCGTCGATATAAGGCCTGATCATGTTATTCCCAAGGAGCTGACAGAAGAAGAAATTACTGAAATTGTCGATATGTTTGCCCACGCCGCATTGCGGGCCCGGAAGGCACATTTTGACGGTGTGGAAATAGAAGCAGCCCACGGACTTCTCGTTAATCAGTTTTTTTCTCAATATTCCAATAAAAGAACAGACAAGTTTGGTGGAACATTGGAAAACCGCGTAAGATTTTCCAAGCTTATTATTGACGGAATACATGATCTGTGCGGCAAAGATTTTCCAGTAACGGTGAGGCTGGGTGTAAAAGATTATATTGATGACAGCGGCAGCGTGGAAGAGGCCGTCGAGATTGCAAAGGCTTTAGAGGCTATGGGGTATGCAGCTATACATGGGGATGTAGGTTTTGGTCCTTTGGAAAAACGTCTTGAACCAATGCAGTATCCGGAGGCCTGGCGTGTAAATTTAGCAGAAATATTAAAAAAGAACGGTATTACCATTCCGGTCGTTGCTGTCGGTATGATAAGAAAACCGGAAACTGCAGAAGATATTCTTTCTTCCGGTAAAGCCGATATTATCGGCCTGGGACGAGCTCTTTTTGCAGATCCGGACTGGCCCTTAAAAGCTCAAAATAATAAAGAACGTGCAATTAGAAAGTGCATAGGCTGCAGCGAATGTATTCTGGCACGAAGTCCGGAAGGCTCTGCTACCAGGTGTGGATTTAATCCCACTGTCGGAAGGCTTGAGTCGGATGAAATATTAATTCCCGTTTTAAAACCCAAGAATGTATTGGTTATTGGTGCCGGCCCTGGAGGACTGGAAGCGGCTGTTACTTTAAGGCAGAGAGGACATATGGTGACTGTCTGGGATAGAGAAAATACCATTGGCGGAAATTTAAGGATTGGTGATGTGCCTCCGGGAAAGGACAAGTTAAAATGGATGATAGACTACTATGATTATATGATAGGTGAGCTTGGAATAAATCTTAATCTTAACAAGGATGTGAGTCTTGAAGATATAAAAGCATTCCAGCCGGATACGGTGATTTTTGCAACCGGTTCCGAACCAATAGTTCCTCCTGTAAAGGGTATAACGGGGAATAAATCTCTTAATTATATAGATGTCCTGGAAGGAAAGTACAAAGATATTACCGGTAAAAAAGTTGCAGTTGGGGGTGGTGGACTTGTAGGATGTGAAACTGCGCTTCTTCTTGCAAAAAATAATGATGTTTCCATAATTGAAATGCTTCCCGAACTTGCCATGGGAATGGAGCCTTTAAGCAGGAATTATCTGTTAAGAGAATTAAAAGAGTCCGGAGTTTCTGTCTATGTAAATTCTACCGTCAAATCCATAGAGGAAGATAAGGTTATTATTAATGAATCCGGACGGGAGAAAAGTATAGCATACAATACGTTTGTTGTAGCCTTTGGAGGGAAACCAAACAGGAAACTCTATGAAGCCCTGGATGACAGCTATGAAAAGTACTTTGTCGGTGATGCATTTGGTGTTGCAAAGATAATAGATGCAGTTCAGAGCGGATACGCGATCGGCAAGATGGTATAATTATGTTGACTATGAATAGTACTTTATCTATCTTTTAATAAGATCGATTCTGACGAAGAAAGTGAGGGTTTCTTTGATAAAGCTGGTACTGCTCAGGCATGGAGAAAGTATCTGGAATAAAGAAAATCTTTTTACGGGATGGACAGATGTGGACCTTTCCGAAAAAGGAAAACAGGAAGCAATTGAAGCCGGTAAATTATTAAAAGAGGAAGGATTTTCCTTCGACGTTGCCTTCACTTCCGTATTAAAAAGAGCTATCCGTACGTTGTGGAGCGTATTGGACGAAACAGATTTAATGTGGATTCCTGTATATCGCAGCTGGCGTTTGAATGAAAGACATTACGGTGCTCTGCAGGGCAGGAACAAAGCTGAAACAAGCAGAGAATACGGGGAAGAACAGGTTCACCTATGGCGGAGAAGCTACCGGACAAAACCGCCGCTTTTGACTCCCGATGACAAAAGATATCCCGGCCTGGATGTAAAGTATCAAAATATACCAAAGAATCTTGTTCCTGCTGGAGAATGCCTAAAAGATACGGAAAACAGGTTTCTGCCGTACTGGCATGAGGGAATAGAACCGGCGTTAAGGAAAGGTAAAAAAGTACTCATTTCAGCACATGGAAATAGCTTGAGGGCATTAGTTAAGTATCTGGATAACATACGTGAAGAGGAAATATCGTCTCTTAATATTCCAACAGGAATCCCTCTTGTATATGAATTAAATGAGAACCTTAAACCGGTAAAACATTACTATTTAGGCGATCCGGAAGTAGTAAAGAAGGCAGCTGAGGCCGTGGCCCGTCAGGGAAGAGTAAAAAATAATTAATATAAGGAGAAAAAGTGTGATAGAAAAAATAAAGAAAATATTGGGTAAAGATGCAGGTTATTTACTTGACCATAAATGTATTGTGCCGAAGGACACCCTCCATCTTCCCGGCAATGACTTTATCGACAGAATTTTAATAAATTCGGATAGATCACCGGCTGTATTAAGGAATTTACAGACAATTTTCGACCATGGGCGTTTAGCCGGAACCGGCTATGTCTCTATCTTGCCGGTAGACCAGGGGGTTGAACACAGTGCGGGAGCTTCGTTTGCACCTAATCCGATTTATTTTGACCCCGAAAATATTGTAAAGCTTGCTATTGAGGGCGGCTGTAACGCTGTTGCCTCTACCCTTGGTGTGCTGGGTTTGGTTGCAAGAAAGTATGCTCATAAAATCCCTTTCATTTTAAAGATTAATCATAACGAACTGTTAACCTATCCCAATAAATATGACCAGATACTCTTTTCCGGAGTGGACCAGGCATTTTCCATGGGTGCGGTTGCAGTAGGAGCGACGGTATTTTTTGGTTCAAAAGAGAGTAATCGGCAGATACAGGAAATTTCGGAAGCTTTTAAATATGCACATGAACGTGGACTGGCAACGATACTTTGGGCTTATCTGAGAAACCCGGCCTTTAAAACAAAAGAAAAAGACTATCATACATCAGCAGATTTAACAGGGCAGGCAAATCATCTCGGGGTTACCATAGAAGCCGATATTATTAAACAAAAACAACCTACCAATAACGGAGGGTATAACGCAATAAATTTCGGAAAAACCGATAAGAAGGTATATACTGAACTTACTACTGATCATCCTATTGATTTAACACGGTACCAGGTCATGAACTGCTATATGGGGCGTGCAGGACTTATCAATTCAGGGGGAGCTTCTTCCGGAGGCAGCGACTTGCAGGATGTCATAGAAACAGCGGTAATTAATAAACGTGCCGGTGGAATGGGCCTTATAACGGGCCGTAAAGCCTTTCAGCGTCCTATGACAGAAGGGGTTGAAATATTAAACGCTGTGCAGGATGTATATCTATGTGAAGACGTTACGATAGCCTAGGGAAAGGGCCTGCTGCTAGTACGATGATATGGGACTTTTTGCTTGTAAGGTGTCCTGTTGCAAGTGGCAGGGCTCTTTCATTCATTCTTCAGAGTTTCTCGTATCTCTTCCAAATAATCTGAATTCAATTCTAAAGTTTCCATTAATTTTTGATTCTGATAAGATATAAGATGATCTATTTTATCGTGTAATAATTTAATTTCCAACTCAGCTTTTAAGTTAACCTTGTAATCATTCTCACCTCTTTTTCTGTCTTTTTCTTCTTGTCTGTTTTGGCTCATCATAAGTAAGCGTAAACTCTACCCCGTCTTTTCAGCATAATAAAAAAGAGGCATATTTTCTTTATAGAGAAATCTGGAGGGAAATATGTCAAAGAGAATCACAGCTAATAGATGGGAAAAGATATTACAAGAGTGGAAAGAGAGTGGAGA
>WGCU01000084.1 GCA_015493635.1 Spirochaetaceae bacterium | reverse complement strand
GTTAAACGATCGGGGATGCATTGGACGGTCCGGGGAGCCAACAGCATTATTGCCCTTCGATGTTCAAGACTCAGCGGAAGATATGAAAACTTTATGGATGAACGAAAAGCCGGTTAACGATGGTGAAAAACAAAATTGTCGTACACCCATCACCTTTCAAAAGAAGAATCGATCATCAGTTCTGAACGATATTTGGCAACAGTCCGCCGGGCAAGATTGATACCCCTGCTTTTGAGGATATTGGATATTTTTTGATCTGATAGTTTTTTCTCTGATGTATTATCTTCGATAATTTCTTTTATAATTTCTTTTACACCGGATTTTGAAAACCGTGATCCCTTTGAACCCGCTCCGCTTATAGAGTTTGAAAAGAAGTATTTTAAGGGAAAGATCCCCCATTCTGTCTGAATATATTTTGCATTTGAAATTCTTGATACGGTAGTTTCGTGAACTCCTACCTCCTCTGCTACATCTTTGAGGGTCAGAGGGGCAAGATATTTAGGCCCTTTTAGAAAAAAATTCCGCTGAAATTCTATAATGACCTTTGTTATTTTTAACAAAGTCTGGTTTCTCATCTGTATGCTGTTGATAAACCACCGGGCATCACGAAGACTGTCTTTTATGTATTTTTTTGTTGCTTTGGAGGTGTCAGCGGTTTCCAGGGATTCAGGATGCTCAAAAAACGGAGAAATTCCTAGTACCGGTATCTCTTCATCGTTGAGAATAATAATAAACTCTCCATTTTTTGTTTTAACAGAAAGATCAGGAGTTACGTACCGAGGAGGTTCTTGTGAATACAATCTTCCGGGATACGGGTTGAGGGTTTTAATAAAAGCAATTGCAGATTCTACATCTTCTATGGAGCATTCAAGAATCTTTGCTATTTCTTCGTCTGTTCCTTTCTTAAGGAGAGGTAGATAATCAATGATTATTTTCTCAGCCAGCTGAGGTGCATTCTCACTGTTCCGTGTCTGAATAAGAAGGGATTCACGGTAATCTTCAGCACATATCCCCGGAGGGTCAAAGGTCTGGATCAGTTTTATCAGTTCCGGGATAAGGGGATGATAGTCTTCTTTTACGAGAGTATAAGGATCTTCAAGGTGGAATCCATTTTCATCAAGGTTCTGAATAATCAGTTCCCCGACAGCGTAGTGCTCATCATCCAGAGGCTGTACTGCCAGCTGAGCCATAAGATGCTCCTGGAGTGATTCGCTGCGGGACAGTGCTCCTTCCAGAAATTGGTGCTTTGTATCTTCTCCATCCCTGCTGAAAGAACGTGTGTACCCAGGGTCTGAAGTATTTTCAAAGTAATCCCACTCATCACGCTGGTCTGGATTAACATCCTCAAGAGAAGCGGGAGAAGCCTCTTTTATAATCTCCAGAGCAGGGTTTTTCTCTACTTCTTCTTCAATTTTAGTTCTTAGATCAAAAAGGGGCAGGGCCATCATCTGTATCGACTGATACATCTGAGGTGACATCTTTAACCGCTGTTCCTGAATAAGTATCGGTTTCTGATACTGCACGGGGCCTCCTCCTCTTTATAATGCCTTAGCCTTCCGGGAATGTCAAATAGACAAAGACTACATTTTAAAATCTTTTCCCAGGTAGATTTTCCGGGCTACAGGATTTGCCAGAAGTTCTTCTTTTGTCCCTTCGGCTAAAATTTCCCCGAGGTTGATAATGTAGGATCGGGATGTAATTTCAAGGGTATCCCTGACATTATGATCGGTGATAAGAATTCCAATGCCTTTCCGGGAAAGGTCCTGAATTATCCGTTTAATTTCATTTACTGCAATCGGATCAATACCTGCGAAAGGCTCATCAAGGAGGAGGAAGGAAGGTTCAATTGCAAGACTGCGGGCAATTTCTGTTCGCCGGCGTTCTCCTCCTGAAAGGGTAAATGCTTTTTGTTTTCTAATGTGCAGGAGTCCGAGTTCATCAAGAAGATATTCCAGCTGTTTTTTCTTAAGGGAAAGTGAAAGATCTTTCCGTGTCTCTAAAATAGCCCATATATTCTGTTCAACAGAAAGTTTACGGAAAATGGATGCCTCCTGAGGGAGGTAGGATATCCCCTCCCGTGCACGGAGGTACATGGGCTGATGTGTGATATTCTTTTTGTTTAAAAAGATAGAACCGCTTGAAACCTTGATAAATCCCACAACCATATAAAAAATTGTTGTTTTCCCTGCTCCGTTTGGTCCCAGTAGTCCAACAATTTCTCCGTTAGTCATGGAGAAACTTACTCCTTTTACCGCAAATTTCTTTTTAAATTTTTTTTGAAGGTTATCAATTCTCAATACTGATTCTGTCATGGTGAATTTGTCCCTTTATTATCAGTGGAGGTCACCGTTCCCGATACTTTCCCGAATAAGGTAATCTCATCAGTATCAAGATTTACTGTAATCCGTGTTGATCTGAATTCATCATTATCCTTAAAGACAACCGGCATCCCTGAAAGATCAAGGGTGTTATTTGAGCGGTCGTACCGGGCAAACTCTGAACGGGCGGTCAGGGTACTGTCTTTTGACGCTTTCATTATTCGTACGCCAATCTGAATAAGGGTAATCTTTTCATCGGAAAAACTTTCAAAGTAGCTTCCTTTGACGACAATACTGTTCTTCTGATCAATCATTTCCGCATACCCTTTAATAACAAGCCGTTTTTTATCTCTGTCATAGAACAGGTTTTCGGTAATCAGTTTTATTCCCTGATGATCATCAATTGCTGTTACCTGCCCAGAACAAAGCGCATAACGGAAGTCATGTCCGAAAAGCTCTATGGAATCCGCCCGGATATCAATGGAGTCTGAAATTATTTCCGCGTTTCCTGTCAGGACTGTTCTTTCCTGACCTTTTGACATGGAAATAGAGGTGTGATCGCTGGAAAAGGTAAATTTTTTAGGTTCTGAATATCCTTGTACAACAAATACCGCAAGAAGGAAAAGAATAAAGCTATTTCTCTTCATTTATGTATTCTCCGGTAACGCCGCCGTCCAGCGTATAGATTTTTAATCTCATATCTCCTTGAAAGTCTTTTCCCTGTATTACTGTCCCGGAATCTTTTATGATTGTTATAGCAGCGTCTGGTTTTCCTGTAAGAGTCTTGTTTTCGTTATCCCAGTAGAGAGAGGATGTTTCCAGCTGCGCTTTCTCCCGGGAGGTATATATTTTGATATTACCTGAGATTTCAGCATTGTTATTTTCAGTAAAGATTATACCCTTGTCGGCTTTCCCCTCTGTTATTATTTTATTATTCTTATCAAACTGTTGGAAAACAACCCCCTCGAGAAAAGTTTGCTGTTTGGTATCGAAGGTCATGGCTTTATCCGCATAGATACTGAAGCTTTTATGGTCATTATCGCTTTCAGTGTATATAAACGAATAAAGAACAGTGTCCGGTGTATCTTTAAGTATTTTGTCAGCGATGGACGATTCATCATAATTGATGCTGCATGAAAAGGTGAGCAGCACTGAAAAGACTCCTGCAGCCAGAAGGCTATTTTTTACCATAATCGTTGCTTGCCTTGATAAAGCTTGAAAAAAGCGGGTGGGGATTAATCGGCGTCGATAAAAACTCCGGATGGAATTGAACTCCTATTCCCCATGGATGATCAGGCCACTCAACGGATTCAACAAGCGTTTTATCAGGAGTAAGAGCACTGATAATGAGGCCGGCTTTTTCCAGTTCACCGCGGTACTGATTGGATACTTCATACCGGTGCCTGTGCCGTTCAAAAATTGTACTGCTCCCGTATATCTGATGGAGCCGGGTTCCTTCCTGTACAAAAGATTCACTTTTCCCGAGACGCATGGTTCCCCCGAAATTATTAACATTGATCTGTTCTTCCAGTAGGCTGATAACCGGTGCAGAAGTTGCGGGTTTGAATTCTGTACTGTCTGCATCTTTATATCCAAGAACGTTTCGTGCATACTCAATAACCATTATCTGCATTCCGAGACAGATACCAAAACAGGGGATTCCATGGGTCCTGGCATACTCTGCGGAGGAAATCATCCCCTGGATGCCCCGCTGACCAAATCCGCCGGGAATTAGAATACCATGCACACTGCTGAAAATTGTATCCAGATCCTGTGCCCCTTCAATATCCTCCGCATCAATTTTAATGAGTTCTATCCGTACTTTATTGGCAAGGCCGCCGTGGAAGATCGATTCATAAACCGACTTATAAGCGTCATTAAGGTTGATATATTTTCCGACAATACCAATTTTAACGGTGCGTGATGAGGTCTTAAAGGTTTTAACCATTGCTGCCCATTCAGTGAAATCAATTTTGGAACGGGGAATATTCATTTTTTCCAATACAATTTTATCAAGCCCCTGAGCATGAAAAATAAGAGGGATCTCATAGATTGTGGTTTTTATATCGTAGGCTGAAATAATTGAATCAGATGCGACATTGGTAAAGAGAGCAATCTTTTTAATCATATCCTTGTCTATCTGTATTGGTGAACGGCAGATGAGGATATCCGGCTGAATACCGATTTCCCGTAGTTCTTTTACCGAATGCTGGGTCGGTTTTGTTTTCAGTTCCTTCCCCGCCACTTCAGGAATAAGGGTAAGATGAATAAACAGTGTATTTTCTTTGCCCATATCACTTACAAACTGGCGCGCTGCTTCAAGGAAAGGGACTGATTCAATATCCCCCACGGTTCCGCCGATCTCCGTGATGACAACATCAACATCAGGATTTTTTCCGGCAAGTACAATTCTGCGTTTGATTTCATCGGTAATATGCGGAATAACCTGGACTGTTTTTCCAAGATAGCGTCCCTCCCGCTCTCTCTTGATAACCTCCTGGTATATCTGCCCCGTTGTTATTGAGTTTTTCCTTCCCAGGACGGAATTGGTGAACCGGGCATAGTTACCTAGATCAAGATCTGTTTCCGCACCGTCTTCAGTGACGTATACCTCTCCATGCTGATAGGGACTCATAGTTCCTGCGTCGACATTCAGATAAGGATCGATCTTGAGCATGGTAATTTTTAGTCCCCTGCTTTCAAGCAGATTACCGAGTGAAGTTGCGGCAACTCCTTTTCCGAGACTTGAACAAACACCGCCTGTTACAAATATATACTTTCTCATGTACCATGATTATAAAGAAGAGTGCAGTAAATAGCAATTCTTACATTAGGTGAGCACCGATGTTATTCGATTCGAAATAGAGAATTTCGGAAGAAATGTTATCCATGGAATCAAGAATCGACGTACCTTTATCGGACGCGTTAATAATTTCCTGGGTAACAAGGATCGGAGTGCCAAGGCGTATGGCAACGGCTATACCGTCACTGGGACGCACCTCCATCGTGTAGCGGCGTACCCCTTTTCTATATTCAATTTTTGCCAGGTAGTCAGTTTCAAGTTTTTGATAGATCGTAAGATTCAAGAGCTTTAAGCCGTGCCGTATAAAAAGTTCTGCAATGAGGTCATGAGCCATCGGCCGGGAAGGTTTAACATTTTCAATTTCAATGATAATGGCACTGGCTTCAAAAGGTCCTATCTCCAAAGGGAGAAAACTTTTTGTATCCAGAGATTTGAGAATGACGGTAGGTAGTCCGTTTTTCCCATCCAGGGCGATACCCATGATAGTAAATTCCTGCAATTTTTTATGCATCGTATAAATTAGTATAACACAATATTGTAAAAAAACAGTGCCTGAAAATCTTTTTTTTATTGACATCATCGGAATGAGCACATAAACTTTATGCAGTCAGTAAAGGGGTACCGATTAATGGATGCATTCTTGTCAGATTCCCAGTTTTCTAAAATCCGTGATTTGATCTACGATGCGAGTGGTATTCATTTTACTTCCTCAAACCGGACAATTCTCGAGAGCCGGCTTAAAGAACGGTTGAGAAAATCGGGTATTCCTACCATTGATGAATATACAAAAGTAATAATGAGTGATGAAGGGGAGATGAAAACCCTTCTTGATACGGTAACTACCAATTTGACAAGATTCTTCAGAAACACTGCTCATTTTCAGACTTTTGAGCGGCATGTCATACCGGAACTTGTTGCTTACAAAAAGGGAAGAGGTGAAACGCATCTTAAACTTTGGAGTGCGGGATGCTCTACCGGGGAAGAACCGTATTCTCTTGCCATGGTTTTAAAGGATCTGCTGCCTCCAGGATTTACTTTCGATATAACAGCATCGGATTTAAGTTTGAAAAGTCTTATGACGGCTAAAGAGGGATTTTATGCTGATAACAGAATGAATGGGGTTCCTGAAAAATACTTGAACAGATACTTTGAGCGGAAACCGGGTGGATATCAGGTCGTTGAAGACATAAAGAAACTGATAAAGTTTGATTATCATAATTTAAAGCTTGACAGCGGTTTGCGCGGTCTTGATATTGTGTTTTGCCGGAATGTTATTATTTACTTCGATGAAACAGCTCAGACAAATGTAATCAGGAAATTCTATAACGCAATGAATAACCATTCCTACCTCTTTATCGGTCATTCGGAATCGCTTTTTGGGATGGATACAAAGTTCGAATTTTTTAAAACAGAATGGGCAATAGTGTACCGAAAATTTATCAAATAGGGGAAGCTGCAATGGATAAACAGACTGTTAAAGTTATTGTCTGTGATGATTCTGCATTGATGAGAAATTTACTGGGCCGAATTATTGATGATGCACCGGGGCTTGAGCTGGCAGGAAAGGCAATGAACGGGAAATTCCTGTTAAACAAGCTGCCTGCTCTTAAACCGGATATAATACTCCTTGATCTCGAAATGCCCGAGATGAACGGAATTGAATTCCTAAAGGAAAGAAAACGGCTGGGGATTGATATTCCCGTTGTTATCCTTTCTTCAGTCGCACAGAAAGGTGCCAGAATTACCATGGAAGCGCTGAATCTTGGGGCTTCTGATTTTATTTTAAAACCTTCGGGATCAATTTCTGAGGATATTCATACTGTCCGTGACACTATAGTGGAAACCCTGCTTGCCTATGGGCACCGATACATGATGAAGAAGAGCGGTAATGTATTTAAGGTAAGCTCTTCTGACCTCCCCGGAATGCCTGCTGTAGAAAAAAAGGTTTCAGAATCCCGCGCTGCAGACGTCCGGATGGAAAAGAAGGAAAAGACAGGAAATATTGAAATTGTGGCTCTCGGTATATCCACCGGAGGACCAAATGCCCTCAGAAAGGTCATGGCAGATATAGATCCGGAATTGCCAGTGCCCATACTCATTGTTCAGCATATGCCCGCCGGGTTTACTGCTGAGTTTGCAAAGAGTCTGGACAGAATCTGTCCTCTGGAGGTAAAAGAGGGAGAGGATGGTGATGTTCTGGCAGCAGGCAGGGTTTTTATTGCTCCCGGAGGATTCCACATTGAGGTTGAGAAAAAGCGGCTTGCTTCGGTACTCCGTGTTACATCCGGGGATTTAAGAAACGGACACCGCCCTTCAGCGGGAGTACTCTTTGAATCTGTGGCAGAGAATTATGGCGGGAAAGCCCTTGCGGTTATCATGACTGGCATGGGGAAAGACGGTTCTGACGAGATAGGAAAAATCTGGTCAAAGGGGGGAATTACCATCGGACAGGATGAGGCTTCATCGGTGGTATATGGTATGCCGAGAGTTGCCGCGGAAAACGGTTTTCTTGATCATATTGTTTCTCTAGATGAGATGGCTCCAACGATAAACAGAATAGTTAAAGAGAACGTTAAAGGCTGATTTCTTCTTCCTCTTCCAGACGTTTGGTTACCCGGGGAGTATTCTTTTTCCTGCTCACCTTGTTGTAGACTGCCGTAATAGCAAATCCGGCAGCAAGACCTGCTACTCCAAGAAGTGTGTTTATACCTTCACTCTGTTTAAAAATAGTTGAACCGATGAGAAAAAAGACGAGAAAGAGTAGAAGAGGGAAAATAAGCACCATAAATCCTGAAAAAAGTGTTCTTCCTGTTGGAAGGTATATTTCAACAAGATCGCCTGATTTTAAATTGAGTTTTCCTCTGTTTAATGCGTCAAAGGTGTGGCCGTTCACCGAGCAGAAAGAGTTTGCCTTACAGCTTTTGCATCCGCCGCTCAGAGCTGAGCATGATAATGTGACGGTCTCATCTTTTATATTAATTATTTTTCCCTGTTCTATCATCCGGTACCTCACTTACAGGGAAGCGTACAGTTTTTATTTTTTCTGTCTTCCCTGTATCATTAATATCTATAATAATTCCCTGAATTTCAAGGTTTTTCCACCATTCTCCTGATCTTTCCGGTATCTGTGTCAGGAATTTATTGATTTCCACTGCCGGATCGAATCCTCCAATACCGGAAGAACTGCCCGTTCTTCCGGTATCACAGATAATACCGGTACCTTTCGGAAAAATTCGCGCATCAGATGTAAGCGCTTTTGAATGCGTTCCCACTGCCGCTGAAATTCTTCCGTCAACATGGAAAAACATTGAATATTTTTCAGCTGTTGTTGCAGCATGAAAATCAAGTATAATAATGTTTGTTTCTTCTTTAATCCTTTTTATTATTTCCGGGATATAGGTAAAGGGATTACTTAAATGTACTCTGTTGAATCCTGACTGTCCAAGAAGAGAAATAACACCGATTTTTTTATCGTGTACCGGAAAAACACCCCAACCCCTGCCGGGGGTACCTGGAGGATAGTTAGCGGGCCGGAGCATGAAGGAACATTTGCCGATATGGGGTACCATATCTTTTTTATAGAAAATCTTTTCTCCTGCTGTAATAACATCAATACCAAGTTTGTGAAGATAGAGAGAGTGGTTTTTCCCTATGCCGAATCCGCCGGTTGCTCCCTCTCCGTTGGCAATAACAAAATCAATCTGTTCTTGTTCCTTGATCTTTTTTAAACCGCTTTTAACAGCAAAAATACCGGGTTTCCCTACAATTTCACCCATACAGAATATTTTTAGTCCCATAGTACCTCTGCTGTACAGTGGTAGATTTAAATAAAAAAGTCAAGTTAAACTTGCCTTGGAGTTGAAGTTGTAGTATCTTTTAAGAGATAAAAGGAATTCGCCGGAAGGGGATTCCTTACCAGCCGCCTTGTATAAGGGGCTGACAAACACGCTTTAAGAGAGGTGTACATTATGAAAGACAAGATTGTCATTGATCTGGGACAGATCATGGATGAGATCTTTGAAGCGACAAAAAGCTTTGGAGATGCGTTTCAGGAAGGGATAAAACGGGGCCCCCGCGGGTTCGGAGATGATGTGGATTACTATCCTTCCTATTCCTACCCGCCAGCTACTATTTATCTGACAGAGGATAAAAGCCTTGTACTGGAGTTCGCACTTGCCGGTTTCAGTGAGAAAGATATTGATGTGCAGTTCCAGGGGGACTACATGCTTTTTTCGGCTTCCATACCCGATATGTCTCCCAAAGGTAATGTCCGCTATTTTAAACGCCGTTTAAAATACAAGAATATTACCAACCAGAAGTACTATGTACCTGCAGACAAGTTTGACCAGAAAAAGGTTAGTGCTGTTTTCAGGAATGGTATCCTGCGGATCACCGTACCGCCGAATGATATTATCGAGACAAAAGAGGGAATTAAAGTTGAAATAATAAGGGAGGATGCGTAATGATATTCTGGATAATTGTTGGAATTGCCATTGGATATTTTTTCAAACCCCAGCTGGACAGACTTATTGGAAAGGTTGTTAAAAGGCTGCGGGACAAAGATCATCACAAATGGGATGATGAAGATTATTAGGTCTCCGTTTCAGACACCCCGGATATGGTAACCGGGGTGTTTTTTTGTTTTCCCATAGCTGGTGCGGTATTTCTTAACCACTTCAGTCATACGAAATCACTTTTCTAATGAGCTTGTGCTGTTTTTCTTCCTGAAGAATCAAGAAGTAGTTCAGCACTGTTCTGTGTGTTTATATATTGAATAAAGTAATATTCAAAGGGGAAATTTTTTAGACGTTTTATACCGTAATAGGATGCGTCTGCCTGGGTTTCATACTGCAGGAGAGCATTCCTCTTTTTTCTTACAATATCAGAATTCCCTTCTGAAAACCCGATTGTCCGAAGATGCTTTTCCGGGTAGGCTTCTGCCTGCTGAACATCAACAAGTTTAAGATAGGCCTGGAGTTTACCGGGATTTTTTTGACGGTACAAGGTTACAGCCCGGGCAGTGATATACCCTACCGCTTCATGCTCAAAATGCTCCCGTGCATGTGAAGGCCCGTCCGGTGAAACGATAACAGCCGGATCAAAGGCGGTAAAGATGGTATTGAGCTTATTGACAAGAACGGTATTCCCGCCCCACTCTTTTATGATGGTAGGTATTGATTTTTTTACCTCTACAGCAGTGTATGGGCGGTTTTTTAATCCAAGCCGGATGTATACGGAAGCACCAAGAATTTTCAGGGCTCTTTCCTCTTCTTTTACACGGACAGCAGCCAGTTCTTTCCCATGCAGTTCTTTATTTGGGTAGATTCCTGTTGTATCACGGTCAGGGTAAAAGTCAAATCCTGATTCTCCATCGGTAAAGGTAAGTACACCAATTACCTTCCCTGCTTCGACTGCTTTTGATATATAAAGTCCATAGTCCAGGGTTTCATCGTCCGGATGAGCATGAACAAAGAGCATATCAAGCTTTTTGGGTGTAAAGACTGAATGGGGTGCATAGGTAAGAAGAGAGATATGCGGTCCTGCCTCGGAAGAAGGTTTTGGGATTTTTTCTTTTTTTTCTTCAGTTGGGGGAGGAGCTTCGTGCCCTTTGGAAACAATGGGGAGATGAGCAGCCTCAGGTCTCCGTTGTACCGGCATCTGAGTTGTACAGTACCATAAAAAAGATACAGAAGCGAGAATTGCGGCAGCTTCAAGAAAATGTCTGAAAGAAAGAAACGTTTTTCTTCTCTTCTTTTTGTACCGGGGGTTTTTAGGTTGAACAGTTATCGATTCAGGTTTTCGGCGTTCTCCCTTGAAAACAAGTCTGTACGGACCAAGGAAGAGAATATCGTTCTCTTTCAATGTCCGTCTGCGGCACGCGACTCCATTGACAAGAACAGGTTTTGTCGCATCTAAATGTACTTTAGCCCCTTCTTTTCCTAAAATAATTGTTAACCGCTTGTCTTTGAAATCAGGAAGAATTTCTGAAGTAGCAATTTCCTTCTCATTTATTTCAAACGTCAGCAGAAAATTTTTATTTCGATAGAGATCAAAAAGATACGTGGAATCAGGTATTTCAGAGAGTATCAGCATGATAAATCTCAGTATACTCCCTTTTTTACTTTTTTTCTATAAAATAATAATGAGCGGAAAGGGATTAAGAAGAAAGTTTTTTATTTATTTCATCAATGGTTTTTTCAATTTTTTTTACTTTCCCTGTGACAGTGTTCATGCGGTATTCGATTGAATTAAGAATCCAGAACTGGAAATGATTCGCTTTGTACTGTGAATGAATCATCCAGACAATTTTAATTGATACAAGAAGAACACTGACTTCCAGTGAGATATTGGCAGGGAGCCAGTGAGTAGTAAACTCAAGAGTAAATAGACCGATGATAATGGCGAGAAACACAATGTTGATGGTCATGTCTATGCTCGAATAGGCAGCTCCCCCGATTTTCCCCAGCATCATTTTTATCTGATCACGCTCTTTGTTGTATTCGTTGATTTCTCTGATTATCTCTTCTTTTTTCCCCTCAAGCTCGTTAAAATCCGGTGTATTCATGGCTGTAGTTTACCACAGAATTTTAGCGTATACCAGTGCTGCAACCATCATGGTTGCGGCAGGCAGCATAATGGCGGTAAGGCTTTTTGTGAGATTTGTTTTAAAGTATTCGTTTGTAACAATAAGACAGACATGAACCGGAGAAAGCATTACTCCCATAAATCCAAAGGAAAAGGAAAGAATAACGGTGGACAGCAAGTGGGAGAGGTCTGGATCAGATCCAAGAAGAGAAATAACAATGGGCATGGAAGCACCGACAAATCCCACGGAAACTCCTGTTGTTACACCGCTGATAAAAGGAATAAGGAGTATGAGGAGGGTGATAGGGATTCCAACGGCATTAAGTTCCAGTCTCATCTGGTCCATCAGGTACGTCCCTCCGGGTAATTTTGCTTCAATAAAAGCACCGTAAATCCTGACAAGAATAACAATAAGTACCATTGTTACCGGTTTTTTTGCAAAGATGATTTTTTTCCATTGTGAGATACCCAGGGGACGCATTATCTGAAGCAGAAGTATTGCGGACAGGAGCCCTGCTGTCATTGGCAGATACTTGTTTATCCGGGAAAGGGAGGGGAAAAATATAAGAATAACCGCGTATACGCCTATAACAGTGAGGATGGGAGAGATAAGTTTTAAAAAATGATGTTCGGCATTTTTCCGTCCGCCGGATGAAACCCTGATTTTACGGATAAAAAAGAAATAGCCGGATAATACTGCCATCAATGTCATGGGGATTCCAAGAAGAAAAAGCTGCCAGATATGAAGCCCGCTGATACCCGATGTAAGAATAAGTCCCGGATAGAGCGGCCAGGTGTATTCCCATATATGCCGGAACCAGTAGTTGATTCTTGTTTTTAAAAGCGGATCAATACCGTTTGATTCATCACAGTCATCTACAAGGGGAGCTGAAAATAAAGCACCCCCCGGCATGGGCAGCAACCCTATCACCGCAGGAAGGACAATGAGAGCTCCCTTGAAAGAAAGTTTTGCCTTTATTGTCCTGACGAGATCGTTCATTATACCTGCTGCTGCCATTTGGGAGGAAAGCCAGATAACAAGAATAATAATAGCGGAAAGCATCCCGTTATCAAGGCTCCAGAACCGCTTCCATGTGATGTCTGCAGCAGCTGAGAGCGGCTGCCCTGACCAGAATGCAATGGCAAGTATTCCTATTACCATGGAGAAAGACAGGTCCTTTACAGCTTTATTTATGACAAGAATGACGGTGAGAGAAACGAGTATCTTTACAATAACAGGGGCCTGCATAAAAACGGTCATTATTATTTCTTTACACTATCGGAAGAAAGCCTGTCCATGATATTAAGAAAGGCTTCCATGCCGATGGCATCAAAAGGATTTTGGGCACCGTTCTTGTCTCCTCCGATTATCATGATCTGAGGAAGTTTGATTTTCGCCATTTCCTGTGCAATCCCGACAGCTTTCTCTTTGTCGATTAACGCCCTGTCCTTCGGGGCAAGTCCCGCCCGGACAAGGAGAGCTGCTCCCTTTGCTTCTGCTTCTTTCTGTATAAGAAGTGCCGATGCATCTTCCTGGGCTTTCTGTTTCATCAGCTGAGATACTTCGAACTCTTTCTTTGCTTCTGTAACAGCCTTTATCTTTATAACCTCTTCATCCGCTTTTGCCTGGGCTATCCGTGCTTTTCCCTGCTCTTCAGCGGTGATAGCATCCTGTTTAGCACGTTCCGCATTAGCCTGAGCCACAATTTTCTGCTGTTCAGCTTCCTTCTTTTTTGCTATTAATGCGTCTATGGTTTGATCAAAGTCTATATCCTTGATGACAAACTGCAGTATCTGGATATTGTAACGCTTGAAGGGGGATATTTTTCTTATTATGGGGTTCTTGTCTTTATCGAGTTTAATCTGGACGGTTCTTTCAATAAATTCTTTCCCTTCAGGATTTACAACTTTACGTTCCCTTGATTCGGTTTCAAAAATACCCTTTCGTATCTGCTGTTCCGCGAGGGTTGTGAATTCCGAACGTCTTGATGAATAGGATTCTTCAGCTTTCATAAGCGTTGCGGTCTGCATAAGTGCCTCAGTGACAACCTGCCTTACGAGATCGCTCTGTACTTTTGCGTAGGATTTAAAGTCCTGATGAAGAAGGAGCTGATCTTTTTCCAGAAGGGAAAGTCTGAACTTTATCGATCCTGAAATATCAGCGGTTCCTCCATCATTAAAGCGCACCCGTATGGGATCTGATTCTTCTCCTGATCCGCCCTCCAGGGAAGATTTACTGAAATAGTTCATATCTGAAATTTGATACGTTGTGATTGAGCCGAAAAATTTGGGATACATTCCCGGTTTATTATGAACAGTCAGCTTTCCTGTTATGGCAGCCTGTTTGATTTGATAGAATCCAGCCTTGTTGGTTACAAAAAGGTAGCTGGAAAAGAAATAGAGTCCTGCTGCGGCCAGGACAATAAAAATAGAAATTCCGATAATCTTTTTCATACTGCACCCCTTTGCTGTTTATTATAACCTATTGTTGTTGACTTAGCATACTATAATTTATACCTTATAAGTCAAGTTTAAGGAGATGTTGTGGGAAATTCAACTGTAGTAGTCTTGGGTGCCAGCCCTAAAAGGAACAGATATTCAAATATGGCAGTCCGCCGGTTAAAGGAACACGGCTATAATGTTATTCCTGTTAATCCGGCGTATGACAGTGTGGAGGGTATTGATACTGTTCCCCGCCTTTCGGATATCAGAGGTTCTGTTGATACCCTTACCGTGTATGTAAATTCTTATCAGGTAGAAAAGAATTCAGAGGAGATCCTGAATTTAGCTCCCGGGCGGGTTATTTTTAATCCGGGATCCGAGTCTTCTACCGTAATGGAGCAGCTAGAGAATAGGGGAATTCCGCACCTTGAAGCATGTACCCTTGTTATGCTTGGTACCGGTCAGTTTAATAATTAAAAACAGTAGCTATATATGAAAATTTTTGTCTACTAAAATATAACGATTCCAACGGAACGTAGAAAATTTTTGCATTAGCAATATTATTTCTTTGTATTGCAAGAAATAATAATTGTGTATTGCGCATCTATTCTTGGCATGTTTCTTGCATAATAAAAAGGGAAGAAATAAAGAATATCAATAGGTGAATACATAAATGATAAAAGTTTTAGCTGTTTCTACAAGAATTACTTCTGCTGAAATCCGAACTGAGTTACTGAGAAAATCAATTCATATGCTCATTGCTGTTGTCCCGGCGGTAGCACAATATAATCTTTCGTTGACACTGATGCTTCTAGCTTCCGGAGTTATCGTTTATACCTATACAGAGATGTTACGTGTTCAAGGTGTTTCTGTGGGGGTAATCGGCTGGATAACAGAAGCAGCTTCGAGAAAACGTGATCAGAATGGGTTTGTCTTCGGCCCGATAACCCTCGGGCTTGGTGCAATGCTTGCCTTAATGCTTTATCCTGAACCGGCCGCGGCAATTGCTATCTACGCGCTCGCTTTCGGTGATGGATTTTCAAGTCTTTTCGGAAAAATTTTTGGAAGGGTTCAGATCCCCTTAACGGGTGGTAAAACCTTTGCGGGCAGTTCCGCCTGTCTCATTTCCGTTTTTATCATAAGCTATCTTGTTTCCGGATCGTTATTTTCCGCGGCAGTTATTGCTCTTATTGCCACATTTCTTGAGGTTCTCCCTTCAAAAGATCTCGATAATCTTATTTTACCGGTTGGAACGGGTCTTGCGGCAGTTGCAGCATTGGGGTTGTAGCCTACATCCAGCTGTATATTTTATTTATTCCATACGCAATAAGGGTTAATCCTGAAAGAAAAAATCCAAATCCTGTAAACAGACATACTCCGGTATGGAGTGGGAAAATCAACTCAACTCCTGCCGCAAAAAGGGCAATCCCCATACCTGCAAATATAAATTCCTTATTTTTTTTTATAAGTGCTCCTGTCAGATAATTAAGCCAGGCAAGAATATAAAAACTGTACAGTATATTCTGCATGATGTATGGTGATCTGCTTCCGGGAAGAAGTATGGCTCCGTTAACAGAAAAATCAATGGGTACTGTTGTTGAAAGCAGAAAAGCGAGAAGGACAGCGAGTCCAAGGAGTGATTTTTGTTTTTGGAGTGAGAATCCGGTTGAGAATAAACCTGATATAAAAAGAGTCAGAGCTGTCAGGAGTTTACCAAAATAAACTGCTCTGGGCAGAAAATTGTACAGCGGATACAGTTTGCTGAAAAGATGGGTAGGATAAACCAGGGTTCTGAATGCTTCAAAAGGAATACCTCCAAGAGCAAGAATAATAAAAAAAATTTCAGGAGATGAAGTTTTTGTAAAGATCGATCTGAATAAAAGGATAAAAATAAAAGAAAAAGAGATTTCCGTAAGGATTATGATGAAAGCGTACCGTATTGTTATGGATAATAACGGCCAGCTGTACAAAAGAAACCCACTGGAAAGGAGAATCATAAGAAACGTAAATATAAGGATTGCGTAAACGGTATAAAACTGAAATTTCTTATTCATACTTCTATTTTACACTTTTTAGGAAAAACAGCTATAGCAGTTCATTTGTTCTTTCGATAAGGAAAAAGGAGGAGCTTGAAAAAATGAAAAAGGTAGCCTTGTTCTTTATACTGCTCATAAGTACGGTTTTTATCTATGCCGGAGATATTGCCAACTATGTAAATCTGGGGTTTTCCCGTGATTCATCTATTTTTATGTTCGGTCAGTATGGAATTAGAGGAAAAGATACGAAAGCTTACGCTGATCTTTATACTGTTAATGTACGTAAAAATATTTTTGTTAAAGACGGTGTTATGGAAAAGGTTTTTCCTGATAAAATACTTCCAGGTCAGGATGGTCTTGGCGGTCTTTTAATGCTGCTTCATAGTGCCTCGGATCTGGTTACAAAGTATCATATCAATCATATTGAAACAGGCAGGATTGTCTATATTCTCGTTGATGGGGATAAACCGAAAGACAGACTTGAATTCCGGGATTTTGATAAGAGTACCGGATATGTTCTTACGCTCGTTCAGGAAAAATTCGGAAACGGCAAAACGGTTCGTTCATCATTTCATATCAATCTTGCTATTACAGACAAAAATAATAAAACCCGGACGTATACGGTAGGGAATCCCAACTATAAACGTAAAGAAGTACAAAACTACCGGATTAAGCAGGTTCTCTTTTCCCCGAATGAACAAAGTCTTGTTATTGTTGTGGAAAAAGAAATTCTATCGGACACCGGGAAGAACATCCGCTATATGGTGGAAACACTTCCTTTAAAGTAGATTCTAGATATAATCCTGTATATCGATTTCTTTATGACTCCTGTCTTTATATGATATAAGATAAGCGGTGAATCCGGCAGTGGCAGTATCCAGCAGGACACTGAAACTTATTAAAAGCGCACTGATAGGATACATAAGCAGAAATCCTTCTTCAAGCCCCTTTCCGTAGTGTCCGCAGAGGAATGAGAGAGCTGCAATTACTCCGATGCCGGGAACAGAACCAGTTAAAAATGACACAATAAGGCTGAACCCGATAACCCAGAGGATCTTCCATAGATCTATTCCCATACTTGAATATGAATTTAAAATAAGAATAAATGCCGTTGCACTTACCATAGCGGTTCCGGCTTTACCAAAAATCGTAAAAAAGGGAAAAACCCCTGCGCCTATTTTTCTGGGAATACCCATGTTTTCTTTTCCTGCTCTGGAAAGGCTGAGGAGGGTAAAGTAACTGTTTCCTGAAATAAGAGCGGCCAACAGCGGAGCAGTCATGGCGTACAGTACTTTGTACGGGTTTTGTTTTCCGCTGAAAAAGTAGAAGAGCAAGGGGTATATACCGAAGATGATAATAACCGAATTAAGCGTCAGCAGAGCCAGTATCTGTTTAAAAAGGTCTATTTCCGGAGTATTCCGAATTACCAGAATCATGTGGGCACCGAGTATAATCATACCAAGTCCGATTATTTCAGTAATGAAAATGGTAATGTGATAAAAAATTCTCGACATGGCATTAAACAACTGATAGGCCGGGCGGGTCATAACCTTGTCAAAAGAAAAATTCAGCCCCATAACTAATGCAAGAAATGTTACCGGAAGAAGATAGTTCCTGCTGCCGGTAAAGATGGTAAAGATATTCTGGGGAAAAAGATCTCTGAGGATATCACGGTATCCGGGGAAGGATTCAACCATCTTTTTTTCAACAATAATTGGAATGCGGTCCGGAGAAAAGAGAATAACCGTCAAAGTACCGATAAGGACAAGGATTACCCCGGAAACAACAATAGCCAGTACTGATTTCAGAAAAACAGAGCCGATAAGTTTGTCCTGCCTCATTTTAAACACAGCGTAACTGAAAGAAAAAAAGACAAGAGGATAAACAGCGAACATCCCAGCATCTATTGTTATTTTTGAAAAATATGAAAAAAGTTCCTGAACTTTAGTATTATCAAAAGGAAGATACATTCCAAGAAGAATTCCAATCGTTATCCCAGCCGCATATTTTATCCAAACTTTCATGGAAAGAACAATAACCTAATAGTTCTCTTGAATCAACCTCTTCTATCGTTTTATGGAGAGGCCAAGTGCGGAAAGGACTGTTTTTTCTGAATATTTGTAAAACTTACCGTGAATCGGTTTTTGTCGTTCATCTATTGTTTTAAAAATATACTCAGCATATTCTTCTATTTCGGCAGAGGAAGATACATAGCTGTTGATAGATGTTTTTTCATTTTGGTAGAACGTGAAGAGGGACTTTACCAATCCGGAGAATCCTCCGGAACCAAGAGCATCCAGGGGAGGCAGAATCTCAGCACCGGGAATGTAGTATATGAGGGAAAGAGTTCCCCCTTTTCTTTTCTGCAGATGAGAAATACTCTCTTTTATGATAAACAGATTACTTTTTAATTGTATGTCAACTGCCCATTCAATCTCAGCCGAAGATGTTTCATGAAACGGTTTTATTATCTGAGTCCAGGGGAAAAGGATGATAATTTCATCAAGCTCTCCCGGTTCCGATGCTGCATCAAGCAGTACATTTTTTGTGGAAAGGGGAGATCTCATATTCCAGGGGATGATATGCAGTCCTTTCTCCCTTGTTTCCTGTTTTTCAGTATGTGTTGTTATGACATGATACCCTTTGTTTAAGAAAATATTCGTCAAAGGTTCTTTCAGTAATTTATTTTGTCCAGTTATCAGTATGTTTTTTTTCATCCGTTCATAGTAACGTCAAATCCTGCAATGTTCCAGTAGTTTATCTGTTTCACTGTTGGAAATTTCTTCACTTTCAATCCATGATGCACATATTCTTTCAGCAGCTGCGGTATTCCCGTTGTTCAGCAGTAACAGCAGGTGTACCCACCATGTCAGCGTTTGAAAAGATTCACGTTTGAAGTATTCCGTTTCTTTCCAGGTATTAAGAGCACAGTAGGTTTTAACGTCTTCAATTTCGAGGATGGAATGCAGTAATGAATAAGAGTCAGAAGAAGGTTTACTCTGAAAACCTGTGATGAATGCAAAAAGGGATCTAACTTCTGCTGCTTCGGAAGAAGTAAGGTTGAGGGGAGAAAAACTCTGTTCCAAAAGAGAAGGTACCCCCATATCTTCTGCCAGTTCAGACATTTCAGCGAGGAATCCCTTTCCCGGGAAAATAACCTGCAGAGGTGACAGTATAAACCAGGCCGTTAAAAGGGCCGGAGACTCAGGCATTATTGTCATACCTCTTGTGATGTACTGAACCTGAACATCTGTTTTCTGCTGTATTATATTGAGATATCTATCCAGCCGGTTATGGAAAGTACGCAAAAGCGCCTGTTGTATTTCTCCGTCAATAAATTCCAGTGATTTCAGCGTAAGACAGAAAGCTTCAAAATCCGATGTAAAGGTATCGATAAAACTCTTGTCCGGGCTTATTATCCCGGCTGTTCTATTTTGTGTAAAAAAGCGTTGTATGACTTTTCCAGCCGGTTCCAGAAAAAGTTTCCTTTTAAACCGGTGTATATCAGCTGTCCCGCTGCCGTTAAGGCGGTCTGTAGCGCTTTTCCATGTACCGTCTTCATCAAAGACTGTTATGAAATCGAGAAATACGTGGCTGCCATAGGGGGAAAGCTGAATAAATAATCCGTTTTTGTAAAGATCCGCAGCACTTCGTATATAGGTAAGTCCGGAATGAAATTCTGTAAAATATACATATTCATTCCCCTGCCCCTGCAGATCAAGTGCCCGTGGGAAAATGATTTCGACAGTATTTGCTTCTTCCGAAGTGCTGATATTTTTAGGAGCTGACTGGTAAATACGGCCTGAAGCGTCGTACGGGCTGTTGTTGTATGCTGCAAGAGAGTACTGATTTCTGTACTTGTTGGACCATATAAAAACATTTTCATTAACCGAATTGTCCGGCGCTATAAGATCGTAAAGAAGGAAGTACTTTGACTCAGAGAAAAGTGCCCTCTTTTTCAGGAGAGGGAATATATCTTTATTGTGCCGGGCTACAAAACCTTCATCGGGGGTTTCGTTCAGATATGCTCTACGGTACTCCATCCCGTACTTCTCTCTAAAACCCTCGATCTGTCCGTGTCCGAACATGGGAAGTCCCGGCATGGTAATCATCATTGTACAGATACCAAAATACTTGTCTCCCTTTCCGAACTGTTCTACAGCCGTCTCTTCATCAGGATTATTCATAAAGTTGACAAACCGTTTTAAAATCTCCGGATCAAAATGGAGGGTGTTCTTTATTGATTCTTTAAATTTCCCGTTTTCCTCTGATTTAAGCATATTCATAAAAGCACTGTTATACACTCTGTGCATGCCGAGGGTTTTTACAAAGTACCCTTCCATCATCCAGAAAGCCTCTGCCAGCAGAAGCGTGTCAGGAACTTCCGCTGCTATACGGTCGACCACTTCCCTCCAGAATTCCCGGGGCATTACCCTGTTGAATTCCTCTCTTGTCATACCGTGTTCCGCTCTGCTTGGAATATCACCCCCGGTACCGGGTGCGGGATACCAGAGCCTCTGAACATGTTTTTTTGCAAGGGTCATTGCAGCGTCGAATCGGATAACGGGAAAACTGCGTGCTACATGAAGAATTGTCTGAATAACCGCTTCACGCACATCCGGGTCAAGATAATTAAGCTGAGCAGTATCGTTCCACGGCATGGAAGTACCGTCATTCCCGTGGTAGATATAGCGGATAGTATTTGTCGGATAATGAACATATTTAAACACCACCGCGGCGTCTGTTTTATCGTAATAATGATCTTCAAGGAAAATACCTGTATCAGACCGGGGGGATAGATTCGTTCCGTTAAAGGTGTATCCTGGATAGGGAGAATAAGGCAGCTGTATAAAACGGTCAGGATGATCCATCATCCAGTCAGAATCAATTCCTGTATGATTAGGCACCATATCACTGGCAAGGCGTAATCCGCAGGCATAACAACGGCTCTTTAGTGTATTAAGAGCCTCCCATCCTCCTATTTCAGCAGCAATTTCATAGTTTTTAAGTGAGTATGCGGATGATTCAGCTTCAGGATTACCGCACATATTTTTAATTCTTTTTGAGGCGTTACTGCGTTCCCACAGGCCGATAAGCCAGAGCGTATTTATTCCTCTGTCAGCTAAAAGTTCAAGTTCTTCATCAGGAATTTCGTCAAGACGGTGAATGAGCCGTTGGTATTTTTTTGAGAGCTGATCGAGCCATACGAGAGTGCTTTTTGCAATCATGACAACATTAGGCATCCACGGAGTATCATCACTGAATCCTCCCCCCTCGAAATCTCCTGTGTAGGACAGTGCATAAGATAGTCCCGGTCCCGGCGGGAATTGGGATTTGTGTTCTTCCTTTAAAAAATCTACTCCACGGAGTAGTCTTGTCCTGAACTCACCGATATAGTCACCCCAGTTTTCCAGGATATAGAGAAGTTGTTCTTCGAGACTTCCAGGAGCTTTTAATCCCGGCTGCAGCAGAAAATCAATGATGTTCAAAGCGTCCGGTCCAAAACCTTCAAAACGGTTAAAAAAACGGTATGTTTCTTCAATGGCAGCTTTATATTTTGTTTTCTTATAGAGAAGTGAATCATTAAAAAGATTGGTTATTCTGTGTATCACGGGATTTTGATTAGTAATCCATAGAAGAAGCAGATCATCAATGTCATAAGGAGGTGTAGGCGACTGATGAACAAGTTGGTTAAAATTATCGGAAAAAATACTGAATAGTGTGCTGCTGTTTACAGCTCCAAGAGTAACATCTATATGTTCCCTTAATGATTCCCTTGATTTTTCCGGAAGATCCTTTAGATAACGGTTCAGTACATAATGGAAGATGTCATCAAGAAGGAGAAGCGCTATATTTTCCGCTTTTGTAAGACGGCTGTGTGCAGTAAAGCTTTGTAGATCTTTAATATCAGGTGCACTGTTTTTATAAATTCTCATTTATTTTTATTTAGTTCCTCATGTAGTTTTTTTATTTTGTCTCTGAGGTGTGCTGCCTCTTCATAATTTTCAACTTCAATTGCTCTCTCCAGTTCCCCTTTAAGCAGTGCAAGTTTTGATTCTATAACTTCTTTTTCTGTTGGAGGAGCCTTTTCAGTGATAGTACTTAACTGTACCCCTGCTTCATCAACAATACGCTCATCTATAAAAATAGGACACTTCGTCCGTGCAGCTATTCCCAAAGCATCAGAGGGACGTGAATCAACTGAGATCTCTTCCCCTCCATAGTGTAAAATAATTCTGGAAAAAAAGGTACCCTCTTTCAAGGAAGTAATTTCTATTTTATCAATACTGACAGCAAGCGTTTTAAAAAGTGAGACAAAGAGATCATGTGTTAATGGTCTCGGCATCGGTACATTTCCTATCCCTATGAGTATGGACTGTGCTTCCAGCTGCCCGATAAAAATGGGAACAGCAGAATCTGCACCCACAGGGCGGACGAGTACGGCATTTCCCTGTTCCGTACGTGCTATTGTCCATATCTCCGCCTCTACGAGCATTTTCCTACTCCTTACCAGAAGCATAGGAAATATAATCCGTAACCGCAAGAGGGAATAGGGAATTAATATTCCTGTGCTTTCTCTTCCTTTAATAGAATACGGAGGGCTCCGTCACGGAGTGCTTCCATCTCGTTTTCGCCAGGATAGACGAGAACTTTTCCGAGGAATGAAACATGGTTCTTTATGTTTTGTACAAGAATATCACTGTATGCCAGACCGCCGGTAAGGATAATACTATCAATTTCCCCCTTCAGAACTGCACCAAGGGCTCCTATTTCTTTTGCAATCTGGTAACCCATAGCATTCATAATAAGAGCTGCTTCGGTATCTCCTTTTTTTATACGCTCTTCAACCTCATTTCCATCTGCAGTTCCAAGATACGCTTTTAAACCGCCGTTACCCTTAATTTTTTTCATCATTTCTGATTCTGAAAAGGTACCGCTAAAGCACATTTTCACGAGTTGTCCGGCAGGAAGCCCGCCGCTCCGTTCCGGCGAGAAGGGACCATCGCCGTTAAGAGCATTGTTTACGTCAATAACGCTGCCTTTCCTGTGGGCGCCGACAGAAATTCCACCTCCCATATGGGCAACGATGAAATTGCATGTTTCATATTTTTTTCCGAGCTCTGCTGCAGCTTTCCGGGCGGAGGCTTTCTGGTTAAGGGCATGAAAAATGGAAAGTCTCGTAAAATCAGGATGCCCGGCAATTCGTGCTTCAGGCTCCATCTCATCAACGACAACGGGATCAGCTATAAACGCGGGGATATGTTCTGTTTCTGCTATGTTATAGGCTATAATGCCTCCCAGATTTGATGCGTGTTCTCCCATTACTCCCTTTTTCAGATCTTCCAGCATTTTTTTGCTTACGTTCCATACACCCCCGGGAATTGGTTTTAGGAGACCTCCTCTTCCGATGACAGCGGAAAGATCCTCTTCTTTAATACCTTCTTCACGCAGAGCCTTTTCAATTATTTTTACTCTGAAGGGGTACTGATCTCCAATAGAGCTGAACGCTGCCAGATCGTCATGGCTGTGTCGGATTGTCTTCTGCATCAGTTCCTGCCGGTTTTCATAGACAGCTATCTTTGTTGATGTTGAACCGGGGTTAATAACAAGTATTTTCATGTTTTTCTCCTTTTATGTGCGGCAATAAATGCCGCGAGAGCAATGGAATTCTGTTTAGATTCTGAACTGTCGCTTCTTGATGTGAGAACAATCGGTGCGGATGCACCTGCGATGAGTCCCGCAAACCGGGCATTGCTGAAGTAGTGAAGAATTTTGTACGCAGCATTTCCGGTTTCTACATTCGGAACAAGAAGAATATCCGCGTTTCCCGCCACAGGGCTTTTGATACCTTTATGAGCCGCTGCTTCAGCAGATACAGCATTGTCCATGGCAAGAGGCCCGTCAACCGTGCACCCTGATATCTGTCCCCGTTCGTTCATCCGGGTCAGGAGAGCAGCATCAACTGAAGACCGCATTGCTTCATTAACGGTTTCTACCGCGCTTAACGCGGCAACCATGGGATTATCCACAAGCAGACTATGCGCAATTTCTACCGCATTCATAAGTATGCTTTTTTTCTGATTCAGATCGGGTGCTATATTCATACCTCCATCAGTAATCATGATAATTTTATCCATATTCTGGGGTTGTATAAAACCGACATGGCTTAAAAGTTGACCTGAACGTAGCCCCCATTCTCTGTTAAGAACGGCCTTCAAAAGTGTCGAAGAAGCCATGAGCCCTTTCATAAGAATATCTGCCTTCCCCGAAGAAACCATCTTTACACAAATTTCAGCTGTCGTTTCAGGATCCGGGGAATCCACCATTTCTCCTGTGAAGTGATAGTTGATATTTTTAAGGATTCCGGAGATTTTCCCGGTGTTTCCTGCCAGTACCGGTATAATCAGTTTTTTCTCAGCAGCAGCCTGTACCGCACGGAGTACATCTTCATCATCCGCCGAAGCAACAGCCACTCTCAGGGGGTCTGTATCGGAAAGATGGGCATAGAGGTCATGAAAATTTTTAATCATTAATATCCTCCCTCCCTTACATTCTATACGATATCCGTAATATTACAAGCAAAATATGAAACGATGTTTCAATAGTCAGAACATACCTTTTATGATTCCCGAAAATGTTCACTGAGGTAGTCTGAGGCAGCCCGGGTAAAATCAGGAAGCTCAGCTTCTTCTTCCGGGGTAAACCGGCCCAGAACATACGAAGCAACAGTTCCTCGTGCCGGCCTTGAAACTCCCAACCGCAGCCGGTAAAAGTTTTTGCTGCCCATGGTTTGTATTATGGAACGAAGACCGTTATGTCCGGCAGCGCCGCCTCCCTTTTTGAGAGCAAAATGACCGAAGGGGAGTTCAATATCATCATGGAGGACAATGATATCTTCTATTCCAATTTTGAAAAAGGCAGCGGCACTCTGTACACTTTTCCCAGTGTTATTCATAAAAACTTCCGGTTTCAGCAGGATGGCAGTTTTTTCTCCGTCCTGAATTTTTGTCCAGAGAGCATTAAATTTTTTCTTCCATACAGGGTTTTTATTCCCTATAAACGTTTCCAGCACCATCTGAGGCAGGTTATGCCGGGTTTTTTCATACTGTTTTCCGGGATTCCCGGGGAATACAATACATTTCATAACAGTATACAGTATACCCTGTGCATCGGTTGTATTGAAGTGTATTGACTCTTTTTCGGAAAGTATTATAATCCCATTATATTATTATATATATAATGGAGTTGTTTATGAGTAAAAAAATAGTACCTGTCCTTATTATGATTTTTATTCTTTCTGCGGCCCTGTTTGCCGGGGGAAGGCCGGAGTCCTCCGGTACAAAATCAGACACGCGTATACAAATTACAGATTCGACCGGGAACGAGGTAGTGCTAAAAAAGCATCCTGACAGAATTGTTTTTGCGGGAAGAGCGTCCATAATGGTTGCCGATGCACTCTACATGTTTTCGGAGGCCTCGCAGCGGGTTGTAGGTGTCGGCGCGACCAATCAGGGACGGGGAAATTTTACCAAAATTATTGATGCGGATTATTCCGGTAAAATACTACTTGGACGTAATGCCGGTGTGGAACAAATTGCTGCTGCAAAACCGGATCTTGTCATAATGAAAAATTATTTAAAAAGGAATCTGGGGAATCCGGTAAGCGAGCTGGGAATTCCTGTTATATACTTGAGTCTTGAAACACCTGAGCTGTATGAGAAGGATTTCAAGGTCCTTGGACAGGTATTTAATGATCCCCGGCGGGCGGAACAGATAGTATCGTACTATCGTACAATGAGTTCTTCCATAACCTCCCGTACCGATAAGCTTTCATCACGTCCGAAGGTGCTCTTTCTTTACCATTCCGCCCGGGACGGAGAAGTCGCGTTTAACGTGCCTCCAAAGAACTGGCTCCAGACCCGAATGGTTGAAATGGCGGGGGGAGATCCTGTTTGGATACATGAAACTGCTGGAAACGGGTGGGTAAAGGTGAATTTTGAACAAATCGCAGCGTGGAATCCTGATCAGATATACGTTACCGCGTACAAGCAGAATGTTAAAGAGGTAGTTGCGTCATTAGTGTCTTCGACACGATGGAAAAAATTAAAAGCGGTACAAAACAAAAAGGTTGCGGCAATTCCTGTGGATTTCTACAGCTGGGACCAGCCTGACAGCCGGTGGATTTTAGGAGCCGCGTGGCTCGCCAAAGAAATACATCCGGTGCTCTTTAAAGATTTTGACAATAAAAAAATAACAAGAAACTTTTATAAAGAACTTTATTTTATGAAAGATACTGTGTATAACAAAGAAATCAAAACGAGATTAGGCTGGTGAACAGGGGCGGATGGACAGCAGAAATATAAAAGATTCACACAAGATTCTCCTGTCTGTCTGTATCCTTACCGCGGTTTTTTTCTTTTCTCTTTTTCTGGGCAGATACCCCCGCCCGGGGGTTATGAATCCGTCTCTGATCTTCAGTGACCCCCTTGCGCACAGCCTTGTTTTTAATTTAAGGCTGCCGAGAACCTTAACGGCTCTTTTTCTTGGAATGATACTCTCTTCAGGGGGCATGGTTTTTCAGATGATTTTTTCAAATCCTCTTGTGGAGCCCGGCTTCCTCGGAGTATCCCAGGGGGCGGCCTTCGGTGCGGCGTTTTCGATCATTTTTCTTTCATCATCGGTGTGGATTATTCAGGGGGCAGCGGCTATTGCGGCTGTAAGCGGTCTTTTCCTGTCCTATACCATAGCCCGCCGGATACGGTTCGGCGGCTGGGTTCTGCGGCTGGTTCTTTCGGGGATTGCCGTTTCCGCCCTTTTCTCTGCAGGTGTCGGAATTCTGAAATATACAGCTGATCCCATGGGTGAACTCCCCGAGATTACTTTCTGGATGCTCGGCGGCCTGTGGAACATCACCTGGAGAGAGTTTCTTACTATTTTTCCTGTTTCACTTATTTCTCTTGTTATTCTTTTCTTTATGCGGTGGCGGCTGAACGTGCTGAGCCTTGATGATGAAACAGCTTTTTCTCTGGGTCTTGCTCCCGGCAGAGAGCGGATTATCTTTCTTGTTACCGCTACCGCAGCTACTGCCGCCATTGTTTCCGTAAGCGGAATCGTCAGCTGGGTCGGTCTTATTATTCCCCACATAGCCCGGAGAATATTTAAAACCGATACGCGGTTCAGCCTTCCCGGTAGTATGGTTCTCGGGGGGATTTTCGGTCTTATCTGTGATATGGCAAGCCGGACATTGCTGACAGGAGAGATCCCCCTGGGAATCTTTACTTCGTTTCTGGGGGCAGGGATATTTATTCTGCTCTTAATGAGCCGGAATATAAAGGTTGAGAAATGAGCAGCCCCATGATTGAGTTGAAGGGTGTCGGTTTTACCTATGCTGCTGATAATAATTCTGTTCTTCAAACGCTCTCCATGCAGGTCGATCGCAATTCTGTTACTGCGATACTTGGTCCCAATGGAGTCGGCAAAACAACACTGCTTCATCTGCTCCTCGGGTGGATAAAACCTGAAACCGGTACTATCCTTCTAGGAGGAAAGTCCCTTCCCTCCTATACCCGGAGAGAGATGGGTATGCTTGTGGGGCTAGTCCCCCAGTACGAACATATCAGTTTTGAATATTCGCTTCTGGAATACGTACTTCTCGGCCGGACGCCTCATCTTAAACCACTGCAGACTCCGGGAAAAGAAGACTATGAGATTGCGATGCATGCCCTTGATATAGTAGGGTTGAAAGATATAGCAGAGAAGCCGGTTACACACTTGAGCGGCGGTGAAAAGCAGCTTGTTCTCACGGCACGTTCAGTTGCCCAGAACCCCCGGGTAATTCTTATGGATGAGCCGATGAGTAATCTTGATCTGGCTAATAAAGTAAAGCTCCTTTCAGTAGTGAATGAACTTAAAGAAAAAGGGGCCACCATCCTTTTTACCAGTCATGAGCCGGAAATTGCAGCCTCCATTGCGGATAAGGTAGTGCTTATGGGGGAGGGCAACTATCTGAAAAGCGGAGCTGTTGATGAAGTTCTTACCAGTGCCTCATTAAGCAGGGTCTACGGGATACCCGTTAAGGTTGCAGAGTTTGAAGGGAGTAGAATACTACTATGGAGAAAGTAGCAGAAACGTACGTTGTTCTCATTGGCGCGGCAAACATTGATATTCAGGGATTCCCTTTCAGTAAGCTGATACAGCGGGATTCCAATCCCGGGGTTATCAGGGTTTGTCCCGGAGGAGTAAGCAGAAATATTGCAGAAAATTTATCCCGGATGGGTGTTTCCGTTGAACTCGTGACCGCAATCGGCGGCGGCGTAAACGGACGCTACCTTACGGATTCCTGCAGAGAATGCGGGATAGGGATTGAACATTCCCTTGTTTTCCCTGAGGAGGAATCCTCAACGTATCTAGCCATTATGAATGTGGACGGAGATATGGAGCTTGCTCTTTCCGATATGCGGATTTCCGACAGAATTACGGTAGAATATATTAAGAGCATTGACACGTTGCTGCGCGGAGCGGCACTTATAGAAATAGATCCTTGTTTGTCCGGGGAGGTTATTCAGTACATTCTTATGCACTACAGCAGTATTCCGCTGTATATTGATCCTGTATCCATTGGAAAATCAAAAAAAATAAAGGACCGTCTTGGCGGAATACATACCTTGAAATTAAATGAACGGGAAGCGGGATTTTTATGCGGCTATGATGTAAACTCTAAAGAAACCCTTCTGCGTGCCGCAGAAGATCTGCTGGATAAGGGTGTGTTCCGAGTTTTTATTACCCGCGGCGCAGGTGGTGTGTACTACAGTGACGGAACCCGTTCCGGTACAGTTCTTCCGCCGGATGCAGAGGTTTCCAGTGCCACCGGTGCAGGGGATGCCTTTATGGCAGGGGTAATTTTCAGTGCTCTGCATGGGTATTCATTGAAAGAATCGGCTGTTTTTGCCACGGGAGCGTCGGTATACGCTCTTATGTCTGAAGATACGGTAAACCGGACGATATCGGTCCGTAAAATTGAGAACATTGTAAAGGAGATACAGTAATGCTTGAAAGGTACATGGATATTAAAGATGAGGTTAAAAAAGCTCTGGATCAGGGGAGAGCCGTTGTTGCACTGGAATCAACAATTATTTCCCACGGTATGCCGTACCCTGAAAATATCATAAGTGCTAAAAAATCAGAAGCACTTATCAGGGAGGCGGGGGCAGTTCCCGCGACTATTGCTGTTATTAAGGGACGGATAAAAATCGGGCTGACCGAAGAAGATCTTGACCACATGGGCCGGGATTCCGAGATAGCAAAAGTCAGCAGACGGGATATGGCCCTTGTCATGGCTAAAGGAATGGACGGGGCCACGACGGTAGCGACAACGATGCTCTGCAGTGAACGTGCGGGGATCAAGGTTTTTGCCACAGGAGGAATCGGCGGTGTACACCGGAAAGGGCAGGAAACCTTTGATATCTCGGCAGATCTCATGGAACTGGCAGGAACCAACGTAGGGGTTGTCTCAGCAGGAGTAAAATCAATTCTGGATATAGGTTTAACCCTTGAGTATCTGGAAACTCAGGGAGTACCTGTTGTTGGATACAAAACCGGAAATTTTCCCGCTTTTTACACCAGAGACAGCGGGTTTAAAGTGGACTACCAGGTTGATTCACCGAAAGAAATTGCCCAGGCGCTGAAGATAAAGTGGGACCTCGGTTTAAAGGGGGGAATGGTTATTGCCAATCCCATTCCGGCAGAGTATGAGATGGATCCTGAATATATAAACGGCGTTATTGATGAAGCCGTTGAAGCAGCTGAAAAGGAAGGAATAAAGGGGAAATATATTACTCCTTTCATCCTTGCCCGGCTGCATACCCGCACAGAAGACAAGAGCCTCTTTGCGAACAAGGAACTTGTCTACAGTAATGTCCGCCTTGCAGCCCAGATAGCTCTTGAGTACGCAAAACTCCGTTAGAACAGATGGAGGTTTTTACTGTTTCTGTTCAGCCGGGTTATTTCTACGATGCGGCATTCAGTGTTGTGAAAGATTTCCGTTACGGCTTTTTCTATCAGTGACGGCCGTATAACAACACATAACCGGCAGGGCTCAGGTATCCGTGATAGCAAGGGCAGGAGCGTATAAAATCCTGCCTTTTTTTCAATCTCCAGGGGACCTATTTCATCGAGAAAAAGGAAGATGTCCTTTCGGGAAAGAGCTGCTTTAAAGGTGTCAGCAGCCCGGGAAAACCCTTCTGCACTGAATGAAAAGGGTCCAAATTCAGGTCCGCCGAGGGTTTTAGTGGTCCTTCCCAAGGGCCAGCGCCTGCCGGTCGAGATATCCAGAGCATCAAAACCTGTTTTTATCTGCCCGGAAGCATCCATTACCGCAGGCGTAAGAATCCCCCCACTGGTATCCGGGGATATATGAGTTTTAATATAGTGCAAAAGGAATGATGTTTTCCCGATTCCCCGTTCTCCCGTTACAATGGTAACCATGAGAAGAGTATATCACATCTGCCGGGGATTAAGGAAATACCTTTACAAACTACCGAATGAGACAGTCCCGTTGGATAGGGTTTTTATTTCATCTTCAGTCTCTGCCAGGTACTTCTGCGGCAGCGTACCCGTTATGGTAACTGTTACTTCGAAGGTTTCTTTTTCAACTTCAGCGTTATGTGATGTAAGGGATTTTTTAATCCTGTCATACAGATCATAGGGGAAGGTAAGGGTGAATGAGGTTTTTTCTACAAGTTCTTCAACCGGAAGAACTTCCAGTACCTTCTGGGCTGAAAGGGTATATGCTTTTACGAGACCCCCTGTGCCGAGTTTTGTTCCACCGAAATACCGGACAACTAAAATAAGGATGTTTGTTATTCCGCTTCCTTTAAGAACTTCAAGGACCGGCCGGCCGGCAGTTCCCCGGGGCTCTCTGTCATCGTTCATACCGAAAATATCGCCATGATCACCGATTATAAAAGCATGGACAACGTGGGTTGCATCGCTGAAATGTGTCCGGGTTTCTTTAAGTAGCTGCTTTACCTCTTCATGTGAAGAAACATGCCGTGCAAGGGCAATAAACCGTGATTTTTTTATTTCAATTTCAGCTTTTGCGTTTCCTTTCGGTGTCAGCATTGAATGTCCTTTTTCTACCGGGGGATATGATTAAAGATATTATCTACCCCATTACCGACAGCTTCAAGAAGCGGATCGGAAAGCAGGGTTACTTTATCAAGGATTTCTGCTTCCACATCAAGAGAAAGGACCTTAGCGGTTTCTTCAATCTGAAGTCTGTTCCCGGCTCCCGTAAGAACCGAAGAAACCCACGGCCGCGACATAACCCACGCAAGGGAAAGCTGAGCTGTTGTGCATCCGGTTTGCCCGGCAGTTTTCTGAAGCGCTGTCAGAAAAGAACGGAGCGGCTTTCGGAACTGATCAGTGAGAAAAACAAGGCTGTTCCGGGGGTCATTTATGCTGAAACCTGCTGAATCAATATATTTGTCTGTCAGAACCCCCTGAGCCAGCGAGCTGTACGTGATAATGTGGATGTTACGGGAGAGACAGAAGGGAACAATATCCTGTTCTCCTTTTCTCCAGAGGAGGGAGTATCCCAGTTGATAGTAATCAACAGTTCCCCACTCCAGCAGGGGAATCATATCCTGAACGGAGAAGTTACTGACCCCGATCCACCGTATTTTCCCTTCTCTTCTGTTTTGCTCCAGAATTTCCATAATAGGTCTGAAGTCTTTTCCCGGAGAAGGCCAGTGAAGGTAGAAGATGTCTATGTAGTCTGTGCACAATCTCCTTAGACTTGTATCTAGAGCCTTCTGAAATGCGTTCGGAGGACGGTACGGTGATTTTGTCGCTATAATGACCTTGTCCCGTACTCTTTTCAGCTGCTGACCAGTGACCTGTTCTGATCTTCCCGCGGCATAGGCCTGCGCTGTGTCAAAATGTGTTATCCCCGTCCTGAGGGCTGCCTGGATAGTTTTTACCGTATCTCTGTGCGGCTGCCCCCCCCAGTAAGGGTCGGTACCGAAACGCCAGCACCCGAGTCCTAGTTTTGATAAAGAACTGCCCATACATGAATGATACTCCTTTTTACCGGTTTTGTAACAGGGCCTTTTGCAGATGGATACATCAAATATCTCTATTATATCAAAAAAACGGAAATATTCCTCTTGCAGGTCTTGATTTTTTTTCTATTACATGGATTACTCTTTTTCCTGAAAATGGAATATGATATGAGAGGTAACCTTTGAAAAAATATATATTTTTAGTTCTTATTCTTCCGGGAATACTAACGTGTACCCAGTTTGTCAAGATAACAAAATCGGGGGAAATGAAAGAGGCGGATATTTCCGGAAATGTTGAAGTCATATCAGGTCAGCCGGCTATGAGTGTGAAAAAACAAAATCCTCAGCCGGTACATTTATCGATTCAGCAGGACCTCGGTCTGTATTTGTACCGGAATCCCCTTACCCGGGAGCGTATCATCAACTACTTTACCGAACGTACCGGTTCAAAGGAGATAGCAACCATCATTCTGAGATATTCTGATATCAACAATCTTCCTCTTTCCCTTTCTTTTGCGCTTGCTTCGGTAGAGAGTGATTTCAGACCGTACGCGAAAAGTAGAAATGCCTCATCGGTGGATAGAGGACTCTTCCAGCTGAACAACCGGTCTTTTCCCGGATTAACTGAGAAGGATTTTTTTAATCCTGAACTGAATGCCCGGTACGGTCTCCGATACCTTAAAACCTGTCTTGAAAAGGGCGGAAACATAATTGTGGGGCTTGCCATGTACAATGCCGGCGCGGGTAAAGTATCCAGGCAAGGAACGCCGAGAATGACTCTTGATTATATCTCAAAAGTAATGGGTATCCAGAGTGAAATAAACGCTGATATAGAAGCGGAAATGGTGAAAACACGAATAGTGGATAATACAGGGAAACGGAAGAAAACGGTAAAATACGTACTTGACACGGGGAAGTATAGTAAATAGCCTGATTACATGATAGTCGTTTTAAAACAGCATATTGATACGCAGGACAAGAATGCTGTTCGCAGTTTTCTTGAGAAGAAGGGATTTCAGGTCCGGGAAATAGTTGGAGATCATGATACCGTTTTCGGTGCCGTCGGCAATGTCAGCATAGATTTCCGTGAAGTGGAAATCCTCGATGGTGTCAGCCGGGTTATTCCCATATCAAAACCATACAAGCTTGCTTCCCGGGAATTAAAAAATGAAGATACTGTTGTACCGGTTGGAAACGTTAAAATCGGCGGAAACAGAATAGCGGTTATCGCTGGACCTTGTGCTGTTGAATCAAGAGAACAGATGTTTGAAGCGGCCCGGGCTGTGAGGGAATCCGGCGCTGTCATGCTGCGGGGTGGGGCTTTTAAACCCCGGACATCACCCTATTCCTTTCAGGGAATGGGTGAAGAGGGGCTCAGGATATTGAAAGAGGCTGGATCTTCCGCGGGCCTTCCTGTAGTGACGGAAATTGTCGGAACCAGGTATGCTGATATGATGAAAGACTACGTTGATGTCTTTCAGATCGGTGCCCGTAACATGCAGAATTTTGAGCTGCTGAAAACTGTCGGTAAAATAGGAAAACCTGTCGTGTTAAAGCGGGGACTTTCCGCAACCATTGAAGAATGGCTTATGGCCGCAGAATATCTTATGGCAAACGGAACGGACAATGTTATCCTCTGTGAACGGGGGATACGTACCTTTGAAACCTATACCCGGAATACTCTTGATTTATCTGCAATACCTGTGGTGAAGAAACTGAGCCATCTTCCTGTTATCGTTGACCCCAGCCACGCGACAGGTATTCGTGCTAAAGTTCCCCCTATGGCTCTGGCTGCAATCGCGGCGGGAGCTGACGGCCTCATTATTGAGGTACATCCGCATCCTGATGAAGCCCTTTCTGACGGCCCCCAATCATTGTACCCTGAAGAGTTTGAAAATTTGATGCGGGATATCCAGGCTCTTTCTCCGGTTGTGGGAAAGGAAATAGAATGCCTTCCTGAAGATCTGCCGCCGGCGGTTAAAGAAATCCGGCTGGCTTCAAAAACTGGTACCGGAGGAATTTCTTTTCAGGGAGTTCCCGGTGCATACAGTGAAAAGGCCCTGCATGCGTATTTTGGTGATGAAGCGCTATCTTTACCCTGTGCTTCTTTCAGAGATGTATTTGATTCGGTTTTAAACGGGAGTGCTGAATATGGTGTTATTCCTGTTGAGAACTCTTTGGCAGGAACCATCAATGAAAATATTGATCTTCTCCTTCGGTATCCTGATATTGCGGTAACAGGAGAGTACCGTTTACGGATCAAGCACAATTTAATTGGTCTAAAAGGGGCTTCGGTAGAAAACATAGAAGAGGTATATTCTCATCCCCAGGGGCTTGCTCAGTGCGGGGAATTTTTTGAAGAACATCCCGGTATAAAAAGTGTTCCGTTTTATGATACCGCCGGAGCGGTGGCGCATATTGCGGAAATGAAAGATCCATCAAAAGCAGCTATAGCCGGAGCTGAAGCTGCGCGGGTCTATAACCTTGAAGTTATTAAAGCCGGTCTTGAAACGAACCCGCGGAATTATACAAAGTTTTTTATTATTTCCCGGATAGAAAGGGATGCTTCGGAAAATCCTAACAGGGCTGTTATTGTCTTTTCCACACAGGATAAACCGGGGGCGCTTCTGAAATGTCTGAATGTTCTTGCTGAGAAAAAAATAAATATGAACAAGCTTGAATCCCGTCCCATTCACGGGAAACCATGGGAATACATGTTTTTTCTTTCTCTTGATATACCTGAAGAAAAAACCGTTCTTGATGATGCTCTTTCGGAACTTGCTGACTATGCAGATAATATCAGAATCCTGGGAAAATACAGGGTAAAAAGACCCTGAATTACTCTTCTTCCGATGTATCGATACCGAGTTTTTCCATCTGTGTCATTTCTTCCATCCGGGAAACGTACTCAAGACGTTTTTTATGAGCTTTCTGCAATGAGCTTTTTATGGAAGATACTTCAAGTTTGATACCCCGTATCCTGTTTCTTTCCGCAGGAGAAAGCTCGCTTTTAAAATAGACATTCAGCGGATCAAGTTTTAGTGAAATATTTCTTGCTGCTGCAATATGCTTGTCGAGAAAGGTCAGAATTGTTTCCTCGGGTGCTTTTTCAAGTTTTTGCCAGGTGGCACTGACTTTATTTCCCAGGGCGGAGATGATACGGGCTTCTTTAAACCCTTGCTCAAGAAACGCGTCAAAATCGATTTTTGTTCTTTTTTGTACCGATGTCATTTCATCAAAGTATTCAATTTCATACACACTGTTTTTGCTCTTACCTGAAAGATTCATAATCCATATGCGGAATTTTTCTCCGAAGGTAAGGTTCCTGCTCTGCAGGAGTCTGCTGTTCTCCTGTATCTTGTTAAGGGCATCATTCAGTACAGGCCCTGCAGAAGAGAGTATTTTCAACGATTCCATAACAAGAGGACGGTAATTTACCTTTTTCTTCTTTTTTACCTTCTTTTTTACCTCAAGCTTTTTTAGAATTTCTTTTTTCAGCTCTTCTTTTTCGGGAGATATCTCTTCTGCTCTTATCTCCATAAGGAGGCTTTTTATAAAAGGAACTCCCTCTCCCATTTTCTGCCTGAAATTATTTTTGACTAATCTAAAAAAATCGTTTTCGTTTCCGGCTATCTGTTCCTGTGTTATGGAAAGGGGAACAAGAATATTTGATCTTACGTCAAACTTATATTTCTCACGTTGGTACGCAGAGACTTTCTTGAGTATTGACAGCATGTGTTTACTCATGGAATTTAATTTTTTTATCGAATCGGTTAGAATGCTTATGGACATGGGATCGGTTCCCTGCTTGATTTTGTCCGCGATTTCTCCGAGAATTTGTGTGTTGACCTCGGTTGATGCACTGCTGAGATTATCCCAATTTATCCACCGGACGATGGATGTGATGTCTTTTATCCTCGGGAGGGTCATGAAATCCACACTGAACTGGAAAAAATGATTTAAAAAATCAAGCTGACGTTCAAACTGAGACAGGCGTTGGCTTATTTCTCCACCCTTCTCGGAATCAGTAACAGGATGCTTTGACGGAGCCTTAACCTCAGAGATTTTTTCATCGTACTTATACGGATCTTCGGTGATAAGTCCTTTTTTTAATAGCAGACTGGTAAAACCGTCAAAGACACTTTTATACAGAAGAAAATGTTCCTTAAGCTCCGGAAGTTCTTTGGTGTTAAGATACTCCCTGTAATTATTTAAAACTCCTTCAAGATCTGATAAAAAAGTATCTGCATCTTCCATATGGTACAGATTATCGGTTAAAATCAAGAGTCTTTCAAGAGAGGCAGAGGATATTTTTTAAAGGATAAAGAGTCATGGGAGAAATAAAAGACTTTTCAAAAGAAAAATTGGTTATCGGCGTCCTATCCACCCTTCCCGACAGCAGGGAAGAGCTGATGCGGCTTCTTGAAGATGAATTCGGCAACATAGATTATCAAAGTCCCCTTATGGACTTTGATTTTACCAATTATTATGTACCGGAGATGGGAAACGGCATACAGAGATGTTTTTACGCCTTTGAAACCTGTGTTGACCCATCGCTGCTTTATGATATCAAAATCAGGACAAACAGAATGGAGCAGAGATTCTTTACAGGAGATAAGCGTAAAATAAATCTTGATCCCGGTCTTTTGTCCCTGGATCGATTCATATTGGCAACAACAAAGAACAACGGGCATCGTATTCCGCTGCAAAAGGGGATATATGCTGAAGTTACCCTGCTTTTTGTCAACAAAAAGTTTGAGCCCCTTCCCTGGACCTACGCGGACTTCCGCTCACAAGAATATCAGGATATTCTGCTGGAAATCAGGGCGCTCTACAAGAAAAAATTAAAAAAAATGAAGCAGGAGCACCTTTCCTGATGTAATGAAAGGTATGATACATCGGAAAAGTATCCGGTTATGTACAGCGGCCGCTCTTTTCTCAATAGTTATTTCGGGCTGTTCACTGTTTTCCGATTCCACATATCTTACCGTTATTTTCCCTGCAGGAGGATCTCCCTGGGAACAGGGAGGAGGTGTTCATTCATACCTGCTTGTCTATCCGAACCCAGCAGATGACGGGAAGACTTTAGTCCGGACAGAAGTAGAAACGGGAAAACAGCAAATTGTTATAACGATACGGAAAGGAGCCGCTGTTCCTATTGCACTCTATCCCAAGGGTCTGTTAAAACCCGCCGGGGGAATTTATCCTCTTGATCTGGTGGACAATTCCACCCTTCTACTGACAGAAGAGGATGGGTTTTTAGCTGATATACTTCTGGACCTTCATGCGGAGAACGGCCGTGTTGAAGCGGTAAATATCCTGAAACTCAAACAGGTAATTAATGAAAACAGTGAAGGAGATCCCTGGAGTATTGACGGAGATGTCCTGAAAACCTCTCTTGTCCTGGGAAGTATCTCTGTTTACAAGATAAAAAAAAGAGAATCCCGGATTGTTGTCCTTTCAGATGCCCCGGGGACATGGATTTCCGACGATCCCTTTTATGCAAGAGCAGTTTCGGATCCGGACGGAAACCTACAGCTGAACCTTTATCCCGGTATGCATGCATTTCTTAACCTTGAAACGCAAACCGAGTTGTATCTACAGGTTGGTAACGATAGTTTTACTACTGTCGTAAAGGGCAAGTGATTACCTCACTACAATATTAACAAGCTTGTCAGGTACCACGATAGTTTTCACAACAGTTTTCCCTTCCAGAAGCGACTGTATTCTTTCTTGTGCAAAAGCGGTTTTTTCCAGTTCTTCTTTTACTGTACCCGCCGGCAGGTGAAGTTTTGTCCGGACTTTCCCATTGATCTGTACAACGATCTCCGCAGTATCCTCTTTTATCAGGTTTTCATCCCAAGACGGCCAGGCAGCATAGGCAAGGGTTTCTGAATGCCCGAGCTTTTCCCAGAGTTCTTCTCCGAGATGAGGTGCGTAAGGTGCAAGGAGAAGAACGAAGGGTTCCCAGAGGTTCGTATACAGGAGTTCTTCCTTGAAAATGCCGTTGATAAATATCATCATCTGGGAAATCGCCGTATTAAACTCCAAGTTGGCAGTATCGTGGGAGACCTTCTTTATTGTCTGATGAAGCAGCTTAACCAGTTCCGCCGGGGGTTGTTCACGGGAAAGTTCCCGTTCGGAAACCCGCCATACACGGTCGAGAAACCGGTGGACTCCGGCAACACCTTTTATGGACCATGGTTTCGAAACCTGCAGCGGGCCCATAAACATCTCATACAGGCGCATGGTATCAGCGCCGAAATCATTGATGATATCATCAGGATTGATAACGTTTCCCAGAGATTTGGACATTTTGACGCCGCCTTCCCCAAGAATCATTCCCTGGTTGACAAGACGCTGAAAGGGTTCATCCGTATTTACTGCACCAATATCAAAGAGTACCTTATGCCAGAACCGGGCATACAGGAGGTGCAGTACCGCGTGTTCCGCTCCGCCTACGTAAAGGTCTACGGGCATCCAGTAATCAATTTTATCCCGGGATGCAAACTCCTTATCGTTGTGGGGATCAAGATACCGGAGATAGTACCAGCAGGATCCGGCCCACTGGGGCATGGTGTTTGTTTCCCGTTTCGCCGGTCCGCCGCACTTCGGGCAGGTAGTATTTACCCATTCGTCAATACCGGCCAGGGGAGATTCTCCTGTTCCTGTCGGTGTGTAGCTTTTAACATCAGGAAGAGTCAGAGGGAGATCCTTTTCATCAAGAGGAACAATACCGCATGAATCACAATGAACAAGAGGTATCGGCTCACCCCAGTACCGCTGTCTGGAAAAAATCCAGTCCCGGAGTTTGTAGTTCACCGTACCTTTCCCGATTTTTCTCTCTTCCAGCCAGGTAATCATTTTTTTAATGGCATCTTCCTTCCCGAGACCGTCCAGAAATCCTGAGTTTACATGGTTCCCTTCACCGGTATGGGCGGCTTCCTGAACGTTCCCTCCCTGAAGAACTTCAATAATGGGAAGATTGAATTTCTTTGCAAACTCCCAGTCTCTGGTATCGTGGGCCGGTACAGCCATAATTGCCCCGCTGCCGTAGGAAATAAGGACGTAATCTGCTACCCATATAGGAATCTTTTTATCATTTACCGGATTTACTGCGTATGCTCCGGTAAAGACTCCGGTTTTTTCTTTTGCAAGATCGGTACGTTCAAGGTCTGATTTTTTACTTGCCTGAATCCTGTATGCTTCAACAGCATCTTTCTTATCGGCTGTGGTAATTTTGTCTACCAGTTCATGCTCCGGGGAAAGAACCATGTAGGTTGCTCCGAAAAGTGTATCAGGCCGGGTTGTATAGACGGAGATAGGTTCTCTGCTTCCCGCAACAAGAAAGGTAACATCTGCGCCTTCACTACGGCCGATCCAGTTACGCTGCATTGTTTTTATGGCATCAGACCAGTCGAGTTTATCAATATCATTAAGGAGGCGTTCCGCGTATTCTGTAATTTTAAGAACCCATTGCCGGATATTTTTCCGGTAAACAGGGGTGTGGCACCGTTCACACTTTCCGTCTTTAACCTCTTCGTTTGCAAGACCTGTTTTACAGGAAGGACACCAATTTATCGGGGTTTCAGATTCATACGCCAGTCCCTTTTCATACAGCTTAAGAAAAATCCACTGGGTCCATCGGTAGTACTCCGGTGTATGGGTCGAAACTTGTCTATCCCAGTCGTAACTGAAACCAAGTGTTTTTATCTGCCGTGTAAACCTCTTTATATTGTCTTCTGTTGTTGCTTTTGGATGTGTCCCTGTTTTTATAGCGTAGTTTTCCGCGGGAAGTCCGAAGGAATCAAACCCCATAGGATGGAGAACGTTGTGGCCGGTCATCCGGAGATATCTGCAATAAATATCAGTTGCCGTGTATCCCTCGGGATGCCCCACATGAAGCCCCTGGCTTGAGGGGTAGGGGAACATATCGAGAACATACTTCCTTTTTTCTTTCGGCACAGCCGCGTTTTCGGAAGCTTTAAATGTTTTATGGCTTTCCCAGTAATTCTGCCATTTTTTTTCGATTTGTGTAAAAGGGTATTTGTTCATAGGGGGAATGATACCTGTAGAGAGTCCCCTCGTCAACGGCTGTGATAGGTGAGAAGGACTGAATTAATCCTGTTATGCACAACCGATTCAATGGTAAAATCTCCAAAGGGCGTTTTTATTTTTTGACCCTGAACAGGGATATTTCCCAGGTACTCCACCAGATAGCCGGCAAGGGTCCTTGCATTTTTACTGTATGGAATAGTGCTTTCAAATCTGTCATTAAAAAACTGTACGGGAGTGTCTCCGAGTATACGGTACGTTTCTTCATCGATTTTCGTTATCTTTTCCATACCCTTTTCTTCATGTTCGTCGTACAGTTCACCGAAAAGCTCCTCGGTTATATCCTCCATGGTAACGATTCCCAACAGTCCTCCGTATCCATCAACAATAACGGCAATATTCAACTTTTCACTTTTAAAAAGAGAAAAAAGTTCATTTACTTTACGGTTTCCTGATGCAAACAGAGGTTTTACCATAATATCCTTCAACTGCTGTTCTGTGTCGTCCTTTGCAAGACAGGAAATGATATCTTTCAGAAGCACAATCCCTACGATATCTTCCGGATTCTCATGGTAAACCGGTATTCGGGAAAACCCTTTTTCTATAATACTGTCAATGGCTTCATGAAGGGTTAGTTTTTTATCGAGACTGAACACTTCTCTTCTATGGGTCATTATTGCCTGAATGGGAGTATCGTTGAATCTGAATACATTCTTTACCATTTTGGATTCGTAGGATTCAACAACACCCTCATGCTCAGCGAGGCGTATCATGTGGATAATACCATCCATGGATACACTCTTTTTCTGTTCTTTTTGAAAGAGCCTTGTGAGAAGGGAACTCATAAATCCAATCAGCTTAATAACAGGGAAAAGTACTATCTCAAGAAATCTGATAAAGGAAGACATCCAGAGTGAAATCTGTTCATTGTGCATAATTGCAATCTGTTTTGGTGTTACTTCAGCAAATATCAGGATAACAAGAGTCAGTATTCCTGTTGTAATTCCAATGGACTTACTTCCAAATTTTTCTATGGTTATGTGGGTCGCAATTGCGGAAGCGGAAATATTTACAAGATTGTTCCCAATAAGAATGGTCGTCAGCAGTGTGTTTGTATTTTCCATAAGCGATTTAACACGTTTCCCCCGACGTCCGTATTTTGCAGCACATTCTTCAATCTGTACCATGGAAAGGGATATAAAAGCGGTTTCTGTCGCAGAGAAAATTGCGGAGAGAATGAGAAGTAAACAGAGTATTGAAATTTCAAGTATCATGCGGTAGGCAGCGGGAATAGAAAAATGGGATCAGGAAGAGGATCATCATCCATGGGACAAGAATAACGGAAAGACAATTGTTAATCAAGGGATGTAAACAATTGCCGATAAGGGATTTTTTTTGTATATTTCCCCTATAACAAATACAAAAGACAGGAGAGGAGCATGTATGTCCAAAAAGAAATTTAAAACTGAAGTATCCCAGCTGCTTCATCTTATAATTCATTCACTGTATTCGCACAAAGAGATCTTTCTAAGGGAGCTTATTTCAAATGCTTCGGACGCATTGGATAAATTAAAATATCTTACCCTTACCGAAGATGAATACAAAAAATTGAAGTTTGATCCCAAAATTGAAATAACCTTTGACGGGAAGGATAAAAAGACCCTTACTGTCAGGGATACCGGAATTGGAATGAATGCTGAGGATCTCGACGCCCAGCTGGGAACCATAGCCCGGTCAGGGACAAAAAGTTTTTTAAACAGTCTTTCCGGAGATTCTAAAAAAGATGCTTCCCTGATAGGGCAGTTTGGTGTTGGATTCTATTCCGCGTTTATGGTGGCGGATAAAGTTACCGTTCTTACAAAGAAAGCAGGGGAGGATCAGGCATGGTTCTGGGAAAGCGACGGACAGACAGCCTATTCTGTAAAAGAAGCGGAAAAAGAATCCTTTGGAACTGAAATTACTCTTTTCCTTAATGATGAAGGGACTGAGTACGCCTCGAAATGGGAGCTTGAGAGCCTCATAAAGAAGTACTCCGACCATATCGGTTTCCCTATTTTTCTTGAGTATGATGATACTGAATATGAAGGAGAGGGGGATAACCGGAAGGAGAAGAAGGTTCACAAAAACGAGCAGGTAAACAAGGCCTCTGCTCTATGGAAACAGTCCAAATCCGCCCTGACTGATGAGGACTACAACGAATTTTATAAAACCATAAGCCATGACAATGAAGATCCGCTCCTCTACATACATACAAAAGCAGAAGGAACACTGGAATATACAACACTTTTTTATATACCTAAAAAAGCTCCTTTTGATATGTATCAGGCTGATTTCAAACCAGGAGTCAAGCTGTATGTTAACAGAGTATTCATAACCGATGACGAGAAGGAACTGATGCCGGTATACCTCCGATTCCTGCGGGGAATTATCGATTCAGAGGATCTTCCGTTGAATGTAAGCAGGGAGATACTCCAGCAGAACCGGGTCCTGGCAAGTATCCGCAGTGCGTCGGTAAAAAAAGTCCTTGGGGAATTGAAAAGTCTTTCAAAAAGTAATCAGAAAAAGTATGATGAGTTTATTGAGCAGTACAACCGGCCCCTGAAGGAAGGGCTCTACTCGGATTACGCCAACAGGGATACGCTTCTTGAACTTGTCCGTTTTAAGTCGACTGAAGTGGAAGGATGGACCAGCTTTGCTGCGTACAAGGATCGGATGAAGGAAGATCAGAAGGCCATCTACTTCGTTACCGGTGATAATGAGGATACCCTTCGGAGTTCGCCCCTTATTGAAGGGTACGTAAAGAAAGGGTACGAAGTCCTTATTATGAGTGATGAAGTTGATGAAATCGTTATTCCTTCCATTGGGAAATACAAGGATGTAGATCTTAAATCGGTTAACAAGAGCGGATCCGCTGAGGATCTTAAAACGGAAGAAGACAAAGAAGCGGGAAAAAAGATAGAGCCGGTCTTGAAAAAGATTAAGGATGCTCTTGGAGACAAGGTCAAGGACGTTGTTATTTCCAGCCGTTTAAGTGATTCTCCCTCATGCATTGTAGCTGATGAAAACGACCCCACCGTACAGATGCAGCAGATGCTCAAGGCCATGGGGCAGAAGGATATTCCCGATTTTGTACCCATTCTTGAAGTGAATCCCGATCATGAGATTGTCAAGAAGCTTTCTTCGATTGATGACAAGGATTTTATTGCCGATGTAAGTTTTATGCTTCTCGAACAGGCCATGCTCATGGAGGGTGCGGAGCTTAAAAAACCCGCTGACTTTGTAAAACGGCTGAACCGGCTCATGGAAAAAGCGCTGTAAGGTTTTTTTAACCGGATTATGTCAGGGGGGAAAGCCTTCCCCCCGCTCCAACCCCGCCCGGCAGTATGGAGGGCCGGGCAGGGAGCTCTGCTGGGTCCGCTTCCGCGTTCATCCGGTTCCGGTCTCCCTCCACCGGCGCGGAAGCCGGGTTTTCCGCTCCCCCTTCCGGGAACCTCAAATCCTTGTTCATTCTTCCGCTACCTTGTTTTTTAGGATCCCGATCCCCTCTATTTCAACTTCTACCACATCGCCGTCTTTCAAAGGGCCGACGCCGCTGGGTGTTCCGCTCATTATGATATCTCCCCGTTCCAGGGTGATCTGTTTGGAGATAAACGCTATTGTTTCCTTTATGGAGAAGATCATGTGGGAGGTATTGGAATCCTGCACTGTTTTGCCGTTCAGCCGGCAGGTTATTCTCAAATTCTGCGGATCAGGAATATCCTCAGCCGGTACAATAACCGGACCGGCAGGCCCGAACGTATCAAGAGACTTGCCCCTGAACCAGCCGGATTTGTCAGTTGTCTGGAAGTTGCGCATACTTACATCATTCATGCAGGTGTACCCCAATACACAGGAAAGCGCCGCTTCCTCTGGTATATTGTGACAGTGTTTCCCTATTATAACGGCTAACTCCGCTTCGTAATCGATCCTTACCTTTTCAAAATTATAGTCCTTTCTGATGAATTTCGGAATGATGATGGTTTCGTTGCTGCCTATCAGCACATTGGGCGTCTTGGCAAAGAGAATGGGCTCGGAAGGGATATCTTCAGGAAGATTATTTCTGTTTAAAAAACCGCTTTCATTGACATGGTTCCTGTAATTCAGCCCCAGAGCTATTATCTTTGAAGGATTCAGTACAAAAGGCTCTTCTTTTCCCTTGATTGGCAGTAAAACTTTCATACCTTTTATAGTACACCATTATTGTCTCAGACAGCAAGTTCTAAGTCATTTGAGCTTTTTGCGAAGTACCCCATTTTAGCGAAATAATACATGACAATATTTATAATAGAATGTCCGTTGTATCAAGATGACCTCTATTTTATTGAATTTCCTCTTCTCAAAGGTAAAATCAGTACTTTTTTTGTGATTTTAGGCTCCT
>WGCU01000083.1 GCA_015493635.1 Spirochaetaceae bacterium | reverse complement strand
CACCCGGGTGAATATCCCGGGCTTTTTTCTGCATCAATTTTCCCGCTTTTTATCAGGCACAGAAATAGTGCGGGATTCTTTCCTGTTTTACTCTTTTTCCTAACAAAAACTCTCCGGGAATTACTCCAAAAATAATGCGGGAATCAACAAATGGAAGTTTATACAAATCATCTTTCGGGAGAAACAAGCCCCTATCTTCTCCTCCATGTCCACAACCCGGTAGACTGGTACCCGTGGACGGATGAGGCTTTTAAAAAGGCAGCAGATGAGGATAAGCCTGTATTCTTATCCATAGGCTATTCTACCTGCCATTGGTGCCACGTTATGGAGCGTGAGTCTTTTACAAACAAGGGCATTGCAGATATTCTTAACAAAAACTTTGTCTCAATTAAAGTTGACAGGGAGGAGCATCCCGATATAGACAGTTACTATCAGACTGCTGTTCAGGCGATTACCGGTCCCGGCGGATGGCCGCTTTCGGTATTTATAACACCGGATAAAAAGGTATTTTACGGGGGAACATATTTCCCCCCGGAGGATAAGTGGGGGCGGCCCGGATTAAAGACAGTTATTCTGACGCTGGCTGATAAATGGAAAAACGACAGAAATGAAATTATGCAGTCGGCGGACTCGGTTTCAAAAGCGCTTATCCGCTATGTAGACAGCGGAGCATCACATAAAGGAGAACAGTCCGTAGACCGGGATATACTCAAAACAACTGTTAATGCTCTTAAAACTACGTTTGATGTATCCTCCGGTGGTTTCGGTACGGTGCCGAAGTTTCCTTCTCCTCAGAATCTGCTGTTTCTACTGCGCTACTGGAAAAGGACAGGTAACGCAGATACACTTTCCATGGTTATTGCCACTTTAAACAGTATGCAGAACGGCGGAATACAGGACCAGATAGGCGGAGGATTTCACCGCTATTCAACCGACAGGAACTGGCTTGTACCACATTATGAAAAGATGCTGTACGATCAGGCTCTGCTTCTGCGCGCTTATACAGAGGCATACCTTGCGACCGGAACAGCCGGATATTCCGACACGGCACGGTCTGTTATCAGGTATGTTTCCCATACCCTTACTTCACCGGAAGGAGGTTTTTATACGGCTCAGGATGCCGACTCTCTGCCGCCGGATACAACGGATAGAAGTACAGGAAAAGAGGAAGGGGCATTTTATCTGTTTACCATCGGAGAGATACAATCACTCCTCTCTGCAGAAGAGGCAAAGGTATTTATGTACAGGTACGGCATCAAAGAAAGTGGAAATATACCGGTACAGGGGGCGGAAGACTTTTCCGAAAAGAATATTCTTTACAGAGCTCATACGTTAAAAGAAACATCAGAATATACAGGAATAGATAAAGCTCGGGTCAAAAAGCTTCTTTCCCCTGCTGCGGATCGCCTGTATACATACAGAGGACAACGGCCGAAGCCTGCAGTGGATACCAAAATTCTAACAAGCTGGAACGGGCTTATGATATCTTCTCTTGCCTATGCATCCCGCAGTCTTCATGATAAAAGATATCTTGCTATGGCAGAAAAAGCTGCAGACTTTATTATGTCTGAATTACGGGATGAAAATGGAAGGCTTTTACACAGTTATACCGGAAATACCGGTGGAAAAGCGGCTATTCCGGGAATGCTGGACGATTATGCCTTTTTTATTCTCGGGCTCCTGGATCTCTATATGGCTGATTTTAAGGTTGAGTATCTTGAAGCCGCCAAAGAGCTTATGGATATTGTTTTGCTTTATTTCCGGGACAGCAGGAACGGCGGCTTCTTTTTGACCGCTTCCGATTCTTCCCATCTCCCCGTAAGACAGAAAAGTGCGTACGATGGAGCTCTCCCTTCGGGGAATTCCATTGCTGCCCTCGATTTAATTATTATGGCCCGCCTTTTTGCGGATTCAAAATATGTGGACAGGCTGGAAGAACTGTTTTCTGCTTTTGCGTCTGAGATGAATTCCCGCTCTGCAACCGGAATGCTGCTGGCCTACGATTTTGCATCAGGCTCTGCAAAGGAAATAGTTCTAACAGGGGACCGGTATTCAGACACTTCAGAGTTAATGATAAATGCAATCTATGGCACTTATATACCGAACAGGGTAATTGCATTCAGGTATACAGAGGGAATTGATGCGGAAAAAACAGTTCAGCTTATCCCTTATACGAAGGATCAGCTGCCTGTAAAAGGTAAAACAACTGCCTATGTATGCGAGAATTACAGCTGCGGGCTGCCGGTAACAAATATTGCAGACTTAATAAATATTCTTAAAGAGTAAAGGAGTCAAGCCTTCTTTTGAATACCCTTCCTGTTGACAAGAATTACTCCTGCGGCAATAGTAAAAGCACCTGCAATCTGGGTCACCGTCATGGATTCCTTTAAAAAGATAAATCCTGAAAGTATTCCGAATACAGGGGGAAGATTGGCATAGAGGGATGTTTTTGTTGAACCGAGACGGTCTATACCGCGAAACCATAACATGTTACCTATACAGATGCCTAAAATACCTGAATAGAGGACACCTGCCCAGGCAAGGAGTGAGATGGAGGAAAAGGGCAGCGTAACAATCTGTTTTGCTGACATGGAAGAGAAGGGGATGAGGGAAAAGATAACAATAATAAAGATAATCTGAAAGAGAGAGTATTTTCGTACGACATGCTTTGTCTGAACCGTGTACAGCGCGTAGGCAATTTCAGCAATGAGGATAATGAGTACTCCGGCTCCATACAGTTTTTTCGAAGATACACTGCTGTTAACCCCGACAGCTATGATACCTGCTCCCAGAACCGAAAGGGATATTCCGGTAATGATTTTCAGCGTCGGTTTCTCCATGCCTGCCAGGAGATTGATAAGCATGACTGATACCGGGAGTGTTGCCATAATAATTGCCGCGATACTGACAGGAGCAACCGTCAGACCCAGGGGGTAGCCTATCTGGAAAATAAAGAAACCGAAAAATCCGGCAATAACAAAGTATTTCCAATCTTGCTTTTCCACCTTTCTCCAGGAACGGGTAAAAAGCAGCATCACTGAAGCGGTTATAAACGCGGACAGTAATCTGAACGTGTTAAAAGGAAGGTATGGGATCTCCTGTAAAGCAATTTTCATAAAAAGAGGGCTTGTCCCCCAGAAAAAGGTTGCAAGGATAAGAAGCAGATGAGTTTTTACTGTGTCTCTGTCTCTCAATCTATCTGTTTGCTCAGCATGGTATCGTCATCGAAAATGAACCGCCCCTGAATAAACTGTCCCTTCAGTGCTTTGGGAAGCCAGTGGATATCATCTTCCCACATCTCCGGATAAGGGATGTCCTCTGTATCCTGCCAGAAAGGATCTGCTTCATCGGTTTCCTTCATCTCTCCGGTGAAATCGTCAGCGAAGTATACAAACCCTTTAAGAGAGTATCCGTTGGTGAAAATAAAGGAGAGTATACCCCTGTGTTTCAGATGGAGAGGTGTCAGCCCTGTTTCTTCCTGGGTTTCTCTTACGGCGGCTTCCTCGGGCATTTCTCCCGGTTCTATCCGGCCACCCGGTGCATTGATTTTCCCCTTCCCAAGACCTGTTTTTTTATGAATAAGCAGGACTTTTCCATTTTTTACAATGTAGCAGATAACTGCCGTTTCGGTGGGTTCCCAGAGGTCCCAGTCTACATCATCAACCGATTTCGCATCCTTGAAATTATCAGCTGCCAGTGCGGTTTCTTCAGGAGATGCAGTTTGTTCCACGGACTCTTCAGGGGGATCACACACTTCACATTTGTTATTGTCCCAGTAGAGGATCCTCTTGTAATTAAGTTTTGCTCCGCAGGAGACGCATTTGAACTTGAAAACCAATATTTTAAATCTAAGAAAGTAGCCGAGAGCAAGAAATAAAAGAACAGCCGGGATGATAAAGGTTTCAGAGAGTTTATAGTGCTGTATCAGTACCAGCTCAATCTGAAAAAAAAGAAGAATCCCTGCAATCCAGAGTGTTGCAAGACGCTTTTTTTCGCCATGTTTTACGTGTTTTCGCTGAGTAATATTGGCTATTAAAACTGCCATCATGAGATAGTAGATAAACGATGATATTTTTTGTCCGATCATGAATTGACCCTACCTTGTTACGAACCTCCTCGTCAAGAGTTTTTTGCCTTTGGGATAGCATTATCATCTATTCTGGAGTATGATGTATCAATGCAGAAAAATCAGAACAGCATAGATACTGATAATTTTTTAAAAAGCCTTGGATTACCCAGCGTACGGGTTCATCACTCTTTTAATCACTTTGATTTTACCCGCCCATCGAGACGGATCCTGGTTATCGGACCCATGGGATCAGGGAAGACCGAGTTTTCAGCCGGGGTATGGCGTGATTCAAAAGTCGCCATGGGAAAGAGTGAACGAATAAAAAACAGTACAACAACCATGGGTGCTGACAGGCGGGAGGTCTTTTTTATCCGGTCAATTCTTGATGCCGGAAGATTTCCGGATTATCCGGAGGATGCTCTTGCCTACCGCGGAGGATATGAGCGGTGTGGAGATAATATTGCGCATATAAAGGATTCTTTTGAGCTTGAGAAAATTATCTCGGAGCATCCTGAAACCGGAACCTGGATTATTGATGAAGCTTCGTTTTATGACGAACGGCTTGTGTATGTCATGAGGAACGAGAGTAGAAAAAGGGGACTTCTTTTTATTTTTCCTACCCTTATTCTTAATTTTCGAAGAGATATATTTAACTCAACGGCCAGTCTCCTTCTTGAAACAGCAACCGATGTATTCCCCTTAACTGCATACTGTGAGCATCCTGACTGTATAGACGATTCCTTTTATACATACCGCTACTATCAAATAGACGGACTTGAATGCCCCGCACTGTATTTTGATCCGCTTATAGTTATTGGGGGAGACCGGCAGAAAAAAGGGTCGGTGGAACCCAATTACTGTACCCGCTGCGACCGGCACCATTATCTTCCCGGAAAAGAGTATACCTATTTTACGTTAAAACCTCTGGGAGAGGAAGCCTCGAAGGGGAACATAATGCCGTTAAAGGATGAACTGCAGGCAATCAAGAATTCCATGGAACAATCGCAGTTATTCCACCATCTGCATAACCGGTATGCCCATGATCCGGAACAGAAAATAAATTTAAACGCTTTGAAAGTAAAGTTTATAGCTGAAAAGGCCCTTATCTATCTTTTTGTTGAACAGAATCTTGTTACCGAGGAGTTGCTGCTTTCCCTGGTGGAGAATCTGGATCTGGACAGACATTACATGGAGAAAACATTACTTGATAATAAACGTCCCGTAAAACTGGCACAGAAAATGTTTACCGGGATTTACTAGAAATTTCATAAATATCTCTATTCCTCTGTTACTCCCCGTCCGATATAAAAGTAAGAGAATTCAAGGACACATCTTTTGGGAGATATATGGACAGACTTCTGGAGATAGAAGGAACCGGTTCCCCGGAACCGATTATCCAGAAAAATACACGGACAATTAACAGAAAAAACCTTATTAATCGACTAAATTATATGAACTTCCAGGATAGGGATATTATTTCTGTTTTTAAACACAGGCAGTATAACCAGCATATCAATATAAAGGTAAGACCCGGTCCCTGCAACGGGGAAATGCTCCATTGTTCATGGATAACTCTTCCTGAAGATGAAATTGACCAGAGGAATTTTGTTTTCGACCATCTGCAGCTTGATGATGGAATGAGTACTATCTCTTTTGGAAGCGATAACTATACCCTTGATGATGATGGATTGAATATTATGCTTCCTGAAACAGGTCTGGAACTTATTTCCAGGAGGGCTCGGAGACATTCCTGTAAAAACATCCGGGCTCAGATGATTCAGAATGGGATTATATATAAAGGCAGCTTGAAAAGTTTTTCAACAGAATCAGTCAGAGTGGAAATGGATTCTCTTTATAATCAGAATATTTCGTTTCTCAACATGGAAGAATCCATGACGGTTACATTTATCAACTCCCAGCATATCGTTTTTTCCGGAGAGATGAAAATTTTTAAACATTCGGATACCGAAGGATCAGCGGAAATAATACTGATGCCGCTGTATGACAATATACACCGGTTCAAACATCAGGAAGAGAGATTTACCAGAATTGCTATTATACCCGGTCCAAACTTATCGTTTACCCATCCTCTAACAGGGCAGGTTAAGAATTTACTGATTTCTGATATATCAGGATCGGGGTTTTCTGTTGAAGAAGAACTCCACGACGGATCACTGCTGCCGGGAATGATTATTCCTGCGGCTGAAATAGTTTTTTCGGAAGATGTAAAGATCCTCTGCAAGATTCAAATTATCTACAGAGCTGTTTCAAAGGAAAGGGAAAAACAGTCAGCATTAAAAATTGGTATATGTTTTCTGGATATGACTCCCCGGGATCATGCCCGGCTGATGGCGATAGTATTTCAGGCTCAGAATAAATATCTGTATCTGGGCAGAGAGGTCGACAATGAAGCGTTCTGGCAGTTTATCTTTGAGTCCGGCTTCATCTATCCGAAGAAATATTCTCATCTGTCCCAAAACAAGGATGCAATCCGGAAAATGTACCGGAAAATATATTCACATTCTCCTGAAGTATACAAGTACATCACCTATCAGGACAAGGGAAGAATTCTGGGACACATAGCCATGCTCAGAGTTTATGAAAAGGCCTGGCTGCTGCATCATCATGCCTCATCCAGCGTCCACAACCATAATGCCGGGGTATCGGTTATGGTCACGATGGCTGATTATGCGTACAGTGCCCATCGGATACCTTCCCTTCATCTTGATTATCTCATGATCTACTACAGACCGGAGAATAAATTCCCCGCGAGGGTTTTCGGCGGTTACAGGAAATTATTAGGCAATAAGAAAGGTTGTTCAGAGGATGATTTTGCTTATACGGAAATAACAGCTGACCGGGACGGTTTTTTTGATGAAACGGATAGTGCTCATCTTGTTAAAAGTACTGCCCGGGATCTTGTTGATCTTAAGGGGTTTTATAGTGGTATTTCCGGCGGACTGATGCTGAAGGCAATGGATATTCTTCCGTCTTCATCTTTTAACAAGGACATCACTTCAGTTTACAAAAGGGATAATTTAAGAAGGGACTTTGAGATTATCTCCCTGAAAAAAGGGGATACTCTTTTAGCTGTTTTCCTAATCGATAGAGCTGACACCGGGATCAATATGTCGGAACTTGCAAATAGTATCAAGGTGTTTATTGTCACTCCCCGTGAAGTAACAAAAGAACTGTTGTCAAATGTTATAAAAGAGTTGGTAAGAAAATACTATGAAGGCTCTGCCCGTGTGCTGATATATCCTGTGTCGTATGCTGATGAGCAGGGGTTCCCTTATGAAAAAAAATACACGTTGTGGATTACGGGTTTTGATTTCACCGACAAGTATTTCAAATTTATACGTAGACTGTTAAGGATGCAAAAAACAAATGACTGAACAATCAGAGCCGGATAAACAAAAGGAATTGTACAGCAGCAGAATTATTGAAGCGTACAGAAAGTATCTAACCATTAATCACCCGGATATAAACATCAAAGGGATTCTGGACTATGCGGGTATTACTGAATATGAGGTTGAAGATCACGGGCACTGGTTTACCCAGGAACAGGTAGATAAATTCTACTACAGGATAGAGGAACTGCTGGGAGATGCATCAATTGCCAGAAAAGCAGGGCATTTTATGGCTTCTTCCAAAGCGGGGGGAGAAGTCCGTTATTATTTCCTGGGACTTCTGGGGCTTGCCAACGCGTATAAGATGGTGACAAAAGCATCCAAAAATTTAACAAAATCATCCGACTATGAAGTTAACATTCTTGGCACAAACAGTGTGGAGGTTATTGTAGTACTCCATTCAGGTATACATGAGAAAGAATATCAATGTCAGAACAGGATGGGAATGTTCGAGGCTGTTGCAGATCTCTATAATACAACTTCCCTGAAGATAGATCATCCTGAGTGTATTTTTAACGGTGATAAGAGATGCAGGTATATCATTACCTGGGGTAAGTCCCGGGCTAATTCTGTCCGGAGGATCATGCGCCTTGGTGCGCCGGTCATTGCTGCCGGGAATATTGCACTTTGGTTCGGATATGAAGATTTGGAGTATTCTTTGATAGCTGCTTTAGGATCAAGTGTTGTTATGCTTTTTTTGAAGACAGTAAGTCTTTTAATGGAAAAGAAAGAAATTAAAGATATTTTAAGTATCACAAACCGGTCTCCTGAAAAATGGATAGAGCAGATAGAACTAAACTACAATAATACCCTCTTGAATTATGAGATAGGACAAATTATAAGCAATCATACAAATATTAACGATGTACTGGAAAGTGTTGTGCATGTTTCTGAAAAACGCCTGGACTATGACCGGGGAGCTATATTCCTGGCTGACAGCAGCGGGATGTTTCTGGCATTTAAAGCCGGGTATGGATATTTCGAAAGAGATAAAGACCTTCTCAGAGAAACCCGGTTCCATCTGAGGAATCCTGATTCAAAAGGAATTTTTGTTGTTTCCTTTCGTGAAAAACGGCCGTTTCTTATCAATGATGTTAACGGTATTGAAGAGAATCTTTCACCCCGGAGTCTTGAATTTGCAAAACGACTGGGCAGCCAGGCTTTTATCTGCTGCCCGATAATCTATGAAAACAAATCCCTTGGAGTAATTGTCGCGGATAATGTCCGGTCAAAAAGGGCTTTGTATCAGTCTGATTTAAGTTTGTTTATGGGTATTGCTTCCGCCATTGGTATGGCCCTTAAAACAGCGGAGCTTTTTGAGGACAAGGAACGCCAGTTTCAGTCAACACTGCAGATTCTGGCTTCCAGTATTGATGCACGGGATCCTCTTACCGCCGGTCATTCAGAGAAAGTTACGGAGTATGCTGTTGTTATCTGTGGATTACTCGATCTTGATAAAGAATATACAGAAACAGTCAGACTGGCAGCACTCTTTCATGATTATGGGAAAATAGGTATTCCCGATTCCATTCTCAAGAAGGAAGGCCCTCTGTCCGGAGATGAGTACATCACCATTCAGAGCCATGCAGTTAAGACAAAAGAGATCCTGGAACAGATATATTTTGAGGGAATATACAAAGATGTTCCCATGATAGCAGGAGCGCATCATGAAAAGATGGATGGCAACGGGTATCCGGGAAAGCTGAAGGGAGAGGCAATCCCCCTGGGCTCGCGGATTATTGCTGTTGCCGATTATTTTGAAGCTCTTACTGCCAAACGTCATTACCGTGATCCCATGGTTATACAGCAGGCCATTGCAGAGCTGCGGAAGGCGAGCGGACATCATCTTGACAAAAAGATTGTGGATGTTTTTATTCCTTATATTGAAGATACCTTCGGTTCCCGGCTGGAAGGAATTATTTCTGCATAAAAGCCTTTCATCCTTTCATACCCCTGCATGCAATTAATGGGGTGTAGGTGAATCTGCGGGGACTGGTAAAAAAGTCCTGGAACTCTTTGTAAAAACCGTCCCAGCCGTCATGGTAGAGAGGGAACGCATATCCGGAATTTTTAGCCGCAACAATAACTTTCTGAGACCAGTTAAACGCGTCAGTTTTAGAGAGTTCTCCGTAGATAAGATGATGCGGCTGCAGGGTTACCTTGATATTTTTCATCCCTGTGTCATACAGGTACGAGTATAATTTTCTTCCAGCATAGGGATCAAAATCATTTTTTTCCTGGAGTATCTTCATAATTCCCGTAATGGAATCATTCAGCGCGGGAGAAAGTTCGTAATGTGTCAGGGTGTTGTAATCAAGATCAATGAGGCAGAGAATTCCCCCGGGATTCAGATGATTTGTCAGGTTTCTTACAATTTCAGAGCTTTTAGACCGGTGGTATTCAAGAAAAAACCGGACCCATATAAAATCAAACGTACCGATATCAGTAGTATCCGAATAGATATCTTTCTGAATAAACCGGATCCCCTCATCGGTGTATGTCTGTAGTGCGTGCATTATTCTGTCTCTGGAAGCATCTATACCGGTCACTTTTCCTGATGGGCCTGTTATTCTGGAAAGAAATGATGTGGTAATTCCCGACCCGCAGCCTACATCAAGAACATCCATTCCTTTTTGAAGCCCTGCCCAGTGAGCCTGTTCTTCCAGCCTTTTAAAATCAGTTTTCATTTCCAGGCGGCAGATTTCATCGGTGCTTTCCATTATGTAAGATGACGTATTCATATAATTTTAACATTATAAGAGTTTTTAGAGTTTTTACAAGCAATTTTTTGGATGCTGATAAAATCTATAGCTGGTCGAATTTCTTTATATGTGGTATTATCCAGGATACAAGGAGTACGTAATAATGAGGATAATAGATATAATACAGAAGAAGAAATACGGGGGGAAACTCTCCGGTGAAGAAATATCATTTTTTATAAAAGGGTATGTAGCAGGTACCATTCCAGATTATCAGATTTCTGCTCTTTTAATGGCTATATGGTTTAACGGAATGGATAAAGCTGAAACAACTGATCTGACACTTTCCATGGTGGATTCCGGTGATAGAATTGATCTTTCAATTATACCGGGAATCAAGGTTGACAAGCATAGTACGGGAGGGGTCGCGGATACGACAACCCTTATCGTCGGACCGCTGGTTGCGGCAGCAGGAGGAATGGTGGCAAAGATGTCCGGCCGGGGGTTGGGGCATACCGGAGGGACCCTTGACAAACTTGAATCGATTCCCGGGTTTTCCATTTCTCAGAGTATGGAATCTTTTGCTTCCATCGTAAAGGAATGCGGTGTTTCGGTGATTGGCCAGACGGGGAATCTGGTACCAGCTGACAAAAAACTCTATGCGTTACGCGATGTAACCGGTACGGTGGATAACCTTTCTCTTATTGCCGGCAGCATTATGAGCAAGAAGATAGCCGCGGGAAGTGATAAGATTGTGCTTGATGTTAAAACGGGAAGCGGCGCGTTTATGAAGAGTGTTGATGATGCAGCGGCTCTGGGACGGATGATGGTTGATATAGGAAATCTGGCAGGACGGGAAACCCATGCGTTTATTACCGATATGAATGAGCCCCTGGGAAATGCTGTTGGTAACGCCCTTGAAGTGAAGGAAGCTATTGAGATTCTACAGGGAGATCACGAGGGGGATCTGAAAGATCTCTCGATTGCTCTTGCATGCAAGATGCTTGTTCTCGGCGGAATTTTTACTTCAGAAGATGACGCACGGGAAAAGGTAAATGCAGTCATAGCATCAGGAGAAGCCCTTAACCGTTTCGGCCGGATGATAGAGCTGCAGGGAGGTAATGCAGCTGTGGTAAAAGATATATCGCTTCTTCCCTCTGCAGAAAAAATCATGGAAGTAAAAGCGGAATCTTCCGGAGTTATTACGGAAATGGATACTGAACAGCTGGGTATGACTGCCCTTTTATTGGGAGCAGGACGTACAAAAAAGAGTGACTCCATCGACCCTGCTGTAGGATACTGGTTGAAAAAAAGACTTGGAGATACGGTGGTTAAGGGAGAAACGCTGGCTGTTTTTCATGTTAATGATACAAAAAATTATAATGAGGCAGTCGAAAAATTCAAAAAAGCTATTTTAATTGGTAAAGATCAGCGGATTGATAGAAAACTAATATACAAAGAGATACAGTAAAAAGTGAGGTAAACCATGGAAAAGTTGAGTAAAGCAGTATTGCTGGCAGTTCTCCTGTTCGTCGGACTCTCAGGCGTTCTATTCGCATTTGGAAACAAGGAGGTTCCTGTCATACCGCCGGTAACATCAGGGACGCAGTATATATCTCCAAATGGAGATGGTGTTCAGGATAGTGCGGTATTAAAGTTTTCCGTTAAGGTGTACGTAAAAAGTAAAAAGGGGTATGTCCCTGAATATGGTATTCAGATACTGGATACTTCCGGTAAAGTTTTAAAAGAAGTCAAGGAAACGGAAAAATCAGATATCGGCTGGTTTGCCTCAATCTTCCAGGGGTATAAGGAGTTTACCCTTGAGCGGGAAATATCCTGGGATGGAACGGATCTGGAAGGGAAACAGGTTCCTGATGGAACGTACAGAGTTAAACTCTTTGTTGTAGATTCTTCCGGTAATAAAAAAGAGACAGATGTAGATAATTTTGTTGTTGATACGGTAAAACCTTCGGCGGTTATTGTTCCTCCCGGAGAAATGATTTTTTCGCCCAATGGGGATGGAAATCTCGATACTTTTGTTATTAAGGTTACTCAGGCTACAAAAGAACTCCTTTGGACCGGAACCATTCTGAATGTTGCAGGTACGGTAGTCCGTACGTATACCTGGAAGGACAGTATCCCCGGAACGGTCGCGTGGGACGGAAAAGATGATTCCGGAAATGATGTTTCTCCCGGTACCTATTCATATTCCCTGAAATCAACAGATAAAGCCGGAAATACCTCTGATCCTATTGAACTGAAGGGTATTGTTCTTGATAACACTAATACGAAGGTTGCAATTGTTGTAAAAGACCCCTATTTTTCGCCCAACGGAGACGGAGTCAAGGATACTGACGAGGTCTTTTTCGATGAGGTTGTAAAGACCGGTATTACAGGGTGGCGGTGGAATATAGCAGATAATAATGGAAAGATATATATGGAGAAACAGGGAGCCGGTGAACCCCCTGTTTCTGTTGTTCTGGATGGAACAGATTCATCAGGGAATCCAATGCCTGAAGGAATGTACACGGTGAATTTTGTTGTTACCTATCTAAACGGGAACAAACCTTCCGCTTCCGAGACCTTTAACATCGATGTAACGCCTCCTGTGATTCGGGTGACGGATAGTAATCCCGTTTTCTCACCGGATGGAAACGGGAAGAATGATGTAACGGATATACAGTTTACATCGAATGAGATAGTAACCTGGAAAGGATCAATCGTTAGTGCTTCGGGGGAAACAATACTGAAGAAAACATCGGATCAGACAACCTCGCTCATTGTATGGGATGGAACAGACATGAAGGGCACTACCGTAAAGGATGGAACCTATTCTGCCATTGCGTCGTTTACCGACAGGGCGGGGAATACAACGAGTATTAAACCTCTTGTTTTGAAGGTTGATACAAAACCGGTATCCCTTGTGCTTGCTGCGGGAACGGGGTTTTCTCCGAATAATGATGGAAAAGGTGATACTGAAAAGCTTGTTATTGATGCAAGTCAGTATGATGATGTCGGCAGCTGGAGCCTTGGTATTTTTGATAAAGCAGGAAACAGTGTGAAGACGTTTTCCGGGAAAGATTTTCTTCCGAAAAGTGTTGAATGGAACGGAAAAATAAAAAATAGCGAAGGGAAAGAGATTACCGCGCCGGAAGGCTCCTATAAGGGTGTTCTTGCCGCGTATTTCAAGAAGGGGGTTACAAAGAAAGAGACATCCAATACCTTCATACTTGATATTACTCCTCCGGTTGTTGCGCTGCATGCTGTCCCGGATCCTTTTGCCAAAACATCCAGCGGCGGGGTGGAAGGTGATGTCTTTGTTGCGCTGCAGGTTAAAGATAATACAGAGGTCAAGCATTGGAGTGTTGATCTCCTTGATGCCGGCGGAGAAGTTCTGCGGAGTTATGCGGGAGAGGGAAACCCCTCTGGTGATATAACCTGGAAGGTTGCGGCAGACAAGAAAACAGCTGACGCAGCTGAAAGTACCGGAAATGATATTATTTTAAAATTAACTGTTACTGATGAAGGGAACAACATGACCGTATATGAGAAGAAGGTTACCATTGATATCCTGCTCGTGGAGAAAAATGGAAAGACGTATATATCTGTTCCCAATATTATTTTTGGAGCATACAAATATGCTCTCGGGTCCGCGGGGGTTAAATTCCTTAACAGGAACAACGAATCCCTCGACAAAGTGGCAGCTATCTATAAAAAATATCCCCGTTACGGGTTGATTCTTGAAGGTCACGCTTTGGATATATATCTTGGAACACCACGGCAGGCACGGGAGGAGAAGATCCTTGTCCCCCTGACACAGCATCGGGCACAAACAGTGGAAAAGGCTCTTATAAAAAGAGGAATGGATAGAAATAAAATCAAGATAGAGTTTTACGGAGGGCTTCATCCTATCGTTTCTGTGCATGACCGGAGAATCTGGTGGAAAAACCGAAGGGTTGAATTTGTTATGGTACCTCCAAAAAACTAGAACTCAAAAAACGTAAAAATAAGAACCCTCTCTTGCCGGAGAGGGTTCTTTGTAATGTTAAAACTTTAACAATCTTTTGTTAAATGATTAAACTTTTCTTGACAACTGTAATCCGGTAGGGTATTGTTGTAACAATAGCTTTTCTTCTTCTATTGACAACTTTATCCGACTAATGAAGGAATATCGAATGAGTTTACAAGGAAAAGAAAGAGTAGTACTGGAAACAAAGCATGTTTCAAAGCAGTTCCCGAGGGTTCTTGCAAACGATGACATCAATATGGTTCTTCATGAGGGGGAAATCCTTTCTCTTCTCGGGGAAAACGGTGCCGGGAAATCTACTCTTATGAATGTTTTGTACGGATTGTATAAACCAACATCCGGTGAAATCCTCCTCGGCGGAAAGCCTGTAGAGTTTTCTTCTCCCAAGGACGCAATACATCAAGGACTCGGGATGGTGCATCAGCACTTTATGCTGGTAGATAATCTTACGGTAACAGAAAATATTATTCTTGGTTCAGAACCGGGGAAGTATGATTTCATCGATTACAAAACGTCCAGACGGGAAGTAGTTGCCATTTCTGAAAAGTACCATCTGCATGTTGACCCCGATGAAATTATTGAGAACCTCTCTGTTGGTATTCAGCAGCGTGTAGAGATATTAAAAGCTCTTTACCGTAAAGCCAGAATCCTTATTCTTGACGAACCGACAGCAGTTCTTACTCCCCAGGAGGTAGATGAACTTTTTGAGGTTATTGGAAGACTCAGGGAGGATGGTGTTTCCATTATTATCATTACCCACAAACTTGAAGAAGTAGAGGCAATCTCCGACAGGGTGTACATCTTAAAACGGGGGAAAATTGTCGGCGAACGGGAAACAAAAAAGGTAACAAAAGAGGAACTTGCCAACTTGATGGTTGGAAGAGAGGTTGTTCTTACGGTTCATAAGGATGCAAAACAGATTTCCGGTGAACCGATTATACAGCTGGAGAATGTTGTTGTTAAAAATATAAAAGGTATCAACGCACTGAATGGTATTTCTTTCAATGTCCGCCCCGGGGAAATAGTCGGTATTGCGGGAGTTGACGGGAACGGCCAGGCTGAGCTGGAAGAGTCCATCAAGGGGCTTATGAAGGTGGAATCCGGCCGGATCCTTTTTAAAGGCGAAGATATAGCAAAACTTACCACCAAGGAGCGGCGGAACCGGAAGGTTGCGAATGTCCCGGCAGATAGACAAAAATTCGGTCTTGTTCTGCCCATGACGATTTCAGAGAATCTCATTCTGGGGTTTCAGGATGAAAAGCCTTTCAGTAAACGGATAAATCTGGATTTACCGTTAATAAAAACTCATGCCCAGGATCTCGTTAAGGAGTACGACATACGTACTCCCGGGGTGGATATTCCCGCCGGGAACCTTTCAGGGGGTAATCAGCAGAAGGTTATTCTTGCCCGGGAGTTATCAAGCGGTCCTGATTTTCTTCTTATTGCACAGCCGACGCGAGGGCTTGATGTTGGTGCCATAGAGTATATTCACTCTCAAATTTTAAAAATGCGGGATAAAAATGTTGCCATTCTTCTTATTTCTCTGGAGCTGGAAGAGATTTTTTCTCTTTCCGACCGTATTCTCGTTCTCTATGAAGGGAAGATTGTAAAAGAGTTTGCTCCCCAGGAGACATCAGATAAGGAAGTCGGATTTTATATGACCGGCGGAAAGAAAACAGAGGAAGAGGGGGTAATGTAATGCAGACAACGAAAGCGAAACCCTTGTTTTATACCGTTATCGTACTTTTGGGATTTGCCGGTTCGGTAATGTATTTTGCGTCTGTTTTTTCCGGACTGCTGCTCGTTCTTGCGGCTGTTGTGCTGTACTTTATATTTTACGGTTATTCCGCGGGAAAAGATGCTTCAAAGCAGGCGGCATTCTCTCTCTTTAACAGTCTTCTTATTCCGGTAATTGGAGTTGCTGCCGCTCTTCTTATCGGTGGTATTGCCATGGCTGCTTCAGGATACAATCCTGTTGTTGCCTACAAAGCACTTTTTTACGGCGGATTGGTAAAAAACTGGTCTGTTTCTGTTCTTAATGCGTCTCCCTTGATCTTCACAGGATTGTCGGTAGCTTTTGCGTTTAAAGCGGGCCTTTTTAATATTGGAGCTGAAGGGCAGTACTACGTTGGAGCTGTTGTCGCAACAGCGCTGGGAATCTATCTGCATCTTCCGCCGTTATTCTCCATTATCATTATTTTTGTTGTTGCGGGGCTTCTTGCTGCTTCCTACAACTATATTCCTGCTATTTTAAAGGTTAAAACGGGGGCTCATGAAGTTATTACAACCATGATGTTTGCCCAGATTGCACGATACCTTTCTTCCATAGCCATTCGTGCCATGGGAGGAAGCAACGCGGGATCCCACCCTTACGTAACGGATTCAATTTTGAAATCCAACTGGCTCCCGCGGCTGAAAAGCTTTTTCCCTACGGCCAATTACCGGGATCATGTCGGGATTATTATTGCGATAGGTGTCGCGCTTCTTGTACAGTATATTCTTGTCCGGACAAAGTTCGGGTTTGAAATCAGGGCGGTAGGGCAGAACAAGGATGCTGCCAGAGGACAGGGAATCAATGTGGGGAGAACAATCCTGTATGCTCTCCTCGTCTCAGGATTCCTCGCGGGTCTGTCCGGCGTGAATCAGGTACTTGGTCTGGATCACAAGATGTACGAGAATCTCAATGCCGGATACGGATGGGACGGTATTTCAGTAGCCCTTCTGGCGTCCAATAATCCTATCGGAGTTATTTTTACCTCGCTTCTGTGGGGTGTCCTTGCTTCAGGGGGGCAGTATATGTCGAGAACAGTACAAACGCCCCGTTCAATTGTAGAAATTATCAAAGGTATTATTCTTTTTCTTATTGTCGCGAAGTATATCTATACCCATATCGGGCATAAGCTGAAGAACTGGAAAAACCGGAAACGAGGTGCTGTCAAATGAATGGAATAACGTCAATAATAAATACTGATCTGCTTGTAGCGACGATCCGTCTTTCAACACCTATTACCCTTGCGGCCATCGGCGCCACGGTATGTGAGCGTTCCGGAATTGTAAATATAGCAATGGAAGGGATCATGATCATAGGGGCTTTCTTTGCAGCTATTGTTGCGCTCTTTACCGGCAACCCATGGATCGGGCTTATTGCCGGAGTAGCGGCGGGAGGGATCTTTTCACTGCTCCACGCGGTAGCTACTATCACCTTCCACCTGGACCACGTTGTGTCCGGTGCGGTCATGAACATCCTTTCTTTTGGTATTGTAAGGTATCTCATGGTCATGATTTTCGGCCATCCGGGCACAACGGATACCGTTCCGGTAGGACTTCAGTCGTACCAGTATGCCATCCCCGGGCTTTCAAAAATCCCTGTAATCGGACCGGCATTTTTTAATCAGACACCGATTGTCTATATGTCCTTTGTCCTTGTTATTGCTGTTCTTATTTTTCTTAAAAAGACAAAGACCGGGCTCCATCTCCGGGCTGCCGGGGAGCATCCCCTTGCCCTTGAAACCATCGGTGTTTCCGTTTACAAAATGCGTTATCTTGGTGTATTTATCTCCGGACTTCTTTCCGGACTGGCGGGAGCGTATCTTTCCATTGAAAACAGTGTATCTTTTTCCGAAGGGATGACAAACGGGAGAGGATTTATTGCCCTTGCGGCCATGATATCCGGCGGTTGGACAGCGATCGGTTCATTTATAGCCGCCCTCTTTTTCGGATTCGCGGATGCTTTTCAGGTAAGGTTGCAAGTGTTCAAGGTGCTGAATATCCCAGCGGAGATTTTCATCATTTTCCCCTATGTGGCAACGGTGCTTGCCGTAGCGGGATTGGTTAAAAAATCCCGTCCACCCAAGGCGGACGGTATTGACTTTATGATTGAAAAGGAAGGAAACTGACAGTAGGTAATGATGATTCTGAAGGCAGAATCATTTACATATTGCATTAGAAAATTTTTATAGGAGGAACGAAATGTCAAAATTGACAAAAATTACAGTAGTGCTGCTTGTTCTGGTAATGGTTTTTGCAGGAACAATATTTGCAAACGGCAAAAAAGAAGCAGCTCCTGCTGCTGAAAAATCAAAAGTTATCATAAGTATGGCTACTGATGTCGGAGGTCTTGGAGACAAATCATTTAATGATGGTTCTTATCAGGGGCTTCTTGAAGCAAAAAAAGACTTTGGTATTGATGCCCGGGTGGTTCAGTCAAAGCAGCAGACTGACTATGTACCAAACCTTTCAGGTCTGGCCAGTGATGGTGCCCAGGTTGTTTTTGCAGTTGGTTTCCTGATGCATGATGCACTTCTGGAAGCAGCTCAGAATAATCCTGATACCCGGTTTGCCGGTATTGATATCTGGCTGGATCCCTCAAAGGCACCCAAAAATGCGGAAGGACTTCTTTTCAAGGAACAGCAGTCAGGATATGTTGCCGGAGTTGTTGCCGGTCTTATGACAAAAAAATATGCTTCTGCTTCTGACAGACTGAATGATAAAAACGTTGTCGGTATGGTTCTTGGTATGGATATTCCTCCTGTTGAACGCTACCAGGCTGGTTTCTATGCAGGCGTCAAATCTGTCAATCCTGACTGTAAGGTCTTGAGTGTTGTTACCGGTACCTTTACCGATCAGGCAAAAGGTAAGGAAGCTGCTCTTGCCATGATCAACCAGGGCGCTGATATCATTTTTCAGATTGCCGGGCTTACCGGTCTTGGCGCAATTAACGCGGCCAACGAAGCCGGTGTTGCTGCTATCGGTGTAGATGTAGATCAGAATTATGTTGCTCCCGATGCCGTTATTACATCAGCAATCAAGGGTATTACAAAGGCTGTTTATCTGACTATCAAAGATGATCTTGCCGGAAATTTTCAGGGTGGTGGAGACAGAACCTTTGGCATAAAAGATGGTGCTGCAGGTATTTCTCCTTTTCACAACTGGGACAGTATTGTTCCTGGAGATGTTAAAGCTGCCGTACAGAAAGCGATTGACGATCTTAAATCTGGCAAAGTTGTTGCTCCTGCTACAAGAAAAGAAGCAGGCTACAAGGGCTAAGTCCGGGGTTGTTATGTATAAAGACCAGGCGGATGCCTGGTCTTTTTTATCGGCTGTTACAGGAGAGGTGCAAATATGGATAATCGTTTAGAGCCGCTACACAAAGCGGCGGATTTTATCGCATCAAAGATAGATGAGATACCGGAAATTGGAATGATTCTGGGTTCCGGTTTGGGGATTTTGGGTGATGAGGTGAAAAATCCCCTCATTATCAGGTATGAGGATATTCCGTTCTTTCCCCGGTCAACGGTAGAAGGCCACGCCGGACAGATGGTTATCGGGAAGCTTGAGGGGAAAAATGTTCTTGTTATGCAGGGAAGATTTCATTTTTACGAAGGATACTCGATGGATACGGTAGTTTTTCCAGTACGGGTCATGAAGCTTCTGGGAATAAAGAACTTTCTTGTTACCAATTCTTCCGGCGGGGTAAATACCTCATTTGAACCGGGAGATCTTATGATTATTTCTGACCATATCAAGCTTGGACTAGACAGCCCGTTACGGGGATCAAACCTGGACGAATTCGGGACCCGTTTCCCTGATATGTCAGACGGATATACTAAATCTCTGCGGTCTCTTGCAAAAAAAGCCGGAGAAAGTCTGGGAATTCCTCTTAGAGAAGGGGTGTACGCCCTTATGGGGGGGCCAAACTACGAAACACCTGCCGAGATCCGGATGCTTCGTACTCTTGGTGCGGATGCTGTAGGGATGTCAACGGTTCCGGAAGTCCTGGCTGCGGCACATGCGGGGATGAGGGTACTCGGTATTTCCTGTATAACCAATATGGCTGCCGGTGTTCTTGACCAGCCTTTGAATCATGAAGAGGTTATGGCCACTGCCGCCCGGGTCCGGGAAAACTTTATCGCTGTTGTCCGGAAGATCATATCGCTATGGGATTAACCATGAAAGACAATATACTGAAAGACAGATCGCTTGCCGCTGAGGGGGAGAGAAAGATAAACTGGGTGAGAAAGAATATGCCGTTGCTGCGTATTCTTGAAAAGGACTTTGAAGAAAACCTTCCTTTTAAGGGGATAAAGGTTGTTGTCAGCGTTCATCTGGAAGCAAAAACAGCAGCTCTTGCCCTTTTGTTTGCTGCCGGCGGAGCGGAGGTTTCGGTTACCGGGAGTAATCCCTTCTCCACCAAGGATGATATTGTCGCTGCCCTGGATAAAAGGGGGCTTCATGTCTTTGCCGTGCACGGGGTACCGGAAGATGAGTACCGCAGGCATCTGAACGCCGCACTGGATTTAGGGCCGAATATTGTTATCGATGACGGCGGGGACCTTGTCAATCTGCTTCACGAAGAGCGGAAAGAACTGCTCCCCGGTGTTTATGGGGCCTGTGAGGAAACAACTACCGGTGTCCTCCGGAACAGAGCCCGGCAGCAGGAAGGGAAGCTTGAATTCCCTGTTGTCGCGGTAAACGACGCCTGGTGCAAATACCTGTTTGATAACCGGTACGGTACAGGGCAGTCTACGCTGGATGCTGTTATGCGTACGACCAATCTTCTTGTAACAGGGAAAGATGTTGTTGTCATCGGTTTCGGATGGGTCGGAAAGGGGATTGCTGCCAGAATGAAAGGGCTTGGCGCCCATGTAACAGTAATAGAGGTCAATCCGGTAAAGGCTCTTGAAGCGGTTATGGAAGGCTACAGTGTAATGCCCATGGATGAAGCGGCACGGAAGGGAGATATTTTTATAACAGCTACGGGAAACAAGAATGTAATAACAGCTGATCATTTTGAAGTGATGAAAGACGGGGCGGTAGCCTGTAACGCGGGGCATTTCCCCGTTGAAATGGATCTGGATGGTCTCAAAAAGCGTGCGGTACATACCGAAGAACTCCGTGAGAATGTGTTCGGTTTTCTTTTCCCCGACGGTAAATGGGTAAACATTCTTGGAATGGGAAACATTGTAAACATTGCCTGTGCAGACGGCCATCCAGCAGAAATTATGGATATGAGTTTTGCACTTCAGGCACTATCGGCAAAGTATCTGCTTGAAAACCACACAGTTCTGGATAAAACGGTAAAGAAAGTTCCCGATGATATTGACATGGATGTGGCACGGCTGAAATTGCAAAGCATGGGGGTTGTTATCGATACACTGACTGATGCGCAGCGCCGGTATCTTGAGAGTTTCAGGCGGTAGCTGCAGGGGAAAGGTTATGAAAAGAGTTTTTTTACAGCTTTTCTAAAGCCGGTACGTATGCGTTCTTCTCCGTCTATTTTTCCATGGCGCATGAGTATGGCTCCGCCGGAAATAACGGTATCAATACAGCTGCTTCCCGCGGCATAGACGATATTTGACAGCGTATTGTGATCAGGGTTCAGTCCGGAATGATCCGGATTAAGGAGCAGACAATCTGCATGGTTCCCGGGTTTTATTTCCCCCGATATATGGGGGAAAATGCTGCTTTCGGATCCTGATGCAATGGCAAAGATCTCTTTTGCCTTCATTAGTTCCGGGTTCCCGGTGTGGTGTTTCTGCAGGAGTGCGGCGAATTTCATCTCTTCAAACATATCAAGGTTATTATTGGAAGCTGCCCCGTCTGTTCCGAGCATTATGGGAATATGCAGTGTTTTCATCTTATCAAAAGGAAAGACATTCCCCACGCTGAGCTTCATGTTTGAAACCGGATTATGGACAACCGTGACTCCGTAATCCGCAAGCATCTGTATATCATCATCAGAGAGCCATACTGTGTGTGCGGCAATAAGATGGGGGCTTAACAGACCGAGGTCTTTCAGATAGGCAACGGGGCTCTTTCCAAAAGAGGAAAAGCTTTTATCTACCTCTTCCCGGGTTTCACACAGATGAATGTGTACCGGTAGATTATGTGCTTTGCTGAAATCCCCTGCCCAGGAAAGAAGCTCTTTTGATACAGTGTACACTGAATGGGGAGCTACGGTGTATTGCATCATACTGTTCTGTTCAAAGGTTTTAAACTCCTTTTCGCAGAGGGCTTTCATTTCTGTTGTTTTTTCAGTGTCGAAAAAATCAAAAAGAGCGGTTCCAAGAGCGGCTTTCATCCCTGATTCCCTGAAGGCCCGGATATTCTGCGGTAGATTAAAGTACATATCATTGGCAAAGGTAGTGCCGCTTTTAACCATTTCCAGGCAGGCGAACCGTGTCCCCCAGTAAGAAGCTTCCGGGTCACGTATTATTTCAGCTTCCATGGGCCATATCTTCTCTTCCAGCCATGGCTTCAGCTTCATATCATCTCCCCACCCCCGGAGTAATGTCATGGCGGAATGAGTATGTCCGTTTTTCAGGGACGGAATGATAATGTTATCTTCAGCGTCAATAACGGCATCTTCTTCTGTTTCCTCTATGTGTGGAGAAACTTCAGTAAAAAGCCCTTTATCAATCCTGATGTCGGTTCTGCTGCCCTTAAGAATGGTATTTTTAAGTATGATCCCCATAACTCCTCCAAAAAATAATACTATCACAATTTTATCCCTTTCTGTACCCTTTACAATTTTAAAAAATAAAATTACTTTTGTTTCATTGCAAAGGAGATTGAATCCATGGAATTTGATGTTAAAAGTCTGCACCCTTTGGAGATAAAACTGCTCCGCCATGCCGGTGAAGGGGATGAAATTACTGCTGACAGAATAATGACAGAACTGTCATTCAAACTTGGTCAGTGCAACCAGGCGTTCAGCTGGCTGTCTGCCAAGGGATATCTTAAAGAATCAAAGAGAATATCCAGAATACTGTACGAGATAACGGAGTTAGGCAGTGAGTATCGGGAAAAAGGTGTACCGGAAGCACGGATTGTACACTACCTTAAAACTGCCGGGCCGAAAAAGATGCCGGAAATTGCATCGGCTCTCGGACTTCAGAACAAGGATGTCGGATCCGCCTTTGGACAGCTCTCAAAAGAAAATGTTCTCAAGATGGATACTGAAAAGAATGTTACCGTTGTATCTGATAAACTTCCTGAGCGGACCGCTATTCTTACCGGACTTCTGGAGAAAGCCTCCCTGGACAAGTTTCTTGACGATGATCTCCTTTCGGAAGCGGAACGGGCGGTTCTTAAAGACAACAGCAAAAAGAGAGGTGCGTCAGCTTCTCCTTTCAGAGTAATAGAGAGAGATGATGTACAGTACGTTCTTACTGAAGAAGGAAAAGCGGTAAAGAAGTATCTGCTGGAACAGGGAGTGACTGGAGAAGAGATTGGAGCGGTAACTCCTGAAATGCTTGCTTCGGGAAGCTGGAAGGGGAAGTCATTTCGTGAATACAACATAAACACTCCTCCGAACAGGGTACTTCTTGGCAGACGGAATCCTTACGGTGAATATCTTCAATGGGTTAAGGATAAACTTTCTTCCCTGGGATTTGAAGAGTTTGACGGACCCCTGGTGGAAACAGAGTTCTGGAACGGAGATGCCCTCTTTATGCCCCAATTCCACAGTGCCCGGGATATCCATGATGTATACTACATAAAGAACCCGTCGCATACAAAGAAGATTGAGCAGCCTTACCTGGACCAGGTGGCGGCAACCCATGAAAACGGCTGGAAAACCGGCAGCAGAGGCTGGGGCTATACCTTTGATCATGAGTTTACCCGCAGGCAGGTAATGCGGAGTCAGGGAACGGTCCTTTCAGCAAAACAGCTGCATAAGGCAAAGGTCCCCGGCAAGTATTTCGGTGTTGCCCGGTGTTTCAGGTATGATCAGGTTGATGCGACTCACGGTGCCGATTTTTACCAGACAGAAGGTATTGTGCTCGGAGAGGATGTTAATCTCCGCACGCTGCTGGGACTGTTAAAGATGTTTGCGGAAGAGATTGCCGGTGCTGAAGAAGTGAAGTATGTGCCCGGTTATTTCCCCTTTACAGAACCCTCCATAGAGGTCCATATAAAGCATCCGGTTCTTGGATGGTTTGAGCTGGGGGGGAGCGGAATATTCCGGCCGGAAGTTACAAAAGCCATGGGCATAGATGTGCCCGTGCTGGCATGGGGGCTCGGAATAGACAGGATGGCTCTGATGCATCTGGGACTGAACGACCTGAGAGAACTTTTTACACCGGATATTGAAAGCGTGCGATTACGGAGGAAGAACGAGAATGCCTAAAATAGAAGTATACAAAAAGGATCTGTTTTCTTACATAGGCAGATCCTATACAGACAGTGAACTTGAGGAAATTCTCCCCTGTGCAAAAGCTGAACTCGACGGAGTTGATGAAGAGCAGGGAATTTTAAAGATAGAACTGAATGATACAAACAGGCCGGACCTCTGGTCAACAACAGGACTTGCCCGGCAGATCGGCCTGTACGAAGGTCTGTACCGGAAAGAATATCCCTTCTTTTCCAGTAAGGAAAGTAAAAAGGACTACGGAAACAGAATTGTCAAGGTTGACCCTTCCATCAAAGCGGTTCGTCCCTACATAGCCGCTTTTGCCGTACGGGGCAAGGGAATTACTGACGAAGGGCTGAAGGACATCATTCAGACACAGGAAAAGTTATGCTGGAATTACGGGAGAAAGCGTAAATCAATTGCCATGGGCGTATACCGGAGTGATCTTTTTACCTATCCGGTACAGTACCGGGGTGCTGACCCGGAAGGTACATCATTTATTCCCTTGGGGAGTGATAAAAAAATGAACCTCAGGCAGATTATCACAGATCACCCCAAGGGGCAGGAATACGGTCATATTGTAGCTGGTGAACCTGTTTTTCCCTTTATTACCGATGCTGAGGATAAGGTTTTAAGTTTTCCTCCGGTTATTAACTCTTCGGAAATAGGAGCGGTGCAGGTGGGGGATGAAAACCTGTTTATTGAACTTACCGGGACTGATTTTCCCTCTCTTCTGTTATCAGCTTCCATAGTAGCATGCGATCTGTACGATTCAGGGTTTGAGATACTTCCGGTAAAGATCGTGTATCCCTATGATACAGAATGGGGGAGAGAGATTGTTACCCCCTACTATTTTCAGCAGCCCATAGCAGTTGACACTGAGTATGCGAATAAACTTCTTGGTACGGATCTTGTCCCTGAAGAAATGGAAAAAGCTCTTTTCCGAATGGGAATTGAATCAGAGCATAGCGGTGGTTCTCTTACCGTGGCCGTTCCCGGGTATCGTAATGATTTCCTCCATTCTGTTGATATTGTTGAAGACATAATGATGGGGCGGGGAATGGATACCTTTTCACCGGAGATGCCTTCATCGTTCACGGTCGGAAGACTGAGCCGGGAGGAGGAATTTGCCCGGAAAGTAAAGGATATAATGATAGGGCTGGGGTTTCAGGAGATGATGTACAACTATCTCGGTTCCGGAAAGGATTACATAGAAAAAATGAATGTAACAGGGGAAACGTACATCCAGATAGAAAATCCCATGACGGAGAATTATGAATACGTCCGCCCGAGTATTATGCCTTCCCTGTTAAACTCTGAAGCTGTCTCTGCCAACGCGGTGTATCCCCATGCAATTTTTGAAGTAGGGAAGGTGGCTTTCATGGATCCGAAAGATGATTCCGGTACCGTTACAAAAAACTATCTGGGATTCCTCCGGGCTGACAGCACCGAGGGATTTAACAGTGCCAGCAGTATGGTATCCGCGGTTTTTTACTATCTGAACCGGGAATACTCTCTTTCTGATACGGCTGATCACCGTTTTATAGCAGGACGTTCCGCCGAGATTTACTATAACGGAAAGCGGGCTGGTATTTTCGGTGAGGTGCATCCCGGTGTTCTTGAAAACTGGGGGATACAGATGCCTTCATCCCTTGTAGAAATAGATCTTGATATCCTGCTTCAGCAGGGAACATAAGGAGTGGTTAGATGGATATAAACATTGAAGCCGTACCCCTGCACTGGGAAGATGAGTGCAACATAATAGTCGGGCAGGCTCACTTTATTAAGACAATAGAGGATATCCCTGAAATTCTTGTTACGAGTGTGCCGGGGATTGAATACGGACTTGCTTTTAATGAGGCTTCAGGCCCCTGCCTTGTCAGGACCGAAGGGAACAACAATGACCTTGTTTCCCAGGCGGCATCCTGTGCTGAAGCGGTCGGCGCAGGGCATAGCTTTTTTCTGATTATAAAGAATGCGTATCCGGTAAATGTCCTTAACCAGATAAAAAACTGTCAGGAAGTTGCCCGCATCTTTGCGGCAACGGCAAATCCTCTTCAGGTGCTTGTTGCCAGGACGGACCAGGGAAGCGGTATTATCGGTGTTGTTGACGGATACAGCCCAAAGGGAGTCGAAGGTGTACAGGATAAAAAAGAGCGGGAAAATCTGCTCCGGGCAATCGGATATAAAATGAAGCAGTAAAAAAAACGTTGATTTTTACCGGGGTTTGCAAGATAATAGTTGTCAAAGTGAGGAAGTAATGAAACAGGTACTGATTATCGGTGAATCGGGTTTATTCCGCGAGTATCTCGGCGCGAAGCTTCAGTCCTTCGGGCTGGAAGTTATGTTCGCATTAAATGGTCTGGACGGCAGTTCAAAGATGCGGACGGAGCTTCCGGATCTTGTCATTATGGATCATATGCTTACCCGGAAAAGCAGTATGGATGTTCTTGTGGATAAACAGAACGATAGAAATACTGCTCCGATTCCTGTTATCATGATAGCTTCCAAAGTTGATAAACGTCACGTTGTACAGATGGCGAGCTCAAATGTTAAAAAGATTCTTTCAAAACCGATCAAGATGGATGTTCTCTTTAAAAGTATCGAGGAGCTGACAGGGAAAGAAATTTCCATGGATCAGACGCCCGCAATACTTGAGGCCCATTTTAATGAGGACATTCTCTTTATTGAAGCGGCACAGGGACTGAACACTGAGAAGATTGAACTGCTGCGGTACAAACTGAGAGAGCTTTTGAATCTTTATGATGTGGACAATCCCCGTATTCTCATTATGATGAGCAGTATCGAGGTGCAGGAAAATACGGGAAGAAAGTTTATCCGGATGCTTGATATTATAACGGAGAATGCCCAGCCTAATAAACACATGATACAGGTCCTTACCGGTTCTGACGAGATAAAAAAGGAGCTGAAGAGATCTCCTGAGTATACAAGTATCAAGATAGCGGATAATCTGGCAACAGCCATGGACAGCCTGCTGGGAATTAAACCTGATACCTTTGCGCATGAGGATGTGGTTGAGGAAAAACTGCTGCGTGCAACAGGCCAGAAAAAGGAAGGGCAGGAAACGGTGCAGATGCGTTTTGATTCTGAACATGTTTCCGAAGATGATGTATCTAAGAGTATTTTCAAGAGCAAGGCTGTTGTTGCTGTTGTTGATGATGACATGATTATACGGGAGCTGGTAAAAACCGTGTTCTCCGAAACGTCCTGGGACCTGCGGACCTTCCAGAATGGAAAGGAGTTCCTTATTGCGGAGAAAGATACCGAGTTTGATCTTGTCTTTCTTGATCTCCTTATGCCGGAGATTGATGGTTTTCAGGTCCTGGCGTATCTTAAAAAACAGAATAAGAAACTGCCCGTTATTGTTTTTTCAGCTCTTTCGCAGAAAGAGACCATTCAGAAAGCCATCAGTTTTGGAATAAAAAGCTACATGATTAAACCGCTTGTCCCTGAAAAACTTCAAAAAAAAGCCATTGAAATCTTAAGCAGTACCTTCTGATCATGGAGGGAAAACTTATATTTGAGACAATATTCAGAGAGTCTCCCATAGGAATAGCTATCCTGGGAGAAGAAAGCCGGATCCTCCAGTATAATAATTCTTTTAAAAATATTGCGGAAGCTGCTGCGCCGCTTACAAACAATGTCTTTACATCCATTCTTCAGCCTGGAGAGGTTGAAAAGTATAACCGTTCCTTTAACGATCTCGTAACGGGTAAGGAAGCTTCTTTTTCCCTCGACCTTACGTATAAGCACAGGAAGGGGACCCCGGGATGGCTGCGTGTTATGGTGGAGCTTTCCAAAAGGTACATCATTGCCTATGCAGAGGATATTACCGAGCAGAAAAAATATGAATCGCAGCTGATGGAAGCAAAAAAACTGTCTGAACAGGCACAGGAAGTAGCAGAAAAGGCAGCACAGACAAAATCAGATTTTCTGGCAAATATGAGCCATGAGATACGGACACCGATTCATACCATCATAGGTATGTCAGAACTTCTTGCGGATACAAAACTTGATCCTGAGCAGCAGGAGTATTCCGGACAGATACAATTTTCAGCAGACGTTCTGCTGGGACTGATCAATGATATTCTGGATTTCTCCAAGATTGAAGCAGGGAAGCTGACCCTTGAAGAGGTTGATTTTAATCTGCTTGGAGTAGCAGAGGATGCGGTCTCCATGATTGCTCTTGAAGCCCACAAAAAGGGTCTTGAAACAGCAATATTCGTAGAAAATGATGTTCCTCACCAGGTTAAAGGGGACCCGACCCGTCTGCGGCAGATAATTGTTAATCTTTTTAACAACGCGGTGAAGTTTACTTCCAGCGGTTCGGTTATTGTTACTGTTAAAAAGGAGGAGGACTTTCCTGACACCGTACGGCTGCGGTTCTGTGTTACCGATACCGGTATCGGGATACCGGAGGACAAGAAAGATAAACTGTTCAGGGTTTTTTCCCAGGTGGATTCAACAACAACCCGGAAATACGGCGGAACCGGTCTGGGGCTTTCCATCTCAAAGAACCTTTCCGAAATGATGGGAGGGCATATCGGTGTTGAAAGTGAAGAGGGGAAAGGATCAAAATTTTGGTTTACGGTTGTGCTGAAGAAACAGGCTGTATCTCTGTCCGGAGATCTGGCACGTCCCCTTGGGCTCCGTGTTCTGCTTGTTGATGACAACAGACAGGTGCGTTCCTTTTTACGGCAGTATCTGGAACCATGGGGATGCGAAGTATTTGAAACCGGGAATGGAATGGAAGCTCTGGCTTTTTTACGGGACAGCACTGCTCCGGCTGTGGACCTTTGCCTAATCGATCTGGTAATGCCGGGGATGGATGGATGGCAGCTTGCCAGTGAGATCCATTCTGATGAACGTATCAACGGGGTAAAACGGATTCTTCTCAGCCCGACAGGAAAGAGCGGCGAGGAAGCGAAGATGAAACTCCTAAACTGGTTTTCAGGATATCTTCATAAACCGGTTAAGAAGTATGTTCTCCTCGGGGAGATTTTAAAGGTCTGCGGAAGGGAAGATGATCTGATGCTGGAAACCGGTGTTGTCCAGGAAGAAGAGCCGGAAGAATTAACTGAAGAGATAGCCGGAGCATCGATACTTGTGGCTGAAGATCATAAAGTGAATCAGATGCTGTTTAAAACCATTCTTGAGAATCTCGGCCATACGGTAACCTTGGCGTCCAACGGTAAAGAAGCTGTTGAGGCGGTAAAAGAAAAGAAGTTTGACATCATTTTCATGGATGTTCAAATGCCGGAGATGAACGGATATGAGGCCACGGTGGAGATACGGAAACGTAAAGTTTCCACACCGGTTATCGCGGTAACAGCAAGTGCTGTTAAAGGTGAAAAAGAAAAGTGTCTCGCCGCGGGAATGACTGATTTTCTTACCAAACCGTTTAAAAAACGGGACCTCCTCCCGGTTCTGGAGCGTTGGCTGGAAGTTGAAGATCTGGAAATGGATGAACCGGAGGATGTGGAGGAGCTTGAAAGCCTTCCTGAAGCTGATGAAGAAATTTTTGATCTTGACGCGGCGGTAGATGTATTTATGGGGAAGAAAGAACTGGTTTTAAAATTGGTCAATGAACTGCTTCCAAGAATAAAGAGACAACTGGACGAGATGGAAGAATATGCCGGTCAGAAGGATTATGACCATTTGAGAGCGGAAGCCCATTCCATTAAGGGCAGCTGTGCGAATATGTCAATGCACCGGATTGCTGCAGCTGCTGCGCTGCTTGAGAATGCCGCGGCGGAGAAAAGTCCCGAAGCGTCTTTATTGCTGCCGCCGTTAAAAGAAGCATATACAGAACTTTACGAATACTGCAGGCAGAAAGGTCTGCTTACTGAATGAATGTTACCGATTGAAAACCCGCTTCATGGAGAAAAGATGAAATAAAATTCCTGAGCCGGGAATCTGCTTTGTTAAGAATACCCTTGTTCAGGACTTTTTCTTCAATATGAGCCTGTACATATCGGGCAATTTGTTTCCAGTGAAGGGGATCTATATCCATATCCGGATACTGGTACGTACTGCTGTCTGGATCTTCAATGATAAGTTCAGTTATTTCAGGTTTCGGCAGCCGGATGGAAATATTTTTTCCTTCTATTAAAATACTATCCTGTGTTATTGACTGAGGAGATGGAAGTCCTGCCTTAATGAGTGAAGTAACAACAAGAAACTGGTAGTTTTTCCCTGTCAGTTTTATCCCTGCAGAGCTGCAAATATCATAGAGTTCCAGGGAATCTTTTTCTTTAGAGGTAAGATTTACACCCTTGCTTCTTTTATTCAGAAGCATGTACCAGTCTGTTTTCTCATCATAGAAATCAAAAGGGAATACCGATTTATACACATACTCCACGGTAGAAAATGTAAAAACTTTTCTGATATCGGTAAGGATGGATTCTGACTCTGAAACAGATTTTTTTGATGAAAGATGAATATCAAGCTTAAATCCCGAAATAACATATGCAGCGGACAGGATTCCTCCAAAGATAATGATACCAAGCAGAACGAGAGATAAGCTTTTTTTGTTTTTTCTCCTGCTCATTGAAGAAAAACTCCTTTTTTATAGCTTATGGTAACTGACGGGATCCCCAGAGATTCAAAAAGTCCTGTTATCATTTTTTCTCCATTTTCCCGTGCTTTTACAAGAATACCCCGACGTACCGCCTCCATCTTGATCGCTGCTTTCTTTTTGTTCAGTTCATCGTAATAATCGAGCCGGGTAATTTTACCGCCCCATTCCTTTACAAAATACTGATGGATGGAGTTTTCATCAACATCGGTTTCCAGAATCTCCGGTTCGGGCAGAATGATGTGAATACCCTGGAGGGTTTTCCGTATCTCCAGTCCTTTTGTCAGATCAAAACCGGCTTCTAAAATGATATTTACAGAAAAGAGCAGCCGTTTATCCATGTGTTTAATGCCGAGAAACCGGGCCTCTTTACCGATGTACAGGATTTCACGGTACACATATTCTGTTACAGGGACTTCAAGAATGGTACGAATCTGATTTTCAATAACTGATTTTGAGAGAGATCTTGTTCCTTGAGTACAGCTTCCGGAAATGAATAAAAGGAGGAAAATGAAAGGGACCGTAACCAATGGTTTTAACTTTTTCATACGTTCCTTTATCAATCCATTTCCTTTGCTTCCGCCCGCTCCAGCGCCCAAAGGGTGTACCGCCTGACATTTCTGTTGGGATCATTTTTAAGTTCTTCAAGCAGTTCTTTACCCTCCCGGGTATTAAGATGTTCAACAGCCTTTATGACAGTAATTCTGATTTTTTCAACAGGGTCTTTCGCGGCAGTGATAAGGCCCCGGTAAGCTTTTTCCGTTCCGATGAGGGAGAGCATCTGTGCTGCCGCGAGCCGTTCCGCGGGATCTCTGTGCCCGAGCTGCCGTACCGTTCGATTGATAAAGCCGCTCTTTTCCAGTACTTCTGTAGCATGGTTTCTGAGTACCGTAGTCTTCTGCTGAAGAATTTTAACTGCTTCTTTTTCAGCTTTCGGTCCGAGAGATTCCAGAACCCCCTGCAGTATGGGTTGCACGGGAAGGGGGGCACTGTCTAAAAGTTTAAACAGCATACCGATCTGCGTATCAGAATCGAATGTGACAAGAGCGGCTTCCAATTCCGTCGGCAGTTCACACTCCTTTATCAGTTTTTTTGTCAGAAGGGTAAACGCTTTTGGAGTTCCCGCTTTCCCCAGTCCGGAGATAATTGCCTTTTTAACCGGGACGGATGATGTTGTATCAAAGAGTACTGCCTCTACAAGGGAGATGCCGGAATCTCCTCCTGAAAGGCAGAGTGCTGTTGCCGTTTCCTTTCTAACCGCTTCAACGGGATCATTGAGAAGAAGGGAGCATTTTTTAAGTACCGTACTGTCTCCATAATCAGATAATGCCCAGACACATGCTTTCCGTACCTCCGGATCACTATCCTGAAGAGCGGCTAAAAGTACAGGAACAAACTGTTTTTTGTGATCCTCCGGTAGTGCTGCAATAAGACGTGAACGGATAGCAGCGTCCCGGGAGGAAAGAAGCAGAAGTGCCCGCTCATCAAAAGATTCAGGTGTGTTATGTGCAAACATTCCGGTAAACTCTTTTGCTTCCTTCAGAGAAAGAAGGGGCAGGTTTTCCAGGATATGCTGTAACCCGCAGCCCGTATCCAGTGCTCCGAGGATACGGAGGGCTCTTTTTTTTATGGCCTCAGGGTATGTACCGGAACTGCTTTGGATCATGGTAAGCATCTCCGGAACTAACGGTGAAACGGGAAAGCGTATGAGTGCGTTATGAAGATCCTCCTCGGAGGAGTATTCGGGATCTTTAAGAAAATCAAGAAGGACAGGTATAAAGATTGCATCTCCCCGTTCCGGAAGTTCCGGGAGGAGCAGAGACTGAACTTCCTGAGAATATTTCTGTTCCGACAGTTCACGGCTTACCTCCAGGAGTACTTTATCATTGCCTCTCCGGCAGGCGCAGAGGAGAGCATTGGTATAGAGCTCCCTGATAACCGGTGAATTATGATTTTCCCGATAGAGGATAACCGCTTTTTCTAGGAGCGGTGTTATAAGGAGTCTGCTGCCGGCATCCTGTAGAAACCGGGAAGCAAGCAGGAGGGAACCGGGATTCTCTGTCTGGGTAATTTCCTTTAAGAAATTTGTACAGTTTGCTAAAACTGCGTTTTTCAGGAGAGCGTGGGATCGGTTAAAGTTTTCTGAATCCCCGGGCTCGGCAGTTTTTAGAAGTCTTGACAGGGTTCCTGTTTTAGAAAGATACCGGGATGCGTATAATTCCAGTTCTCTGTTGCCGCTTTCGAGAAAAGAAATACCTATATTTTCATCATTTGATGATCCGGTGTGCAGCAGTTCTATAAGGTGGAGTTTCTGTACAGGGGAAAGATCTTCCGGCTGTACGGTGTAAAGGTCCTGAAACTCACGGTCAATACGGATTTTTGCATGTTTCCGCACTTCAAAAACCGGATCATTCAGGAAGCAGTCAAGCAATTGACGGTATACGAAGGTTCTGTCATCGGACTGGTAAGAATTAATGAGTATTTGACGGTTTTCCCGATGTGAATCGTGGAATGCGTCCTTGAGGACTTGATCCCCTCTGGAAGACGGTTCGTGGACCAGAATGGAGAAAGCAAAGTACCGGCACTGCCACAATGGATCAGCAGCCATTTCGATGAGTGTATCCATATCATCCTTAAAGAACCGGGCAGCCTTCTTCCCGTCAAAGGGTCTGCCGTTTCCGGAAAGTGCTATCCTTTTCAGGATCATAAACTCTCCGCTTGTCTCAATCCACCGGGTGAACTCCTTCGTAAGCCGCGGCTGTGCAAGAACCCCTGTCAGCACATCAAAAAGAAACTTTCCCGGAACATATTTCAGAAGCCGCAGCATGTTCCTGCGGGTGGGGCGAATTTTAAATTTAGTAAGCCACAGCTCATCCAGCCCTGTTAGTAGCGGAATGTTGCGCCCGTAGGTTCTTGAAAGCTTTTCCATGTAATCAGAGTAAAACAGCAGCATTCTTTTTGAAAGAGGGGGTATGCTTTCTCCTCTTTCAAATGCGGTTTTAATCTTCCTGTGTATCCGGCGTTTTACGCCAAAGGTAAGAAAGAGAAACACAAGAAGTACCGCGAGTATTGCAAAATCCAGCAGATAGAGCCACAGAGGCAGATAGTGGAGCATTATTCCTCCATTCCTGTTAATTTTATCAAATTTTCCATCTGTTCAATGTGATGGAATGAGAATCGGTAAGGATGCATATAGTTAAGGAAAAGTATTCCTTTCCTTCCAGAGACTGTGGTGAGAGGAGCCGCAATGGCACTGTGCATTGATGGAGTAAGGAGAAGACTGGAAAAGGGGCTCTCTTTTTTTTGCAGAAGGCAGGTTGATTCACGGGAATCCAGGATAAACCTGATACCCTCTTCCTCCGCGGAAAGTACTTTCTGTTCAGGTTCGTATCCCTTGAAGGAGTCAAGCTTTAAGGAGCCGCTCTGCTTTTTTACGGGGAACAGATACAGGGCTGCAAGATCGGGTTTCAGTATGCTGTAGCAGTAATGGAGAAGCAGTTTTAATGCAGCAGCGGGAGAGGATGTGTTTGCCAGTGCTATACCTGCTTCTGTTATTCCATGCATTTCCACTCCGGCAGTTTCCTTTTTATTAAACAGATGAAGTCCTCAGTACCAAAGGGAATCCGGGGATTGAATATATTGAGGAAATATACTAGACTACTGCCCTGAATAGTAACGGGATGATTCCCATATCAATGGCTTTTCTATAACTATTCGAATAATACCATGAGAATTAAGAGTTTTCAAGTATTTTTGAAGGCTTAACTATATAATGAGAGGTATAAGGGTTTATGAAGACAGATATTTCCTTGATGCGGAATATTGGTATCAGTGCACACATTGACTCCGGTAAAACAACACTCACCGAACGGATTCTTTACTACTGCAAAAAAATTCATGCAATTCATGAAGTCAGGGGAAAAGACGGTGTCGGAGCAACGATGGACTCCATGGAACTGGAGAAAGAGCGGGGAATAACCATCGCGTCAGCGGCAACCAACGTTACATGGAAGGGGCATGATATTAATATCATAGACACTCCCGGACATGTTGATTTTACTATAGAAGTTGAACGGGCTCTCAGGGTACTTGACGGTGCTGTTCTTGTTCTCTGCTCAGTAGCAGGTGTTCAGTCCCAGTCAATCACTGTTGACCGCCAGATGAAACGCTACAATGTTCCCAGGATCGCGTTTATCAACAAGTGTGACAGGACAGGGGCAAACCCCTACAAGGTAAAAGACCAACTTATTGAAAAACTGGGGCATAATGCTGTTTTAATCCAGATCCCCATCGGGCTGGAAGATAAACATGAAGGTGTTGTTGACCTTGTTACCATGAAAGCGGTTTACTTCCGGGGGGACCAGGGAGACGATATTGAGATAACGGATATTCCTGATGATCTTAAGGATGAAGCTGAAGAAAAAAGGGAAGTAATGCTCGATGCTGTTTCCATGTTTTCCGATGAGCTTATGGAAGCCATGATGGAGGGGGAAGTTACCGAAGAACTCATCCATGAAGCAATCCGGAAAGGAACACTTACTCAGGAATTGACACCGGTATGTATCGGTTCAGCGTACAAGAATAAAGGTGTTCAGTCACTTCTGGACGCGGTTGTACAGTATCTTCCTACTCCGACGGAAGTAGAGAATATAGCGCTTGATCTTGATAACGATGAGCAGGAAGTGAAACTTGAGGCGGATGAAACAAAACCGACGGTGGCTCTTGCATTTAAACTTGAAGACGGCCAGTATGGTCAGTTGACATACATACGAGTCTATCAAGGGAAAATTAAAAAAGGGGATGAGCTGTACAACACCCGGAGCAGAAAGAAGTTTAAAGTCGGAAGACTTATCAAGATGCATTCAGACCACATGGAAGATATAACTGAAGCAAACTGCGGAGATATAACAGCTCTTTTCGGTATAGATTGTGCGTCGGGGGATACTTTTAACGCTCCCGGATTGAATTATTCCATGACGAGTATGTTTGTTCCTGCTCCCGTTATAAGCCTGGCTATCAGCCCGAAAGATAAGACAGCAGCGGATAATATGGGTAAAGCCTTAAATAGATTTACCAAAGAAGATCCAACATTCCGCACCTTTGTTGATCCTGAATCAAATCAGACAATTGTTCAGGGTATGGGGGAACTTCATCTTGATGTTTACATCGAACGGATGAAGAGGGAGTACAACGCGGAAGTTGAAGTAGGCAGGCCTCAGGTTGCCTACCGGGAAGCAATAAGCAGGAGAGCCGATTTCAACTATACCCACAAGAAGCAGACAGGTGGATCCGGTCAGTACGGGCGGGTTGCCGGGTTTATTGAACCTCTTTCAGAGGGAGAGTATGAATTTGTCAATTCAATAAAGGGAGGAGCCATTCCTACCGAATATATTCCTGCCTGTGATAAAGGATTCAAATCAGCTCTGGCCAAGGGATCGTTAATAGGATTTCCCATTGTCGGTATTAAAGTCACCATCAATGACGGTCAGTCGCATCCTGTGGATTCTTCTGATATGGCATTTCAGCATGCGGCAATCGGTGCATTCAAAGAGGCCTATCCCAAAGCAAAACCGGTTATCCTGGAGCCTATTATGAAGGTTTCTGTTGAAGGGCCTACTGAATTCCAGGGGAATGTATTTGGAAGTATAAATCAGCGCCGGGGTATCATTATCAGTTCTGTTGATGAAGGTGCGTTCTCTACCGTTGAGGCGGAAGTCCCGTTAAGTGAAATGTTTGGGTACTCCACAACGCTGCGGTCCTTAACCCAGGGTAAAGCGGAGTTTACTATGGAATTTCTCAAATACGGCAAGGTTCCCATGAGTATTTCTGAAGAACTCATTAAAGAATATCAGGATAAGAAAAAGAAAGAATCATAAAGATATTTTAATGGAGATTATAGATGGTAAAAGCAGAATTAAATAAAAGAAGTCCGCTGCGGGTATTTGAGAAAACTATCAATGGCGGAGTAGGAAAGGGTAACATTGGTGTTATCGCTTCGAAAAAAGGTGTCGGGAAAACGGCGTGTCTTGTTCATATTGCAACTGACAAGCTGTTCAGGGGACGCAGGGTTATTCATGTTTCCTTTTCCCAGAAGGTGGATCATATCATTACTTGGTATGAAGATATCTTTAAGGAGATAGCAAAAAAGCGGGATCTTGAAAATGCGGTGGATGTTCATGATGAAATTATCAAGAACAGAGTTATCATGAATTTCAGCAAAGGCGGCATCACCGTTGACCAGCTGCTTTCCAGCCTCAAGGCAATGATTCAGGATGGTAATTTTACCGCTAATTCAATTATTTTTGATGGTTACGATATTTCCGCGGCACAAGATGTGGATGTACAAAAACTGAAAAACTTCGCCCGGGATCTGGGTCTTGAAATATGGTTCAGCTCTTCTTTGAAAGGGGAAGATCCCGTCTTTCTGGAAAATGGTGTGCCGGAGGATCTTGTGTCAAGAATAGATGATATTGATGTTCTTGTTACGCTGAAATTTGAAGGGGATTTTGTTCGTCTTCAGGTTGTAAAGGATCATGATAATCTTGAAACAAAAGATATGAACCTGAGACTTGAACCGAAGACGATGCTTATTGTCCGGGATTAACGGTTAAGATTCATATTGGAATGGCCGGCTGCTGTTAAGCGCCGGCCTGTTTTTTTTATGACCGTACAACCATGTAGGGTTTCCCTGTAAAGGGATTTTTCTCCATTACAATTTCAAGATGGTAAACGGTATCCATGTTATCAGGGGTTATAACATCCTCTGGAAGTCCTGAAGCAACCACAGCCCCCCCATTCATTAGAATGAGATTATCACAGTATTCAAGGGCGTGATTGAAATCATGCAGTACGGCAATAACGGTTATTCCTTTTTCAGCACTCAGCTCCCTGATTAATGAAAGAATTTTCATCTGGTGGTTAAGATCTAGATGATTTGTCGGTTCATCAAGTGCAAGGATCGCCGGCTTCTGCGCCAGAGCCCGGGCTATGATAACACGCTGCAGTTCTCCTCCGCTTATTTTACTGATATCCTTGCTGCTGAGATATTCGATCTGTGTATCTCTTAAAGCATCGGTGACAATGGCTCTATCTTCGGATGTTTCACTACTGAAGGACCGAAGATGCGGGTTGCGCCCCATGGCGACCATCTGTTCCACCGTGAAGCCGAAATCAACACCGGGAGTCTGGGAAACGTAGCTCATTTTCCGGGCTATGTCCTTCCGGGTAAAGCCGGTAATATCCCGATTATTCAGAAAGATGCTATTCCTGTCCGGAGGGAGCAGTTTGAGAATGAGTTTAAGCAGTGTTGTTTTCCCTGCTCCATTGGGGCCGATAATACCGGTAAAGGAACCTTCCGGAATGCTGATATTGACTGAGTTGAAAATATTTCTGCCGTTAAAACCCCAATCGAGGTTATTGATACGCAGTACGCCTCTGTTCATGGGAGAACCTTCCGGTGATTTCTCAGCAGATAGATAAAAAAGGGAGCACCGAAAAGCGAGGTAACAATACCCACGGGAAGTTCTGTCGGGGATAGAATGGTGCGGGAAAGGGTATCCGCAAGGAGAAGGAACAAACCACCTGAAAGCATACTCAGGGGAATAAGGGTTTTGTGATCAGGGCCTGTCAGTATACGCAGAATATGGGGAATAATAAGCCCGACAAACCCTATTACACCGCTTACGGACACGGCACTTGCGGTGATAACCGTCGATACAAGAAGAAAGAGCAGCCTCCTTGACCGTACCGAAACGCCGAGACTGCGGGCTGTATCATCTCCAAGGACAAGGATGTTAAGGTCTCTGTAGAAAGCCATGAGAAACAGGGACCCAAGGATGATAACGGGACCCGCTACAGCAATTTTATCCCAGCTTGCGGTGTTAAAACTGCCCATGGACCAGTACACGATATTTTCTATCTGGTTTCTGTTCAGATACATGATGAGGGACATAAGCGCTGACAGAAAAAAGCCCATGGCTATTCCGGAAAGAAGAAGTGAAAAAACAGACCTGCCGTTTCCGGAGATGAAGTATACAAACAGAGCGGTAAGTATTCCGCCGGTAAAAGCAGCAATGGAAATTGCTCCAAGGCCGAGAAAAGAAACTTCAAAACCCATGGCCATCCCGACAGCCACACCAAAAGCGGCACCGGACGAGACGCCGAGGACATAGGGGTTTGCCATGGGATTCTGAAAAATTCCCTGGAAAACAGCACCGCTTACAGCAAGGCCCATACCCACTATAACGGAGAGAATAATCCGGGGCAGACGGATCTGAAAGATAATAATGCGGAAAGCAGAAGGGAAAGACTTATCCGGAGAAGTAAACATTCTCATAACATCGGAAAAAGGGATTGACGCGCTTCCCATGGCGGCTGACAGAAAGACAGCCGCTGCCAGAAACAGTATGAGAAGCGCAAATACTATTTTCAGATGCCGCACCGGTTCCATCAGCTATTTAAAGGCTTCAGGATGAATTATTGCAGCCAGTTTTTTCAACCCTTCAGCAAGCCGGGGACCCTGCCGGTCGAGAAGGTTATTATCAATCTCATACACTTTTCCGTCTTTGACAGCACGGAGATCCTTGTATCCGTTGGCCTTTACCAGTTTTTTCTTTGTGTCCCAGTATTTTGAACAGATAATGATATCGGGATCTCCTGCAACGATCTTTTCAAGGCTGTACGCCCACCCTTTCAGGTTTGAAGCAATATTGTTCCCGCCGGCCATGGAAATCATCTGCCCAATAAAGGTATTGCCTCCGGCGGTATATTCACCGTACTCACCGAATCCAATGACATAGTATACCTTTGGCCGGGGTTTGTTTTTGACCGCGTTCTCCACCTCGTTTACAGTACGTTTCATTTTTTTTATAACCGCTTCACCCTGCTGTTCCGCTCCGGTTATTTTGGCAATATCACGGATCGTTGTATACACTGCGTTAAAGGTTTTATCATCTGTCAGGATAAGAACGTGGATGGAGAGTTTTTCCAGTTTATCGGCAGATTCCTTTTTAAAATGGTTGGAAGCAATAACAATGTCAGGTTTCAGCTCAACTATTTTTTCAATGTTCGGTTCCATAAGACTCCCTATACTTTGAACCGATGAAGCCGCTGCGGGATAATCTCCGTAGTCCGTTCTTCCGACGAGGAGATTACCTTTGCCGAGAGCAAAGATTGTTTCGGTAACATTCGGCGCAACGGAAACGATGCGTTTTGCCGGACCCGGAAGGGTAACTGTCATTCCGTATGAACCGTGAATGGTGATTTCTCCTCCGAAAAGAAGAGATCCGATGAAAAGAAGCATGGTAATGATTGGTAGTTTCTTCATATCCTCCACCTTGATAAAGATTTTTTAAGGATATGGTCAGCCAGTCAGGTGAGCGGATCCATACCCTGACCTGTTCCCACGCAGGCGCTTACGGGTACTTCACACAGGCAGGTCTCCTGACTCCGGGGATTCATTGTTTCCACCTTCCCGTCTGATAGTTTACAGCCAGACAGTGGTACAACAGAAAACAAAACCCCGATACAGTGGCGGGACCGTGCAGGCATCGCACCTGCTTCCCTATTAACCGCGTTACGCGGACCTGTATGAACCTTACGTATTCTAGTATTGATACAATACCGGCGTCAAGAGCAAATTGACTGGAGCTACCGGGATTTTCCAACGCCTTTCTTGGGGCAGAAGGATGAAAATACACAGGAAGAGCAGCGGGGCGACTGCGGAGTGCAGACTGTCTGGCCGTAGATGACGAGCAGTTCATTTATTTCGATCCAGTATTTTTCCGGAAGTACCGCGGTCAGGGCATATTCTGTTTTTTCCGGGGTTTTTGTTGTAACCCATCCCATCCTGTTTGCTATCCGGTGCACGTGGGTATCCACACACAGGGCGGGAATACCGTATCCAAGACCGATGGTAAGGTTCGCGGTTTTCCGTCCGACACCCGGAAGTCCGGTAAGCTGCTCCACGCTTTCAGGAACGATACTGTTGTAGTCCTCAGCAATAATACGGGATATTTCCTTAATCTGGACCGCTTTGCGCTTGTAGAATCCAGCGGGGTAGATGAGTTTTTCAATTTCCGCAGTGTCCATAACCGCCAGAGAGGAAGGATCCGATGCTTTTGCAAAAAGGCGGAGAGATGCTTCCAGGGTTACCTTATCCCGGGTACGCAAAGAAATAACAGTGGATATTAAAATCTTGAACGGGGAGCCGTTCATAAGAGCTATATCGGAAACAGACGGAAGAACCGCCCCCTTTTTATGTTCCCGCAGACGGGAAATAATAACGTCCAGGTTTTCTATACCCATACGGATTCATCCTTCTCTTCAAGCAGTACCACCGCCCGGGCTTCAACCGCGTTTCCTTCACCGACCGGACCGAGCCCTTCTCCTGTTTTTGCTTTAACCGAAATATTTTCCGGATCAACTCCCAGAATGGAGCTGAGTTTCTGTACTACCTCCGGAATGTACCTCTTCAACTTCGGTTTTTCCAGGATGATGGTGGAATCGATATTTCCGATAAAAAAGCCCTCGGTATGTACCATGGAGACTGCCTTCTCAAGAAGAACCGTACTGGAAATGTCTTTGTATGCCGGATCTCCGGGGGGAAAGTGTGTCCCGATATCTCCCATGGACAGAGCGCCGAACAGGGCATCTATAACGGCATGGATAAGAACATCACCGTCAGAGTGGGCTTCTTCCCCCTTGCTGAACGGAATAACAATACCGCCGAGGACGAGCTTCCGTCCTTCTGTAAGGCGGTGGATGTCCCAGCCGGATCCTATCCTCATATCTGTCCTCCATGTCTTTGCTGCAGGTCTTCCCTGTAGGTGATCTTTTTATTCCGGATATCTCCCGGGACAGTAAAGACCTCTCCCGCATAGACTGAGAATACCTCGGCGTCATCAGGATATACTCTGCCGTCTCCGGCTGCTTTCCGGTGAGCGGAAAAAATATCTTTAAAGGCAAACCCCTGGGGGGTCTGAGCTCCGACAACGGTAGAGCGGTTGATATTCCGGATTACCCGTCCGCCGGAATCAATCTCTTTCAGCGCGTTTACCGAAGGAACAACAGGAACAGCGGAACCGGTCTGTACCGCTTTTTCGTACACCCGGAAGATAACTTCCTTCGTAATCCATGGACGTGCCCCGTCGTGGATGAGAACAGTGCGAAAATGAGAAGGCAGCTTCCTTAAGCCGTTGTACACCGATTCCTGGCGTGTTTTCCCTCCGGAGACATAGATAACCGTGTCTTTCTTAACAAAAGGAAAGCATGATGCTACAAGAGTTTTTGTCTGCTCTATGCGGGAGGAAGGAAGAACGATAACGGTCAGGGAAAAAAGTTTCGATTCGAAAAAGGGCCGCAGGGTTCTGCAGAGAACAGGCTCTCCGTTCAGGTCAGCAAGTTCCTTTTTAATACCGCTTCCCATCCTTGTGCTCATTCCGCCGGCAACGATGATGAGGGCAGCCCCTTTCGGAACCATGTATCTATGATTCCAGCTTGGTGAAAATGAGTTCTTCTATTTCGCTTCGGGATTTGTTAAGAGAGTAGATAAGCTCGTCGGAAAGAATCTTCAGCGCGTTATCATACAGTTTCCGTTCCTGGATAGGCAGTTCTTTTATCTTGCTCCGGTGGTAAAGTGTCCGTACAACCACCGCGTTGTCATTCACACTGCCGCTTTTAAGTAAATCAAGGTTCATTTGATAGCGCATTTTCCAGTCAGCTGTAACGGGTACATACTCCAGCGTCAACTGTTCAAGGGCCTTGAATGATTCCTCTTCAGTTACAATGGGGCGTATCCCCAGCTCTTCTGTTTTATGCACCGGAACCATAACAGTCATGTCTGATATGTCAAGATAGATGATGTAGTAAAGAACCTCTTCCCCTTTAAATGTACGCTTTTCAATAGAGGTAATCTCACCAACACCTTGCAGGGGATAGACAAGGTGCTGATTTACTTTGTATGCTGGATCCATAGTAGTAGTATAACCTAAAACATGGTTATAGTCAAAGGGTCAGCTTCTGGAGAATAAAATGACTGTTCAGCGTTCCGCAGGGATTCTTATGCATCCCACATCGCTTCCATCATCGTACTGCATCGGAGATTTGGGTCCGGCCGCATACCGTTTTGCAGACTTTCTTAACCAAGCGGGAGCACGGCTCTGGCAGGTCCTTCCTCTCGGCCCTACAGGCTACGGAGAATCTCCCTATGCCTCTCTGTCCACCTTTGCGGGAAATCCATACCTTATCAGCCTTGAAATGCTTGTTCAGGATGGGCTTCTTTCTGATTCGCAGCTGCAGAATCCTCCCTGTGAAAAAACGGGAAGGGTCAACTATGCCGCGGTCCGGTCATGGAAGATGCCGCTGATAGGGAAGGCCGCCGAAGCCTTTCTGCGGAAATCAAAAAATGAGAAGTTTGAGACGTTCTGCCGTGAAAACAGCTGGTGGCTTGAAGATTTTGCGCTCTTTTCTGTCGTAAAAGAATATTTTGACCGGAAGGCGGTTCAGGAAAAAGTAAGCGATTCCCGATGGAACAGATACTGGGACAAAGATATTGCGCTGCGCCGGAAAGCAGCGGTGAAGCGGTGGACATCGGAATACGGCAGCAGGATTGAGATTGTCAAGGCTGAACAGTTTTTCTTTTTCCAGCAGTGGCAGAATCTGAAGAAGTATGTTAATGACAGAAATATCAGGATTATCGGTGATATACCCATTTTTGTATCCCCGGAGAGTGCAGACCTCTGGGCGGACCGGTCATTGTTCCATGCGGACAGTGACGGTATCCCTACCGTAGTTTCCGGTGTTCCTCCGGACTATTTCAGTACTACCGGACAGCTGTGGGGGAACCCCCTGTACCGGTGGGAAGCTCACGAAGCCGACGGGTTTTCATGGTGGATACGGAGGATACAGGGCCTGCTGAAGATGGTTGACATTATCAGGATTGACCATTTCAGAGGGTTTGAAGCCTGCTGGGAAATACCGGCCGGGGCGGAAACTGCCGAAAACGGCAGGTGGGTAAAGGCCCCCGGAGAAAAACTCTTTGAAGCGGTGCAGCAGCAGCTTGGAGATATTCCAATTCTCGCGGAGGATCTCGGTGTCATAACAAAAGAGGTAAACGCGCTTCGAGACCGGTTCGGATTTCCCGGAATGAAAGTTCTGCAGTTTGCATTTGAATATGACGGGAAGGGAAAGCTCAATACAGCGAACAGTTTCCTCCCCTTTCATTATACCCGCAATGCCGTGGTGTATACCGGAACCCATGATAATGATACCACCCGGGGATGGTACCGGTCGCTCTCCGATGGTGAACGTGATCTTGTGCGCCGGTACCTTGCAAGACCCGATGATGACATCGTTTGGGATCTTATCCGGGAAGGGATGAGGTCAGTTGCCCTCTATGCTGTTTTCCCCATGCAGGATCTTCTTGATCTTGACAGCAGCGCCCGGATGAATCTTCCTTCCACGGTGGGGGATGCAAACTGGTCCTGGAAAATGGGGGAAGAAGGGATGAACGGCTTTACCGCCTCCCGGTTCATGGCCATGGCGGCAATGTACGGCCGTTTGGAATGAAACTTCTGAAAAAAGGAGGAGCTGCCTCCCTGCAGGCAGCTCCAAAACTATTTTAAAGGAGAAATCATTCTATACCGTAATTCTTTCCGTACTTGTCCGTAACGTAATCGATATCCTTGTCTCCTCTGCCGGACAGATTAACGAGAATCGATTCATTCTTTGGAAGTGTTTTTGCCAGTTTTACCGCATAGGCAACAGCATGGGCGCTTTCCAGAGCGGGAATAATTCCCTCTACCCGTGAAAGTTTAAAGAAGGCGTCAATAGCTTCCTTGTCGTTGATTGTTTCGTACTGGATTCTGCCTATATCTTTCAGATAACTGTGTTCAGGACCGACACCCGGATAATCAAGGCCGCTGGCAACAGAGTAAACAGGGAGGGGGTTCCCTTCGTTATCCTGTAGAAGGTAACACCTGAAACCATGGATAACACCGGGTTTTCCCAGGGTAAGTGTCGCCGCATGTTCCCCGTCCTTGAAACTGAGACCTGCTGGTTCAACACCGTATATTTTAATATCTTCATCCTCGAGAAACGCCGTAAAGAGGCCGATGGCATTGGAACCTCCGCCGACACATGCCACAAGATGCTCGGGAAGTTTTCCCGTCATTTCCTGAAACTGCTGCCGCGCCTCAATACCGACAACACTCTGGAAATCCCGCACCATCATGGGGAAGGGGTGAGGCCCGACGACCGAACCGATAGCATAGAACTGGGACACCGGATCCTGAACATACGCGGTGAATGCTTCATCAACCGCTTCTTTCAGGGTTTTCAACCCGCTTGATACAGGAATAACCCGGGCGCCGAGAATCTGCATGCGGATAACATTAGGATGTTCCTTTACAATATCAACCTCACCCATGTAGATGTCGCATTCAAGGCCGAGGAGTGCCGCTGCTGTTGCAAGGGCAACCCCGTGCTGTCCCGCACCGGTTTCAGCAATAACCTTTTTCTTGCCCATCTTTTTTGCAAGAAGTGCTTCTCCCAGACAATGATTTATCTTGTGGGCTCCGGTATGGTTCAGATCCTCCCGTTTGAAATAGATCTGGGCACCTCCGGCTTCCTTCGAAAGGCTTTTCGCGTGGAAAATCGGACTTGGACGGCCGACGTAATGCTGATACAGGTCCTTCAGTTCATCCTGAAACTCAGCGCTTTCGTGGATGGCGTTGTATTCTTCTGTTATCTCCGCCATTATCTTCTGGAGCTCCGGAGGAAGAAAGCTCCCTCCGTACTCGCCAAAGTATCCTTCTTTATTTGGGATGTGAACCAGTTCCGCAGTACTCATAATTGTCTCCTTATCTGAAAGTTTCTTTGTGTAGAAACGTTACTCTTTGTAGAAACAGTTATACTGTATCTGCACACAACTGTCAAGGGGAAAACCAAAAATATTTTTAGTTTTCGGTATCATACTGAAGCTTGTAAAGGTTGTAGTAAAGCCCTTCCTGCCGGAGAAGTTCGTCATGTGTTCCTTCCTCGACAAGCATCCCTCTGCTGAGGACCAGTATTCTGTCCGCGTGGCGGATGGTGGAGAGCCGGTGGGCGATAACGAGAGAGGTCCGGTTCTCCATAAGGGTTTCTATGGCTTTCTGGATACGCTTCTCCGTTTCGGTATCTATGCTGCCCGTTGCTTCATCCAGAATGATAACCCGGGGATTCCGGGCAAGTGCCCTGGCAAAGGATATTAGCTGCCGCTGGCCGGTGGAGATGTTGGATGCTCCCTCATTCAATGTGAACAGGTAGCCTCCGGGAAGTTTTTCAATAAAGGAATGGGCCTGGGCAAGACGCGCGGCATGTTCAATTCCCCGGTCATCCAGTCCGGAACCCATATCGATATTTCCCCTGATGGTACCGGAGAAAAGGAAAACATCCTGCTGTACCGGCATTATGGTCCGGCGCAGGGTTTCAAGGGGAAGCGACCGGATATCCTTGCCGTCGAGAAGGATCTCTCCGGAATCAATCTCCCACATCCGGGTTAACAGATTCGCAATTGTTGTTTTCCCCGCTCCCGTATACCCCGCAAGCGCCGCTGTTTCCCCCGGTGCAACCTTGAAAGAGAGGTTCCGCAGTACCGGTTCCCCCTTTCGGTAGGAAAAAGAAACATCCCTGAATTCAAGTTCTCCCTTTACCGGCTGCAGCAGCGTTTCCTCTCCCGTATCTTCAATGCTATCACTCTCATCCATAAGAGTGAAAACCCGTTCTCCTCCCGCCATGGCAGACTGCAGTATGGTGAACTTCTCCGCGAAATCGAGAATAGGGCGGTAAAACTTCTGAATAAGACTGATAAAGGCAATAAGGACACCGAGAGAGAGGGAGTGATGCAGGACACCGTTTCCTCCGAAATAGATGACAATCCCCAATGTAACAGAGGTAAAAAGGTTCATGAGGGGTCTGAAAAACGCAAAGACATACAGCTCCGCAAGGTTCGCTTTGAGAAGTTTTCCGTTCTGCTTCTGAAACAGCTGCCGGACGGAGGTTCCCTTTCCAAACATCTGAACAATATCCATTCCGGCAATGTGTTCTGAAAGGAAAGCGTTAACTGCTGAAACGGAGCTTCTCACTTTCCGGTACGCTTCCCGTGCCTGGAGGCGGAAAACCTTGGCGGCAATAAAGACAGGAGGTACCGTAAGAACCGTTATAAGGGCAAGCTTCGAATTAAGAAAGAAGATGGTTACAAGAACACCGGCAATAAGGCTCACATCCTTTAAAACCGAAGCCGCCACAGAGGTAAAAAATTCGTTCAGGGTTTCTACGTCGTTGGTGATTCTGCTTACAAGACTGCCCACAGGGGTCTGCCCCAGAAAACTTAAGGACTGGCGTACCGTATGATTGTAGAGTTTCAGTCTGATATCCTCCATGACTCCCTGGCCCGTGTACGCCATCAGATAGACCTGGAGGAAGGAAAAAACAAGGCCCCCGGCAAGAAGAAAGAAATAGAGAAGGCCCTTTATCTTAAGGGCGGCGATATCGGGGGAAGAAACAAGAATGTCAGAGTCAATTGCTTTCTGCATGATAACCGGCATAAGAAGCTCCGCCCCTGTTGCAATAAGAAGCGCGGCGGTCGCGGTAATAACCTGAAGCAGGTAGGGACGGGTATATGCCAGCAGCCGCTTTAGAATCTCAAGATCTATTTTGTTTACAATAACCTCTTCTTTCAATCCGTTTCCCCCTGAAGTATGGCTATCTCCCGGTAGAGCCCCGGAGTACGCATAAGCTCTTCATGGGTACCGTGCTGGATAATAGTGCCCTTTTCAAGAACCGCTATCCGGCTGCAGCGGTGCAGGGTCGATACCCGGTGGGAGACTATAATGTTTGTTCTGCGGGCCCTCAACCTGAAAAAACCCTCCAGAATATTCTGTTCAGTTTCCGTGTCCACTGCCGAGAAGGCATCATCAAGGATAATAACCGGTGACTCGGCTAAAAGCGCCCGGGCCAGGGCAATCCGCTGTTTCTGCCCTCCGGAGAGGGTTACTCCCCGCTCACCGGCTTCCGTATCCCATCCCCGGGGAAAATCCGTCAGGTCCCGGTCCAGAGTTGTCAGCTTTAAAAGATTCTGAACCTCTCTTTCGTCCGCTTCTGGCCGGCTGAACGTGATATTTTCCTTGATCGAGGCGGAAAAGAGAAAGGTATCCTGGGGAACAAACGCTATGGACGACCGCAGCGGGGAAAGCTCATAGTCCAGAATATCGGTTCCGCCGATGAAAATTGTTCCCCGGGGAGGATCAATAAGCCGGGGAAGGAGCCGTATCAGTGTCGATTTCCCGGCGCCTGTTCTGCCGAGAATACCAAGGGTCTCCCCTTCGGGAACCGTAAGATTTATTCCGGACAGCGTCTCCTTTTTTGAACCGCTGAAAGTAAACCGGAGATTCTTTATTTCAATACTCCCCTTTGGGGTTCCGGGTACCGGAGACAGGGGAGAGGTAATGCCGGGCTCTGCATCAAGAATCTCGTTTATGCGGGCCATGGAAGCCGCCCCCCGCTGCAGCATGTTAACGGTAAATCCCATTCCCATAACCGGCCACCGGAGCATGGTCAGGTAGCTTATAAGCGCGGTAAAATCGCCGGCGGTAATTGTTTTATGGATAACGGCAATACCCCCGAACACGAGAAGGAGCATGATGGAAAGGCCGGAGATGAACGTTATTAGGGGAAAGAAAAACCCCCATAACCGCACAAGCCGCATGTTCCGGTCTTTATAGTTTTCGTTGAGTTTATAAAATGTGTCTTTGAAAAAGGATTCTCTGGTAAACGCTTTAACGACCCGGATACCGGAAAAGGTTTCCCGGACTCCCTCGGTAAGGAGAGAGAACCCCTCCTGCACACCCTTAAAGTATTTTCTGATAAGCTTTCCGGCAAACAGAATGATAAGGGTTATAAAGGGGAGGGGTAAAATGGTAATAAGAGCAAGTTTCCCATACCGTGAAAAGAGGATAATGATAATTGCCACTGAAAGAAAGGTTCCGTCGATAAAAGCTACGAGGGCCATTCCTGATGCTCTGCGGACAGCACGCATATCGTTCGTTGCCCGGGCCATGAGGTCGCCGGTTTTCATGGTGCTGAAGTAGGAGGGAGACAGGGTAAGAAGATGGCTGAAAAGCCTTTCCCTGAGGTCTCTCTCAATCCGCCGGGAAGACCCGATAATAAAAAAGCGCCATCCAAACCGTGCGGCGCCGATTCCCGCGGCTGCCGCAAGCATTATTCCCATAAGGTGCAGCAGAGCGGAAGGTTCAAAACTGCCGCCGGTTATGGTGTCAACTGCCTTTTTTATAAGCATGGGAATATACAGCTCCCCGGCGTCAGTTACAAGAAGGCAGATGAGGCCGGCAAGATAGGCGGACGTATATTTTTTCGCGAAAGGCAGGAGCGTCCTGAACTCTTTTAACATACCAAAGACCTTAGCATCATTGCATTGTACAATCAATAGATAGTAAAGTATGTCAGGGGGACGGCATTGAACATCATTCTTTTTGAAGGGGAAACCATTCCTGCTGAACTGTCACGGCAGGATGAAAGAGCCCGGCATATACTAAAAATCCTCAAGCTTACCGAAGGAGATATCTTCAGGTGCGGTCTTGTAAACGGCCCCTCGGGGATCTGCCGGATAGAGAGCATTACCCCTGAAGCCGTCTCTCTTTCCTGGGAAAAAACCGCGGATAAAAAGGCGCTTTATCCGGTAACCCTTCTTGTCGGTTACACCCGGCCGATAAGTTCAAAACGGATCCTGCGTGAAGCGGCAAGCCTTGGTGTTGAGCGGATCATATTTACCGGGACCGATACCGGTGAGCGGTCCTACCGTGTGAGTAACCTGTGGAAAACCGGTGAATACAGAAAGTACCTTACCGACGGCGCCCAGCAGTCGGGATCCACCGCCGTTCCCGGAGTACTTTTTTTCCCTGATGTCGCGTCTGTTCTGGAAGCTGTTCCCCCCGGTACGGAGACGGCAGGCACAGAGATGGATCTTGTTGTGCTTGATAATGTGCACCCCTGCGGACGGATGTCTGAATACACCCCTCCGTGTTCATCGGTTCTTCTGGCAATAGGGTCGGAGCGGGGTTGGTCGGACAGGGAGCGGGAGCTTTTTAACAAACGGGGATTTACCCCTTTAAGCCTTGGTGAGCGGATACTGAGAACAGAAACCGCCTGTTCGGCAGGCCTCGCGGTACTTTTGGGCCGGATGGGCCGCATCTGAAGTTGTTGTTGAAACAAAGAAAAACCGGTACACTGTTACTAACAAAGGAGAAAATAAGGAGATGACAGATGGCTCATTGTACTGTTCCGGAAGCTGAAGCACTGCTTGATAAAGAGTTTAAGGTTCTTGATAAAGGGTTTGTCCGCCTGGTGGATTATTTTGGTGATGATTCCAGAATTGTACAGGCCGCGCGGGTTTCCTATGGAGAGGGAACAAAAAGTTACCGTCAGGATCAGGGACTTATCGATTATCTTCTCCGCAACGATCATACCTCTCCTTTCGAGCAGGTAAGCTTTACCTTTCATCTGAAAATGCCCATCTTTGTTGCCCGGCAGTGGATACGGCACCGGACAGCCAAGGTAAATGAGATTTCCGGCCGGTACAGTGTTATGAAAAACGAGTTCTACATACCCGCAGGCTGCGACATCGCCTTTCAGAGTGAGGATAACAAACAGGGACGGCAGGATGAACCGGTACCGGAAAAAATCCAGCTTGAGGTCCGGCAGCTGCTGGAAGAGGATCAGCAACGGGCCTACGGAACTTATACCGAACTGCTGGAAAGGGGAATAGCCCGGGAGATTGCAAGGATAAATCTCCCCCTAAGCCTCTATACCGAATGGTACTGGCAGATGGATCTGCATAACCTTTTTCACTTTTTAAAACTGCGGATGGATGCCCATGCCCAGAAAGAGATCAGGGACTACGCGGAGGTTATCTTTGGTATTATAAAGAAAATTACCCCCATGGCAGTCCGGTCTTTCGAGAAACACAAGCTCGGAGGGGTAACCTTTTCGGCAGAAGAGAAAAATGCTCTGAAGGAAATGCTTGCAGGGGGACAAAATTCTCTTTCAGGAAGGGCAAAAGAGATTTTCCTTGCAAAATTAAAATAATTAAAAAAATGAAGATATGCAGTACTACATGGACAGACGGTTTTCCCGGCTGTAGTGGACCATCGGAACAGGTTTCAGTGTTATAACCGTTTTTATGGGTGTGCTCAAGTTTTTATAAAAGGCCAAACCGGTATCTGCCTCTACCGGGCGTTGTTTTTTACTTTAACCGCAAGCAGGATGTAGAGACCGGTAAAAAGAACCCAGAGCACCATGAGAACAGAGATATAGCCCCTGTTTCCCGTAAGGGTAAAAAGATAGGCAGCAAGGGAAAGAACAAACGTTACTGAATAAACAATTAATAGTACCCGGCGGTTGGAGAAGCCGAGGGAAAGCAGCTTATGGTGGAGATGTTCCCTGTCGGGGGAATGGAATGGAACCCCCTTTATCTTCCTTCGGATAATTGCCGCCAGGGTGTCCAGAATTGGAATAAAGAGAAAGGAAATTGAAAGGATCAGGGTGTAAGGGGTTATGGTTCCCTTAAGAGCATAGAGAGGTAGAACCGAAAGGACAAATCCGATAAAGAGCGAACCCGAATCACCCATAAAAAGTTTTGCCGGCGGAAAGTTGTACAGTAAAAAGCCCATCACCGACCCGAAAAGAATAAAAACAAGAATAGCCTGATTTACGTTTCCTGTGGCAAAGGCCGCAAGACCGATAAAAAATGCCGCTATACCGGTGGTGCCGCTGGAAAGACCGTCCAGCCCGTCTATAAGGTTAACCGCATTGGTAACACCTACAATCCAGATAAAGGTAACAAGCTTCCCCAAAAGCACATTGGTAACCGTTACATTAAAAAACGGGAGGTAGAAACTTTTAAAATAGTAACCGGAAAGAATAATAAAGAGGGCCATAATCATCTGACCGAAGAGTTTGTACAGGGGCCGCAGGTCAGTGAAATCGTCCAGCAGGCCGATAATATTAATAGCGGCAGCCCCCGCAAAGAATGCCCAGTAGCCATGTAAAAATGTACGCATAATACCGGTATCTTTACAGATAAAGCTTTTAACAAGAAAAAAAAGCAGAATCACGGTGAAAAAAGAAACGGCAATACCGACACCGCCTATCCGGGGAATGTTGCCCGTATGGATTTTCCGTTCATTCTCGTTGTCGTACCAGCCGAATTTAACGGCAAGTTTTATCAGGAGAGGAATAATAACCGCGTTTAATGCCATGGCCGAGGAAGCTGCAATAACAAACTGCAAGGAATAACTCATATATCTCTCTGTAGAACGTAATCTTTTTCGTAATAATTATATCCCGGACAGTATAGGATTTCCATCATTTTCTGTCAACAAAAGCCGTTACTTGACCCCTTTACTTGCTAAAGAGCCCTTTAATGGTAAGGGTCAGGCTTATAACCGCCGCTGTAGTCGTAACAATGGGCCCGATTGTATTATTAAAGATATAGATGGGGGAGTTCTTCGGGGCAAATATTCTGTCTTCCGGCTGAATAATACGGTCCTTGCCGTACCGGTGACCGTCCCGGTCTACAATATATACCGTGTCTCCCACATGCTCTTCGGTGTTGAACCCCCCGGCCATCATAACGTACTCAAGATACGTCTTCCCTGCAACGTAGGGCATGGCGCCGGGACTTGAAACGGCCCCTCCCACATAGACGGAAAAAAGCTTTAAGGGGATAACAATCCGGTCCCCCGCCTGAAGAGAGGGGTCATCACTGTAGTTATGTTCGTACACAATTTTTTTAAGGTTTACCGGAATAAACTCGTCTGTATTTTTACGGATAATAAAAGCGCGTGCCAGATCACTGACAGGCGTTATCGTTCCCTTCGGCAGCCCCGCAAGGGCCGTTGAAATACGCTGATTCTTTGTAATGGGCCAGGGAATCCGGGCAGATACCGGTGATGTTGTTCCGACCTTCATACCAAGAGCCCCTTCGAAAAAAACAACCGGAAGATTGCTTATCTTTGAGGGAACGACAACCAGATCCATGTCTTTGGGGATAAAAGAGGAAAGACTGTCCTGTTTTCCCGAAAGGTAGAGCGTGTCCGTTCCTCCCTGTACAGTATTAAGCCGTATAACATGGAGTTTTTCCGTGTCGGCAAGCTTGGTAAATCCGTCACAGTACAGATGTACAAGATCGGACAGGGTCTCCCCCTTCAGAAGCTGGAACGCGCCAGGTCTGCGAACTTCCCCCTGTACGTATACCTCTCTGTCGTAGGGGTGAATAACAATCGTGTCTCCGGGGCGCACAACCGGATTTTTTGTCAGATCGCTCGTCAGGGCCGCGTGGAAAAGATCATAAGCCTGCGAACTGCCGTTTTCATGTATAATCTCAACATTCCGGAGGGAAGAATATTTTGTAAGCCTGTCAGCAATAAGATCGGAAAGACGGGAAAATCCCCATCCCTGGGCGAAACCGGGTCTGCTGACTTCACCCTTTATCAAAACAGGGAAGGCCCCTGTTGATTTAATAATTAACCGCGGAAGGGAGTTTGGATACGCTTTAAGGACAATGTTTTCCACCTTTACCTTGAGCTCTCCGAAGGTCAGTCCCTTTGTCTGAATGGTGCCGAAAAAGGAAAGATCAGTGCTTCCGTCACTTTCGATAAAGAAGGGAAGACTCGTCTGCTTGAGATTGTACAGATAGCTTACCTGGTACGTGTCACCCGGTGTTACCGGATATCCGGGATGGAGCATGACAAAGGCTGTTTTATTCGGTATATCAAGTTTTACCGCCTTCAGGGCAGCGGTTGAAGAGCCTCGTAACGTTTTGATTTCGGAAATCATGTCCGCGGAGAATACAGAGAAGCCGGCAAAGATAAAAATAAGGAAAACGAGGAAGTATTTTTTCATTTCTTCAGTCCTTTAAGCTTGGCCATTTCAACAGGGTCCTGTTTTATCTTTCCGATAAACTCTAAAATAAAAGCTCCGAAAATACTTAAGAAAAATACGGCCATGGTAACAATTTTAATCAGTTTGCGTCTGTTGGGACCGGACTTCACCGGAGGGGGAGTAGCTTTTTCGTAAACAATGAATTTCGGGGGAATGCTGTTTGTCTTGAGCTTTACAAGTTCGTACTGCTGGGCTAAGGATTCGTAGAGTTTTCCCTGAAGCTCATACTCCAGAGAGATCTTTTTGTAGTTTGATACAAGCTCCGGGAGTTCTTTTTCCGAAGGAACAATAATACCTCCTACGGTGTATCCCTTTTCAAGCTTCTCGATATTTGCCTTTAAACTATCCCGCTCTATTTTCAGTTTTCTTAATCCCGGATCCTCGATACTGGAATAGGCCTTGTAGGATTCAATCTCCATGACCTTTTTAAGGTACTGAGAGCGCAGCGAACCAAGGGCGGATGCCTTCTCCTTCGCGTAGGATTCAATATCATAAATACCGTATTTCTCATTAAAAACCTTCAGCTTGTTCTCGAGATCGTTTATCTTGACTTCCGTGGACGCAAGCTCTTTTCCCAGGAGCTTTTTCTGAATAACATTTTCATCGGTACTCATCTCCTTAAACGTGTTATCCAAGAGGGTAACCACCGTATTAACAATGTCAGCCGCCAGTTTTCCATTAATACTCTTGTAACCAATCTCCATGGTACCGGAATTCCTATCTTCACTTAAAGATAGATTTTCTTTGAATATTGCTCGGGCGCCGAGCGACGGTTTTCCTGAATCTGTCAGTCCATACGCTTCTATCAAGTTGAGTTTATCTATAACTTTATCTACAAAAGAATCGGAATCTACGTATTTTTTGGCCGTTCCGAATACGGTTGTTCCCGATTTAACCGACATTCCGAGAAGAGCGGTAAGCCCTCCTGCTTCAGAGCCGAGATCAACTCCGCCGGAATTGGAATTTATCTTTACTATTGCCTTCGGAATAAAGTAGTTGGGGTAGTAGCTCCTTTCGTTAGGCATAAGGAGTGAACCTCTGGAGAATCCGAGGACGCCAAGAAAACTGAGGATGGTTGTTATAATAATAAACTTTTTATGTTTAAGGAGGACTGCAAGTAGATCTATAATGGAGATCTCGTCCTCTCCTCTCGGAATCTGATTCTGTGTATTCATAGAACGCATTATAGATTATAATCAGGAGCGGTGTAAAGATGTCTTTCGGATTAAGGTCCTAAAAGGAGCAGGTGGGTAGCCGAATTAATTTGTTGTTACTATACTTTAAGTGATTGTAATCACTAGTTATTATGAAATCAGATGATTATAGTTTGGCGTATGAACTATTACATGTCAGTTGGGAAGAATTGGAAAACTACCATGAAAAAATAAAAGTTGAACAGGTCCATGAATATCAGGAGCTAGATATTGAAATTTTAAGAGCAATAGCTGAAAACGAATATAAAACCCTAACAGAATTCTGCAGAGAATGCGGGGTGTCGATTATTATATAGATTGACAGATATGGGCGTGCCCTTCCCACAAAATAGTAATTTAGTGAGAAGGTTGGGCTCTGCGGGGGGTTCCGTCTGCCTGCGGCAGACCGCCTCCGGCGCCCCTCCGATCCCTCACGCGGAGAGAAAAGACTCCTCAGCAGCACAGCGGCTTCAAAAGTTTGTTTTAGACCTTAAAGGTGAGTATAGTTTCAATAATCTATCTTGAGAAACAGAAAGATGAGGAAAATCTGGATGAAGCAAAAGGGTTTTTCTGAAGAAGATATAGCGGAAATAACCGGATTGTCTCTGGAAGAAACGGGACCAACAAGTTGTCCCGCTCCACTCACTCGTTTGAGAATAATTTCAATATCGATTTAACTGGATTCTTTAAAATCTATGTAGCAAAAAAAAAGTTATAGAATTGCTTACCGTTTACTTACTCCATCAGAAATTGAAATTATTGAAATCTGGGGGATTGGAAAACGAAATAAAGAAGAAATATATAGAATTATTGGTAAGAGGCTTGATCAAAAATCAGTTTAACCAACTGCAGAATATAAATTTTCCAAAACCCCCATTTCATCCTTGAAAAACTCTAAGTGCCGTGATACATTGTTCGGGAATTGAACATTGTTTTCCATATTCTGTGGCAATTTGTGAATATAAGCCTGTTTCGGCGGCAATGCTCACAGCCGGCAGAAGAACAGCCTTACCGTGTTTCCGCTAAAATTACCGATAAGCGGAATGGCAGAGGTGTATCCATAGACGTAAAAAAATGAAAAAAGAGACAGATTTTAACAGAATAATCAAGGAATGCTTCTGGGATTTGAATATTTCCCCGGAAGATATCAGGAACATTCTGTCCGGTTCGGACCACCGCTCCAGGACATTCCTTTTTGAAAAGATTCTTGCAAACAGTACTAAACTCCTGTTGGATCTGCAGCTGTTTGATAAAAATACCCTGAAAACGATGCTGGAAAACTATAAAACAGGACAGTTTAACCACGATTACCTTTTTAGAAGAAAGAATATAGCTCAGGTCTTTTTCTTCGATAAACCGCTGCTAATAGATGAGTTAAAATGGCAGATATAAATTATACCGAAATATACAAACTGCAGGACCGGGTGATGGACATTGTTTTCTCTGTTGAAAATGAGTTCTATCTGACAGGCGGTACCTGCTTGAACCGGTTTTATCACGAAAAGCGGTACTCAGATGATCTGGATTTCTTTGCTCAAAACTCTCCGCGGTACAGTTTTGCGGTTAAAAACATTAAAAAAGCTCTGAAAGAATCTTTTTTACTGGAAGTAGAAGTAGAAACGAAACAGTTTGTCCGTCTTAAAGTAGATGGTTTGCTGCCGCTTGATTTTGTAAATGACATATCAGAACGGTATAAAAGTGTCGTTGTAAAAGAAGATAAATGAACTCATCTGAAAAAGAGATAACCATATTAACACACATACACTCAAATCCTCATAATGTAAGCCAGCGGGACCTTGCAAGGATTGCAGGACTCTCCCTGGGGATGACCAATACCATCCTTAAAAGGCTTGCCGTAAAGGGACTATTGACTATAAAAAGGGTAAACAACCGGAATATACACTACATAGTTACCCCGTCAGGTATAGAGACCATGACCCGGAAAAGCTACCGGTACTTCAAGCGGACCATAAAGAACGTTGTCTACTACAAGGAAGCCATAGAAGAGCTGGTGGAAAGTGTTAAAGAAAAAGGATACGATGGTCTGCTTTTAAAGGGAATAAGCGACCTGGACTTTATCGTTGAGTATGCCTGCCGGAGACATGGGCTGCCTTTTGTAAAAGAAGACAACCCGCCGGGTAACATATTTGTGCTTTACTCCGAAAGCTATATCCCGGATGAGGGAACAGAAGAGTCGGAAGGTCCGAGCAGTGCTTTTCTGCAGGAACTTTTGATATAGTGGTTTTAAGATCAAGATTTGGGCGTGCCCTGCCCCCTAAATAGTAATTTCGCGGTCATGTCGGGTTCTGCGGGGGCTCCGTCTGCCTGCGGCAAGACCGTCTCCGGCGCCCTTTCGATCCCTCACGCGGGGATAATTTTCAAAACAAATGAGTTGGTTTTTAGTAAATGGAAAAATCTGAAATAAAAATATACAAAACAGCAGAAGGTAAAACCTTACTAGAGGTAAAACTTGAAAAAGAAACTGTATGGTTATCTCAAAAACAAATGGCGGAGTTGTTTGAAAAAGACAGTGATACTATAGGATTGCATTTAAAAAATATATACAAATCAGGAGAGTTGGAAGAGATTTCAACTACCGAGAAATACTCGGTAGTTCGGCAAGAAGGTAATAGAAGGGTAAAAAGACAAATAAAATTCTATAACCTTGATGCTATCATTTCTGTTGGATATAGAGTAAATTCAAAACGGGGAACTGAATTTAGAATTTGGGCAACCCAATTATTAAAAGATTACTTGCTAAAAGGCTACGCTATAAATAAACAGAGTTTAGAAAAGCAGGTAGAACAGTTCAACGAATTAAAAAAAACCGTAAAAATACTGGGGAATGCTCTTGATTATAAAGAGTTAACAAACGATGAAAGTAAAGGCCTGTTGAGAATAATTTCAGATTATTCGTATGCACTTGAAATACTTGATCAATATGATTATCAAACATTAAAAATAGAAAATACAACGGAAAAGGAGATTTACCGTTTAACATACGAAGAAACTATAAAGCAAATTAAACTGGTAAAAAAGAGTTACGGTAATAGTGAGTTATTCGGACATGAGAAAGATGATTCATTTAAGAGTTCACTATCAACAATATATCAAACCTATGATGGCAAAGATCTTTATCCGAGTATAGAAGAAAAAGCGGCAAATCTATTATATCTGATTGTAAAAAATCATTCATTTATCGATGGAAACAAAAGGATAGCTGCGTTTGTTTTTCTCTATTTCCTTGAAAAAAACGGATTGCTATTCACTAAAGAAGGGGAAAAAAGAATTGCTGATAGTGCATTGGTAGCTTTAACGTTGATGATTGCCGTAAGTAAAACAGAAGAGAAAGACACAATGGTGAAAATAATAGTGAATCTGATCAATAAAAATAATTAGCACTTCCATAGCAGTAAATAAGATAGCTTTGGGTGTGCCCTGCGGGGGTTCCTACTGCCTACGGCAGTCCGTCTCCGATGCCCCTTCGACCCCTTATGCGGGGAGAAAAAGTTTCCCGGCAGTACAGCGGAAGCAGGGATCGGTCTCGGGAAGAATTATTAGCTCTAAGCCTGTAAGGAGATATTGGGCAACAGATAGCAGATGTTATTCTGGTACGCTATGGTATGGGGAGCAGCAGCCACACTCGGAAAGCGATATCCCGAATGAGGAAACAGAAGAGTCGGAAGGTTCGAGCAGTGCTTTTCTGCAGGAACTGTTGATATAGAGAGGTAGAGAGTGGTTACAAAAATAAAAAAATATGTGCAGAAATTTGTAGATATAGAGCCTGAAATACTTGCTGTTTTTCTGCTTGGAAGTGCTGTAACTCAGCGGCTTAGATCAGACAGTGATATAGACCTGGGAATAATGATGGAACCGGGAACAAAGCTGGACCCATTAATAAAAATGGACATTGCAGGTGATCTTGCTTATGAACTGGGACGAAGTGTGGATATCGGGGAGATTTCTTCCGTAAATCTTGTTTATGCCAGAGAAGCGCTCCTGAAAGGAATCCTGTTGTATTTAAGGGACAAGGAAAGATTTAACCTTGCCCGTGCCAATCTGCTTGGTATGTATATCCAGTTTAATATGGATAGACAGGAGGTTGTTGATGCCTACAGGGCCGGATAATGTAGTTCTTAATAAATCCGCAATAATTGAAAGGTCCCTCCGCCGGATGAAAGAGGAGTACCAAAATAATCCTTCACTTGATAATTATACTCATGTCGATGCAATGATTCTCAATATCGAACGTGCGTGTCAGGCAGCAATTGATATGGCACAGCATCTTGTTGCTGTTCATCATGCAGGAATGCCGCAGACAAGTGCGGATGCCTTTCTGCTTTTGGAAAAAGCAGGGTTGCTGAGTAAGAAAAGTGCCAAAGCAATGATAGGTATGACAGGGTTTAGAAACGTAGTCATTCGCGAATACCAGGAACTGGAGCTCCCTGTACTTAAAGCAGTAGCAATAAAAGAATATACCTCTTTAATAGATTTTTGCAGCGAGTTCGGCGTTTCTATTTCCGTATAGATCAGCAGATTAGGGCGTGCCCTGCCCCCTAAATAGTAATTTAGTGGTCAGGTCGGGCTCTCCGCTTGAATCTTTGAGTTGCCGCTCAAAGGATACCGCTTCGATCCCTCACGCGGAAAGATTAGGCTTCCCGGAAGATCAAAGGTTTGCCTTATTTCTAATCGAGAAGTATAATAACATTTAGGTATTTACCTTTATGGGAGAATAGTTATGGAAAAAATTTACTTATAAAGGCAGAATGGATGCCGTTTTGGAAGACACGGGAAAGGGGATCCTGATATTTGGTAAAGTCCGGTTTCTGGTATGTATTTTTCGATAGATTCAAAAATTAAGTCCCGGCATACAGCAAATGCGATATCTGTATCTGTATCAAAAAGGTTGGGTATATAAATATACCCAAAACCCAATTTTGATTGAAGAGCCAAAGAAAACTTGAAGAAATATTCTCTGCGTTGATTCAAAGCTACCCTATTTATGATGATTTAATGTCATCTAAGCAGTTTAGCAGATCACTTGAAGACGGCTATCCCGATAAGATCATCTGTAACTTTGAAAATAATATCCATGGTGTTAAGAGTGTTTTTCGAAGCAGGAGTCCTTCCTGTGTGAACTCCTGTCAATGGTTCTTCTTTCGTTGTGTTAGGTGATTTTACCCTTTGCTTTGGCTATAGAGAGTCAATAGTCACGGGACTTCTTGCGGAGATTTCGTTTACCAAGAAAGAAATGTTCGCTTTCGGAAAGTACTTTAATGGTGGATGCGGTTTTGGTACCGCTGTCAAGACGTAATAAAACCGAATGGCCCGGATTGAGTGAGTTTATTATTTCAATATTGTGAGCAAGCTATTTCGGTGTATTCTTATGGCTATGTTGTTTGCCTTCACGAAGCTCTGTATCAAGCTTATAGCTTTCTGCATCAATGTAGCTGAATATGGGAACATATCCGTCATGCCTTTTGTATGTACGGTTTGCTCTTCCTTTGTGGCTGCCGGAATTATCCAACGGTGATGCATCTCAGATATTCTCTTGAGGTAGAGGCGCAGAGTCTCTGCAGCCGGTACATAATTTAAACCAAAAGCATCTCTAAAGAATAGATCGTGTCTAAAAAGCTTGAACTGTTCGAAGTTGCTTTTCCCTGGATGAAAAGGCCATATATAACCCTGATTATTTTCAGATGAACAAGTTGCTACTTTGATACGGGATCTGAGAAATCCAGACCAATTTTCTTCAGAAATTTTGGCTGCTAATGCAATTCCTCCTGTGTTTTGATCCTGTTCTATGAAAGAATCTATCTCATAAAGTATGTTCACCCCTTTGGTGTCTTTAGTTTTGTCGTTAAAGCATTATAACCTAGGTGGTTGTGTTTTTTACGGTTCTTTTGATACGGATTCAGGTATTTATTTGAAAAAGGAGAAAGCTTTTGAAAAATATTTTTTTTATTTTTGGAACAAGACCGGAAGCCATTAAGCTGGCTCCCCTTATTAAAGAATTTCAGAAACATCCTGATTTATTTAAGGTAAGAATCTGTGTTACTGCTCAGCATCGAGAAATGTTAGATCAGGTATTAGCTTTTTTCAAAATAAAACCAGATTTTGATCTCTCTTTAATGAAAAAAAACCAGACTCTTGCGAAATTAACAGTGGATATTATTAGTGATTTAACTCCTATTCTTGAAAAGGAAAAACCTGATATTGTTTTTGTTCAAGGAGATACTACCACGGTATTTGCTGGTGCACTTGCAGCATTTTATCAAAAAATCAAAATAGCACATGTTGAAGCTGGACTCCGTTCTGGAGAAAAATATTCACCTTTTCCTGAAGAGATTAATCGCACATTGACTGGTCATATGGCAGATTGGCATTTTGCTCCTACAAAAAAGGCTGTTGCTAATCTTAATAGTGAAAATATTATTAAAAATATTTACAATGTTGGTAATACTGTAATCGATGCATTGTCTTTGGGTTTAAAAATTATTGAGGAGAATGGAGAACAGGAGTATGTCAAGTATTTCAACAGTATAGATTTCTCTAAAAAAATTATTCTTGTAACAAGCCATAGGCGTGAAAGTTTTGGTAAACCATTTGAAAATATATGTTATGCTTTAAAAGAGATCTCAGAATACATGGAAGATGTAGAAATTGTTTTTCCGGTTCATCTGAATCCTAATATAAGAAAAGTTGTTAACAAAATCCTTTCTGGGATTAAGAATATCCATCTTTTGGAGCCTCTTGGCTATCCGTATTTGCTTTGGTTGATGAATAAATCATACTTAGTCCTAACAGATTCTGGTGGAATACAAGAAGAAGCTCCGGCGCTTGGAAAACCTGTTTTGGTTATGAGAGATGTAACTGAAAGAACTGAAGGAATAGATGCCGGAACTGCAAAACTGGTTGGAACAAACAGGGATTTAATAGTTCGGGAAGTTGTCAACCTCCTTGGAGATAGGAATGCGTATAAAAAAATGGCGAATGCCATAAACCCTTATGGGGATGGTACTACCAGTATAAGAATTGTAAATATACTAAAGGAAGGGCTTAATGTTTGATAAATTAAATAAACACTATCATTTTTCAAATTCTAAAAAAGATATCGAAGTAAATACTGTCTGTGTGATGGGGTTGGGTTATATCGGTTTGCCAACTGCAGCAATCTTGGCTAATCGTGGGTATAATGTTTATGGTGTCGATACAAATGAGAGTGTCGTTAAAGTAATAAACAAGGGTGAGATCCATATTGTAGAACCGGATCTTGACGTTTTTGTTAGGGCGGCGGTAGATTCTGGTAGGCTACAAGCTTATCTTGAGCCGGCAGCAGCAGATGTTTTTATTATTTCAGTACCAACGCCATTTTATAAGGGACAGGAAGGTGAGATCCCTAAGCCGAATATTGAGTACGTTATTTCGGCTGTTAGATCAATTGCTCCATATGTGAAATCAGGAAATATTGTGATCCTTGAATCAACATCGCCTGTTGGGACAACAGAAATTTTAACGAAAGAGCTAAAAGCACAAGGAGTTGATATTGATTCTATCTTCGTTGCGTATTGTCCTGAACGAGTACTTCCGGGGAATATGATGATTGAACTTGTTGAGAATGATAGAATCGTTGGTGGTATTAATGTTGAATCAGTGGAAAAGGTCAAGAAGTTTTATGAAACTTTTGTTGTAGGAGAGGTTCTTACAACAGACTCTAAAACTGCGGAGATGTGTAAACTGGTAGAGAATTCTTCCCGGGATGTTCAAATAGCTTTTGCAAATGAATTGTCTATGATTTGTGATGATTTGGATATTAATGTTTGGGAGCTTATTAGACTTGCTAATCATCATCCAAGAGTAAATATTTTAAATCCCGGGTGTGGAGTTGGAGGTCACTGTATAGCTGTTGATCCTTGGTTTATTGTGGATAAGGTTCCTGCAAGAGCTCAGATTATTAAAAAGGCTCGAGATATAAATAATTATAAATCAGAATGGGTAATAGAAAAAACAAAAAATACGATATTGGAATTTAAGATAAAAAATGGGGAAAATCCAAATGTTGTATGTATGGGATTAGCTTTTAAGCCAGATATTGATGATTTGAGAGAATCGCCAGCGCTTAGTATCACGAAAGCATTGTTAGAAGATGGTTTCGTGTTGAAGGCCTGCGAACCCAATATTGAGTCTATTGAAGGTATAGACTTGATCTCTGTTGATGAAGCTGTTGAGTTTGCTGATATTTTTGTAATGCTGGTTGGGCATAAAGAATTTAGGCTAAATATTCAGCAGATTCATGCAAAAATAGTACTTGATTTTTGTGGGGTTAACGTATGAAGCAAGCTGTTTTAAAAAATGGTAAAGTTTTTTCTTATGATGTTCCCGTTCCTGCGGTTTCTAAGGGAAGGGTTGTGGTAAAGGTTGTTAATTCCTGTATATCAACTGGAACCGAAACAGCTTCGTTGAATGCTGGAAGGCAAAGTATTGTAAAGCAAGCAATAAAACACCCTGAAAAAATCAGAAAAGCATTGGATATTTTGAAAAAAGAGGGTTTCTCAAAGCTTTATAAAAGAATTAATACTGATGAACTTCCCGGGAAGGCACTAGGGTATTCTGCAGCAGGGATTGTTTATGTTGTTGGAGATGGAGTGGGCCGCTTAAAAGTTGGAGACCGTGTAGCGGTAGCTGGTGCCGGTTATGCTAATCATGCAGAATATGTTGAAGTTCCGGAGAATTTGGTTGTAAAGATATCGGATAACGTAGACTTTAAATCTGCATCGATGATTACGATTGCTTCGATTGCATTGCAAGGGGTTAGGAGACTTAAGCCGGAATTTGGAGAAATAATTGTTGTATACGGTGCTGGGCTTATCGGTCAGATTGCTGTACAGTTGTTGGTAAATAGTGGAGCTTTGGTTGTTGTTGTTGATGTTATAAAGGATCGTGTTGAGCTGGCAATTAAAAATGGAGCTTATAAAGGGGTTGTAATACCAGATGAAGACCCAGTAAAAGTAGTTGAATTCCTGTCAGAACGTCATGGCGCAGACGCTGTTCTTTTTTGTGCATCAACAAATCAATCTGAAGCACTTTCTCAAGCCTTTAATACTCTCAGAAGAAAAGGGCGTTTAGTTATGGTTGGAGTTTGGGGGGATAAGGTTTTGAGGGATGATATGTATAAAAAAGAAATTGATTTTTTAATTTCTTGTTCTTATGGTCCAGGGCGTTATGATGGTTTATATGAAGAGGATGGAGTCGATTACCCTTATGCTTACGTGAGATGGACAGAAAACAGAAATATGCAGGCAATTAATAAAGCTCTAGCATCTGGGAGGTTGGATTTTTCTTCGTTGTTTGCTCAATCTTTCCCTATTGAAGCTGTTGTTGATGCATATAGAGCGTTATCTAATTCTATTAGGCCTATATCTGTTATTCTGGATTATGGTAGTAAAATTGTGGAAAGCTTTGATCTTTCGACTGAAAATAGTTATGTGGTCTCTAATAATTATCTAGGTAAGGATAATAAACTTATTTCAGTAGGGGTAATAGGTGCAGGAGCGTATGCCTCGAATGTACATCTGCCTAATCTTAAAGCATGTTCTGATAAGTATAGAATTAGGGCTATTAGTACTAGAACAGGTTTGAAGGGAAAAGAGCTTGCTGAAAAGTATAATGTAGCATATGTAACTACAGATTATAAAAAGATTCTTGATGATAAAGATATAGACTTGGTTTTTATCTGTACAAGGCATAATTTACATTCACAAATTGTTTTGGAAGCACTTAATAGGGGTAAGAATGTTTTTGTAGAAAAACCGCTTGGTACTAATATTGAAGATCTAAATAAAATAAAAGCCTTTTTTTCAGATACTACAACCGAAAAAAAGCCAATGTTAACTGTTGGGTTTAATAGGAGATTTTCTCCTTTGATAAGGCGGATAAAAGATGAAACGGTTCAGAGTAGTACCCCGCTATTAATAGACTATACAATGAATGTACCATATATTGGTGAAGATAGCTGGGTCCAAAAAGAAGAAGGAGCCGGTAGGATAATTGGGGAAGCCTGTCATATTTTTGATCTTTTCTCGTACCTTGTTGAATCGCCGGTTGTAGGATACAGCGTAGGTTCTTTGTCTTCATCTAGTGGTAATATCTTGTCATCAGACAATAAGGTGATCCAAATTGAATATTCAGATGGATCAGTTGGCGTTCTTAAATATTTTACAGTTGGGTCAAAAGATCTTCCAAAAGAACGGTTATCCGTCCATTTTGATGAAAAAACGATTGAAATGGAAGATTATAAAAGTATTAGTTATTATGGATTTAATTTAAAATCGGAAAAAGGTTTAGATCAAGATAAAGGGCAAAAGGATCAGCTTAAAGCAGTATATAGGAGCCTTAAGGGGGACGGGATACTTCCAATATCTTTGCAGAGTATTTTCGAAACGAGTGAAATAAGTATTAAGTGTTCATGATTTAGGGGAAATATGAGTAAGAAAAAAATTCTTTGGTATGTGGGTGGATTGTGCTTTTCTGGAGGCGGAGAAAGGCTCCTTCTTGAGGGGATAAAGTATTACATTAATAAGGGTTATGATGCAAAAATCTTTACCGCTGGTGGTGATGTGGATGAAAAAGCTTTCTTTGATGGCCAGTATTCGCCGGAGTTCTATGGTCCGATAAACAGTAGTAAAAAGCTTTCTTTAAGAAAGAAAATGGAGCTAATAAATAATTTCAATCCTGATATCTTGATTGCTAACGATAGATGGATAGCCGCAGAATTAAACAAAGCACGTGTCTTTGGTTTTCTAAAGAAGCCTTATGTGACTTTTGTACATGGGTCTTTCTTTCAATTTAAGAATGATAAACTTAAATACTCGATTATGTATAAAAACAAATTTAATAAAATTTGGTCGAATGACGAAATGTATAAGAAGGAAATCCCGGAAAAGATAAATTTAGGAATAAAAGAGAAACTTGTTAATAATAAAAGTAGTTTTTGGGATTATTATGGATTAAGAAATTCAAGGTGTATCTTTGTTTTGTCAAATAAGGCTAAGAATGAGCTTGAATACCTTATTGATAAGAAAAATGTTCGTGTTTTGCATGGTGCAATACCAAAAAATGTTTTACAGTACAAGGGCGATGCTTCTTTTAAAAAGAATAAGAACCTTACTAATAAAACTGTTTTCTTTACGATATCAAGGCTTGTCCCTAAAAAGAGAATTGATTTTATAATTAAAGCTTTTAGCCACTATATAAAGAATGATAATGATGCCGTCATACTTATTGGAGGAACTGGTTCCGAGAAAGAGGTTTTAGAGAACTTGGTAGATGAACTGGGTATAAAGGAAAAGGTTAGATTTTTAGGCTTTGTAAAAGAAAATGAAGTGCTGGATTATTATAATGCTTCCGATGTCTTCCTTTTAGCTGATATAACTGATTATGATATTACAGTTGTGGTTGCTCTTGCTTTGGATAAATGTGTTGTTGTTCCAGAGCAATGCGAATTTGAGAAGGTTATAGATGATGAGAATGTTGTTTTTTATTCAAAAGCAGAAGTGGATGAATATGCATTGAAAATGGAACAAGCTATAATGCGACAGCAAAAACATAGAAAAAGTGCAGAGTTGCTGCTATCAACATATACCTGGGATTATTATTTTGAGCAAGTTGAAAACTTAGCTACTCTATCTGGTAAAAAAAGGGGAATAGGGGAATAGTGCTTTCGCATTTGAAAACTCTTTCAAAAGATACTATTATTTATGGACTCGGTAGTGCAATAGGCAACTTGATCTCTTTTCTTCTTATTCCCTATTATACGAATCATCTTAATACGAGCGATTATGGCTATTTGAATCTACTTGTAACAATACAGGCAATTATAGAAATAATTGCAGTATTCGGTTTTAATTCAGGTTTCTTACGTTATTATTTAATGGCAGGAAATGAAAGTCAAAAAGAAAAAGTATTAAATAGCAGTATAATGATACAATCTATTTTTATGCTTTCTACAGGTGTTGTCTTTTATATATTGTCAAAGATGATAGCTGTAGTTTTTATAAAAGATGAATCTTTAACTTACCTTGTACGAATTGTTGTAATAACTGCAATTTTTAATGCAGGGCTTTCACTCCTTTTTGCATATTTAAGAGCACTGAGAGAAACTGTGAAATTCACTGTTTTACAGTTTGTAAGGATCTTTTTTATGATTATCTTGAATATAGTTATGATTAGCTATTTAGGGATGAAATATGAAGGTATTATTCTTAGTAAGTTTTATATTGCAGGTGCTACATTTATTTTAATGATAGTTTTGTTTGCGCGTAAAGTGACTCTAAAAATCGACTATAAGTTAGTAAAAAAGATTCTTGTATTTTCATATCCAATTTTATTGGCTAATGTTTTTTCTTACTTGTTGACACTTTCTGACAGATTTTTTCTTAATCATTTCATAACAATTGCAGATGTAGGGATATATTCGTTTGCTTCTAAAATATCAGCAATATTAAAAATACTTGTAATTACGCCCTTTTCAATCGCTGTAATACCGTATGCTTTGTCAATTGCAAATAATGATGATTTCAAAACTGTTTTTGCAAAGATCATAAAATATTATGTTATTATTTTATTCTCTATAGGTTTAATATATCTCTATTTCAGCAAAGAACTAGTAGAAATTATTGCGAGTTCTTCGTATTTAGAGAGTTGGAGATATATAGCGCCTTTGTCGCTTGGGCATATTTTTTACGGTATTTATTATGCTATAAGTGTTCAGCTTGATATTGCCGAGAAGACTTATTACTCCACAATTGTAGTAGCGATTAGCGGGATTGCAAGCCTTGTCTTGAACTATCTTTTAATTCCTGTAATGGGAATTAATGGTTCGGTATTGAGTAATGTTATTGCAAATATGTTATTGTTTATAATTATGTATTATTTTGCTCAAAAAATGTATAATATTACATATCCGGTAAAAAGCTTTATTTTATTCGGTTTATATATTGCACTGTTTATACTTCTGTATTTTGGATTAGAATATTTCGTAGATGATCCATATGTGTATATTATCGGAAAGTTAATTGCTGCTGTATGTTATCTTATGTTGATCCTGTTTAGTGGTGCAT
>WGCU01000082.1 GCA_015493635.1 Spirochaetaceae bacterium | reverse complement strand
TTTGTAATTCATTGAGTCTATCAATTTGATTCATAGTCCCCTCCATTATAGCACACGTCATACTGAACGCAATACATACGTCCAGTATAGCACAAAAAAACAGATTGACAAAGGGTAAAACGATATATAAACAAAATTGTCGTACACCCCCCGCATTCCCTTTACTTGACATAAAAACCTGCAGCCGGTATTCTGTGATTCAAGTTCAGGGGGTGTAGCTCAGTTGGCTAGAGCGCGTGAATGGCATTCACGAGGTCATGGGTTCGATTCCCACCACCTCCATAGGGGATACTTCTTATTAAAAAGAGGTATCCTTTTTTATTGATACTGTGGGAATCGAATCGAGCGAACGCGTGCCGGTCAGGCACGGAAGTGAGGCAGGATGCCGAATGCCAGTGAGTGAAGCGGCTCGGAGGGAGCAGCCACGACGGCTGCGACCGGAGAGGTTTCCCACCACCTCCATATCTTTTTACCTGAGTGCTATGCGTCCTTCTTCTCCGGATCCAGAGAAATAAAAATTAAAAAAGAGCCCATCCTCTCTGACCACAAGAGAAAAGGGACCGGTAATATCCCCGCCAATAACTCTCTCAAGATCTTTTTCCATATCTTTGGCAAGAAAGGTATTAAAAATCAGGTACGAAGTTTCAGCCCGGGGAGCCCCTTTCGGCCATGATTGTTTAATAACGGTTAGCCACTCCCTGTTTTTAGAAACATCCCCGATACTATAGAGAGATTCACCGTTTTTCGACTGGCAGAGAGGAACAGATCTCTCTCCTTCCGTATCCATAAGAACCGCATCCCCCTTGTCAGTTTCATACACCTTTTTTAAGGATTGATGGGTAAAGCGGTGAACATCACTTATAAATCTGTCATTAAAAAACACCTCTGAAATACAGGTATCCTGCCATGTGCTTCCTTTATAGATATTTTCAATTTCCAGTTTAATTATCCATTCCTGGTCGGGAGGTTCAGAGAAGGGGGGCGAACCCTCCCTCGGTCCTAAAGCTGTTAAGACACGGACACTTTCCTCCTTAAAATGCTTTAATACTGTCCTGTCTGTAAAGGGGAAGATAAAGGTCTGCAGATGTATGGTATCTTTCAGATTCAGAACATAGTCCTTTGTATACTTTACAGCTCTGTAATAATCTCCTGCCTGGCCGCCCCATGAATCAGCCAGACCGAAGTACAGACTGACTTTTAGTACCTTTGGCCGGTTATTTTTTTTGAATAAAGAAAGATTTTTACCATATCCGGAATAGAAGTTTATAGTTGCAGGAAGGTTTTTATGAGCAACGAGTACATATTCACCAATACCGTCGCCTTTGACCCCTTCCACCCATGCTGTCTGAGGATTCATATCAACAATATTACTGATATCGTACTTTCCGATCTCTCCTTCAGAACCTTTCTCAAGTTCGGATGATTCATTGAACATTCCTCCACGGTAATTCAAAAGGAACAGCTCTTCAGTCGTACTTTCAGCAGATACACCCGTAAGTACAATGCAAAAAAGAAATATGCTGATTAACTGTTTCATACATCCTCCGGTAGATAATCAAAAATTCCTTTCATTGCTTTAACGGCAGGCTCCTGTATAAAGATGTCGGTAATCGATCTTGTATACGCAGATTCATGCGGATTAATTTCAATAATTTCAGCTCCCCGGTCCTTTACTTCATAGGGAATGAGCGAAGCGGGATAGATCTCTCCGGTTGTGCCGATAAGAAGCATAAGATCTGTTTTTTCCACAATTTCTGCAGTCAGGGAAAGGGCCTTTTCAGGGATTCCCTCTCCGAAAAAAACGAAATCAGGCTTAAGAACAGAACCGCATGAGCAGCGTGGAGGAAGATCAGCAAGCAGTTCGGGATCAGCAGGATACTCCTTTCCGCAGCCGGTACATATCAGCAGTCTGGAATTACCATGATACTCAGCAACAACCCTGCTGCCCGCATCAAAATGCAGATTATCGATATTCTGAGTTATGATGCCTTTTACTATTCCCTTTTTCTCCAGGTCCGCCAATATCAGATGCGCCTTATTGGGTACAGCCTTTCCAAAATGATCGTAAAATATTTCCTTAATGACCTTCCATGACTCCAGAGGATGCCCGGTAAAATACTGTATATCAAGTATCTCAGGGTTATAGGTACTCCACAAGCCGTGTTCACCCCGGAACGGAGGGATCCCGCTTTCAACCGAAATTCCCGCACCAGTAAAAACACTCACATACTTTGCATGGAGCATCGCTTCAGATGCTGACTGAATAGAATTCATAGATCCATGATGCTCTATTTTTTCCCGTTTTTCAACATTTTTATCAAATATCTTTATGATTTTAAAAAAATGGTATATACTCTAAAAAAAAGATAAAGTAGGACAATACCTTGAGCGATAACATGTTTTCAGGTGAGATTGACCCTGAAATTGCCGATTTGATGGAAATTGAAAGCACTGATACTCCGGATTTTACCGATCTTTTTGAAGAAGAAGGCGGAATAAAAAAGCAGCAAAAGGATGAAGTTGATATTACCAGAAAGTCGTTTTCTCCTATCAACAAATATCATGAAGACCGCCCCATACCACTGTTCTCAAGCAAGGATTACTATAAATCAGTACTTTCAGGAGAGGAGGAAGTATCACAGCGGTTTCATTCTCTTCTTTCAAAATTCCTCAATGCGAAAGATCCGAAAGAACGGACCATGTACCGTTCAAAACTCATTCCTGCCTACTGGAACGTTGCGGCAAGTATCGCTTCGAAAATCCCTTCAGGAATCTCAGAACCTAAAAAATACACCCTTCGGTACGGTTTTCTTCTGCCTACCCTCGTTTCAAGAGAGCAAAGAGAATCAATCGGGAAAATCATTACAGACAAAACAATAGATGAACCCTTCTTTTATGTTGATGAATGGCTGAAAAAAATCAGTACAGGACAGATAGCCCCGTCCGCGGTGGACGAAGTGAAGCACGCAAAAAAATCCGGTAACGAAAAACTTAGACAGCAGATTGAAAAACTAGCGGGAAGCAGGGATCTGCAGATTGCTTCAATTAAAAATAAAATTGTTCAAATGGAAAATGCTGAAGAAGAACTTCAGGAAAAGGTAAAAGCCCTGAGAATACATGAACAGCAGCCGGGTTTTGAAAATATGAAAGCTCCCTATTCTCCGGAGCAACGTACTTTACTCAGCGATATTACCAATGTATGCCGTTTCCTCGGAAATCTGGATAAACAGATTGAGGGAAGCTACACTCAGCTTGAAAATGCGGTCAATCAGATCAGAGATCTTAAGGAAAAAGCAAATATTGACGGTGGAGCTTCGTTTGTCAGTTCTAAGACCCTGGAAAGTGAATTTAACACTGTCAGACAGATGACAAAAATGTGTGTCGGAAAACAGGGGAACCATCTCCCTTTTCTTATGAAACAGTATTTTAAATCGAATATTCGGGATATGGGAACACGGGAAAATATAATCAGTGAGTTTGCGGCAATTGAAGCACTTGATCCCGGCCTTTTTAAGCGGACATTTAAAAGAGAAACTTCCAGGATTGTCCCTTACGTAATTATTGTCCCCGCTTACGGTGAACGGGGGATCTGTTGGGAACCTTTCGAAAAGTACAACAGAGCTACAAGCAGGGGAAGAGTTGTTATTCCCATGTTTCCAAAAGATCTGAAAATCGCGGTCATATCAGCAGCAGCGGATCTCCGCTGGCAGGTGGCAAAAGAAAAGGCACAGCATTACTGGATGGAGGAAGGGCTGACGGGACGTTACTATCAGTGGTTTACCGAAAAGAAGTTCAGGGGGGACGTCAAAGAATATTTTATTCAGGACTACATCCTCTGGATAACAAAGGAAAGCGAAGGCACCCAAAAAATGGACAGAGGCTCCCGGAGTGTATTCTGGAGGTACGTCCCGTTCCCGGATGAGCTCAGGGAACGGCTCCGGCAGCGAGGCTTTGTATACAACGAACTGTATAAAAAAGATGTTAACCGTTCGCTTTCTGATGGATATTAAGAATGCTATTTCCTCTTTTTAAAAAGGGGATGGAAGTATTTATCCATATCTATTTTTCTTGACAGGTAACGAACTGTTTTATGGTAAATAAAGAAACTCCCTGCAATTCCAAGAATAAACACAACAATAAAGATACTTGAAGCAGCAGCAGGGCTCGTGTGCTGCGGCAGGAATCTTGAAACAAAAAAGAGCAGAATCACAATAATAAGTATCATAATGATGATATTATAGAGTGAAGCAGCTACGAGAAAGAGCAGGGTGTTTACTTTCTTATTCATTCTTTTTTTTCTCCTCCAGAATATACGCTATTAAAAGAAGGATGCTGAAAATAACGACGCTTGCATCCGCTACATTAAAAGTAGGCCAGCGCTCGAATCCCAGAATCCCGTAAAACTTGACATCAATAAAATCGACAACCCCGAGGGGTTTAAAAATTCTATCAAACAGGTTCCCGATTCCTCCTCCCAGAATACCGGCAATTGCCCATCGCTGAAGAGAACTGAAATCGCTGCTCTTTAAAAAATAAATTAAAATAAGCAGAAGCACTGCTGCGGGAACAATAGTAAAAAGAACCAGCCGCACCGGAGAGGTCAAACTGTCTCCCATACTGAAAGCTACCGCCAGATTCCGTGTGTGAATAATACGTAAAAACCCGCCAAGAAACGATTTCCCGACAGTATGATAAGGGATATTCTTTACAACAAGATACTTGGTAAACTGGTCAAGAAAAAAAACAACGAGCGTCAAGCTCAGGGGTATCACTTTCCGCAACCGCACATTCACCTCCCTATAATCCTGTCGGTACATCTATAAACTGTGTTTCCAGAGATGTTTCCGATGCTATACGCTCCATAATCAGTTTCGGACCGAATGTTTCGGTATTGTAGTGTCCGCAGCTTATCATATTTATGCCTCCCTCCAGGCAGTAATGATACACTTCATGGGCGACATCTCCTGTAATATACAGATCAAGATTTTCTTCCAAAGCTTCTTCAACTTCTTTTGCACCGCCGCCGGCAATAACACCGGAAGTATGAATCTCTTTCTTCCCAAAGGGAAGAATCCCAAGGCAGTTTCTTGCGGTAAACCCTAAAGAAGCAACAACCTCTTCAATTGTTTTCGGTGAGACGAAGGTCCCTTTTACACCGATGGCTTTCCCTTTATAGTGCCCGAAAGGCTGCAGTCCAGTCAGACCGGCTGCAGCGGCAAGTCCCGTATTATTTCCTATTTCAGGGTGGACATCAAGAGGAAGATGGGCAGCATACAGAGCAATATCTTTTTCCATAAGAAATGAAATTCTTTGAAACTGTCTTCCCGTTACAGGAACGGGTTTTCCCCAGAATATACCATGATGAACAAAAATAAGATCGGCTTCCCAGTCCGCCGCCCGCTCAAAAACTTCCATACAGGCATCAACCGCGAATGCCGCTTTTGTTATTTCTTTTTCTTTTCTCCCAACCTGAATACCGTTCAGGGAAGAGTCAATTGCTTCTGTTCCCTCCATATCCAGCAGGGATCTAATGTAGCGGTCAAAATCCAATAGCTTCATGAGGAACAGTATATAATTAACTGCGGGTTATTAAAACCCTCACTGCAGGCAACTTGACAATTAAAAGGATAGCTCCCTATAGTAGGGTATGAATCACTATACACTATCTCCGGAAGAAATTGCCATTAACATCTCAGAAGATAAAATCCGTTCTCTTGTCAAGGACTCTGAACCATCCATGATTATAGGTCAGCCCCGGGCAGTAAAAGCGCTCCAGATGGGAACTGAAATAAGCGGGAAGGGATATAATGTTTTTGTTACCGGTATTTCTGGAACAGGACGGATCTCTGCCATAAAAAAAATTCTCGGCCAGTTTGATTCCTCTTCAATAGAACTGAAGGATTGCGCCTATGTATTTAATTTCAAAGACCCTGACAGGCCGGAGGTACTCTATCTGCCGAAGGGAAAGGGTGTACAGTTTAAAAAGGATATACATACCCTCGTAGAAGATCTTAAAAAAAGTATCCAGAGTATTTTGAATAAACGGGTCTACAGCAGTACAAGGGATGATCTCATCTCTGATCTTGAAAGGACGGAGAATAAGCTCCTCTCTGAATTTGAGCAAAATATCAAGAAAAATAATTTTCAGCTTGTTCAGACTGTTGAGGATGATGAAGAAGCTACAGATATTCAGCCTGTGTGGATGGGAAATCCTGTTACCTTTGATAAGCTGCAGGAGTTTGTCCGTGAAGGGACCTTAAAAGAAGAGGAATGGAACCGGTTAAGAAAACAGTACTATGCGTACATGGATGAAATGAAACAAATTTTCCTTAATATCAATGACCGGAACCTGATACTGGGTAAAAAACTCCATGAATTAAAAATAAAAATGGTAAAGCCTGAAGTTGAAAGACTGTTTAATAAATTAAAGGCCGTTTACCATGAAAAAAATATCATTTCATATCTATCAGAGTTTGAAGATGATGTTATTCAGAATCTTTTTCTTTTTACCCGTGATCCGGAAGAGGAGGAAAGCTCTTCCCATGAACTGTTGCGTTACGGTATAAATGTCATTGTAGATCATTCAAGAACAGCAAGTGTTCCAAAGTTATTTGAGAATCACCCCCGGTACGCAAACCTTTTCGGTTCCATAGAAACAAAAATTGATCTTAATGGAGAAAGTAGAACAAATTTCATGCTAATCAGAGCAGGATCCCTTATTAAAGCTTCAGGAGGATTCATCATTTTAAAGGCAGAAGACATCCTGAAAGAAGAAGGCGTCTGGGAAAATCTTAAAAGAGCAATACAAACCGGTGAAATTGAAATTCAGAACCAAAATAGTACCTTTACCTTGCAGAATACAACGCTGAAACCGGTACCCATCGTTTTTAATACCAAGATAATTATTGTAGGTAACGAAAACCTGTATGAGGTTCTGTACAATACGGACCGTGATTTCCAGAAATTTTTTAAGATATCGGCTGAATTTGATTCCGAAATGGATCTGAACAGGGAAAATCTTAAACAGTACATTGGTTTTATAAAAATGATTGTAGAGGATGAAAAACTTATACTTCCTGAAATAAGCGGTATTCTTGAAATAATCAAGTATGGTATACGTCTCGCTGAACACAAAGAAAAATTATCCACCCGGTTCTCCCTCATCGCTGATTTACTCAGGGAAGCTTCTTACTGGGCATATAAAAACAAAAGCAGTTCAGTTGATAAAGAAGCTGTTTCAACCGCTCTTAAGATGCGTACATTCCTGAACAATATGCCGGAAGAAAAGCTCACCGAGTTTATTGGAACAGGCGATATACTCCTGAATGTAACCGGAGAACAGATAGGCAGAATTAACGGTCTTGCGGTCCATGACCGCGGATTTTTCAGCTATGGAAGCCCTCTTGTTATTTCTGCTCAAATTTCACCGGGAAATGAAGGATTGATTAATATAGAACGGGAAGTAGGGCTTTCCGGTGAAATACATGATAAAGGGGTGCTGATTATAGAGGGATACCTGCGGCAGAAATACACAAAAGACTTTCCCATGTCGATTTTTGCCAGTATATGTTTCGAACAGTCATACGGAGAGGTGGACGGGGACTCCGCTTCTTCAACAGAGATTTACGCCCTTCTCTCCGCAATTGCGGAAATACCGTTAAAGCAGTCACTTGCTGTTACCGGATCAGTAAATCAGATGGGACAGATACAGCCAGTCGGCGGTATAACAGAAAAAGTGACCGGGTTTTACAATATCTGCAAACGCCTTGGCCTGGACGGAACCCAGGGAGTCATTATCCCCATGCAGAATATTGTAAACCTCACCCTGCCTGAAGATGTTTGTGAAGCGGTTAAAAGGAAAGAGTTCTCCATTTACCCTATTACAACGATAGATGAAGGAATGGAAATTCTAACCGGTATGGAAGCGGGTCTTCGCAGCAGGAAAGGTAATTTCCCTCCCCGTTCAATTAACAGTCTGGTCGAAAACCGTCTGAAAGAGATTGCACACCTCGTTAAAAACTATAATGGCTGATACTTTTTTGAGCTTTTTGCGAAGTACCCCAACTTACTATACTGAGAGAAAATAACAAAGGGGTCAAAAATATTTTACCCCGAGAGAATGCCCTGAAGAGGCTTTAGAGCATCTAAAAGCCAAAAATTTGTAATATTTACCCCACAAAAAAGGTGCC
>WGCU01000081.1 GCA_015493635.1 Spirochaetaceae bacterium | reverse complement strand
TCAGGAGCCTAAAATCACAAAAAAAGTGCTGATTCTACCTTTGAGAAGTGAAAAATCAATAAAATAATGAACTCCTCTGCTCCAAAAGACATTCTACTATGAAAATTGTCATGTATTATTTCGCTAAAATGGGGTACTTCGCAAAAAGCTCTAATTGATCTGCGCTTGACCAAAACGATAAAATAATACTAATTTCATCAGGTGGTTCAAAAAAGAAAAAAGAAATCCCGGAATGTATTGCTGCTCGTTTATATTTTATTGGGGATCATTATCGGAGCGCTTTTCCTGACACTTGTTTTCTTTCCTGAAAAAAAGAGGCCTGCTGAAGTATCTGTAAAAAAAATAGTTCCTGGAAAAGTAAAACCGGAAAAGATAATACCGGAGAAAATAAAACCTGTCAGAGGGAAGCTGTATATTGTCATAGATGATGTTGGCAATAATGTCTTCCAGTTAAAGCCCTTTCTTAAACTTCCCTTTAAAATTACTTTTGCAATTCTGCCGGGATTGCCGTATACTAAAGAAGCAGCCCGGCTGATACATGAAGCAGGGAAAGAGTATATTATACATCAGCCGATGGATGCAGTAGGAGGGCAAAAAACCGGTCCCGGGGCTATACATATAGGTATGAAAGAAGCTACAGTGACAGAAGTGCTCAGCACTAACGTAAAAGAGCTGCCCTATGCGAGGGGAATGAATAACCATATGGGGTCAGCCGGGACAGCGGATGAAGAAATAATGACATACCTGTTCCATTTTTTAAAGAAAAATCATATGTTTTTCTTAGACAGCAGAACAACAGCGCAAAGTGTCGGCCGGAAAATAGCCGCGGAAACAGGGATTCCCTTTGCAGAAAGGAGTGTATTTCTGGATAATAAACAAGAAAAAAAATCAATAGAAAAATCAATTGAGAGAGGGTTGGAGATATCTGAAAAGAAAGGTCATGCTGTTATGATTGGACATGTTTGGTCAAGTGAACTTGCACAGATACTTCTTGATCTTTATCCAACGCTGCTAGAAAATAACTATACCTTAAATAATTTGACGGATCTTTTTACTGGATTCAAAGACGATGAAGATACTTGGTATTGAGAGTTCCTGCGATGAATGCTCTGCATCTGTTGTTGAAGATGGAAAACATATTCTCAGTAATGTAATTGCTACTCAGATTGATTTTCATAGAGTTTATAACGGTGTTGTTCCTGAGATTGCTTCACGGCTGCATACAGAGTGGATAACTTCTGTTGTACGCAGAGCCCTTGAAGAATGCAATGTCTCACTGCAGTCGATAGACGGCATAGCTGTTACAAACCGGCCCGGTCTTGTCGGTTCTCTTCTTGTGGGAGTAAGTTTTGCAAAGGGTATGGCTCTCGCGCTTGATAAGCCTCTTATAGGTGTTGATCATATCAGAGCACATCTCTTTGCTCCTCATCTTGAGTATGAAATTTCGTATCCGTACCTTGGTGTTCTTGTTTCAGGCGGCCATACTGTTATCAGCAAAGTGGACAGTTTTGATGATATTACTGTTATGGGAACAACAATAGATGATGCCTGCGGTGAAGCATTTGATAAAGTCGCAAAATATTACGAACTCGGATATCCCGGCGGAGTGGCAATTGACCGGCTTTCAGAGCAGGGAGATCCCTGTGCATTTAACTTTCCGGATCCATCTCTGCATAAGGGGGATCACCGCTACGATGTTTCATATTCAGGACTAAAAACAGCTGTTATCAATCAACTGGAACATTTCCGGAACGGGGAAAGCGTTATGAGTAAAGAAAATATTGCAGCCAGTTTTCAGAAGGCTGCTGTCATGATGCTTATTAAACGGGTAAAACGGGCTGTTAAGGATACCGGTATCCGGACTATTGTTGCAGGAGGAGGAGTAGTTGCAAATTCACTGCTCCGGAAAGAGCTTAAAAATATTGACCGTACAACGGTCCTTTTCCCTTCGAGAGTGTTGTGCACCGATAATGCTGCGATGATAGCAGGTATCGGATACTATTACTTCCAGCAGGGAGAATATTCAAGTCTTGCGTTGAATGCTTCGGCACGGGTTGATGCATTTCGTAAAAAATATCCTTAAGGCAAAGAGGAAGGCAGATGAACGGTTCATACAATCTTGACAGTGCAATACGTAAAATACCCGATTTTCCGAAAAAGGGTATACTATTTTATGATATCACAAGTATTCTTATGAATCCTGAAGCATTCCGTTACTGTATAGATACTGTCTGCGGCAGAGCGGAGACAAAAGATCTTTCAGCGGTAGCGGCTGTTGAAGCTCGGGGATTTATCTTTGGAGCTCCTATAGCAGAGAAACTTGGGCTGCCGCTCGTTCTTGTCCGGAAAAAGGGCAAACTTCCCGGACAGACTGCCGAAAAAGAATTTGCGCTTGAGTATGGGACAGATATCATTCAGGTACAAAGGGATGATATAAAAATAGGGGATAGTGTCCTGCTTGTTGATGATCTTGTAGCTACCGGCGGTACGTTAAAAGCGGCTGCTGAACTCATCACCGGATGTGGAGGCAGGGTCAGTGAGATTTTCTGCATTATAGGGCTTCCGTTTTTAAATGATTTTGTTCCCCTTAAAGATTATACCCTCAAGACACTGATTAACTACACTCATGAAAAAGTGTAATTTCTATTGACAAAAGGGCATGCATTCGGTACATTACCACGGTACTGTCTCTGGCCTATTGTGTAATTGGTAGCACAGCGGATTCTGGTTCCGTCAGTGAGGGTTCAAGTCCTTCTAGGCCAGCTCGTGGTCCCTTCGTCTATCGGCTAGGATGGAAGATTCTCAGTCTTCAGAGAGGGGTTCGATTCCCCTAGGGACTAGAACGGCCTTTCTTTAGATCGGCCGTTTTTTTTATATTAATGTGGTATAGTTGATGTAATATGGGTACTTCTGTTTTTGACAGGCTTATTTCTGATCTCACCCTTGAAGAACGCCGGAGTTTAATCGATAAACTTAAAACGAACGTCGTCATGAGTCCTGAACCCCTTATTACAGAAAATACTGAGGAAAGATCTCTTTTTGATGAGCATATAAGTAAACTGTCTTTTTTTGAAAAAATATATATTCTTTTAAAAGCATTGTTTACCTCCGAAGAAAAAGACCGGGTGATGAGAGATTACCTCATAGATAAACTCGGCAGAGCTACTGAAAAACGTATACCCGGATACATAGATTACAGCGGAAAATATTTTACCGACAAATTTTTTCGTGAAATTGATAACCTGAAAACCGCAGGCAATGTTTTGAAAGATTCTGTTTTGACTGCCTTTGAACTGCACAAGATGAACTTTCTGGCTTTTCTCGGCGGCTGGTTTCTTCCGGAAATACAGCAGCGGTTTTTATCTGAAACAGATCCCTGGAAGATTGAGTCTGAGATGGATAAAGCGGAAACCTTTGATATTAGAAGGGAAATTGAATTCCGGATTGAGGATATCCTTGATTCAATTTCCGATGGAGAAAGGAAGTTGCTTTATTCCTACTCCCGTTCTCTTCATATACTTAACATCCTGTTAAAGTTTGATTTTGATATAATTCTTATGAAATTCAGTCAACAGCCGGGGAAAAGCGGAAAAATTTGCAGGTTTTCTGAAATAAGGAAACCCCTTGGAACATTGTATAACATTCTGTACAGTTTTAAATATCCTCCGGATAAGGAGGTATTCAAAGCCCTCTACTACTATTCTGTAGTAAGAAATAATACGGATCCAGCTGACAGTGAAAAATTAAACACGTATATGGCTGCTGCTGAGGATTTTCTTGGCACGGTAAGAAAGTTTAACAACCATCTGCCTCTTGGGGATATAAACAAGGTTGTAAACAGAAATGTTAATTACAATCCCCTTGATATAAGCGGAGGGGAAGACTGGTTTGCCTTGTATAAAAAATACTGGTATCAACAATTTGAACAGAATATGAATAGATTTTCCATGCAGAAAAAGACGGAAGATCTCATCAATCAGCTTTCTAAATTTCTTGGAGTTGAGTCTATAGAAACACTGGCTTATTACCGGAATGGAATTTGGGGTGATGATATTATGGTGCGCTATGAATACAGTGCAGGATCTGTTTACAAATTCCTTTCTACGGTTTATATGCAGGAAATGCTTCCAGCATTAAAATTAATTCTAGTGGATGGTAAATTTTATAAAGAACAGAACAGAATGGATTTTAATCATTCATTTTCAAAAATTGTAAAAACACTTGAGGATATCAAGGTTGTTGATTCAAAACTTTCCCCCGGCGGTTCCTATGATTATCAGATTCAAAATATAAAGGGGGGACAAGGTGAAGCCGAGGAAAAGGTAGAGAATATAAAAGATATTATCAGGGAGGCGGATCGGGAGATGGAATCCGTTATACGTGATTTTATATCTGCTCTTTCGATGCTTACCAATATTGTCGTAGGTATTACCCATGGTGAAATTGGCGGGCCTTTCGATACCCTTTCAAATCTTGGTTTTATTGGAAAGGGAGAGAACAAGAATCTCATCCCTTCTCTTGTGAAGATAAAACTTAAAATTGATAATTTTTTGGAATTATTTACCACTGTTTTTGATCTTGAGAGAGAGGCTGAATAGTGATAGGGAAACAGCTTCCTGTTTCTCTTTATGATGGGAATATACTGAGAGCCCGTATACCCGGAGACGGCCCTGAAATTATTCTTTCTCTGAAAAATTCCGGCAATCTGGGATATTCTGAACAAGGTACGTTTCTTAACCGTCTCGGTATTGATGAGAAGCGTTTTATACGCTGCCGGCAGATCCACTCGAAAAAGATATTTGTTGTTGATAGCAAACCTCCGCATATTCTTTCCGGTGACGGTCTTATTACCGAAAACAGTGCACTCATTCTCGGAGCTACTGCAGCTGACTGTATGCCGATATATTTTTTTGACAGTAAAAATAAAGTTTTCGGCATTGTCCATTCAGGATGGAAAGGAACAGGAATTATTGCAGAAGCAGCTGGGATCCTCCAGGATAGATGGGGAACTGTTACGGGTGATCTTACTGTTGTTCTTGGCCCTTCAGCCGGAGTCTGCTGTTATGAGGTAGATGAAACCCGGTACAGGATATTTACATCCCGGTGGGGAGAAAAAAGCGGAGAAAAGAGGAACGGGAAATATTACCTGAATTTAAAGTCAGCAAATTATGATCTTCTTTATTCTCTCGGTATACATAATGTTTATGATTTTCATGAATGTACCATCTGCAATGAAAAGTACGGGTCTTACAGACGCCAGGGTCCGGAGAACTTTACAAGGATGCTTGCATTGATTGGTTATTTTGGATAGGGTGTCTGCCAGGAGTTATAAAAATGGAAGAACTGAAAAACTACTGGGCACAGAAGCTACTTGCCTCCCTTGAAAGTTATGCGGAAAATACCGGAATAGATGATTTTTCCGTGAATTCTCTTCAACTGATACTTGAGACCCCTCCTAAGCCTGAACTCGGTGATATCGCGGTTCCTCTCTTTTTTGCCGCTAAAATTTTTAAAAAAAGTCCCGCCGTTATTGCAGGTGAACTTAAAAAATATCTTGAGAAAGGTAATGAAAAAGCGGTCATTTCTGTATCAGGTCCTTATATAAATATCAAGGTTGATATAACTGAAACGGCAGCGAGGGTTTTAAAAAAGATCAGTAGTGAGGGAAATCGTTTCGGAAATACTGGTTCTTTAAAAAACAGAAAGATAATGGTTGAATTTTCCTGTCCAAATACCAACAAACCTCTCCATTTGGGGCATCTCAGAAATGACTCCATCGGAGAGAGTGTTTCCCGAATACTTGCGGCTAACGGAGCTGATGTCCGGAAAGTAAACCTTATCAATGACCGCGGTATTCACATCTGTAAATCCATGCTCGCATATAAGAAATTCGGAGCCGGTACAACTCCCGAAAGTGAGGGGATGAAAAGTGATCATTTTGTCGGCAAGTACTATGTGCGGTACAATGAATGGTCGAAAGAGTATCCTGAAGCTGAAAATGAAGCCCGGGCTATGCTCAGGGCGTGGGAAGCCGGCGATCCAGAGGTGACTGCCCTCTGGCAAAGAATGAACAGATGGACAATTGACGGTATCAAGCAGACCTATGCCAACACAGGGATACAATTTGATGCCTTTTATTTTGAAAGCGAAACGTACAAAACCGGAAAAGCCGAGATTATGAAAGGTCTTGAAAGGGGTGTTTTTTATCAGGAAAAGGATGGCTCTGTGTGGGCAGACCTGACGGAAATAAATCTTGATAAAAAGGTTTTATTACGCAGTGACGGTACATCTCTGTACCTTACTCAGGATATAGGTACTGCTATTGCGCGACATAATGACTGGCCTTTTGAGAAATTGATCTATGTTGTCGGTTCCGAACAGCAGTATCATTTTCAGGTACTCTTCTATATTCTCAAAAAACTGGGGTTCGAATGGGCCAATGACCTGTTTCATCTGTCATACGGTATGGTTAATCTTCCTGACGGGAAAATGAAGTCGAGAGAGGGGACTGTTGTTGATGGAGATGATCTCTTCGCCGGTCTCAAGAAAATGGCTTTTGCTGAAATAGCTGAAAAAGAGAGAACTGAAAAAGTGGGAGATGTAGAAAAAACAACCGGAGCTGTAGCTCTGGCGGCATTAAATTATTATCTGTTGCAGGTATCTCCCGGAAAAGATATGATTTTTAATCCGAAAGAATCAATTTCATTTAATGGCAATACCGGTCCTTATCTTCAGTACATGGGTGCCCGGATAAGCAGCATGCTAAGAAAATTTGATCGTGAGAGAGCCTCTTTTTCAGATGCCGAGGTGGATTATACCATGCTGAGTACTGATATTGAGCGGGAACTGGTAAAAAAATGTGCTGTCTATCCGGAAGTGGTAAGAAACGCAGGAAACGAGTTGAACCCCCAATTTATTACAGGGTATCTGTATGAGTTGTCCAAGTTGTTCAGCCGCTATTATCATGATGTGCAGATACTGTCAGATACTGACAAGAATCGTGCTCTTACCCGGATTGAACTGGTTAAATCGATTCTTCAAGTTCTTAAAAATGCTTACTATCTTGTGGGTATCCCCTTTCTTGAACGTATGTAATACTCTTGACCAGATCAAGGCTCTTATGCTATAAGAGATGGACTTAAGAAATAGATAAATTGAGGTTGACTGCATGTACGCAATGGTTGAAATTAAAGGTAAACAGTACAAAGCCGAAGAAGGTGCTGTTCTTAAAGTAGATAGAATCGATGGTGAGAATGGTGATTCAATCGATTTTGATTCAGTACTTCTGTTGAAAAAGGATGATTCGGTAAAAATTGGAACTCCTTATGTTAAAGGAGCAATGGTTAAAACAACCCTGGAAGAAAGTAAAAAAGGGAAAAAGGTTGTTATTATCAAGTTCCGGAAGAGAAAAGGTTACCGGAGAAAACAGGGACATAGGGAAACCTATTCTTATTTAAAGGTACAGGAAATTACAGGAGCTTAATCAGTTTTTGATTAAGGTTACCGTACAGTTGAATACTGCCGGTTTGCTGTCGGGTATACAGGCAACCGGACATTCAGGAGCTGCTGACAGGGGTCAGGATATTGTCTGTGCATCAGTTTCTGTATTGCTTAGAACCCTTGCCAGGACTCTCGAGTCAAAAGACGGAGTACTTGTAAAGGGTTCTGTTGACATGAGGGGTGAGTTTGCCCTGGGTATAGAGGTTGATGGAGATTCATTGTCGGACTGGCTCCGGGGAGTAACATCCTTCAGCCTGACCGGGTTGAAAGATCTGGAAGCAGAATATCCGCAAAATTGTTCTGTCAGCATATATAAAGAGATGAAGGAGTAGGTATGGCACATAAAAAAGGTGGAGGAAGCTCAAAAAACGGTCGGGATTCCAATTCTCAAAGATTAGGAGTAAAGCGGTTCGGTGGACAGATTGTAAAAGCCGGAGAGATTATTATCCGCCAGAGGGGAACAAAGTTCCATCCTGGTCTTAATGTCGGGAAAGGTAAAGATGACACTCTTTTTGCAAAAGAAGCGGGGAAAGTTGTTTTTTCCGTAAAACTCGGCAGAAAATATATAAATATCGATACTTCTGTATAAAGGGAAAAAACTGAGAGAATTCTGTGTTTGGTTTTGCTGACGAAACCTTTATTGACATTTCATCCGGAAAAGGCGGCAGCGGCTGTGTATCATTCCGGCGTGAGAAGTATGTCCCGAAGGGTGGGCCTGACGGCGGTGACGGCGGAAAAGGCGGGGACGTTATTTTTGTTGTACGGAATAATCTCAATACTCTTTCTCATCTTAAATTCAAGAGAGTTTACCGCGCTGAAAATGGCCGTCCTGGAGAGGGAAGGCGGAAGCATGGACGAAATGGTAATGATGTCGAAATTCCAGTTCCTCCGGGAACGATTATAAAAGATCCTGAAACAGGCGAAGTACTGAAAGATCTCACTAATGAAGGTTCCTGGATATTTTTACGGGGCGGTAAGGGAGGTTTGGGAAATTGGCACTTCTCAACTTCACGAAAACAGACTCCCCGGTATGCTCAATCCGGTGAACCGGGGGAAGAATGCAGAATTCATGTCGAACTTCAGCTTATTGCTGACATTGGGTTTGTGGGGCTCCCAAACGCCGGGAAATCATCTCTTCTAAGGGCCCTTACAAACGCGGAGCCCCGGGTGGCATCCTATGCCTTCACTACGAAAATTCCTAATCTGGGAGTTATGAAAGGCTCATACAGGGATGTTGTCCTTGCGGATATACCCGGTATTATTGAAGGAGCCTCCGGCGGAGCCGGTCTTGGAATAAAATTCTTAAAACATATTTACCGGACAAAAGCAATTGCTTTTCTTATTGATCTCTCTCAGAACGATCCGGCAAAGACATTCACGACACTTCTTGATGAGCTGCAGGGATATGCTCCTGACCTGGCAAACAGGAAACGGATGATTGTTGGTACCAAAACAGATCTTCCAGATACCTCAGAACATCTGGATGACTTGCAGAAGTCATTTCCGGAAGAAACAGTAACAGGGATATCATCTTTTACAAGAAGCGGTCTCGATGTACTTATTCGTTCTTTTGAAAACCTGGCTGATAACCAATGAGAACCATTTTAATAGGGGGATCGTTTAATCCGGTTCATAACGGTCATCTTTACATTGGGGAAGAGGTACGTAAACAACTTAACTATGAGCAGATATTATACGTCCCGTCGTTTATCCCCCCTCACAAAGAGAATGCTTCTACGGTGACACCATTTCAACGGATAGGAATGCTCTCTCTTGCCCTTGATGAAAATGAGGGTGATATTCTAGATTGTGAGATAGAGAGGGGAGGTGTTTCTTACACGGTAGACACGGTGAAGTATCTTTATAAAACGAATACTGTTACAGGAAAAATAGGTCTTGTTATTGGAGATGATCTTGTTGAGGGATTTAAAAAATGGTACCGGTGGGAGGATCTGATTTCAATGGTGGATCTGTATGTAGTTCACCGTAAATTCAAAAAAGAAGTGGATTTTGATATCCCCCATTCATATCTGAAAAATCTTATGCTTCCTCTTTCTTCAGCGGATATCAGAAAAAGAATTTCTGCGGGAAAAGCTTACCGATACCTTGTTCCGGAACGTGTTTACTTCTATATAAAAAAACATGGACTGTACAGGGAGTCAGATGTATAACAGGATAAAACGCTATCTTGAACAAAACGTTACACAGAGCAGACTTGAACATTCAATGGCCACTTCAAGGATGTGCGGCTATCTCTGTAATCTCTTTGGTATTGATGAAGCTCCCGGTAAAATTGCGGGTATTGCGCACGATATTGCCCGGGAACTACATGACAATGAAAAGATAGCTCTTGCTGAGAAAGATATCTATACAACAACACCCTATGAAAGAGAGCACCCTGTTCTGCTTCATGGAAGAGCTGGAGCTGTTTTACTTTCTGAGCAATTCAGTTTATCTGATGAACCTGTTCTGCAGGCAGTACGCTGGCATACAACCGGACATACCGGTATGGGGGTTATAGGGAAGATACTGTTTGTAGCTGATTATATTGAACCAGGAAGAACGCACATAGATGACGCATACCGTCAGAAAATTCTCAAGATGAGCCTGGACGCCATGGTTCTTGAAATTCTGTCAAAAGAAATTACCCATCTCAGGAATAGTGGAAATGCAATTGTCGAGGACTCAATTTTATTGTATGATGATCTTCTGAATTCTGGATTGAAAGGGTGATTCTGTGAAAAGAAGGAAAGGATTGGATAAAGCTTTTATTTTTCTTGTTCTTATTGTTCTTGTAATAGTCAGCGCTGGAGTTTTTATCTTTTCCCAAATAAGGGCGGATAAAATAACAGCAGCTTTGGAAAAGAAGGAAAACCTGAATGTCCTCTTCCTCTTGAAAGATGGAGATACTCTGATGTACAGTGAAGTATTTCTATACAATTCACGTACCCGCAAGGGTTCTCTCTTTGACATACCCGGTAATATTGGATCAATTCTCACCACCGTAAACAAAATGGGAAGTATCGATTCACTTTTTTCAGTAAAAAAACCTCTTCCGTTCATAGAGAAAGTGGAGGAGTTGACCGGGCTCAAAATCCCTTACTACATGATCATCGATAAAAGAGATCTGGCAAGAATTGTTGACATCTTTGACGGTATAAAGCTTTTTATACCGAATCCGGTAGAAATAATAAATGCTGATAATCTTGTTCTTCTTCCTGCCGGAAATGTTGTTCTTGACGGTGAAAAAGCAGTCACCTACATGGAGTATAATGAGAAAGGGGAGATGAGTGTTGAGAGTATCAGTAGAAGACAAAAGGTACTACAGGCTCTTTTTCTAAAAATAGGGGAGAAGAACACCCTTTTAAACAGCAGGACCGTAGATACCCTTCTTTATACTTCATTAAAATCAAACTTGTCTAAAAATGCAGTTGTTGCCTTTTTTAAAGAGATAAAAATGCTCGATTCTGATAAGTTAGTTTTTCAGAGGGTTCTTGGTACGAATAGAAAAATAGGGGATAAACTGCTCCTTTTTCCGCATTATGAGGGGAAGCTCTTGAAGGAAACCGTTAATCAGACAGTGGAATCTCTCGCTAATGCGGAAATTTCCAGTAACAGTTCCCTCCACCTGCAAATTGACATACTTAACGGAACAGGACAGAACGGTCTTGCAGGAAGAACTGCGCAGGTTTTTAAAAGTTTCGGATATACTATTTTGAATTTAAGTAATTATTCTACAGACAGTCTGGAAAAAACGTTTGTTCTCAGCCGGAGTATGGATACAGAAGCCGCTGATAAAATTGCTGAAATTATAAAATGTAAAAATGTGAAATATTCAAATACAATTGATATTTTAAATGAAAATATACTCAATGACAGTTCTGATGTCATTGTGGTTTTGGGGAAAGATTTTGATGGAAGATATTGTAAAGACTAAAGATGATGAAAAAACTGCTCTTTTAATAGGCAGATTTATTGACGAACACAAAGGGGAACAGACTGTTGTTCTTGATATTTCCGAATACAGCAGCTGGACAAAATATTTTATAATTTCAACAAGTTCAAGTCTGGGACATTTGAAAGGGCTTGTAAGATTGCTTAAAACCTTTCTTTCAGAACATAATATTGATGTCTATCATAGACATAAAAACATATCAGAAAATGGATGGGAACTTATAGACTGCGGAGATTTTGTTATTCATCTCATGAACAGTGAGGTGAGATCTTTTTATAATCTGGAAAAATTATGGTTTAACGGGAAAATAGTGTATCAATCATCAAAATCATCATAATCAAGGCCGTCATAGTAGTCTATATCATCATCTTCTTCTTCCGGAAAATCATCGTCTTCTTCAAGGGATTCATCATCATAGTCATCAGTGTCATCGTCAAAAACATCTTCTTCAAAATCGTCGTCGATATCTGAAAAACTATCATCATAATCATTTTCATAATCATCAAAACTATCATCATAAAAATCATCATCATCATCAATCATGTTTTTTCTTCTCCTGCCTATACGATAATGTACGGTAATGGTTTAAATTATGTCAACTGAATTTATGAATTATTTTTTACACCAACATAAAAATTAAAGGTTCCGAAATCTCCTGACAGGTATCTGTTAAAAGTATATTCCGAGTCAGCCGGGTTGGAATCTATTTTGTTCCCGATGATAAGGGTGGGGGGGGTAATATTACAGTGAATATCCCTCTCTTCCAGCAGCATGGTGCTCCGTCCTGAGATCTGGTTTAATACCTCTCCCATTGCTTCTTTATGGAATTGGCCGAAATCCACTTCCTCAGTTTCCATATTGAGGTTTGAAAGCATCTTTGTAATAAATGCATGAGCGCTTGCCAGGTTTGATTTTAGAATGAGGAAACCCTTTATATCTCCGGTTATTCCAATATTTGCAACGACATCCGCAGTAAAATCACTATTAACAGCTGGTTTGGTAACAGAAACTTCAAAACCGATTTCGTTGAAAACAGCAGCTGTTGCATCAATGAATAATTCCAGATCTTTTTCTTCCATGAGAACAGTATAAAAAACCCGGTACAAGTTGTCAAATGAAAAAAGAAGGATTGAAAAAAACACTGCTTTCTTTTACGATAACGACATTGTGAAAACCGTGTCTGTAAATGCTCCCGCTAAAATCAATCTTCATCTTGAAATCGGCTCAAAACGTCATGATGGTTATCATCTCGTACGTTCACTTTTTCAGGCAGTTTCTTTTCATGATCAACTTACTGTTTCAACAGGTTCCTTTTCTGACAATTTCCATCTGAGCGGGAATTTTGCTTTTCCTGTTTATCAAAATCTTATTTACAAAGCAGTGAATGTTTTCAGGGAACATACAGGTGTCTCCTCTGATCTGAAAATTACATGTAAAAAGGTTATACCAGCCGGAGGCGGACTTGGAGGCGGGTCGAGTGATGCAGCATCAACGCTGATTGGGTTGAATCGTTTGTTTAATACCCGTTTGACTGTAACTGAGCTTATGAAACTGGGAGAAACCATCGGGAGTGATGTTCCCTTCTTTTTTGGATCTCCCACAGCTTATGTTACGGGCCGGGGGGAAAAGGTTATTCCTGTCAAAACGAAGTGGGAACTGCCTCTTCTTATTATTGAAACAGGGTTAGTGGTATCAACGGCCGATGCGTATAAGGAAATCGATCAGAATCCCGATAGAAAGCGGGATAGGATTGATATTACAGCTATGTATGAGCGGTATCCCCGGGAATGGCGGTTTTTTAATGATTTTCATTCCATTCTTATGAAAGGAAATAATATATACTCTCAAGTATTGCAGGCTCTTAGGGATGCAGGATCCCTTTTTCACATGGTTTCAGGCAGCGGTTCTTCTGTTTTCGGTATTTTCGAAGATGAAAAATCAGCAGCGGAGGGAGAAAAAGTACTAAAAAAATCATTTAAAAGAGTACATAAAGGAAAAATGCTTGCGAATCCCACTCAGGCGGTTTACAATTCAGAAAATAGCTGATGTGTATCGTCATGGAGGGATTATGGAAATTACTGACATTAGGATTCGAAGGGTTGGTGCCGATGGAAAATTAAAAGCGTATGTTACGGTTACCTTTGATGATTGCTTCGTCGTCCACAATGTTAAGGTTATTGAGGGAAAGAATGGTGCGTTTATCGCTATGCCAAGCAGGAAAACAAAAGCAGGTGATTATAAAGATGTTGCACATCCAATAAATTCTGAGTTCAGAAATGTGTTACAGGATAAAATTCTGGAAGCATACAATAAAGAGCCTGTCATTGAAGACAGTTCTACCCAAGAAGCAGCAGAAAACCTATAGACTTTTAACTGAAAAAAAGTATAATACTCGAACCGGGTCACAGATGGGGCGTTGGCAAGTGGTTAAGCCCCCGGTTTTTGGTGCCGGTATCGCAGGTTCGAATCCTGCCGCCCCAGTATTATATTTTGAATGTTAAGGAGTATTCCATGGATCAGAAAACTCTCACCGGGTATGAGAGAAAAGAGCTAAAAAAAGGACCTTCCCGAAGGTTGCGGCGAGAAGGTAAGATACCCGCTATTATTTACGGGCATAAAACACCTAAAACAATTGCTGTTGATCAAAAAGAATTTCGCCAGAAGTTCAAAAACAGTTCCGCCAGCACAATACTGACACTGATGGTTGGAAAAAAGAAATATGAAGTTCTTGTTAAAGGTCTTCAGGAAGATCTCCTGAGGGACAGCATAACCCACATTGATTTTTTTGAACTTGAAAGAGGTAAGGTACTGCGTACAAAAGTACCGGTACATGTTGAAGGAGCTGCAAAGGGTGTCCGGGAAGGCGGACTGCTTGAACAGCGGATTCATGAGCTTGAGATTGAATGTCTTCCCAAAGACATTCCTGAGTTCATAGCTGTAAATATTGATGATCTTGTTATTGGTGAAGCGATTCATGTTGGGGATCTTGATATCTCTCCGAAAGTAAAAGTACTTAATATCCCCGAACAGACGGTTATCAGTATTACAAACATTAAAGAAGAAGTACTGGAAGAGCCTGCTGAAGAAGAGGAGCTTCTGGAAGAAGAAGAAACAGAAGAAGCGCCTGGAGAAGAATAACTGGCTGTTTTACTTGTCGGACTGGGAAATCCCGGACCGGAATACAGGAGGACCCGGCATAACGCTGGGTTTATGGTTATTGAAAAGATTGCAGAAGAGCATTCAATACCAATGAAAAAGCCTTTTTTTAAGAAATATTTGATTGGAAAGGGGCAGACAGAGAATTGTGAATATATTCTTGTCAAGCCCCTTACCTATATGAACAATTCCGGTATTATCTTTCCTGGGCTCCTGCGCAGGTATACTGCTCCCGGGGATAAGGTGGTTGTCATCGTCGATAATCTAGATCTCCCTGAAGGAACCTGCAGGATTAAGAAAGAAGGTTCTCCCGGTACCCATAACGGGCTAAGATCAATTGTTGATAATCTCGGTCATAATCATTTTTTGCGTCTTTTTATTGGTATCGGAAGACCGGAAAAAAAAGAGGAGATCATCTCCTACGTACTTACCGATCCGGACGCCCATCATTATCCGCTTTTTACGAGAGGGATTGACCGAGCGGCAGACGCTGCTTTGAAACTGGTATCCCATCCCCTGGATGAGGTCATGAATGAATATAACCGACGAACTTCTGCATAAAGTATCCGAGTTTTTAAAACAACAGAAAGTCAGCGGGAACATACGTATTCTTGCAGGATTTTCCGGAGGACCTGATTCAACGGTTCTCCTCCATATTCTCTCTCTTTTAAGGCCTTCTTTTGGTTACTATCTATCTGCTCTTTATGTTGATCATGGTATACGCGGAAAAGACGTTATGGCAGAAGAGTGTGATAGTATCTACCATATTGCCCGGGAAATACAGGTAGAGCTTGATATTGTGCATATTCCTCATGGCAGGATAGCTGCTGCAGCCGCAAAAGATAAAAGAAGTGTGGAAGAAACAGCGAGAGAATTCAGATACCGTATCTTTTCACAAGCGATGGAAGAAAAGGATATGATGTTTCTTGCTCTTGGTCATACCCTCGATGACACCGTTGAAACTCTCATAATGAGGGTTTTTCAGGGATCGGGATTACATGGTCTTACCGGTATATCCCAAACAACGGGAAAGATACTCCGCCCTTTGGGAACCGTAGAAAAAAAAGCGCTGATCCGCTACAGTAGGGAAAATCATCTTTCACCGGTAACAGATGAAACGAACAACCAATCTGTTTACCTGAGAAATAAAATACGTCATAATCTTATTCCTGAAATTCGGAAGATTTTTCCTGGATATAAAAAGGCTTTGATAAAGATGAGCAGAAAACTGGAGATGGCTGACCATTATATCAGTAATTCTGCGGGGGATCTAAGCCGTTTTTCCGATGATGAGGGTACTGTTTTTCTTTCCTTGGAAGAGTTCTTTGCTTTGAGTGCGTATGAAAGGATGGAAATTCTCTATCAGAGTTGGGATAAGTGGACTGAAAAGCCTTTTCAGAGGCTCAGTTATAAAAATATCATGCGTATTTTTGAAGGAGAAAACCGGAATAACAGTAGAAAAATACTTGAAGGACCGGGGTTTTCTCTTGTATATTCGAAAGATAGATTTTTATGGAGGAGGCTTGTCGTTTCTCCGAAAAAAAGTTATCTTAGAGTGGTAGATTCCGGCAGGTATAGCATCCCTTCCGGTGTTGTTGTGGAGGTTTATCCGGATACTTCTCTTCTGGAGGAGAAAACATGGTTGCATGCGGATCTTTTAGATAGACCGCTCGTTCTCCGCTCTAGGAAACCCGGTGATTCTATTGTTCTTAAGGAAGGCAGGAAATCAATAAAAAAATTATTCGGAGAGTGGAAAGTCCCGGAAGGTGATCGATGGAAGATCCCTCTTGTTTCAGATAAAAGTGGAATTCTGCTTGTGCTCGGTGAAGGATTTGGCTATAAAAACAGAGTCGCTGTCAAGCATAAAAAGACCGGTCGTACAATGTCCGGCGAAAAGATAGTGTTTAACACATACATGGAGAAGTAACGTTGAGTAATCAAAATGATCAACATGATAATCGTAAGGAACCCGGTAATTTTAAATTTGATTTTAATAAAAACCGGTTTGCCCTTTTTTTTCTTATTTCATTAATTGCTATGTTTTTTATTCTTTTTCTTGTCAATGGCGAATCGCCGTCCCGTGAGATTCCCTATTCGACTTTTATATCATACCTCAATCAAGGGCAGGTTTCTTCGGTAAAAATACTTGACAGTAATGAAATCTATGGTGTTCTTTCCGGCCAGAGTGATACGGTATCTTCATTTAAGACAAGAATCCCTTACTATGACGATCAATTGATGAAGGATCTCAGGGCTAAAGGGGTAAAAGTGACGGGAGCTCCAAAACCCGTTTCCATTGGAGAAATAATACTTCAGCTCCTGCCATGGCTGCTTTTTCTCTTTTTCTTCTGGTTTATGTTCCGGCAGGTTCAGGGCGGAGGAAGCAAAGCTTTCTCTTTTGGGAAGAGCAGAGCAAAGCAGTATACAGGAGAAAAGGAAAAGGTCCGTTTTGTAGATGTTGCAGGACAGGAAGAAGCAAAGTATGAATTGACTGAAGTTGTAGATTTTTTAAAGAATCCTTCAAAATATACTGCTATGGGAGCAAAAATCCCTAAAGGTGTTCTCCTTGTCGGAATGCCGGGAACAGGTAAGACTCTTATGGCTAAAGCGGTTGCAGGTGAAGCTGATGTTCCCTTCTTCCATATGTCGGGTTCTGATTTTGTTGAGATGTTTGTCGGAGTAGGAGCAAGCAGGGTCAGGGATCTCTTTGAGAGAGGCCGTAAAAATGCTCCCTGTATACTCTTTATCGATGAACTTGATGCCGTTGGAAGAACAAGGGGAGCCGGTTACGGCGGTGGAAATGATGAACGGGAGCAGACGCTTAATCAGATGCTTGTTGAGATGGATGGGTTCGATACGAAAACAGGTGTTATTATACTTGCCGCTACAAACAGACCTGATGTACTGGATCCGGCACTACTCCGACCGGGAAGATTCGACAGGCAGGTTGTTGTGGATATGCCGGATGTGCGGGAAAGAGAACAAATACTAAAAATACATGCATCAAAGATACCCTTGGCGGAAAATGTAGATTTAAATCTGATTGCGAAGGCGACACCGGGAACTTCAGGTGCTGATCTTGCAAACCTTGTCAACGAAGCCGTGCTGTACGCGGCCAGAGCCAACGATAAGAAAGTAACAACGTCTCATTTTGAAGAAGCCCGTGATAAGCTTCTTCTTGGCATAGCAAGGAAGTCGAAACTTATCACTATGGAAGATAAGAAAGCCACTGCGTACCATGAAGCGGGGCATGCATTACTTCATTATTATCTTGATAATTCTGATCCTCTTCACAAGGTTACCATAATACCCCGGGGCCGGGCGCTGGGTATGGCCGTGTCACTACCGGAAAAAGATTCATACTCACGGAAGAAAGGCTGGCTGGTTGATAGAATAAAAATTGCCATGGGCGGGTATGTTGCCGAAGAGTTAATTTATTCGGAAACAACCACCGGTACACAGAATGATATACAGCAGGCTACCGAGATCGCGCGCCGAATGGTAACTGAATGGGGAATGGGTAAAACTACAGGATTTATATCTCTGGGAAAAGAAGATGAGCCGATATTTATCGGGAAAGAAATTGCACGGCATAAGGATTATTCAGAAGAAACAGCTCGGATGATTGATGAAGAAGTAAAGAGTATTATGGATTCATGTCTTTCTGAAACACGTAAAATTCTTTCAGATAATGTCGAACAGCTGCAAACTTTGGCTAAAGAGCTTATAGAAAAAGAAACTCTTGACGATTCTGATATTAGAACACTGCTGGGGTTCCCTGAAAAACCCAAAGGAAATGACAGTGAGATTGAACAAAAGGGGGCTGATGAGTAGATGGACAATTTTGTTCTTCTGCTTTCTCCTGATTCCTGTTTTTACGTACAGTCAGAATGCAGTAAAAATGCAGAATCTGCTTCTGTCGAAATTATATTTCAGAAATGCTGTCAATGAGTTTTCAGACAGCAGAGATGCCGCTGCTTTACGGCTCGTTAATGTAGCACTCTCATTTGATACAGGATCTTCTGATCCCCACTTTTTAAAAGCAAAGATACTGCAGAAACAGAAGAAGTATGTTCTGTCTGAATCCGAGGTTGAAACCGCTCTTCTGAATCATGACTGGAATTATTACACCGATATTGAAGGAAGAATTCTTCTTGCTGATATACAGTACCGTCTTGGAGATGCGGGTGCAGCATATATAAATTTACTACCGTATAAATCGTTTCTTACCAGTAAACCAGATACTGCGGAATTGTTTATTAAATTGGGGCAGGTATTAGGAAAAGATGATGATGTACTGGCTATAGCCAGGCTGTTTCCCCGTGAAGGATTCGCGCAGCGTATTCTTGCTGAAAAAGATGTACAGTGGAGAAATGAAGCGGTTGTCAGAATTATGCAGGGAGCAGCGGCGGTTAATTATTATACAAAAGACGCTGTGCAGGAATTAATTCTTCAAAGTTCACCGGAAAATTGTCCGGATCTTCTGGCCTACTACAAAAAACGCTGGGGATCTGATCGATTCTTTGTTATAAACTCTCTGTGCCTTGATACCACTGATATTCTCAAAACGCTTGATCTTGTTTTTACTGACGGCAGCACCGTAAGCAGAAACGAAATAAAACGGATGAAAAAAATACTGGATCTTCGAAAGACAGCGTATTCCATACCGGAGTACTTCAGCAGTAAGAAGTTCAATATTACCGATGATCTCAATAATGACGGTATTACAGATATGGAAACTTTCATTACGGATGGGGTGTTAGGTACTGTCAGGATTGATACAAATCAGGATGGAATCGCTGAGTATACTCTTGGATTCAGGAAAGGAAATATACAATCAGTAAAAATCGTAAAGGATTTTTCTCTTGTGATGGAGTACCTGCCTTATCCATACGTTCATACATATACAATCTCTCAGAATGGTAAAACGAGGGACTATGGAATTGTTCCCTATGCAATAAAATTACCCCTCGTCATCCTGCCGGAAAATCCTGTTGTAAAGCCCGTAGTAATAAACCGCTATGTACATCTACCCTCGGTGTATACTCTTGAAGACAAATCGTCAGAATTTACTGAAAGAGATAACGGCAGTACCACTGTTATCAATGCAGAAAGAATTAATTCCCGTGATACTCTTGTAACATTTTTAAACAGCAGCGGTATTATTTTTAAAAAACGTTCATATAAAGGAACGCAGATACAGAATCAGTCAGAAGATATCAACGGGGACGGAAAACCCGATCTCTTTTTTACCTATCATGACGGTACATTGGCTTCCATGGCATTTGACCAGAATCATAATGGACATCCGGAATATGTTGAAGAATATTATCCGAGATACTTAAAAAAATGGGATTTTAATGATGATGGTATTTTTGATTTTAAGGAATATCAGAATGGGACGGCTCTTATCCAGGAGTATTCTACAAGGATGAACGGGGAATTTGATCTTCGCATAACAAAGAATACAGATGGAAAAGTTACGTACACTCTTGATAATAAGGATATCAAATGAGGTACGTCATTCCTCTTCTTGTTTTACCGGTACTTTTGTTCTCCTGTGTAACCAGCCAGGGTAGAATTGGAAAAGTTCCTGCACCACTGCAGAAGATAACCTATGAACAGATAGAATCATTACTGTCAAAAAATACTGTTTCTGATGCTTTGGAATATATTTCGGCAGCAAAAAGGGGACTGGAAGTTCTATCGCCATCCCAGATTAATACTCTGAAAAAAGATGCGATACAAAGATATGATAACCTTTTTTCTAAAAATTTGACCGAAAAAAAGTATTTCAATGCGTATAAGATCTTTGTTTCAGCACGAAACGCAGATATACTGCTACCTTCCGCCCATGGTTTTACGGAGAATAATCTTATTGGTAAAATAGTTTTTTCTGACGATACCTCTCTTGATGATAATGCAAAATTACTGTATGCAAAAAAATATTTCAACATGAAGACTCTGAATGATACTGAGTTGAAAAAAGTAACCGCTCTCAGTATCAGAGAAAATGACCGGGGAACTCTGGAATACTTTCTTCCTGAAATAAAAAAACGATCAATTTCATGTAGTGGAGAATGTGAAAGCATTCTAAAAAAGAAACAAAAAAGCCCGGATTTGATTAAAGGAACAGCTACTATCTGGGTTAACAGAGGGATGAAGATAGAAAATGGTATGGGACTTCCTGAACGGGTTATTGGAAGCGGATTTTTTATTGATAAAGAGGGATACCTGTTAACAAACTATCATGTTATTGACAGTGAGGTTGACCCTGAATATGAGGGGTATTCACGGCTCTATATACGTCTTTCAGGAAAACCGGATGAAAAAATACCCGCGAGGGTTGTCGGATGGGACAAAATATTTGATCTCGCATTACTTAAAGTTCCGGTTAATCCTTCAGTCGTTTTCCATTTCGGCAGGGAACGGAAGTATGATCCAGGAACACACGTTTTTGCGATTGGTTCTCCCGGAGGATTGGAGAATACCATAACTTCAGGAATTGTTTCTGCAAATGGAAGAAAGTTTCTTCAGATTGGAACTGTTATGCAGATAGATGTACCCGTTAATCATGGAAACAGCGGAGGCCCCCTGCTTGATATGAACAATAATCTTATAGGAATTGTTTTTGCGGGAATAGAACAGTTTGAAGGGGTGAACTTTGCTATACCAGCGTATTACGCAGCACAGATACTTCCACAGCTCTATACCGGCGGGAAGATGAAGCATCCGTATATCGGAGCTGCGTTACTTGAAAAGAATGGAATTCTCACCATAATCTACGTAGCTCCGGGAAGTCCCGCTGCAAGAGCAGGCATACAAACCGGAGATCAACTGCTTTCTGTAAACAGTCAGGCTGTTGATTCCGTTGATGAAGTACAGAAGCTGCTTTTAAAGTATACCCCGCATATGGTTATACATCTTTCATGGAAACGCGGAGAAAACAGTATCGATGGATTGCTTAGCCTTGATGTCCGTCCTGATATTCCTGCAAAAAAAGCTTATGAAGAGGATGCTTCTGAAAACTTGTTCCTTCCTCTTTTCGGTATGAAGGTAGAAAGTGTTTCTACCGGTATTTTTTCAAAAGATTACATTATTACACATGTCACAGAAGGTTCCATAGCTGATAACGCAGGTCTCTCGGTAAATGATCCCTTTACGATTCAAAAATTGAAAGAAAATACCAAGTATAATATCCTGCAGCTTGAAATACGAATAAAAAAAAGAAAATCAGGTTTTCTTGAAAGCGGACTTATGCTTAGTGCACCATTGGAGACGAACGATTTTATATAGATAATGTATTTACAAATTGAAGATGACAGAAATATTAAAATTCTTGTTGTGGAAGATGAGAGTATTATAGCACTTGATTTGACCCGTCGTTTAAAAGATCTCGGTTTTACTCCCCTTAAGCCTGTAGACACGGGTAAGAAAGCTATTGCAGCGGTGAATAAAAATAAACCTGATCTTATTATTCTTGATATAAAAATTAAAGGTGAAATAGACGGTATCGAAACAGCCTCAATTATACGGGGTATACACTCTGTGCCCTATATCTTTATTTCAGCTTTTAACGATCCCGGGACCCTTAAGCGGATACGACAGGTTGAACCATACGGGTATATCCCAAAAAGCTCAAACAATATTGATCTCTACACAACGGTAAAAATAGCACTTCAGCGGTTTTCAATTGAAAAAGCATACCACAGTAATGAAGAACTTCTTTCAACAATAATGAAAAGTATAACAGATGCTGTCATAGGGGTTAATGAAGCAGGAGAAATTATATTCTGGAATAATGGTGCTGAAAAGATATTCGGGTGGGATGAACCTGAAGTGCAGGGGATGGATGTATCAATTTTGATACCATCATATATACCGAATGAATTCCCTGATATTATCGAAGAAACAATAAAAGAGGGAAAGGAAAAGATTTTTGATACAGTTTTTAAAGACAAATTTGGAAAAATTATAAGTGTGTTAACAACGCTCTCTCCAGCTTATTCATTAACCGGTGAGTTTAACGGTTTTTCACTTGTAATCAAGGATATCACTGAGCAGAAAAAGCTTGAAAAACAGATTATTGATATTCTAGAGGAGGAACGCTTTAGAATCGGCCAGGAGCTTCATGATAATCTCGGGCAGTATCTGACAGGTATTCTGTTGAAACTGAAAGTGTTGGAAAACGGGTTGTCCCGGAAGCATCTTGGTGAGGAAAAAGAACTGGTTATCCGGATTGCATCCCACGTAAAGGAATCTCTGAAGAAAGCTCGTGAAATATCCAGAGGGCTCGTTACTCTGGGTTTGGAAAATCTAACCCTGCTTGATGCACTTGAAGAACTGACTTCATATTTTGCAAATATACAGAATATTCGGGTTACTTTTACGTCGTTTATTGATGAGGAGATTACAGAGCACAGTATTATAGCTCAATTGTATCATATAGCCCAGGAAGCAATTACTAATGCACTAAAACACTCCGGAGGGACAAATGTTAAAATTATTCTCAGCTGTAATGAAACTGAAGTAATTATGAAAGTAGAGGATAATGGTAAGGGAATGGATATGAAAAAAACGGATGGTCTGGGTTTAAAAATTATGAAATACCGGGCAGATATGATTCAGGGAAGATTGTACGTTTACAGCAGTAGTGATAAAGGGACAGCTGTTTACTGTAGTATTCCAAAGGCGGTTTTACGGAGATGACAATGAAAAAAAAGATACTTATTATTGAAGATCATCCCATCGTCCGAAAGGGTTTTTCTCTTCTTATCAATCAGGAAAAGGACATGATTACCGTTGGTGAAGCAGAAGATATACCGGGTGCACTGAACCTCGTACATACTATTAATGCAGATCTTATGCTTGTAGATCTTTCATTGAAGAACAGCAGTGGAATCGAACTTATAAAGGAAAGCAACGCCATGAAACCTGAGCTTCCCATTCTTGTAGTTTCCCTTCACGAAGAAAGTATATACGCTGAAAGGGTCCTTAAAGCGGGGGCGAAGGGATATGTAATGAAAAGTGAAGCAACGGAAAACATACTTACAGCTATACGTGAAGTTATCAGCGGGAAGGTTTTTCTCAGTGAAAAGATGAAATCACGATTTCTTAACCGTCTTAGTGGGAATAACAATCAAAAAACTCTTTCCTTTGAATTGTTGAGTGATCGGGAACTGGAGGTTTTTCATTATATCGGACAGGGTAAAACAACGAAAGAGATAGCTTTCTCCCTTAATTTAAGTATAAAAACCGTGGAAACATACAAATCACATATTAAAACAAAGCTACAGATTAAAGATTCCACTGAGCTTATACATCACGCAGTAGAGTGGGAAATCCTCGGCAGCTGATTGAAGTAATACTGTCCTTACGGTATAGTGGGGATATGAAATTACCAGAAGAGAGAATCCGTAACTTTTGTATTATTGCTCATATTGATCATGGTAAATCTACCCTGGCTGACAGATTTATTGAGAAAGCAAAGATAATAGAACAACGAAAATTTCAAAATCAACTCCTGGACAGCATGGATATAGAGCGTGAGAGAGGGATTACCATTAAGTCCCAGGCAGTTACGATACCCTACGTTAATAAAGAAGGTATTGAGTATGAACTTAATCTTGTTGATACTCCCGGACATGTGGATTTTTCCTATGAGGTTTCGCGAGCTATTTCATCATGTGAAGGAGCTCTTCTTCTCATAGATGCAAGTCAGGGAGTTGAAGCCCAAACCCTTGCTAATATGTACATGGCACTGGAACATGATCTTGAGATTATACCGGTCATTAACAAAATAGATCTTCCCAGCGCCAACATTGAGTTTGTAAAACATCAGATAGATAAAGAACTTGGCCTTGAAGCGGATAATGCTGTCCTTGTCTCGGCAAAAACAGGAGAAGGGCTCGATGACCTCCTTGAAGCCCTCGTTGCATCAGTTCCCCCGCCCCATGGAGATAAAAAAGCTCCTTTGAAAGCGCTTATTTTTGATTCACACTATGACCCGTACAGAGGAGTAGTTATTCATATCCGGGTTTTTGCGGGGCGGATAAAATCAGGTGATATTATCAAGTTCTTTTTTTCTCATTCTACCTACAAGGTGGAAGAAACAGGTATATTCAGGATTGAACTTAAGCAAACCAGTGAGCTGACTGCAGGTGATGTAGGATACATAATTGCCGGAATAAAGAATATTTCAGATGTCCGGGTAGGTGATACGATAACACTTGATACAGATCCCTGCAAAGAGCCTCTGGCGGGATTTAAAGAGGTTAAACCTGTTGTTTTCTCCTCAATATACCCTGTTAACTCTGAAGACTATGAAGAGCTTCAGGACAGCATTGACAGACTTAAACTTAACGACGCATCGTTAATTTATGAAAAAGATTCTTCGGCAGCTCTTGGGTTCGGATTCAGGTGCGGATTCCTCGGACTTCTGCATCTGGAGGTTGTTCAGGAAAGGATAGAACGGGAATTCGGTCTTTCTATAGTTTTTACTTCACCCTCGGTTAAATATCATGTACATTTGACCAACGGTGAAGATTACTTCATCGATAATCCTCTTGAATATCCTGAACAGATGAAGATTGATTATGTTGAAGAGCCGTATATCATGGCGAATCTCATTACTCCTTCAGAGTTTGTCGGTAATATCATTAGCCTCTGTCTTGAAAAAAGGGGAGTTCAGCAGACATTGCGGTATCTTGATGAAAAACGGGTTGAGCTTATCTATGAAATGCCTCTGGCAGAAGTTCTTTTTGATTTTTACGATAGACTTAAATCTGTCAGCAGAGGATATGCGTCTTTTGATTATGAAGTAACTGACTTTAAAGCGACAGATCTTGTCAGATTGGATATCCTTGTTAATGGACAGATAGTGGATGCTTTGTCCCAGCTTGTTTTCAGGGAGAATGCAGTTTCTAAAGCCCGGATGGTATGTAAAAAACTGAAAGATGAGATTCCCCGGCAGCAGTTTAAGATTCCCATTCAGGGAGCTGTGGGAAGTACTATAATAGCCAGAGAAACCATCTCTGCCCTACGTAAAGATGTTACTGCGAAATGCTATGGAGGTGATATTTCCCGTAAGAGAAAACTACTTGAAAAACAGAAAGAAGGAAAAAAGAGAATGAAGATGGTGGGTAATGTAGAAGTCCCCCAGTCAGCATTCCTTTCGGTTTTGAAAAGTGACTGATATGTTTTCAAGAATTTTCAGATAATGTGAAGCTGAAACAAGAATCCGCTTAAGGTAATTCGGTTCCAGTTTCGGTTCAGGAGACTGGTCGGGAAAGTGTAAATAGAGAAAATCTTCGTCTTTAAGCAGGGACAGAAGTTGTTCACTTTCTCCTTTACCCTCCGAAAGCCACAGATACAAACCGGAATAGAGCGTTTTCAGACGTTTTTTTTCACCAAGGATAAAGGAATTGAATAAGCAGGGATTTAAAGAAATTACCGGAGTTATATCAAAAGCTTTATCATGATAATCTCTGTCCAGGATATCTGTAATGCTTTTCGCCCTGTTTTCTGTCAGTTTTATTCCTGTTTTACCAATATCAAAAACCCTTCTGTCAGTTTTATAATATTTTTTCACAAGTGCAGCATATGACAGGAGGATAGGGTTTGTACGGGTAGGTCCGGTTTTCCCCGTAAGTATTGACGAAGGGCGCGTGAAAAATTGATCTATACTGCCGGCAGGCGTTAATCTGTCAGATGAAAAAAGTTCATGCAGATGTGACGGCGTTCCACGGGCATGAGATTTTCCTATGGAATAGGAAAAATCGAGACCTGTATAGAGAACAGGTCCTCCTGTAAGTTGGTTTGCCAGGTAAAGTGCGGTAATACCTACTGAACCGAGGGCGGGGAGTATATGAAGTGACGGGAATTCTTTTATAAGCCTTGATACAAATGATAATTTACTAAAACTTGAAAGAAAAGGTAGCAGTTGTCCGCGGAAATTCCGGACTATTCCGGGATAGCAGGTTATATCATAAAAGAGCGGGATGGATGAATGTTTGTAGCCGTGAATATCATATAAATTGTAAATTTGGGCATCCACCGCAACGATAAAATCGGGTATAATGCTATGGGCCTGTAATGCCGGCAGTGCTGTATCCACTGCAAGAAGAAGAAACCTCTGACGATGTCTTTTGATTTCTTCGATAGAATATTCTAAAGATTCTCCTGCTCCAGCGACAAGTACTGGTCTGGATCCTGCACGGTTTGAAAAATTCCAGCAGATATCCGATGTCTTTCTTCGGGAAAGAATTTCCATGTTTAAAAAAATATTCTTAATCCACAATGGTCCCATATGTATCATGGTTATTCTATTTTGCCAGTATTCTTGTACCGCTTCACTTAATGACCGGTGTATTTGTGAATATTTTTCTTTATGTAAGGTGTATCCGCCTGAAAGCGTGAGCAGCTCAACCCTTCTGAACCTCCATATACCCCTGTCTGTGAGGATCTTGAAAACAAGTTCAGAATCTCCCTGGATAAAAACAAGCCTTGGATCTGCGGGAAAACAGTCATTGCAGAGTGCGGATAATTTAGGGTCCAATTCGAGAGCAATGACGAGGGTATCATGGGGGAGCCTTTTAATGAGAGTATCTATACCGTAAAAGAGAAGCGGTGATGGAACAAAAATTATGGTACCGGGTAGAATATGTTTTAACGTAGATTTTTTTTCAGCTGCATCTTTCGGTTGCCTGATGCTGTAAAGGTGCCTTTTTTTATAGTAAATGGAAAACCCTCTACCTGTATCAACAAGGAGAGGGTTATCATTATCCATTCTGCACCGGTATCCTAACCTTTTCTTAGAATTCTTTTTGAAAAAACGGAAAGGAAATTATTTTTTAATTTATCAGAAGTAAGAAACATCTTATACAGTGCATCCTGACGGAACTGATTTACCAGGTAAGAATAGTACGTATCTATAAAAGATAATTTATCCGGATCAATTGTTTTTTCATTAAGCATCTGCGCCACCATAACGGAATTCGTAAGTATTATTGGATCAGTAAGCTGATCTTTCTTAATTGAAAAGAGTGTTTTCAGCGCTCTGTCATCGGTAGCGACCGCATCGAAATCTTTACTGTTATCAATTGTCTTTATCTGTTTGATAAAGTAGCTGTTACCATAGTTAATGGGAAAATAGTCAGTGAGATGGTAGGTCATCCCCATATTTGTACCGGCATTGTCAAAACCGTCAATTTTAGCCTGTTTTATGAATGTTTTTGCTTTTGCAACAAAGTAATCTTCAATTTTACCTTTTTCAGTTGCCAGGAGATAATTCCGGACGTCTTTGACGGTTTCATCTGAAGTAAAATCCGGAGGCGTGGCTCCTTTGTTGCAGCGGTATATGCTATAACCGTACGGTGTTTTTATAAGACCGCTCAAAGTACCGGGTTTCAGGGTGAAGAGGGTATCAAGGTTTTTCCGATCTGAAAAATCACTTTCAAGGCTGTAGTACTTCACCCATCCCATATCACCGCCTTTGTCCGCGTATATATCGGTTGACTGGTTCTGAGCCAGATCTTCAAACTGTGATGGATTCGCCTCAAGCTGTTTATAAATAGTCTCAGCAGCTTTTTTATCGTTTTTCAGAGTAATCCGGTTGATATTGATCTTTGAGAAAAGTTTTTTGTTTTCTTTCCCGTATGCAATAACTTCAGATGCCGGATAGGTACTGAAATCCAGTGTAACAAACTTGAAGTTCCGTTCAGGGTTCGACATCTCTTTAATGAACATTTTTTCTTTTGAGGATGCAAGGGTACTTTGAATATCACTCAGATACTGCTGCTGTGTAAGCTCTTCTCTGTATAACTGTCTCGTTGCAAATTTCTCAGAGTTGGATGTGGATTTATAGAGTTCAGGACTGAATTTACCGTTATCCATGTACGGTCCGTACTGGGTAAGTGCTTTATCAATACGATGTTCGGATATATAAAGTCCGCTTTTAGCTGCACTATGGAGGATTGCGATGTGATAGACGGTGGAATCAAATGCGCTCTTCCATATCTGATACAGCTGAGTCTGGGAATTAGCATTGGGATTCCCCGAATCCTGGTATTTCTGTACAAACGCATCAAGCTGCCGGGAAAAATAATTACTCCCGGTATATTTTATATCTTCTCCGTCATACTGCCCAAAAATTATCTCTCCACCGGTTTTAAGTAATCCGCGGAAAAGAGGCGCACCGATAAATGTGACAACAACTAAGACAAGTATAGCAATACTCCCGCTCCATACAAAAGGGTGTTTGTGCTGTTTCTCTTCAACAATATTTTCTTTATGTTTTTTTACGATTTTCAAATCTTTTGAAGGCATAAAAGTTCCTCATTGGTTCTACGTTACATTTAGAGTCAAAACATACCATGCAAGTATAAGAAGTGTCAATTAATATAATTGTATTTTCATGCAAGAGTTTGTATATTAGTACTGAGAATAAGGAGAGAGGTGATTTTATACAATGCTGTGTGACATTTGCGGTAAACGTGAGGCGGTTATTCATATTCAGCAGATAATCGGGAAAGAAACGATTGATGTTCATCTGTGCAAGGAATGTGCCCATGAGAAAAATATCACGACTGGTGGAACATCTGTAAATACAAGTATCATAAACATGGTAATGAATCTGCTTGAAAGCAAGAGTCTTAACAGAATTATAACGAACAATGTTACCCGCTGTCCAACCTGCGGAACAAAAATTTCTGAAGTTAAAAATGAAGGGAAAGTAGGTTGTCCTGACTGTTACAGAGAATTCAGGGTGGTAATAAGGAATATGCTTGGTATGGGCTCTTCTCCGCTGCTCCACAAAGGGAGTGTCTCTTCTAAATTGAAGGTGTACCGTACGATACTTGTAGACAGGGAACGGCTTAAACGTGAGCTTGAGGAGGCTGTCAGTAATGAGGATTATGAAACAGCAGTTGTTTTGCGTGATAAATTAAAAGAAATTGAGGTCGAAATCGGTAATAATGATGGATGAAAGAGAATATCTTAGTGCTCCGGGCTGGTATAAGAAACAGGGACCGGAAAATGATGTCGTTCTTTCCAGCCGGATACGGTTTGCGAGGAACCTGGCAGGATATCTTTTTCCCGGGAAATGTATTCTAAAAGATGAACAGCAGATTGAGGATGAAATAATCTCAGCGTTTTTATCATTGGACAAAGGGAAGGATTTTACCCAGATACAAATTGAAACTCTATCGCCTGTTGATAGACAAATGTTGTTTGAAAAAAAACTGATTTCAAGAGATTTTTCCGGAAAAAGGAACAAGACAGTGCTTGTCCGAAAGGATAATAGTGCCTCATGCATGATTAATGAACAAGATCATCTCCGGTTTTCAAGTTTTACCGGCGGGTTAGACCTTAAGTCCTTGTTTACTGAAGGAAAAGAGATAGTAGATCATCTGGAACATACCTTGAATTTTGCCGTCTCTCTTGAATTCGGCTATCTCAACAGTCTGGTTAGAAATTCGGGAACTGGAATGAAAGCATCGGTGATGCTTCATCTTCCCTTTCTTGTCCGGACCTCATTACTTGACAGGGCAATAAAGTCTTCTGTTACAGAGGGATTTTCAGTTAAAGGATTTATGGGTGATGATGAAGGTTCTCTCGGCAGTATCTATCAGATATCCAACGAGCTGTCACTTGGTTTAAGCGAGGAAGAATATATCAGCAGACTGTACACTATTACAGCTGCACTATCAGAATACGAAAGGAAAGCCCGTGAGCAGTTTCATAAAAGCAAAAGTATGGAAATGGAAGATATTTTTTATCGTTCTTATGGTCTCCTTAAAAACAGCAGACTGCTTTCGCTAACGGAAGCTGTAAAAAATCTTGCTGATTTCAGGATAGGAATAATTATGGGATGGTCCGATCTCCCTCTGGAACAGGTTAATGCTTTGCTGATACTAATACAAAAAGCCCATATTCAGCATATTATGGGAGATGAGAATGAAACGGATTCTAAAAATATAGATTATGTGCGATCAGAACTTGCCAAAACATATCTTAAGTTACTACAATAGGAGCAGGGGGATCTATGTTTAAAGGTTACTCACAACGTCTTAAGATGATACTTGCTGTATATGCACAGGAAGAGGCAAAACGATTTCATTCTGATCAGTTGCTGCCCGAGCATATTATTCTCGCCATTATTAAGGATGGTGAAGGAATAGGCATTAAAGCTCTTAATGAATTGAGGATTAATCCTGTTGAGTTGCAGCTTGAAATTGAGAAAAGTCTCCCGAGGAAACGCTCGGGCCTGGGCCTCGGTGATGTACCGCCATCACGGAGAGGAACGAGGATTATTGAAGACTCTGTCAATGAAGCGAAGGCTCTCGGTCATGAATTTATAGGGACCGAACATCTTCTCCTTGCATCTATGAAAGAAACAGGGAGCATTCTGCAGCGGCATCTTGCAAAGTATTCTGTCGGGTATGAAGATTTTAAGCGGGTTATTGTTGAAATTCGCGGTTCCCGTACTCATAGAAACGCTGCTCAACAGCCTGTACGGAAGAAAGGTGCTCCTGTTGGTAAAAAAGGTACTCCGACATTAAATACCTTTTCAAGAGATCTCACTGAATATGCACGTACGGGGAAACTTGATCCTGTTGTAGGGAGAGAAAAAGAAATAAAACGGGTGATCCAGATACTTGCCCGGAGAACGAAAAATAATCCTGTCCTTGTCGGGGCTCCCGGTGTTGGAAAGACGGCAATTGTTGAGGGGCTTGCTCAAAGAATCGTGGACGGTGTTGCTCCTGATCTCCTCCTTGGGAAACGGGTGCTTACTCTTGATATCGCTTCCTTGATCGCAGGGACAAAATACCGTGGTGAGTTTGAAGAACGGTTAAAGCGTGTCATGAAAGAAATTGTTAGTGATGGTAATATCATCCTCTTTATCGATGAATTACATACGATTATTGGAGCCGGGGGAGCTGAAGGGGCAATTGATGCGTCAAACATGTTTAAACCAGCTCTCTCACGGGGAGAACTTCAGTGTATTGGTGCAACAACCCTCGACGAGTTTAGAAAACATATTGAAAAGGATTCTGCTTTGGAGAGACGCTTTCAGAGTATTTTTGTTGAAGAACCGTCTCTCGAGAATACTATTGAGATTTTAAAAGGAATTAAAAGCCAATATGAAGAACACCACCATGTTATGTATACCGAAAAAGCAGTAATAGCAGCAGCTACTTTATCTCAACGATACATAACGGATCGTTTCCTCCCTGATAAAGCTATAGATCTTATTGATGAAGCGGGAGCGGTAAAACGGATTAACAATACTGTTAGACCTGACCGTATACGTGCTCTTGAAGATACGATTGAAGAGCTGACGTCTAAAAAGATAGAACTGGTTAATAATCAGGATTACGAAAAGGCTGCAGCTACGCGGGATCAAATCCGCCAGATGAAGACAGAAATGGATCATATGCTGTCTGACTGGAATAAATCCATGAAGGTAGAAAAAGTTCCGGTAGATGAAAATGACATTGATAAAATTATCTCAAGCATAACCGGAATCCCTGTATCCAGAATTGCAGAGTCTGAATCTGAAAAACTTTTGAAAATAGAAGAAGAACTGCATAAAACGGTTATTGGACAGAATGAAGCTATTCGTGTTATTGCATCAAGTATCCGCCGGTCAAGAACCGGTGTGTCTTCACCAAACAGACCGCTTGGTTCGTTTATCTTTCTCGGACCCACAGGAGTGGGGAAAACACTTCTTGCTAAAACCCTTGCCCAGTTCCTTTTTGGCAGGGAAGATGCTCTCATTCGTCTTGATATGTCTGATTTTATGGAAAAGCACAATATCAGCCGTCTTGTTGGAGCTCCTCCCGGGTATGTAGGTTATGAAGAAGGGGGGCTCCTTACAGAGAAAGTAAGACGGCGTCCCTACTGTGTCATTCTGCTGGATGAGATTGAAAAAGCACACCCTGATGTTTTTAATCTGCTTCTCCAGCTTCTTGAAGAGGGAGAACTTCAGGACAACCTTGGCCATAAAGTTTCTTTTAAGAATACAGTACTTATTATGACTTCAAATGTCGGAGTGCGTCAAATTTCGACAGACAATACGCTTGGTTTTAAAGCGGGAGAAGGAATTTTAAACTATTCGGAAATAAAAGCTTCAGCTCTGAATGAGCTTCGTCTTCAGTTCCGACCCGAGTTTATTAACCGTGTTGATGAGATAGTAGTATTCAGCAGTCTCAACCATGGAGAAATTAGAAATATTGTTGATATCCTTCTCGATGAAGTAAAAATGCGCCTTCTTGAGATGAATATTATTTTAAAATTCAGCAACAGTGCAAAGGAATATATAGTAAAAAAAGGCTGGGATCCCAAGTTCGGAGCCCGTCCTATCCGGCGGGTCATACAGAAGAAAATAGAAGATCCTCTTTCTGTGTATATCCTTCAGGGCAAATGTCCCGGAGGCAGTAGTGTAACTGCTGGAATAAGGAAAGGGCAGCTTTCTTTTACGGTAGATAAACCGAAACAGGTTGAATCAACAACATCAATAGGACTATAAGGCAAAACGATTACTATGAATTTAGAACTTTTTATTCTTGGAACGGGGGGTATGATGCCCCTTCCGGGAAGATTTTTGACATCCGTACTGCTGCGGAGGGAAGGAGAACTTTTTCTCTTCGACTGCGGGGAAGGTACTCAGGTATCGTTACGGAAACTGAACCTGAAGTGGAAAAAAATTTCAACCATTTTTATTAGCCATACACATGCTGATCATGTAACCGGACTTCCCGGTATCATGATGCTCTCAAGTCAGGTTGAACGGAAAGAGCCTCTCTATATAATCGGTCCTCCTAATATACGGGAATACGTGGAATCGAGCAGAAAAGCTCTCGACATGTATATTAATTATGATGTCATCATAAAGGAAATAAATGGACCAGGCGTTGTTTTCCGGGGAGAAGGATATCGTGTCGAATCGTTCAGACTGAACCATACAAAACCATGTTTCGGTTATACCCTCATCGAAGACCCCCGGCCGGGAATTTTTAATCCGGATGCAGCTATTGCTCTCGGTATTCCGAAAGGGCCCCTATGGGCTCAGCTTCAATCAGGAAATGAAATTACTCTTTCAAACGGGGCTATTATTAAACCTGATCAGGTACTCGGTGATGAGCGAAAAGGAAGAAAGTTCTCTTTTATAACTGATACAAAATATTTTGATACCATAAAAGATAATGTTTCCGGTTCGGATCTCCTTATTTGTGAAGGGATGTTCCGGAATGAGCTGAAGGAAAGTGCTGAAGAGAAAAAACACTTAACTTCTGTGCAGTCAGCTACCATTGCTAAAGACGCAGGCGGTATAAAAAAAATGGGGTTAATACATTACAGCCCCCGGTATACAGAATATGATTTACGTCATCTTCTCCATGAGGCGAAAGAGATATTTCCCGACACCTTTCTGTGCAGAGACGGTCAGTCCATTGATATCCCCTTTGAGGATTAACCGTTGATTCAGGTAAATGAACTTAAGAAAATGTACCATGATACTATTGTTCTGAAGGGAATAACTTTTAAAATTGAACGTAATGGTATATATGGTCTTCTCGGTCCGAATGGAGCAGGAAAATCGACTCTTTTAAAAATTTTATCAGGCTCTCAGTTTCCTTCTTCAGGGAGTGTCAGTGTTAACGGATTTAATGTTGCTGAGCAATCTTTGGCTGTAAAAAAGAAAATTGGTTATCTTCCTGAAAACGCCCCTCTCGATTTAAAGCTGCGGGTGAGGGAATATCTTTTCTATATTGCTTCATTAAAGGGGTTGAAAGCGGAAAAGAGATCTTTAGAGATTGAGAGAGTTATTGATTTGTGCAGGTTGACAAATGAATACAATACAGGGATTGGGTTCCTCTCAAAGGGATACCGGCAGCGGGTCGGACTGGCACAGGCATTGTTAAATTCGCCGGATATACTTCTCCTTGATGAACCCTTAAGCGGAATGGATTTTGAACAGATTGTTGCCATGAGAGAATTATTTAAAGCGATCGGGCAATCTCATATTATTATTCTTTCAACACACATCCTCCAGGAAATTGCATCTTTATGCACAAAAACATATATTCTGATTGACGGGGAGCTTGTTAAAAGTATTTCATCTTTATCTTCACAACCTCTTGAAGAAGCATACTTAACAGAAGTACAGCACAGGAGGGAGTGATGAGGAACAGTTTATTTGTTGCGCGAAGAGACTTGAAAATATTTTATAGATCGCCGGGATCTTATCTTTTGATCTTTTTTTTCCTTATAACAAGTTCTTTATGGTTCTATGAAATAAATAATTTTCTTGCAGCGAACAGAGCTGATTTTGGAGTTTATTTCACCCTTTTCCCCTACCTTTTCATTGTTATTATTCCAGCACTCTCAATGGGAAGTATTGCGGGAGAAAGGCAGAATGGAACTCTGGAAGTTATGTTTACCCTACCTCTTTCTTCTGGTGAACTTGTTCTCGGAAAATATGCAGCTCTTCTCGTGGAAAGCAGTGTACTGCTTATTCTGACAACGCCCGTTCCTTTAACGCTTCTCCAGCTTGGTTCGTTTGATACAGGACAGATTGCAGGAGAATACATCGGACTATTTTTTCTCTCATCAACTTTTGTTTCCATAAGTTTTTTCGTATCTTCTCTTTCCGGCACGCAGATACAGGCATATATACTCTCTGTTCTTATATTTTTTTTACTTACAGAACCCGGTCTGCTTTTTAAATTCTCTCCCCTTTTGCAGTATATTTCTCCGGCGAATCATTTTACTGCGTTTGCCAAGGGAATTCTTGATACCAGGGATATTTTCTACTTTCTTGTGGTAACATTTCTCTTTCTTTTTTTTAGCAGAGAAAGATTACTACTCGAAAGATGGACGTAAGAGCGGATATGAGAAAGCGGGAACGGCTGATTGCCCTAACAGGTACCATTCTAATTATACTCTTCTTATCATTGACAGAGAAATATTTTTACAGATTTGATATAACAGAAAACAAGCTGTTTACCCTTACTCCGGTAAGTAGAAGTATTTTTAGGGAAATACCTCAACCGGTGATAATTCATTATTATGTATCAGATAACCTGGAACAAATTATGCCGGACATCAGGGACATTAAAAATATGTTACAGGAATTCAAGGTGTTTTCTCATGGAAAGATACAATTGGTAATAACTCATCCTGAAGGAAAAGATGCTGATAAAGAGATGGAGAAAGCCGGCATCATGCCGCTTACGGTAAAGGTAGTCAAGAATAATGAGGAAACTACTCTGCGTGTTTATTCCGGAATAAAAATTCAATTTCTGGATAGGACTAAAGTTCTCCCCGGGGTATTCACTTCTGACAATCTTGAATATCAGATTGTATCAAATATAAGGGAGATTATTCAGAACAGGCGGCGGGTAGTAGGTTTCCTGTTAGGTAATGCTGATAAAAAGCTGGATTCTGATTATAGCTTAATGCGTGATAATTTGAGCAATGATTTCGATTTAAAAATAATAGATCGGGGTAGTACTGAAATTTCCGCCATAAATGTTCTTGTTGTTATTGGTAGCAGGGATCTTTCTAAAGCGGATATTGACAGGATTGATCACTTTATTGACAAGGGCGGGAATGTACTTTTTGCTGTAGACGGGGTGTATGTTGATCTTGAAAAAAACCTGAAAGCTGTCCCGCTGGAAAATGATCTTTTGATACAATATTTAAGAAAGTACGGTGTTCGCATTGCTGCTGGAATTGTTCTTGATCCTTTCTCAAAAAAATTCAGGATTCCGAAAGAAATTTATGGAAATATTGCCTGGCAGACTGTTGGGGCGTATCCGGAATGGGTGAGTGTACAAAAATCATCGGTTTCTGAAGAAAGTCCTGTTACGGCGAACTTTACAGGACTGGATCTTCTGTGGACAAGTCCACTCATTATGGATAAAAGGAAAGATAACGACAGTATGATACTTGCAAAAAGTTCAACCCTCGCCTGGGAAATGAATACTGATTTCAGGACAAGTCCATACAGTGCAGGTGAATATGGCCCCGGTACCGGTAAGCAGCATGGGCAGTTTAATCTTGCTGTATCCCTTTCCCATAATAAAGCACGGTTGATTGTAGTAGGGGATTCTGATTTTCTTTCCAACCTTATTCAGTACTCTGAAAGTTACTATAATCTAGGATTTATACATAATTGTATAGACTGGTTATCGCAAAATGATGATTTTATGCGTATACGTACTCGACATGATAGAGATGTTTATCTTGATGCGTATCCTGACAACCGAAGAGCATGGGTTTATTTTGCCTCAAAAGTTATCAATGTCTTTGTTTTACCCCTCTTAATACTGGTTGTCGCGTTTATTCAATTCAGGAAGGAATCCAGAAAAAAATGAAACGCAGTATGGTAATGAAATTCATTGGTATTGCTTTAACAGCAGGTGCTCTTTTTCTCCTTTTTCATAATCGCAACCAACCTGAAAATGTTATAAATCAAAAGTGTATCAATTCCTGCAGATCCTTTGAAATCTATTCATCTTCACAAAATATACTGGTATCAGAAACAGCAGGTAATTGGTCTGTATACTACAACGGGAAATGGTTCCCGGCAGATGAGGATAAAATAGCAGTATTTATCAATGCAATCGGAACAATGAAAATATATGCAGAATCAGGCAGTACAGAAGATGCCTGGCCTTGGCTGGGTGTAGATACAGCCCATGCTGTTAAACTAAAATTCAGCGGTAGTGCGTGTGAAGAAGAAATCTATTTTGGAAAAAAGGTCGAAAATTCACCGTATATATTTATCAGAAAGGATAATGTCAAACAGACATACGAAGCTGATTTTCCGTCGGATGCTCTGTATCAGAATATATTTTACTGGATGCGGCTTAAAGTTTATAAAGATCTTAATCCTTCCCGTATAAATTCGCTCATTATTTACAGATCTGAAGATACATTTAAAGTATTACGCATGATCGTACATGGACAGGATGAATGGATCCTTGAGAAATCTGACAGAAAAACAGTGCTGAAGAGGCTGGCTGTTCAGAATCTTTTGGAACAGATAGTAAATTTAACGGCAGAAAGATTGGCAGATGTATCCGCAGAAAGTATGAAACGGATCGGGCGGCTTAGAATTTCTCTAACATCCGGGAAGAATTATTTCCTGTCTTTCTACAACGACTCAGAAAATAAAATTTACGCAGCTTCAGACAGATCCTCCACTTTGTATATTCTCAGTGCGGCTGTATTCCGTTCAATATTTCCAACATACATAAAAATGCTGAATACGTACTAGTATTTTCCTTTTGAAAGGAACTCCCTGTATTTTGCCGGATCAGGACGGAACCCTATAATATGTGCATCGTTGTCCTGTAGAGATTTTCTAAGAGCCGCGGAGGCTTCAGAATAGAGTATTTGACCGTCTATCAGTCTGCCGTTTCGGGAGCTTAAACCATAGTGGAAGGGGTAGAGGCTTAAGATATTAAACTTGTTGGAAGCGTTCTGGTCGAAATCCCGTATGCGGGCTATCCCTGAATCAATATCCTCGTTGGGGAGGATAAGGGCAAATTCTGTTTCAGAGTATTTAAAAATAAGATCAGAATAGGAAAAAATTTCATGTAAAAATTCAAGAAAGCTACTGTTGTTGGTTTTGATAAAATCTTGTTCGGTTTTTATAAGTACGAGGGTAAGATCCTGGTCAAAAGAAGCTGCTCGCTTTAATTCGTTGGTAAGTTTTAAAAGAGGAAAGGATTCTTTATTAGTATATTCAGTGGTCTTTTCATGGATGGTAGAGGGATGTTGTGAACTCTTTTTCCCTGACTTTCTGTACAGTGATACCATAATGAAGATGGATAAAAGACATAATGCAAGAAGTACTACAAGTCCGATTATTATTGTTTGAACCAGGAGAGAGTTCTTTAAAACGGTGAATACTGATTGAATATGATAAATGCTGCCATTGAAAGATTCAAAAGTGCTTATCTCCCTATCTTTTATCGTATCGATTATCTGGACCGGAGGAACCCCCTCCTGCCGTTTTACAGCACCGGCGTTTCTAGCAAAAATATAAACGGGTTTACCGTTGTTATCTGTTATAAGAAGGGATTTTAAAGAGGGACTGGAGAGAGCAAGATTTGATAGTTTTACAAAATTGGAAGTTCTTGATGTTGGTTGTTTGTTAAGGAAGATATCTTCCAGAATTGTTGAGCTGACAGCATTAAAAGCTGTATTCATTTTACGGGTGTTCATATCTACTCTGATAGTAAGTCGTAATCCCATCCACAAAAGAACGCTGATCAAAAGAAGAATACTAAGAATATTGTAAACACCGGTATGATTTTCTTTCATATATTTATTATACGTAATTTTTGTCCATTTTAAAACCTTTTTTCTTTTCATTTTATCCAATATGGACTATTTTTATAGTATGGAACTCTATAAAAGCCGTAAGCGTGTACTTCCTGTAGGATGGTATCCTGAAAGAGAAGATCAGGTTATTGATATTATCCGGGAATGGGAGAAAATATATCCTGGTTCCGGAAGTGATGTAGAGGGTACTGCGGCCATTGTACCGCATGCGGGATGGTTTTTCTCAGGAGATATTGCATTCAGAACGATGGCGGTGCTGAAGAAGAACGTTGATACCGTTGTTATTGTGGGCGGACATCTGCCTGCGGGAGCAGAACCTCTCTGCTATAATTATATGCAGCTTGAAACTCCCCTTGGTTCTTTACGTGTAGACACAGCTTTTCTTGAAGAGTTGTCTCTGCTACAGAGTTTTCAGCCTGAAACGGGCGTTGATAATACCGTTGAAATTCAGCTTCCGTTAATAAAATACTTGTTCCCCGAAAGTAATGTCGTTGCCATAAGAGCAGGAGCGGATAATAGAGCGATTGATCTTGGAAAAGATATTTATCAAACTGCGCAGAAATTAAACCGCTCAATTGTTGTTATTGGATCAACTGATTTGACACATTACGGCGATACGTATCATTTTACACCCCATGGTCACGGTGAAGCAGCTCTTTCCTGGATGAAAAACAGTAACGATAAAAAAATAATTGAGGAAATGGTTGCCATGAACGGTGAAAAGGTTATTCTTCTCGGAAATACCGCCAGGGCTGCATGCTCCCCCGGAGCGGCTGTATGTGCTTTTTCATTTGCCGGTGAAACGGGAAGAGAAAGAGGATATCCCCTGTTTTACAAAACAAGTTATGATGTGTATCCCGGGGATTCATTTGTTGGTTATGTCGGTATTTACTATTAAGAAATATATCGCTTCATTACATTTCTAGTCCACTCAATGGTTTCCTTCAGTATTTGAGTCCCTGTCATTCCCTGAGGCGCGTCTTTTCTAATTGCAGCTGCGGCAGGAAGAATCGTTGTACAAATTTCTTTTTGAAGTGGAGTAAGTGAATTCATGTATTCGGACACTGAATATTTCGGAATGGGAAGTGTTGATAGAATCCGGTCATATCTGTGTAAAAAGAGCTTCCAGCTTGTATCTGCAGGACCTGCTGACAGAATACTCGGGAAGCGCTTCATTGTCTTTTCTTTGTGATTATTCTTACAATATATTTTTTCACCTTCCCCTTTGGAAGGAATAACTTCTGTATCAAGATCTGAAATAAGTGATTCAAGTCTAGTCTTGTAACTTATCATTGGTTTTGTTACATAACGGATGCCTGATGGATCATATTTTTTGTCTATCTGGTCATTATGGAAAAGAAAGGTAATAAAATAATTTTCAAGCGGGGAAAAGCGATTCGAACGGGAACAGAAATAAGGGTATAGATAGGTCCCCCGTGCATAGCTTTTACCGCGCGGATAGGAAAAATCAACACCGAAAAGGTGAATATGTTTAGCTCCCAGTGAATATGCAAGGGACACGGCGGCATGACTGACATTGCCTCCTGATGTGTCGATAAATGGAAAACTTCTCCATTTATTTTTTACATACAGGGAAAAAGGATGTCCGCTTGTAAAAAACAGAATGTTTTCTGTTAATTTTGTCATATTTCTTGGTGATGCTAAATCGATAACGAGAGGAATCCCTTGAGGGAGTCCTTCCAGGAAATGAAAATAGGTAATATGCTGACAATCAATGGAAATAACCAGATTCGGTTTAATATTAAATTTCAAGAGAGCAGGAAGTGCCGTATCAGTGGAAATAATAAAGCTGTCCGGCATTAGTTGTTTAATTTCAGGCATTTGGACTTCCAGTGATGGCCCAGCTCCTATAACAAGAGCTGTTTGTACGGGAGGGATAGTTGTGGTTGCTTTTTCAGCTGCTTCAAGATTATTCAAAGTATTTATAAACCATCTCTTTCCAAAGTAGGATTGTACAGAAAAATCTTCAGAGAGTGGTGCTATGACATTATTTATGGTGCGGGTAACTTGTGAGAAAAAATCGGGTTCTGTTTCTACTCTGGATCGTAATTTCAGAATGTGAAGATTCCCAGAAATAGCAGGAATATAGTGTTTTAGTATGAAGCTGGTAATTATTTCAGGTTCAGGATCAATAAGTATTTTAACGCGTTTATCCAGAAAAATACCCGTAAGATTAAAATAATGAATTATTTTTTTAAAGATACCTATATCCTTGTCTATAATAAGTATTTCTGAAATTTGTTTGTTTGCAAGGAAAGGATTTATATGATATGCAGCTCCAAAACCAAGAAAAACAATGTAACCGGAATTATTAAATGTATTAAAAAATCTATTACCTTCTTTCTCCGGATCAAATCTTGAATGAAGTGGTATTTGTCTCATATTTTTTACTATGAGAGGAATAAGTTTGCCCTTTTTACTTTCTGCTATAGAGAGAGAGTCTGATTCCTCTGCATATGAGAGCTGCTCTGCTAACTGTGCATTGCCGGACGATAGAGATAGAAGATTTGTTTCAAGAAAAGAATTCTTTAAATTATGCATGAAACTTCCCTATATACTTTTCGGTACTTAAAAACATATCCGATATATCCTCCTTCCGTAAAATATTATTCCCCGCAATTGTTTTAACAGCTTTTAGTATATTTTGTAGTTCGGTTGATTCAAGAAATTCATAAACAACCGGGTCGCTCTTTAGAAAATAAATAAACGAATCAAGTGAATAAAAATCGGTAACTTCCTGTCTTTTACTATAAAAATGCATGAGAAACTTTTTCAGAGCTGAATCGAGTAGTTCTTTTCGGGATTCAAAATTATCATGAAAAGAGGTAAAGTAATGATGATAATCATGGTTAAAAGGGTTTACCATTCTGGCAAATGTTACGCTATCAATATTTTTAAAAAAGTTGAGTTTTATTGATGACGGGTTAAGCCTATAGATATTTCTATTAAAGTGTGTATGGTTAAACCACGCTTCGTACGTGTGAAAAGCCCGGTCTTGATTAAGCTGGTCTACTTTACGATTGAATAGTAATGAAAGGAAAGGTGTCAGCCGGTCTTGTTTCGTTTCCATGAGCGTGTGAAATGGATGTGGTTTTACGTGTTCATGTATGTCAGTATATGATAGATCAAGACCTGAGAAAATAACTGGTGCTGACGTTATTTCAGCAGCAAGAAAAAGGGCAGTTCCCGCAACTGTACCATGCTGAGGAAGATTAATTACCGGAGAAGAGTATGATTGACTGAGAGAATCCTCCAGGAATGATCTTTGGTTCAATAAAAGAACCGGGTTCTTGCCCTTGTTTATACTGCCGGTTAACGGCATTGCAACGGGAACGTTTTTATAGGGTAATCTCATAAAATGATACCTGTTCCAGAAGCCTGGATCTGTATTGACAATGAGATCGGGGATAATACCGGAGTTTTGAAGTGCCGCAAGAGAGGAAGGGAGAGCCATAAGGAAAAAACAACTGCGGTAGGATAAAAGGACTGGTAATGATGCCGCAAGGGTTGGTCCGGCAGCGGTTATAACGATAGGCTGGTCAACATTTTGAAGGGCTACGGTATGTTCAATCTGTAAAAAATTAAAAAATACATTTCTTATCCATATTTTACCGAAATTAACAGTCGTGACAATGGATGCGTTCCGTTCGTTTATATAGTGATGTATGGATGTCAGTACCGTTTTAAACAAAATAGGGTATGCCTTGCTGCACGGTTTCCACTGCACCAGATTAAGAAGAGGAACAAAAACATCATCTATTTCATTACTTAAAAACATGGCTAGGGAGAAAGATGAACCAGGATGCCAGCTTTTTTCGGGGCTGCCTGCTTCATAAAAAAGATCATCATCAAGATAAAAAGAAACAATCTGTGACCCTGGGTATATACGTGCCAGGGTCCGGGCAAGGAAACCCTGTCCAGCTCCAATAACAATAAAAAGGTATTTCCCTTTTTTTACATGCTGTTGAAGGATGAAACGTTCTGCTTCCTTTTCCGGAGAATACGTAGAACGAATTGAAATGCTGTTTTTTTTCACAGATCAGTTTCTCTATAAAATGTGCATCTTTCTTAACAGTGTTTCCGAATCTTCCCCGTCATCTGGATAGATCAGAGAGGTGCTTGTTATAGATGGTACATCAGTTTGAATATTATAATAGTGTTTAATGGCATTGGTAATTTGAGAGATAATAAGCTGTGGATTTTTGATGGATGTGCTTGAGTACAGAAGTAAAGACGTGTATGTATCAATCTGTAGAAGTCTTCCCGAGATTTTTACCATTGAATAAATAGTATCAAATATATCCTGAATGAGCTGCCTTTTCTCAAAATCTTCAGTGAGAGTTTCCTGAATAAACATAATGATTTCTTCACAATCGAGTTTGAAAAGATAGAATTTTTTATTTTTGGCTTTTGAAAGATACTGAGAAACAAAAAGTGAAATGGAAAATGAAGAATCATCTGATATTTTATTATTCTCAAGTACTGTGTCAATTCTTCCTGCAGCAAACAATAGTTCTTTTTTAAAGGTAGAACCGGTACTATTGTTAAATAGCATAAGAGATGTCGTTGGTTGTGAAGAACTTGATTCAGGATAGATGGTTTCAATTCTGGTGAGCATTGAAAATTCCCTAATGGATAACAATGGCTTAAAAAGAGAAAGCTGAGCAGGATCCTCTAGAATGGTAAATGAATGAGGAAACAATGAAGAATATGCCATACCTTTAAAACGTATTCTCCTTGCTGATGTAATATCCAGCCCCGATGTAGCAAAGGGAATCCATGTATCTGTTTTGAAACGATATGTCATGATAAGTACTTTATCGATCATAAAAAAACGGTTCAAGAGATCAAGGACAGCTTCTGGATATGTTGTATCCTCTGGAAGCATTTGTTCTGCTGAGTAAAAATCTACACTCTTATCCTTTAAACTTGAAGGAGGTGGGGTGCTTTTTTTTTTGTTGTTCTGCTGTACTAAAACATTATCAAGTAGGCCCATCTATCAATGAAGCCCCAACTCATCAAATAATTTTTTATAAACAGCAAAGTACTCCGAATTTGCAAATTCTTCGATCTTGTCTTCTGGAAGTGATTCAAGAAGCTGATCCATATATGAAAGAACTGAGATAACTTCCGGTTGAAGATAAGATGGTATTGTTTCTTCAGAACCTGCAGCAGCAGTTTCATCCTCTTTATCAGGAAAATTCGGGACTTCAGTATCAGGTACTTCTGCTTCAGGTATTTCTGCTTCAGGTACTTCTACTTCAGGTGTTTCTACTTCAGGTGTTTCTACTTCAGGTGTTTCTACTTCAGGTGTTTCTGCTTCAGGTACTTCTGCTTCAGGTACTTCTGCTTCAGGTACTTCTGCTTCTATAAAATTATCTTCCAGGGTGATATCTTCCAACACGTCACTATCATGCTCTTCCTGCAGTTCCGGTATTTCTATGTCAATAACAGACCTTTCGAGAGGTTCTGAGGGTTCATCAGGAGGAAGAATAGATTCAATATCATTTTCAGGTAATTCTTCAGATAATTCTTCAAGATCTTCTAACAGTAATTCACTATCTTCGTCAGGGATCTCTTCAAGTTCTGGTAAATCTTCTATAAATATTTCCTCATCTCCTCCCTCTTCAAATGCACTTTCTTCAAAAGAAGCATCTGTATCCGATGAAGGTATTTCAAGGGCTGGCTCTTCAGAAAAAAGCTCCATTTCGGGCTGCTCTTCATCAATATCTTCGAGTATTTCCACCGGTTCCAGAGCAGCATCTTCTTCCTCGGTATCAAGACTTGAATCGTCGAGTTCCAGATCAGGTTCATCGGGGAAATCGATCTCTTCTACAGCATCGAGCGTTTCATCCAAAGTTTCTGAGGTTTCTTGTGTTTCATCGATAGATATATCATCAAGAATATCAGGCTGGTCAATAAGTGCATTTTGATCAACGGATAGTAATTCCTCGTTCGGAAGTGTTTCCACAGAAGGTTCTACCTTATCATCGGGCAGTTCAGTTCCCTCACAAAGTTCTTCCGTAATATCTGCTGTATTAAGAATATTATCAAGCTCATCGCCAGTAAGAGCAATTGTCTCATCTTCATCTTCACTGAAAAAATCTGCTTCTTTGGATTGATCTGTACCAGATGGCTGTTGTTCCTGAGCCGGGCGCATAGAAGATAGTTCCTCTTTCATTGATAGAATTTCTTTTTTGATAGTGAGAAGCTCATCTTCTATTTTCTTTAAAACTTCTGTAGCTGAATCAACAGATTCATCTTTTCCAGTACGGGACTCTTCCATGGTTTCATTATCCGGTGAGATATCCAGAATATTTGAATCTTCACTCTCCATCGTTGTAAGATCCTCAATAATACTTTCAGTTTCATCAAAATCACCGGAGAAATCCTCTTTCTCATTTTCATTATCAAGAGATGATACTATATCTTCTTCTGTTTCAAAGGCCGGGATTTCTTCCAGTTCTCCTTCTTCAATATCTGTGATAACATCTTCATTATCGAGATCAAAATCATCAAGGGTAATTTCTTCCATAGCATCTTCTGAGAAATCAGAGGAAGCTGCGGTATCATCAGTGCTGATTGAAGATGTTGTTTTTTGTAGATTGTCTTCTTCAAGAAGCGAATCAACATCAAGACTGTCAAGATCTTCATCGAGGTCAATCGCCAGTAGATCTTCATCAAGGTCAAGGTCGAAATCATCATCTTCTTGTTCTTCATGCTCATCAGGAACTGTTCCATTGGTTTCTTCAGGTTGATCCATTTCTTCTTCTATATCTTCAATGTCTTCCAAATCAAGTTCTTCAACATCAAGGTCGTCCAGTTCCAGTTCATCTGGCTCAAATTCATCTAGATCTACATCGTGCATTTCAGAGGATTCCTTTTCGTTTTCTATAGAGTCGTCCTTACTTTCTGTTTCTGTTGCAGGAGGAGTGTCTTCAAAATCAAGGGGCATATCAAACGTTTCTGTGGTATCTTCAGTATCTATATCATCAAAGCTGAGGTCATCAAGGCTATTCACTTCATTATCATTATCTTCAAGGTCACTAAGGAGTTTCTCTTCTTCATCCGTTATAGCGTGTTTGTGAGCGGGATTATCAATATCAGAGAGAGCAAAATCACTTGAACTGTCTTCAGTTTCAATCTCTTCGGGGCCTGCCTTAACCCACACACCGTACTGTTCAAGCTCTTTATCTTCTAATTTCTCTTTTTTATCCGAATTTTTAGATACCATTATCTACTCCTGATATTTAGTTCTCACATTTTACACTATCGGCAGATAATATTAAAGTATGAAAGATTTTATCAGTATCAAACCGCTCATGTATAAGGTATCAGAATTATATAAAAATAACAATCAAAAACTTTAAAAATAATTATTTAAGATCTTATCTATGCTTAAGATTAAGGGGAAATATTCCGTAATAGAAAAATATGAAGCTCTGGTTTAATACTATCATCAGTGTATACGTATCTTTTATTATATTTACCTGGTTTTCGTTCTTTTTTGGACCTGATGGGTATGCTGAAACCCAGAGGTTAAAGCACTATCTTCTTAAGATCGAAAACAATACTGCCCAAATGGAAAAAATAAACAAAAGGCTGGAAGCGGAAGTTCAAAGTCTGCAGGATAATCCCGAAGCGATAGCTCTTGAAGCACGTACCTTAGGTTTTTATTCTGAGTATGAGGGAGTGATCTATTTTGACGGGTATAAACCTCAAAAGAAAGTTTTCCCTTTGGGCAGTCTTTATAAAGGATTTAATGAAAGGCATACGAGCATACTCTTTATCCGGTATTTTTCCCTCACTTCCGGACTCCTTGTTTTCCTTCTCCTCATGATGCTCGAAAGGAAAAAGAATGTTTATCCTCTCAGACAAAAATATTCAGAAGTTTGAAATTGTTGAAATCTTATCCCATGGCGGTATTGTTATTATGCCTTGTGATACAATTTACGGCTTTGTCGGCATTGCTCCGGACACTGCTGAAAAATTAAACAGAATTAAAAAGAGGAGCCAGAAGAAAGGTTTCCTCCAACTCATTCTTTCAGATTGGCTTTCTGATTTTTCTTCAAAATCCATAGAACCGTCTCTTGCCTCTTTGTGTCCGGGCAAATTAACCTTTATTGTTCAGAGCCGGGGGGGAGCAACAACAGCTGTCAGGGTCCCTGAGGATCCATTTCTTGTTGATCTTCTCGAATCCATCGGAAAGCCGCTGTATTCCACAAGTGTTAACCGGAGCGGAGAAGCAATTCTTTTCAGATCAAGTGATATTATAAACGAGTTCGGCAGTGAAGCTGACGCATTTATAGATGCGGGAGATCTTCCTAACCGTAAACCTTCCACAATTATTGATATTACATCCCGCCCCTATAAAATAATCAGGTCAGGAGCTTGTTCTGTTCCTGATGCATACCTTACGGAATAATTTTCCTGCATTCTATATAGAACCGTTTCTCATCTGCTTCCCCCATTGAAAATGTTTTGCGCGGGAAGGTCTTGTCCGTTACGATGGTTCTGAAAAAGGTATCTTTACTAATAGCAGGAAGAAATAATCCTATATTATTTTCCTGAGTACCCAATGTGTATGTTTCTTCATCTCCATGTATGTAATCGACAGATACATTGCTCTCCTGTTCAATTAGAATTTCAATAGTTTTTTGCAGGGAACCCGCGGCAATTGTGGCCGCCGGATTTGAAATCTCTATAATTCCGAGACTATTATTATCACAAAAACCGATTTTTTGAGTCAGTGCTGGTTTTTTTAATGAGGAGATAACCTCATCAAGAGAATCCATTTTGTTGTAGATGAACGATCCGGATGCGTCAAGAGCGTTAAAAAACATATCTGATGTACAGTTAAAGAGAACACGATGAATTGGTTCAAAAACGATTCCCGAATCATGAATATTTTCAATTTCAACAAGAGCCCACCGGGCAGGATGATTCATGATATCCGCTGAGTGTGTATTTTCCTTTTTGATGTCTTCCCACACGGCCTTTGCCGTTGCCAGCGAGTGATTGCCGTCACCCATGGCATAGAGGAGAACATGTGAATCACCGTATTGAGCCTGAAAGGAATCCTTGTCTGCCAGTTTTTCGAAAGCGGATACAATCGATTCGAGGGTACTCTCATCGTCGACTTTAAATCCCCTGATGTGGCCGCCATTTTTCATAAGCTCGAAGTCATAGACACATTCAAATGTTTTCTCTTTTGTTATAAGCGGTTCGATAACTGTATTATCAGGGTCATCTATCAGGACGAGTATGTGTGGAAGTTCCAGCGGAGCTCCTTCCCTTATTTTTTTCCGCGGAGGGATTCTGTCTTCTATAGTTCCTTCTGTTGCCCGGATCAGACTTATGGAATTTCTTGAGTAATCGTACGCTTCTAGATCAAGAGCGGCTATAAGGCCATGACGTACTGCCCCTGAAGCAGTTTTTCTTTCCACAAGAAAAAATGCGGGCCCGATTTTTGAAAGGATTTTCTTTTCAAGATACGTTTCCATGGTTTTGTTAATAGTGTGTATTCTTTCATCAGGATCAGGATCATTTAAATAGCATTCAGGAAAAATCAGGTTTAATGTAGATGGGTTGCCCTGAACGGTTTTTTCTACATCATGCCAGTATCCCTTGTCAGAAGAATACTGGTCGCATGCGACAACAGCCCATTCTTTCATCTTGTCTTTTCGGGATGGAAGGTAAATTTCAGGTACCTTTAACGCAATCTTTTCCAATCTGTGCTGTAAATCAGTCATAAATACCTCCTGTTTATATCGCATAATAGTAAGAAAAAACATAAAATACAAGTATGATGAATATACTGTCTGATGAGATACAAGGGGTCTATATTGATGTCTCATCATCACCATACCGTACTAGTTGTTTTTTCCAGCTTCTTTCTGTGATGAAGAATGCCGGAAGCAGGTATTTATTTATAGATTTCGGAGAATATTTCCCGTGGTCTGAAGATTTTCATTTTGGAAGTGAAAAAGAGTATCCGGAAACCATGGTACAAAAACTGAATGAGAAAGCACATCAATTCGGAATAGAGATTATTCCGGTTCTTTCCGTATTTGATAATAATGATTTTATTATTAAGGAAAAACATTATCGTCATTTTGCACCAGGGTTCCCTGATAACACGCAGATAGTCCATGACGCAGTCGGTTTAACTGCGTTATACGGAGAGATGATAGATGATTTATTTTCTTTATTAACACATTCTCTAACTGTCTGTTTGAAAGTCCCCCCCGCAATGTTCAATACAGACAGTAAACGGACAGCGGAATTATCCCGTCTTGTATCTGAAAAGAATAAAAAACTGATAGTACAAAATTTGTCTTTATCAGATAAGGATCCTTTTCGTCTTCCGGTACTCTCTCTTTACCGTTCATATCAACACGATAGGCAGTGCAGCATCGAAAATATGTATTACCTGCAGCATGCGTATGATTCACGTATTGTTATTACTGAGATTACTTCTGCGCAGGGTTTTCTTCCTTTTGACTGTCTTGAGGAAAAACTTGCTCAGGTTCTTTCAACCGGCCGGAATTCGTCACCTCGTAGATGTGCTGATTCCTGTACGCTTCTTGAAGACTTTCGTATACTGCTGCATAGGTGCTGGGATGCCTATAAGAGTGTTTCTGAACACCTTTCCCTCTTTTTTATGCGGGAAAATCCTTCTGTGGTTGTTGCCCTTTTTGAAGAAATGGCTCATTTTGAAAAATTTTACCGCTTACTCATGGAGAAAGCACAGGAATGTTCCGTGTATTTTAAAAGTAATTTTAATGATACATTTATCGATACATTTTTTCGTTCAAAAACTGAACCTCTTGAAGAAGCTCTACAATGTACGGCATTGAAATTAAAACGGATAAAAAGGAGAGTGGAATAACGTATGAAAGGGATAATCATAACAGGGGGTGAAGCCCCTGATCTTCAACGATTTTCTCATGAGCTTGATGATGACGTGTACATTATTGCTGCTGATTCCGGGCTGGACAAGTGCCTGGAATACGGGATTACTCCTCATTTTATTACAGGAGACATGGATTCAGTAAAAAATAAGAAAAAATTAGATGACTTTCCTTCTGAGTGTGTTAAAATATTTCCAAAAGATAAGGATGAGACTGATACGGAAATCGCTTTAAGATTATTACATGAAAAGGGAATTAACAGAATAATTTTAATCGGCGGAGGAGGGGGACGTATGGATCATTTTCTCGGTATCATGTCCCTTTTTGATCGGGAATATTATCCCTCTGTCTGGTATACTGCGGGAGAAATGATAGTCTCTATTGATTCAAGCAGATTTTTCCATAATATGAAAGGGCGAGAGGTATCATTTTTTCCTGCAGGCAGCGAGGTCTGCAGGATGAAGAGCAGAGGCCTTAAGTGGAGTTTAAATGGTTTGCATTGGATAAAGGGAGACGCGGGATTAAGTAATAAAGTTCTGGAAGATCCCTTTTTTGTGGATCTAGAAAACGGACGGCTGGTAATGGTAAGCCCTTTTTTTTAGGAGTTTTTGGAAGTGGAAAAATCGGATATTGTACTGCATGACCTTTCACGGGGTATAACACAGAAAGAACGTACAGCTTTGCTTCAGAAAATTAAAACGAGTCTCAGCCTTGATGAAGGAAACAGTGGACTTCAGCAGGAAGAGATGGATAAAGACGAAAAAAATGCCCTTATCAGGAAAGAAAAACAGCATTTTTCAATGTTAAGAAGGTTTCTCCTTTGCTTAAAAGCAAAAATATCCGGGAAAAGTGAAGATGAAGTTCTTCTCGCAGGAAAACTTTTACGTATAAAAAGGAAAATAAGAAGAAAAGACGCAAACTTAACAGGATTCGAAACAAGGAATCTTACTCCTCATTTTGCTGAACTTGTATATGAATTATATAAGTCTGCTACTCCTCTTCTTCCACTGTTTAAAATACTCTGGCTGGATGAAAGATCTTATAATTTGTTTTTTCTGGAGATAATAGAAGATTCCCTCTCTGATAAGATAGAGATGATTGAAGATATTGTACCTTTTGAGGATATTGTAGCTGCCTTTGGAATCTCCGGCCGGAAAGAAGATGTCCAGAATGTTATTATTGAGAGGCTGGACCGGTACATTGAAAAAATAAAAAAAGATGTCTTCAAAAATCTTGAGCACGAGTTATTGCCTTTTTATCGATTAAAGGATCTGGTCCTTTTTCCCTATGTACAATTTTTTCAACAATTCGGATATACTCTTCTTGATACTCCGTACACTGATAAGCCTCATTTTAAAAATGCTTCTGCAGCTCTTTGTCTTGATGATCTTGAAAAACTTTATTTTGCTGTATATTCTGCACTGAAGCTGGAAAAAAGAGTGCGGATGAGTTCAAAACTAGCCAGCCGTATGGAGAATCTGGCCGCTTATACCGAAACAGATACAAATCGGACGGTATCAGCTGATCTTGAAAACCTAATCAGCAAAGTAAACGCTTTTTCCGACAAGGTTCCTCTGGCGGACTTGATACGATATTTTAAAAAGAACCCCTTTATAAAAATGATATTTTATATCCAGGGTATTGATCTGAGAGAGTTTTACAGAAACTCTCTAAAAATAAAATTGCTTCAACTGCTTGACGAACAGTTCCCCGCTATACAGAAACAGTACGTTATAATGGAAATTGATAAACTATTCAAAGGAAAACGTTTTGTCAAATTTCAGAATTACCGTGAATATTCTTCAATTGATTATGAGAAACTGGGCGTTTCATCATTCAGATATGTTGAACCGCTTTCTCTTGTGTATAATTTTATTGAATGTTTCTACAGGGGGCGTATTCAGTCAATTGTCAGGGTTCTGGAAAAAAGTGTTCTTTCCCAAAACAGACTTATACGGGATAACATGCTGCAGTACGCTTCAACCATGGAGGATGTTTCTGAAAAAATAAGAGTTTTTGATAACTCACTTTCGCCTGATTCTGAAGAGGGTAAGATCTTCCACAAATTGCGTTTTACCATGGTAAAAGACATTTCCCAGCAAAAAATATTTCGGAAAATAGTTATCCAGAAGGATCGGGAAGCTAAAAATTTGGGAGAAAACGGGATTGAAGCTTTGGGAGGCCTCAAACGGGTCTTTTCAGAGGTTAACAAGAGTACGAATGATGTAATTATAGACCAGTTAAAACAGCATTATCTTATTGATAACAAGCCGGTTGTTCTTCAGGAACTTCTTGATGATTCTATCGAGAAACTGAAGATGACGGAACATCTCTATCATCATATGCTTATAACAGTATAGGATTTTTCTGAATAGTATGTTTTATCCGTTCACAGGTTACCCGGGGGTCTTCAACAAGAACTTTTTTCCCGGCAATGAGATCAGCAATACCTATTTCTCTTGGATAACGGGGAATGATGTGCTGATGGAGATGGGAAATTGATGCTCCTGCTACCGGTCCCATGTTATAGCCTATGTTATACGCAGAAGGAGTATGGGTTAGATCAATAATGGTAAGCAGAGATCTCGTTATGATAACCATCTGCTGTTCTTCTTTTCGTGTGAATTCCCGTATGTCTGTAATGTGACGCCTGGGAAAAATAATAAGATGTCCCGGATTATAGGGATAAAGGTTTACCGATGCAATAAAAAGATCATTTTCCCAAACTTTTAATTTAACGACTTTCTCTGAATTCTCAGCAATGAGACAGAGGATACATCCTTCAGGTTTTTCTTTTGTGAGATATTCCATCTTGCTGAAATTAAAAAAATAATTACTCATGTGACACTGCGCCTGAAAAAGATATTTTGGGCAGAACCTCTGAACGCAGTTCTGAATTACTGGCGAGAAGTTTTACCAATTCAGGATATTTTTTGAAAAGCTCACCGTAACGTTTTAACAGTTCCAGCTTTGAAGTTTCTCTCACAACAGTTTGTGAAGCTTTTAAACGTGCAGCAGCTTCCATTTTTCTTATTGAATCAAGATTAGTAAAGTAGTTTTGTTTGGCTTTTTGATAGAGAGAGATGTCGGGAAAAGAGAATTCAACAGGTGTAAACGAAAATATAGTAAGGTAAGGAAACTGTTTCTTTAATAATTGTTGTACAGACGTGAGGAAAGTGCCTGTAAAAAAGAAGGTGTCATTTGAATTTTCAGATCCGGTTGCTTTTTGAATAACAAGTTCTGTTACAGCAGCTGATATTGATTGTGAAATTCTGCCGGTAAATGCAGAAAAGGTTTCAGGTGTTAGATGATTTTTTTTAAGGAGGTCAGGGAGCTTGCTGGTGTTAAGAATATAGCTAATGACAAAGGAGAATTTGTAGGTAAAATCAGGCTGCCCTGGAAGGTATTTGCTGTATGTTTTACCAGAAGGGAGAATCCCTTCTTTCGTGATTGTATCAGTCTTTGGTTCAATATGAAACGTGTTCAGCGTAAAATTACCGGGAATAAGACGGTATGCACTCCAGGAAAAGGTACCGGGAGTATAAACTTTTGGTAAATAACCACTTGTTTTTGTATAAGCAATTCCGTAAGTATTTTTATCCAGATGTATCTGAACCAATCCAAAATAGAAGACTGCACCGGATGCGATTAAAATAAAAAGAAGCGGTAGAATATATTTTATTTTTTTCATATTATTTCCTTATGAGAGAACATCTTTCAACTGTCGTAAATCAGTAAGAATAACGTCAGGAAGGATACCTGTAACGGTATCATTCCTCAGCCTCAACGACCGGTTATCACCGGCAAATAAAGCAGTCTTGTATCCGCATTTTGAAGCCGCTGCCACATCGTTAAGCATGTCATTCCCTACATACAGGATTTCATCCTGTTTAATCATGTACTGATTATACAACTGTTTTTTCATCTTTTCAAACATAAAGAGGGAGGGTTTTGCTCTTTTAAACCGGTACGAGTAATATAAAAGATTTTTATTAAATCCCCGTTCCTCAATATCATTCTGTAAAAGTGCATTGAACATAAGCGGTGTATAAAATTGTGCGTTTGATATAATTCCAAGAATATATCTTTTTTGAACCGCTGATATCATTTCACTGAATCCCGGCATAACCCATAGGGGATTGGATAGTGATTCATATATGACAGAAAGTTTAAGCAGAGACATTTTTGTCTGCTTCCCCTGAAGCAATTTTTCTTTCACAAGTGTATTGGTTGTTTCAGACCAGATTTCGAGAATATCAATTTCCGGGTGAGCAATCCCTTTGGCCCTCAGTACTTTATGATGTCTTGCTATCATACTGTGGAAATAAACTATTCCATTTTCGCACACTGTATTATTTTTTACAACAAAACCCGCTAAAGTGAGAGCTTGGCAGAGAACATGGCTCCTGTCACTCTGCATGACCGTCCCGATCTCTCCCGAACCGGAAACAAGAAGCGTTCCGTATACATCAAAAACAATGCCTTTTATCCCGGAAAGTTTAGATAATCTCGGAGAGAGAGGGGTGGGAATGGGAGGAATACGGTGTAGATATTGTTTAATTGTCTGAACCAGAATCCTTTTTTCATCCTGTGTTAGGTTAAGATTGATGCTTGTGAGTAACATTCTTCCATTTAAAAGTAAAAACGGTCAAAGTGCAATAATAATATTTGTGAGTAATGACAATTTTGTATTTGACTGATACAGTATCAATAGATGAGAAGAAAAAAAACGGTACTCTGGCTGCCGGGAATTATTAACAAATTTACACTCTATGCTTTCTTACTGTCTTTTATGATTTTATCATTCTATCTTCTTGGAAATTTTCAGCAGTTTACTGATGAAACTCAGGACATACTGCTCAGGCTTTTCCGGTATGCGGCTCTTATTTTTATGGTAACAGGTTTTTATAATCTTGTGATAGATATCGTTATTATTATAAAAAAACACCAATTTTATGTGGTACGGTTTATACTCACCCTGACGGGAGAAGTATTTATCATAACTATTTTCATTGGGATAAGTATTCTGCTGAACATCAGCAAGGGAGGTTAGATGTTTGTACGAGCAGTACGGGGAGCTGTCCAGATTGAAAAAGACGGAGCTTCCCAGATTGTTAAAGGAGTTGGCCGTCTGGTAAACGGTCTTGTAGAAAAAAATTCTATAAGCATAGAACATATTATTTCCATTCAATTTACGGTTACGAAAGATATTCAGTCAAAAAATCCTGCAGCGGCTTTAAGAACATTCGGATTCCAGGATGTACCTCTTTTCTGCAGTCAGGAGCCTCAAACCAAGGGAGCCCTGCCGCGGGTTATCCGCGTATTGATAACCGTTGAAACTGATTCCGGAGATTCCCTGGTGCCTCTTTATCTTGACGGTGCTGAGAAATTGAGGCCGGATCTGGTAATGTAAATGCGTGATCAGAATATCCAGTTAAAAACTTCATTGGAAGTAAGCAGAATGCGTAGACCTGCACACCTCGTTGAATCAATACTATCCACTCTTGAAAATGTTATCGAACCGGGTGTTACAACCGAGGCCATAGCAGCTTTTTGCAGTGGAAAAATAACAGAGGGATGTGCATTATCCTCTGCAAAGGGATACAATGGGTTTCCTGCAACAATATGTACATCAGTGAATAATGTGGCTGTGCATGGAATTCCCGGTAATGATCCGCTCAGGAATGGAGATATCCTTACGGTCGATCTTTCTCTGAATATTGACGGATGGCATGGCGACAGCGCCCGGACGTACATCGTCGGTGAAGGGTCAAAAGATGTCCTTCGGCTTCAAAAAGCCGCACGTGCAGCAACAGAGGCGGGTATACGTGCTGCAATGGCCGGGAAAAGAATAGGAGATATAGGATGGAATATAGAGAAGGTTGCACGGAGATGGGGGTGTTCGGTTATAGAAAAGTTTGCAGGTCATGGGATTGGTCTCCAGCTGCACGAAGATCCTCTCATCCTGCCGACAGGGGAGAAATCTACCGGGACTCCTCTTGTTCCGGGAATGGTTTTCACCATTGAACCAGTTCTTGCTCTCGGCAGCAGTGAAGTAACATCTCTGGGAGACGGATGGTCTTTTATTACTACTGATGGAAGCCCTACCGCACAGTATGAACATACCGTTGCTCTTTTCAGCGGCAGAACAGAAGTATTGACAGATAATTCATTAACTTTTTACTACTCATAAGCTTAAAAATAATAGAGTTCTCTTGACATAATTACCCAAAACAATTATGTTCTCACTTGCATATTGCCACCTTAGCTCAGCTGGCCAGAGCACGTGACTTGTAATCTCGGGGTCGTCAGTTCGAATCTGACAGGTGGCTTGACGATGTTTCGGATAGTATGATACTGTCTGTGCATGGTTTTGGGGAGGTTCCCGAGCGGTCAAAGGGGGCAGACTGTAAATCTGTTGGCTACGCCTTCGAAGGTTCGAATCCTTCTCTCCCCACAAGGTCTTCTCATAAGAGAAGGCCTTTTTTTTATTTTTACTTCCAACAAGGTTTTTGTCATGCAAGATTTTTTTTATAAAAAGAATGGGTTGCAGTTTGAATGTACCCGCTGTTCCGCATGCTGCCGCATTGATCCCGGATACGTTTTCCTTTCATTGAATGATCTTGACTCTCTTATAAAACGGATGAATATGACAAAAGATGCTTTTATTAAAAAGTATTGCCGTATTGTTACCATTGGAGAAAACAAACGACTCAGTCTCAAGGAAAAACCGAATTACGATTGTATTTTCTGGAGTGATGGCGGATGTGCTGTTTACGAAGACAGACCTTTTCAGTGTAGGAGTTACCCTTTCTGGAATAGTTTTTTATCTTCCAGGAATGCATGGGAAAAAGAGGCTCTTTCCTGTCCCGGAATGAACAACGGAAAACGGCATTCAGTAAAAGTTATTGAAGAATGGCTGAAAAAGAGGGATAATGAAAATTACACTTTGGAGGATATACTATGAGAGTACATTTTTGGGGTGTAAGAGGATCAATTCCCACACCTCTGACGTCGTCTCAAATACAGGGGAAAATTTCAGCTGTTATCCAGCGTATACAATCCAAGGATATTATCAATCAGAAAACAAGAGAACTTTTTATAGATTCCCTGCCTGCAAATCTTTACGGTACAGTGGGTGGGAATACTACCTGTGTTGAAGTCCGCCTTGAAGATGATACTATTCTTGTTTTTGATGCAGGTTCGGGTATCTGCAGAATGGGAGCCGATCTTGTACGGAAAAATGAGTATATCCGCGAATATCATCTTTTTTTTACCCATTTCCATTGGGATCATATTCAGGGGCTCCCCTTTTTTGCACCGCAGGTATATGATCCGCGATGCAGAATCAATTTTTACAGTCCTGTAAAAAACTTCAAAGATATTATAAGTAATCAAATGCGTACCCCTTATTTCCCTGTTACCATTGATGTTTTCCAGAAGAATATTTCCTATAATGAACTTCATTCGGACAGCATACAGATAGGAAATGCAACTATATCGTGGAGAAGAATGAAACATCCCGGCGGGGTCTACTCATACAAAATAGAGGAAAAGGGGAAAACCCTTATTTTTTCTACTGATACGGAGTTGAGAAATGCAGATTTTGAAAAAACTGATGCGAATAATAATTATTTTAAAAATGTAAATACCCTTATTCTTGACAGTCAGTATACTCTTGATGAAGCGATAGAAAAGTATGATTGGGGGCACTCTTCATACAGTCTTGATGTTGATTTTGCTTCTGCCTGGAACATAAAAAACCTCATACTCTTCCATCATGAACCCATGTATGATGATAACAAGATGTTTTCGATATTAAAATCAGCAAACTGGTATAAACAGTATCAGCGGAACAGTAAACTGACAGTATCCCTGGCTAAAGAGGGAATGGAAATAACTCTGTGATACTTCTTCAGGGAAATGATCTCATTGCTGTCTATATCCTGCTTTTAAAAAATGAAACATCCCTTGATACAAACCAGATGGGAATTAAGAATAAAATAGAAAAAATACTTTTTGAAAGACTTTCAATAGAAGAAATTGAATCTATTGAGGAACTATATAAAAAGAATGTTGATGTTCTTGGAAAAAAGAGCTAAATTCACTGTATGAAAAAGAAATATTTTAGAATACTACTTACATCAGTAATTATATTTATGATGGGATCGGTCTCATCTTATGCTCAGGCGGGAGAAAGGGTAAAAGATTTTTATTCTCCGTTCTTTGCCGGGGGAACACCGAGTGTTACAGATCAACTGCCTCCCCAGTCGGATGCCTTAAATCCGGCTTCGTCCGCACTTGTTCAGAGGACTACTCTTGATCTCAATTATTCCGGTATTATCGGACAAGATGGAAGCGTTTCAGGGTATAAAGGGCATGCCCTTAATATCGGCAGTACATTTCCTACGAGAGTCGGCGTTTTTTCTGTATCAGGACATCTTTTAACGTCTGAGTTCCCGTCATTCTATGCACCTCTTTCTTTTTCGTTAACAGGCTCGTTTTCCAAAGATCTCTATCCGAACCTTCTTGTCGGGGCAGGTTTTAAACTGGCTGTTTCACAGGAACCGGGTACTGCAGCGACAATGGATCTGGGAGCACTTTACCTGCCTGGAGATATCGGTTTTCTTAAAGATGCTGTTCTTGGGTTTGCCTTGCAGGATATTGGATGGGTTTCAATCTCATCAGGCTATGAGGCGCCTTATACACTGACAGCAGGTATTGGAGGAACACTCTTCAAGAACAAAGATTTCGATATACATGTAAAGAGTGATCTTGGGTTTCCGGGGTTTAAATCAATACTGTTTTCTCTCGGTGGAAATATAAAATTCCGTGATTTTCTCTCGCTGTCCATTGGATCCAGGGTGGATCTGAATGCCATTTCACAGGGCAACTGGTCCGGCATCATCCCTTCTGTAGGTCTGAATTTCAGTTTTAAAACTGCTATTGATAAAAAAAGCAGTTTTCTTGGTATTTCAGAGCATGGGTGGAATAAAAGTGATGTAAATATTCAAACTGATTTTGCAGCACTTGCTCCGGGAGTATGGACATACGGTGCAGGAGTAAACATACCTCTTGGTGTAAGGGATACGAAACCTCCTGTTATCAAACTTGATCTATCAGGATTCAGCTCACAGTCAATGCTTTACCCGACCGGTATTCCTTCGCTTGCTGAAAAAAAATCATCAAAGAAAATCTTTCACGGAGTTACGGATAAGAGCTCAGTACGGATTAAACGGTATACTGATACAACGAAAGTAACTGCACATAAAGTTAATAAAAAATTAGACAAACGCTATCCCGGATATACTATACTAACGTATATATCCCCCAACAACGACGGTATCAAAGATAATCTTGTAATCCCTCTTAAAATAAAAGATTCCCGCTATATCAAAGGGTATTCCTTCATTATAAAAAATGAAAGCGGAAATGTAGTGAGAGAAATAAGAAATAAAGAGAAGCGTATTGAAAACCAGGGTTTTAAAGGAATTTTTGACCGCCTCCTTGCCGTAAAGAGCGGTATTACCATTCCAGCAGAGCTGCGGTGGAATGGCTTTAACAATTCAGGAAGTATTGTCCCGGATGGTATTTATTTTTTTCATATTGAAGCTTGGGATGATAACGGCAATATAAGTAAAACAAAAGAATATGCTGTTGTTGTTGATACCACACCTCCGGAAATAACTATTACACCCCCCTCTGAGGCTGACAGAATTTTTTCACCCAATAACGATGGGAATAAGGATACCCTGTCTTTTTTACAGACTGGATCTGTAGAAGATGAGTGGATTGGCACTGTAAGAAATGCTGATACTACTCCTGTACGTACTTTTACCTGGATTGATTCAGCTCCCGGAAAAGTTGTGTGGAATGGAGAAGATGACAAGAACGTTATGGTCCACGACGGAGTATATTCATATTCAGTGACAGCTACCGATCGGGCAGGAAATACAACAACAAAAGGATTTGACAATATTATCAAAAATACAGAAAATACTCCTATAACTCTTGCAATTGATAAACAATTCTTCAGTCCGAGCAATGACAAGATAATGGATACCCTTACATTTACACCCGGTATTCATGTGAAAACAGGGATTGTATCCTGGTCATTAAAAGTTGTTGATAAAAAGGGAACAGTACGAAGGACCTTTGAAGGAACTGATACTGTCCCTCCATCCCTTCTTTTTGACGGAAGGGACGACAGCGGTATAATCATGGAAGAAGGTCAGTATCATGCACTGCTAAAGGTTATCTACCAGAATGGAAATATTCCTACAGCTCAGTCACCTCCCTTTACCATTGATGTGACCCCGCCTACAGCAACGGTTCGTACGGATACTTCCGTTTTCTCACCAAACGGGGATGGGCAGAAGGACAGTATAAAGATTTTTCAGGAAACTTCTCTGGAGAAGATATGGACCGGCTCAATTAAGTCTGTCACAGGCAAGGATGTTTATAATTATCAGTGGGTTGGAACAGCTGCTCCTGAAATATCCTGGAACGGTACAGGAAAAGACGGCAGATTGCAGCCTGACGGTGTGTATACATATCAGCTAAGCTCTGTTGACAGGGCTGGGAATCTCGGTGAATCAAATATTGTGTCTTTCAGACTGGATACGGAAAAAACAGCTGTTATTCTTACAGCCGAATATTCTGCTTTCTCTCCCAATAATGACGGTGTAAAGGATTCTATAAAACTCGTTCCCAAAGTAACGGTTAGGGATGGAATATCATCATATACCCTTTTGATACTTAACAGTTCAGAAAAGGTTGTAAGAACGTTTGAAGGTAGAAAAAACTTGCCTGCTTATTTTAAATGGGATGGAATCGACAGTAAGGGGATTACTGTTCCCGACGGAAAATATTCAGCACGTTTGAACCTCGTTTACGTAAAGGGGGATAAACCGGAGGCTGTTTCCAGTCCGTTTACCGTTGACACTGTTTTCCCGGAAATTACCCTTTCGGCTGATTATCTACTTTTCTCTCCGAATGGAGACGGAAGAAAAGATACACTGAAAATCAAACAGGTTTCTGATGATAAAGAGTTATGGCGCGGCGAGATTCTTGATTCCAGGAACAATGTTGTTAAAACGGTTTTCTGGAAAAACGGAGTAACCGATTTCAGCTGGGATGGTACCGATACAGCTGGAAACCATGTAAAGGACGGTATATACGAATACCGTGTTAGTGCAGTTGATGAAGCAGGTAATGCAACAGTGAAAGAGATAAAAGGGATAAGGGTTGATACGTCTCCCACCAAGATTTTTATAACTGCAAGTTCTGCTTATATCTCTCCAACAGGAGCTGAAAAGTTCAGGGATATTACCTTCAGGCCGCTGGTCAATAATAAAGAAGGTATTGAAAGATGGACATTAAAATTAGTTCTCGAAGGTACAGGAACAGAAAAAACATTTAACGGTGCGGACAGAATACCTGAAAAGATAATTTGGGACGGAGCAAACGAAAACGGGAAATATGTGGAAGGTTCGTATACTGCTGTTTTTACGGTTATATACAGAAAAGGTAATGAACCTGTAGCTCGGACATCTTCTTTTATTCTAGATATAACACCTCCCAAAGCGTCTGTGACGCTTTCTCCTCTTCCCTTTTCACCCGATAATGACGGAATTAACGATGAACTTACCATCGCATTGAATGTGAAAGATGCAAGTGGTGTTAAAGATTGGAAGCTTGAAATAGATGATCCTGAAAACAGGCCATTTATAAGTTTTCATGGAAATGGTGCCCCGGCAAAAGAAATTATATGGAATGGAAAATCATCGACCGGTGAGCTTGTGTATGCGGCAATGGACTATCCGCTGACGTTCACTGTTGAGGATATTCTTGGCAATGTGACGGTGATAAAGAAAAAAATACCCATCGATGTCCTTGTGGTCAGAGAAGGGGATCACCTGAAAATAAAAATAGCAAACATTATATTCAAAAAGAACAGTCCCGATCTTGTTACCAGTAATCCAAAGATTGCGGCAAGCAACGCATTTGTATTAAACCGCATAAGCCAAATTCTTAAAAAATATAAATCGTATAAAATTGTTATCAGAGGATATGCTGTTGTTACCAAGTGGTATGATCCCGCAGCGGCTAAAATTGAGGAAGAGAAAGAACTTATTCCTCTTTCCAGGGAACGGGCACAGACAGTACTCAACGATCTTGTCAAGCGGGGTGTTACGGCATCACGGATGGAAGCTTTTGGTGCAGGCGGTAAAAATCCTATTGTACCGAACAGCGATCTTAAGAATAGATGGAAAAACCGGCGGGTTGAGTTTATTCTCAGGAAGAAGTAAAGATGAAAAGGGCGGGTAAACTATTATTAGGGAGTTTCGGGGGGGGCGTCCTCCTCGGAGCTGCTCTTATTGCGGGTTTTTTATACTATAATACATCTCCTGAACCATCGAAGCGTTCGGAGGATGGTGTCATTATTAAAGTCCGTCCTGGAGAAAATGCACCGGAGATTGCCGGGGAACTGGAAAAAGAAAATCTTATCCGTTCTTCAAATTTACTTATCTTCTACGTAAAGCTTATGGGGACAGGCGGGAGTTTCAAAACAGGAACCTATCGTATAAAACCAGGTGAAACAATGACAGCTATTCACGATGAGCTTATTCAGGGGAAACAGCATCTCTACCCGGTAACTATTCCAGAGGGATGGACAGTGTTGAAGATCGGTGTTCTTCTGGAGAAAAAACATATCACCTCAGCACAAAGTTTTTATAAAGCAGTAAGAGATACAGTGGTATTAAAACAGTATGCTATACCGTCAGATACAGCCGAAGGGTATCTTTATCCGGATACCTATATGCTGCAGCAGAATTTCCCTGCTGAGAGGGTCGTGCGGTTCTTCCTTGATTCATTTTTCAGGAAAGTAGGAGAAATATATCCTGATTACAAATCACTTTCACCTGAGGAGCTCTACCGCAAAGTAATTATAGCTTCAATAGTAGAAAGGGAATACCGTATAAAGGAGGAGGCGCCTCTTATAGCAGGGGTATTCTACAATAGATTGAAAGATAATATGAGTCTTGGATCATGTGCGACGATAGCGTATATAATTACAGATATAGAGAGGAAAAAACATCCTTCGCTTATTACTTATGATGATCTTGAAATTGATTCACCGTATAATACCTATCGGCATAAGGGATTGCCGCCGGCACCCATTTCAAATCCTAGTGCGGTTGCTCTCCGGGCTGCCTTTTATCCAGCTCAGACAAAATACCTCTTTTTTGTACTTGAGAATCCAAAAACAGGGAAACATAAATTTACCGTAACCTATCAGGATCACTTGAATGCCAAAAATCTCTACATAAAATCAAAGTAGATGTTATGAGAATACCAGAATCTAAGATATCTGAAATTGCCGGTAAGTTGAGCATTTCCGAGGTGGTTTCTGATTACGTTGATCTTACCATGAAGGGAAACCGGTACTGGGGGCTCTGTCCCTTTCATTCAGAAAAAACGCCTTCTTTTACAGTGAATGATGAAAAAGATTTCTTTTACTGTTTCGGCTGCCATAAAGGGGGCAGCATGTTTTCCTTTGTAAGCGAAATTGAAAAGATTCCATTCCCTGAAGCAGTCAAAAAGCTTGCTGACAAAGCCGGTGTGCAGCTTCCTTCTGATACAGAGTACAACGTTCAGGAAGATAAAAAATATACAGCAATGATGGAACTGTACAGCAGACTTACAAAAAGTCTGCATTTTATGCTTGTTGAAAAAGATGCTGCACAAGAGGCCAGGGCATACCTTGAAAAGAGGGGAATAGATCTTCGAACTCAGGATGTATTTCAGCTCGGATACGTTCCTGATGACCGATATTGGGTTTATAATTTTCTTTCCAAGAGGAATTATTCAGATGCGTTTCTTAAAGAGTCAGGATTATTCTCAAAAAAGAACCCTAAAATATCACTGTTCAGTAACCGTATAATGTTTCCTGTTATTGATACCCGCGGGAATACTGTTGCTTTCAGCGGCAGACAACTGGGAACATTTGGAGGAAAGTATATAAATACACCGGAAACATTTTTTTACCGTAAAAGAGAGATGATGTTCGGACTATTTACCGCTGTACCTGAAATCCGATTAAAAAAAGAATTTATTCTTGTCGAAGGTAATTTTGATGTGTGTTCACTGTATCAGGCAGGATGCAGGAATGCTGTTGCTCCTCTTGGTACCGCATTTACCGAAGCACAGGGTAAAATATTGCGCCGTTATGCGCGGAAAGCCCTTATATTTTTTGATAATGATTCTGCAGGAGTGAAAGCTACACTGAGGGCAGCAGCCATCCTTGAGAAATTAGCTGTAGAAACAGCAGTTATCGAACCTTCAGGAGGAGAAGATCCTGCTGATATACTTCAAAAACAGGGTCCAGAGGCGTTGAATAAACTTCTTAAATATCCTATAAATACCTTTGAGTATATTGTGAAAAGAGCTGTCGAATTGTATGATACGGAAAGTCCGGAGGGTAAGAGAGCAGTGTTTGATTATGTTGCTCCTTATATTTCTTCAATGGAGTCGGCGATTACCAGGGAAGGATACTTAAAAAATCTTGCTGAAAAATTGCATGTTAATGTAAATGCGGTAATAAATGACTTTTCTTCTGTGAAAAGGAAAAATTTGGTTACGACGGTACCGAAAAGGTCTAAATCTGAAGAGAAGGAAGGTGCATCTGTTCAGATAACCCCGGATCTTTATTTTATGCTTGCGGTAGCAGTAAATATATCTGTTTTTTCGCAAATTCGAAGCGAATTATTTCTCGAAGATTTTACCGATGTTAATGCGCGGAATTTGTTTATAGCCATGGAGGATTTGTATCGGAGGGAAGAACTGACACTGGATTATCTCATGGAAAAAATAGAAAATAAGCAACTAAAAGATCTGATTAATGAGAAAAATCTTTCTGGAGAATTTGATCTTAATTTTGAAAGTATCATCTCCGATGGTGTACGTACCATAAAACGGAGAAGTCTTGAGTTAAAGAGAAAAAAAGTAGTCCAGAAACTTGACAGAGCGGAGTTTGAGGGTAATCTTTCTAATGTAAAACAGCTTCTTTCAGAAAAAATATATTTGGACGAAGAACTTAACAAAGTGAAGGTGAATAATAATGTCTGATCTTGAGAATGATTCTTCAGTACAGAAATTATTGGAATACGCAAAAGAGAAAAAAAGCATTACGTATGATGAAGTTAATGATTTTCTCCCTGATTCTATAACAAATACTGATAAAATCGAGGAAGTGATGAATCTTCTTGAAAAGAATAAAATTAAACTGGAAGATGAAAGCGCCGCACCGGTTAATGAGCCGGAAGTTGAAATGCCTCTCGATGTAGATGATGAAGATATTCCTGTTGATACAGCAGATGATACTGCTGAAGTTGAAATTATTGAAAAGAAACATGTTGTTGTAAGTGACAAAGATTCTTCAATTGATGATCCCATCCGTCTCTATCTCCGTGAAATCGGAAAAGAAAGCCTCCTTACCGCTGAACAGGAAGTGCTGCTTTCAAAACAGATGGAAGATGGAGAAAACATTATAAAAAAAGCCATCAAGGAATCTGGGGTAATTATATCTGAACTGTATAAAGTTATGGAGCGTACTTTTTCCCGTTCGGATCCCAGAGAAATGGAACTTTCAAAGAAAGAGGTTTCTGAACTCCTTGCAGAGCGCAGAAGGCTGAATCAATTTTATAGAGAGAATTTTAAAGAAATTTCTTCCTTGTTGAAGCAGTACATTGATTACAAATATAAAGTTATTGAATCAGGCAGGGAAGTTATTTCGGATGAGCTGCTTTTAAAGAAACGGAAATCACTTTTCAAGAAAATAGACAAAATTGATATACATCAGACGGAAATTGTCGATTTTTCAAATTATTTCCTGGATACTGAAAGGAAAATTCGTTATTACCGGAGAGAGAGGGAGCGGATTGAAAGACGGTTAAAAATACAAAATCCGAAGGAACTCAGAGCGATGGGGAGGGGGCTTGCCATTGCTGAACAGAGGAAAAAGATTGAATATGATCTTCAGCTTCCTGCTGACAGAATTAAGGAAAAAATACGTCAGATCCAGGTAACAGAAAAAAAGCTTAAAGCAATCGAAATAGCTTTTGAGGATAATATTGATGATATTCTTGAACGGGCAAAAGAAATTGCCCGGGGCAAGATTATGATGAAAAATGCAAAGGACCGCTTGATTCAGGCAAATTTAAGGCTTGTTGTCAGTATCGCCAAGAAATATACAAACAGAGGACTGCACTTTTTTGATCTTGTTCAGGAAGGAAATATAGGTCTTATTAAAGCAGTTGAAAAGTTTGAATACAGAAAAGGATATAAATTCTCTACGTATGCAACATGGTGGATCCGGCAGGCTATAACACGTTCTATTTCCGATCAAGCCAGAACCATACGAGTACCAGTACACATGATAGAGCAGATAAATAAGGTTGTACGGGAATCAAGACAGCTTATGCAGGTTCTCGGCAGGGAGCCTTCTGATGAAGAGATTGCAGAACGACTAGGGTGGACTGTCCTTCGGATTAAATCGGTTAAAAATGTTGCACGGGAACCGATATCACTTGAAACTCCTATTGGAGAAGAAGAGGATTCCCTTTTAGGAGATTTTATCGAAGATAAGGATGTTGAAAATCCGGCAAATCAAACAGCATTCAAATTACTGCAGGAGCAGTTGAAGGATGTTCTTTTTACGCTTCCTCCGCGGGAACAGGAAGTTCTTAAAATGAGGTTTGGTTTGGAGGATGGCTATTCTCTGACATTGGAAGAGGTCGGGTTATATTTTAATGTAACACGTGAACGGATTAGACAGATTGAGGCAAAAGCTCTGAGGCGCTTACGGCACCCTAAACGAAGCAGAAGATTAAAAGACTATATTGATAATTAAGGAGATTACGAAAAATGATACAGGACATTTTCGTTAAATTAAAAACACTTCAGGATATACTTTCAAGTAAATATGAGATTGAAAGAGAAATTCAGGAAATACCAAAAGCTCTCAGCACAAAAAAGGAAATGCTGACTCGTCTGAAAAAGAGTTATCTTGAGAAAAACAGTCTTTTGGAAGAAGCAAAGGACAGAATTAAGCATCTTAAATTTCTTCTTGATGAAGTAGAGGCACAGCGGGAGATGTATGAGAAACAGATGGATGTTATTACAACTCAGCGTGAGTATGAAGCACTCGATAAAGAAATAAAAACAGCTACAGAAAGAGGGCAGCAGTTTCGAAAGGATATAATTCGGGAAGAGAAAGAGAGAGATGAAATTGTCTTTTCTCTCGAGCAGGAAGAAAAGATGATTCACGAGCAGGAAACTGAGCTTGAAGAAGAACTTGAAAAGATAAAGAATGAAAGTGCAAAGAAAGAGGATCTTTTAAAAGAGTTGGAAGAAAAGGAATCTGAGATAGTTCCCGGACTGGATGAAGATATACTTTTCAAGTTTGAAAGAATTATCAAAAACAAATCAGGATTAGGAATCGTTCCTGTAAAAAATTCCGTTTGTACCGGTTGTCATATGATGCTACCTGCTCAGTTTGAAAATAATGTCCGTAAAAGAGATGAGATAATGTTCTGCCCATACTGCAGCAGAATTCTTTATTATGAAGAAGAAATGGATGAAGCAGTGTTTAATGATGAAGATTCCGGCAGTCTTGCCGATCTTGTAAATGCAGACGAAATAAATTTTGATATATAAATCTTTATGCAGCAAGCCGGATAACCGCTGACAGCTTTGTGTTGTGAGAGGAAAGTCCGGGCTCCATAGAACATGATGCCGGGTAACTCCCGGGAACACGGCAACGTGTTACAGAAAGTGCCGCAGAAAATATACCGCCGGCTTTTGAACTCGTTGATTTTATCAGCCGGTAAGGGTGAAATGGCGGGGTAAGAGCCCACCGCTTTTCTGGTAACAGAAAAGGTATGGTAAACCTCATCAGGAGCAAGGTTAAAAAGCAGTTGGATTGTTCGTCCTGTCAAACTGCGGGTAAACCGCTTGAATTATATGGCAACATATAATCAAGATAGATGGTTATCTATAACAGAATCCGGCTTACAGGCTTGCTGTTTTTATATTTATAACAGGTTATTAGGTTTCAGAGGTATGATAATTCCAGAAAACAGGTTTCGTGCACATTCAAATTACTATCACAAGCCGTCAAAAAAAAGATGGCTGTTGATTCTTATTCTCATATGTATTGCCGGCGGAGGTGCATTGCTTTATCTGGTGTTAAAAGAACCCGTGAATTCGTCAAAGAGTAAAGAACCTGCCGCAGTACAGAAAACATATGAACAATTATGGCAGAAAGGGGATTACAAAAAACTTGCGGAAAAATGTGATCAAAAAATAGCTTTGAAACCATTTGATCCAAAAGCTCTCGTCTATGGAGGATTTTCCTACTTCTATCTGGCTGTAGGCCAGTTTACCATGGAAGAAAAAATACCCCTTTTAAATAAATCTATTTTTTATTTACGGCAGGTACTTTTGTTACATCCGATACCTCTTCAGAGTAAAGTAGACTACATTCTTGGAAAGGCATATTACAACAAGGGCCGCTATTATCTGGATCTCTCCATAGAATATCTGAAAAAATCTATTGATGCCGGATTTATTCAGGATGACAGCTACAAGTATCTGGGGATGGCTTATGGTGAACTTGGGATGTATAAAAACGCGATTGGTTATTTTCTTAAAGCACTTGCGAAGAAACCGGATGATATGCTCTATCTTGTTCTGGGACAGACCTACTATAAAATGGAGGATTCATCAACCTCAGAAAGATATCTTAATGAAGCGCTTAATAACACACATGATTTTTCAATAGAGCAAAAAAGCAGATTTTTATTGGGAAAGATTTTTCTTGATAAGAATGAACTTATCAAAGCTGAAGATCAATACAATAAAATACTTGAAAAAAATCGGAATTCTGCTGATGCACACTATTATTTAGGTGAGATTTATTCTAAATTACATAAGAAAGTAAAAGCCCGTGCCGAATGGAGGAAGGCTTTGGAAATTGATCCTTCACATTATGGTGCGCTGTTGAGGCTTTATTAAACTACGGTAGGAGCGTACTATGGCTAGAAAAAAAATGTCGGATTTATTCTCAACTGATATTGGTATTGATCTCGGGACATGTAATACTCTTATTTTTGTGAAAGGCAAGGGTATTGTTGTAAGCGAACCCTCCGTGGTCGCTGTAGAACGGGGGACAAAAAAAGTTGTTGCCGTCGGTACTGAAGCTAAAAGAATGCTGTGGAAAACTCCCGGTGATATTATTGCTATCAGGCCTTTGCGTGACGGGGTTATTGCTGATCTTGAAACCACTGAAAAAATGATACGCTATTTTATTGCTAAAGTTATTCCACGGAGATGGTTTGTAAAACCCCGCATGGTTATCGGGGTCCCAACGTGTATAACTGAGGTAGAGAGACGCGCTGTAGAAGAGAGCGCATATAAAGCAGGAGCACGGGAGGTTCATGTTATTGAAGAATCTCTTGCAGCGGCCATTGGTGCAAATATTCCAATATTTGAGCCTGCAGGGCACATGGTCTGTGATATAGGTGGAGGAACTACTGAAATATCTGTTATTTCTCTCGGAGGTATGGTTGTTACTAATGCAATACGGCTGGGAGGAGATGAGTTTGATGAAGCTATAATAAAGCATGTCCGTACCGTTCATAACTTAATAATAGGTGAACAATCAGCAGAAAACTTAAAAATGAAAATCGGCAATGCGACTGCAGAAAAGAAAATTGAAAAAATGGAGCTGAAAGGAACTGATGCTATAACCGGTTTACCTAGAAGACTTGAAGTTGACAGTGTAGAAGTAAGAGAAGCATTACAAGAACCGATAACTGCCATTGTTGAGGAAATTAAAAAAACCCTTGGTCAGACTCCTCCTGAACTGGCTGCTGACATTGTGGAACGGGGTATCATAATGACGGGCGGCGGCTCTCTGTTGAAGGGCCTTCCAAAACTTATTTCAAAAGAAACTGGAGTTCCGGTAATTCTTGCGGAAGACCCGCTCCTGTGTGTTGCAAATGGCGCAGGTATGTACTTTGAGCATTCAAAAAACGCGACAAGTACAAAAACCATCTATAATTATCTGAATACGTAGGAAAACTGTCTTTTCCATGAGATTTAATAATTATGTTTCTAAACATCTGAGTATTCTCGTCCTCATTGTAATTTTGGTTGTCTCTTTGACATCGATCTCTCTATCAGTAGGGAATATAAAAATTCAATCCCATGAGATTGGTGCATCTTTTTTTTCACTTTTCCAGATTGGGGTATCGAAAGTATCCACGTTTTTTAGTGGAACGATTACTTCCATAAGTGAATTAAAAAAATTAAAAAGTAAATACAGCTCTTTACGTGATAAAGTTGCTGATTACCAGGTATTACAGCGTGACATACATGAGCTCAGGCTTGAAAATCAAAGGCTGAGAGCGCAAATTGGATATTCACAAACATTAAATGTTACTTTTATTTCATCTCAGATAATTGCTCAGGAACCTGGAAAATTATTCAGAACGATGGTTCTAGATAAAGGATCCAAGAGCGGTATTCACAGAAACATGCCTGTGGTTGCTTTTCAGGATGGTTTTCAGGGGCTTGTTGGGAGGATTGCTGCTGTTACAGCGTATACGTCAAAAGTCCTTCCCGTATTTTCAAGAGATTCGTATGTCAGTGCACGTATGTTAAAAAGCCGCTATGAAGGTCTTGTGAATGGAGAAGGGGACAAGTATGGTTTTCTGATAATGAATTACATAAAGAAACAAGCAAAAGAAAAGGTGAAGTTTGGAGATATTGTTGTTACGTCCGGAGTTGAATCAATATACCCTGAAGGATTATATATAGGAAGAGTCAGAGAAATGCAAACCCCGGAGTGGCAGCCTTCCCTGCAGCTTTTTCTTGAACCGATAATTGATTTTTCAAGGTTGGAATATGTTTTTATCCTAACAGGAGAAAAAAAATGAGAAAGTATTCTCTTTCTTCTCCACTTGTTCTTGTAACGCTTGTTATTCTACAAACGACAATTCTAAAAAATATCGAAATTTTTGGTGCTAAACCTGACTTTGTTCTTATTGTTATGGTTATTTTTTCTAATTATTTCGGTACGTTGAGAGGAGAATTATTTGGAGCTGCTGCCGGTCTGGTTGAAGACTTTCTTACATTGGCTCCTCCCGGTTTTAATACCTTTGTCCGGACATTAACAGGATATTTAGCGGGAGTGACCAAAGGTAAAATATTCCTGGATCCAGTGATAACACCTGTTATACTTGTTGGTTTCTTTAATCTCTTTAAAGCAGTAATTATGTATATTCTTCTTATTATTTTTATTCCTCGTAATGCTCCCATGGTTTTTGACACTGCTCTTCTATTTCAATTGATAATGAATATTCTATTGACACCTTTTGTTTTGTTACTTTTAAAAGTAACAAAACTCATCCCTGCTGACTATGAAAGTAGATCAATATAATAAGATGGAAAACAGTAATACAAAACATAGGATAATTATTATTATAGTTTCTGTCATTGGTATATTTATTTTCTTTGTTCTGTACCTTTTTAATCTACAGGTTCTAAATAAATTAAAATATCAGGACAGAGCCAGGAACATTTCTGTCCGGGCACTCCCTATACCAGCCCAACGGGGAGAAATCTTTGACCGTAATACAGATAAACCCCTCGTTATAAATATAGATTCTTTTGCTGTAAATATTACCCCGGGAGAACTAGACGATAGGACATTGAATCAAACCATAAAACGGCTTGCTAAACTGTTCTCTATACCGGTGTCTGATATTAAGAAGAAAATAACTTCCAGTTATAGGCATCTTTTTCAACCACTGGAAGTAAAAAGTGGTGTAGACCTCCATAAAGTGGGGTACATTGCTGAGCATAAAGAGGATTTTCCCGGTGTAACATGGAACAGTAAACCAATCAGGAACTATTTGTATAAAGATTCATTAACACACATTCTTGGTTATGTTGGTGATATAACGGTAGAAGAGTACCAAGTACTCTATAACAAGGGATACAGTTTAAACTCTCAAATTGGTAAAAGTGGTATTGAAAAAGAATATGACGTACTTTTGCGGGGGAAGGATGGAGAACAGTTTAAAACAGTAGATGTAAAGGGACGGAAGATAGCAAACCGGAAAATGGATGATATTCCTCCTCAGAATGGCAAGACTCTTGTCCTTACCATTGACAGACATATCCAAAGACTTGCAGAAGAAGCTCTCGGAGCACGAATGGGATCTGTAGTAGTTCTTAAACCCGCATCCGGAGAAATCCTGGCAATGGTTTCATATCCGTGGTTTGATCCAAATATATTTTATACACAGAAAGCGAAAGAATATTACCGGGAGAAGGCTCTTGATCCCAAACATCCTTTTTTGAACAGAGCAATTCAGTCTGCATATGCTCCTGCTTCAACCTTTAAAATAATTATGACTACAGCAGACCTTGAAGAGAGGGCTTTTCCCATTGATAAAACAATTACGTGTAACGGCAGCATTAGAGTGGGTAATCGTACGTTTGACTGCTGGAAAAAAGAGGGCCACGGACCTCTTGATCTACCTGAAGCTCTGGCACAGTCATGTGACGTATACTTCTATACCCTCGGTCTTGATTATCTCGGGATAAATGTTATTTCTGATTTCGCGAGAAAGTTTGGATATGGAAGTCTTACAAAGATTGATCTTCCCGGCGAAATAAAAGGTCTTGTTCCAACTCCTGCATGGAAAGAAAAAATGTTTAATACCAAGTGGGTAGGGGGAGATACGGTCAATACCTCCATTGGACAGGGATATTTAAATGTAACACCCCTCCAGATGGCGGATATGCTTGCCATGACAGTCAACAAAGGAATTATCTATAAACCTCATATTTTAAAAGAGATACGGGATCCGGTTACAGGTAAGGTCCTGAAAAAGATAAAACCTGAAATACTGAAAACATCAAGTATTACTGAGCAGAATTTTTCAACCATTCAAAAATATTTACGGGGTGTTATTACGGACGGAACAGCCAAAGTTGTTATTACGACAAAAGCGGTAAACATAGCCGGAAAGACTGGAACTGGCGAAGTCGGTCTTAAAGACAGATGGAATGCCTGGTTTGTCGCGAATGGTCCATATGGAGCTGATCCCAAAGATCAAGTTGTTGTTGTCACCATGGTGGAAGCGACAAATAAATGGGAATGGTGGGCTGTACGCGCTGCCAACATCATATTCCAGGGTATTTTTGCAGGAGAAACGTACGATGAAGCTATAGATTCTCTTCATTGGGGATGGCTCCGAAACAAGAAGGAGGTTGAGTGAAAGGGAAGTCGTTTTTCAGTTTTGACATCCCGATATTTTTGTCTTCGCTGATGCTTATGGTTTTCGGTTTGTTGTTTATCTATTCAAGCGGCATCACCTCAACAGGACAGAATGTCTCCCATGAGTACATTATGCAGAGCATATGGATTGTAACAGGGCTTGTACTCTTTTTTCTTGTAATGTTTACTGATTATCTTATGTTAAGAAGATGGACATATTATTTTTATTTTTTTACCATAATTTTACTCCTTATAACGTTAGCTGTCGGTAGAAAAGTTAATGGGGCACGATCCTGGCTTGGTTTTTTTGGTTTTGGCATACAGCCTTCTGAATTTGCTAAAATTTCAACCATGATGATTTTAGCTGATTATTTTGATAAGCATCGTAAAAATATTCTTGAGTTTCGAACTTTTCTTATAGGAATTTTACTGACGCTTCTCCCTTTTCTTCTTATTTTGGCACAACCCGATATGGGTACGGCTCTCGTTTTCCTGCCAATATTTTTTCTTGTTGCTTATGTAGCAGGTATCAAGCGAAGATATCTTTTCTTTCTGTTAATATCAGGTGTTTTGATGGTTTTCCTGGGAGTTTTCCCTTCCTGGGTTAAATATTTTGTAAAAAGTGATATTGGGATTGCCAGAATATTTGTTTCCATGGATATTATTAAAATTCTTTTCTTTTCAATTGCGGCAATACTGATTATTTCACTAGTTGGATATCTGTCAACAAAAAAAAGATATTTTTACTGGTTCTCCTACATTGTTTCTTCTATTCTCACAGGGTTAGCTGGATCAATAGGTGTCCGTATTGTTTTAAAAGAATATCAGATAATGCGGCTTATTGTTTTTTTAAATCCGTATATAGATCCGAAAGGGACTGGTTGGAACATTATTCAGTCTATTACTGCAGTGGGATCCGGCGGATTGTTCGGTAAAGGTTTTTTAAAGGGTACACAGAGTCATTATCGGTTTCTTCCCCAGCAGAGCACTGATTTTATATTTTCAATCCTGGCGGAAGAATGGGGGTTTATCGGATCTTTTCTCGTACTCCTGGGTTTTGGGGTTATTATTGTAAGGGGTTTTATTCTTTTACTACATTCAAAAGAAAATTATGGTATTTTACTTGGTACTGGAATTCTAACGATGATATTCTTTCATGTTGTTGTTAATATTGGAATGGCTATAGGTATTATGCCTATTACAGGGATTCCTCTTTTCTTTCTCTCTTATGGAGGCTCTTCATTATGGACTGTAATGATATCACTTGGAATTATAGAAAATATTTACATTAAAAGATTTAGTTATTAAATGAAAAAAATTATACCAGAACAAGATCTACATGATATTTTACTCAATGTTAGTTTACCGGGAAGATATACTGGTGGTGAATATGGAAGTATAAAAAAGAGTGGAAAGCATGATTATTCCATGGCACTCTGTTTCCCGGACCTTTACGAAATAGGTATGTCTAATCAAGCAGTCAAAATACTCTACCGGGAATTCAATACCCTTGAAGGCATATCATGTGAACGGGTTTTTGCTCCAGACAAAGATTTTGAACAAGAACTTATTGATAATGATATACCGTTGTATACGCTTGAAAGCGGTATGCCCCTGTATGAACTAGATTTGCTTGGTATAACAATTGGATATGAGCTGAGTGCTACAACAATTCTTTCAATTTTAGAGGCTGGAAAAATTTCCATCTGGAACGAGGAACGAACTGACGATGAGCCTCTTATTATAGCAGGTGGTCCCGCAATAACAAATCCGCTGCCTTTTGGAAAGTTTTTCGATGGAGTTTTTATCGGTGAAGCGGAAGATGCTTTTTCCAAAGTACTGGTGAAATTACGTGAAAGTAAGCAGTCCGGCGGAAAAAGAAATGATGCTCTTAAGATTATTGAGGATTCGGAAAATATATGGACTTATCGAAAGCATAAAAAAAATATTCCAGCAAAAAGAGCCTTGTGGAATGGATTTGCAACGAGAGAAAAACTTGAAGGAATTCCTGTTTCAAATATCACTACTGTACAGGATAACGGAATTATCGAAATTATGAGAGGGTGCCCTCATAACTGCAGGTTTTGTCATGCGGGATTTTTTTACCGTCCTTACAGGCAGAAAGATGTTAAAGATATCATAAAAGAAGCTGATTTTCTTATCAATGGATGTGGATATAATGAGATTACCCTTTCATCTCTCTCGTCAGGAGATTACAATGGTTTAAGTGACCTTGTTAAAGAATTAAATTCAAGGTACGGTGGAAAACATATCTCTTTTTCTCTTCCATCGCTGCGAATAAATACTTTTACTCTTTCTTTACTTCAGGATCTGGCAATTATCAGAAAGAGCGGCTTAACGTTTGCTGTTGAAACACCGGATCCCGATTGGCAGCGCAGTATAAATAAAGAAGTTACTCTTGAAAGGACAGTTGAAATTCTTCGTGAAGCAAAGAAGCTCGGTTGGAAAGTTGCAAAGTTTTATTTTATGGTCGGGCTGCCTGTAACAGGCGGAAGCAAGATGTCTGAAGAAGAAAAGATAGCAGAATTTATAGATACGGTTCAGAAAGCTACAGGAATGCGGCTTAATGTTAATGTCGGTACCTTTATTCCGAAACCCCACACTCCTTTTCAATGGTCCGGTCAGTTGACAGTTGAAGAATCTTATAGAAAACTGACATGGCTCAAAGCAAAATTCAAGCGTAATCCTCACGTAAAATTAAGTTATCACACTCCGTTTGTTTCCTTCCTCGAAGGAGTAATTTCCAGGGGAGATGAACGGGTAGGTAACCTTATATATAAAGCATATAAAAGAGGAGCACGGCTTGAAGCATGGTCAGAGTACTTTGATAGAGAAATTTGGACTAAAGTCTTTTCTGAAGCTGATTGGGATATAGAGAGTCAGACGTGTTTAACTAAATCTCCCGATTGCAGCCTACCGTGGGATACTGTTGATTTAGGAGTCAATAAAAAATATATTGAATATGAGTATAGAAAATCACAAAAAAATGAACTTACTGAAGGCTGTAAACCTGATTGCCGGTATAAATGCGGTGTTTGTAATGATACTGTCACGCCACGAAATAATAGTTCTGAAAAATTGGATAAAAAGAGCGGGGTACAAATACATCATTACCCTGAAATACTTCAGCCAATAAAATATATTTTTAAATTTATTAAAGTTGGTAAAGCTGTATTTTTATCTCATATAAACATTATGAATATTTTTCAAAAATCTCTGCAACGGTCATCCATAGATCTTGAATATTCTCATGGATTTAATCCAAAACCTAAACTTGAGTTTGCCCATCCGTTAAGTCTCGGTATATCATCGGTTGCTGAAATAGGTTCTTTTATAGTTTTAAACGCTGTCGAGCAGAATACAAAAAAGTGTATGGAAGTTCTGAATGGGTTTCTTCCAGAAGGAATACGGGTTATTGATTGTAAAAAGCTGCCACCGTACGTAAAAGGTAACAAGAAGAGATCTCTTATGTCTTTGTATGCAGGATCGCGATATAAACTTCGATTAAAAAAAAGAACAAGTATAAGTATAGTGAAGGTAAAAGAAGATTTTGAAAGATTTCTGGATATTCACAAAAAAAATGTTGAGAAAACAGTGTATGGAGATATATCTCTTAAGATTACGGATGATGAAGAATCAGAAAAATTGGAAATATTTCTCCCTGAAACAAATACAAAATTAAGTAACATTATGTATGTTCTAAAAGAAATATACGGGCTAAAGGAATGTAATGAATTATTTTATATCGAAAGGATCGCTCTATACGCCAGTCTCAATAAAGGTGAACGCATTGATTACTTTTCACTTTTGTAATTTTTTAGCTTCTTGCCAAAATGTTTCCATCAGTTCAATTGAAGCATCATCAATTTTAATACCGCGTTCTTTAAGCTGTTTTTCAATATATTTAAAACGGTTTGCAAATTTTTGATTTGTTCTATGTAGTGCTTTAACAGGATCTATTCCTGCAAATCTAGCTGCATTGATAAGAGAGAAGAGGACGTCTCCAAATTCAGCAGCCATTTCTTCTGAATTTTCAGATTCTAATGCATCTTCAAATTCTGTAATTTCTTCTGTTATCTTTTTAAATACATCATGCGAATTATTCCAGTCAAAACCAGCTTTGGAAGCTATTTTCTGCATTGAATAAGATCTTTCCAGGGGAGGAGTTGACAAGGGTACTGAATCAAGAAGTGAATCCTTCTGTGGTTTTTTTTCAATTTCAGTTTTAACATTGTTCCATATAGCAATGACATCGTTTGCATTATTAACTTTTAAATTACCAAATACATGAGGGTGCCTTCTGATGAGTTTTTTAGAAATACCATTAATTGTTTCGTAAACAGGTATCTGTTCTGTCTGTTCAAGTATATAAGAAATCATAGTGATAAGAAGGTATAAATCGCCAATTTCTTCTGATAAATTTTCTGTATCTTTATTGTGTACTGCGTCAATACATTCGTAGGTTTCTTCCAGAACGTGTGGAAGTAATGTTGAGATGGTCTGTTTCTTATCCCATGGGCAACCGTCATCCGGGTTACGTAGCTTGGTGATAATGACGAGAAGTGTTTCGAACGCCTTTGCTGCATTTTTACCGTATTTAATTTCCATACTTGGCTTTTTCCTTTAAAGAGTAGACAGAATATACATTATAGGAAGTTACATGTGCTAGATGAGAATCTTCTGTTTTCAGTTGTGATGGTATTATCATCTGTTCTTCCTGCTTATTCCCGCGAATATCCAGACAAGGATAATTGATGTAATAAGGGGGGGGAAAATATTAACAGCATTATTAATATGAGTAAGATAATCGATGATATTTTTGAAAAAATACTGCAGTATACCCCCGAGATATGAACCGATAAGTGCGATTATTAAAGCTCCGATAAACTTTCCCGGCACATCTTTTTTAAAAACATAGTAGGAAAGTAGCGCCACGGCAAAACCTATAATAAGATATATAAGTCCGATTGTAAAATAGTAACCAAACAAAACTGACAAAGCTCCTTTTAAAAAGTATATGAGCCAATATAAACCATATTGCTATGTAATGATAAGAGGTCTTTCGAAAAACCGTACGTATAACAGAAGAAAGCAACCGTTACACCATTCCCGGACGAGGTATACGTATCAGGTACATCAATATCTCCAGCATTAAAATCACTTAGTGTGAAATTTTCAGTTGGAATATCCTTCCCTAGAAAACGGTTAAAGGGAATTGTGTTTCCAAGATCATCCTGTAAGGATGATTCACCGGAAGTATTAATATTTATACTGATGGAGTATGTAGAAGATGAAAATGCATCGTTAATAGTATATAGTGGTGTGGTTGATAATCCGGGAACACTGCCGTTGTCTGGATTCAACCGTCGGTATACTGTCATGGTATCCCAGTTGTTGCTGATAATTGATGAAAAAACAGATGGAGAAATATACGCAGAAGCATCATTTTCAATTGTAGAATCGGAAACGGTACCATCGTAGATTCGGTATACAATATCGTATCCTAGAATAATAAAGTTGGGACTTACTGTATTATTTGCATTATGATAAAAAACAAGATCTGTTGTCGTTGTAGGAGGATATACAACAGGATACGAAGGAAGACCACAGGAAGAAAAGAATCCAAATACAAAAAAGAATAGAGGGGTTAAAATGAACACCCACCCTCCCCTCTTTGAAAAATTAATTTTCCGGTTCCTGAGTTTCTTTTTCATCAATAAGTTCATAGATAAGAACCGGTTTATTTTTACCCTTGACCCGGATATTATCGAGTTCCCGGACTATCATCCTGTCTTTAACGTAGCCGTAAGTATATTCACTGATGATAATATTCGTACGGTACTGTTTGTTCGTCCCCTCCAGTCTGGCTCCAAGATTGACATGGTCACCTATCAGCGTATAATCCATTCTCTGGAGTGAACCCATATTCCCTACTGTCATATTTCCCGTGTTCAGTCCGATACCGATATTTATCTGTTTATCAGGGAATTCTTTATTAAGTTCTTTAAGTGCTTTCATCTGCTCGAGAGCACTTCTGCATGCGCGAAGAGCATGGTCCTCCTGGGATAACGGAGCACCCCAGAAAGCCATGATGGCGTCTCCCTCATACTTGTCAAGGGTACCGTCATGGGCAAGGATTATATCGGTCATGGCTGTGAGATATCTGTTTAAAACCTTAACAAGCTCTTGGGGTGTCATACTTTCGGAAAGTGTTGTAAAACCTCGGATATCTGAAAAGAAAACGGTTAACTCTTTATCAACACCGCCCAGTTCAGGGGGATTATCAAGAATCTGATCCACAACTGCCGGGCTTACATACGTTCCAAACATATTACGGATACGTTTTTTATCCTTCTCTTCCGTCATGACGCGGTAAACAATAATAGTTATAAGGCTGAAAAATGTGGCAAGTGCAGGAGCCGTAAAATTAACGATGTATGCGTAACGGTCAAAAACAACTGAATCAGCCACGAAGAGAAAGAGTATGAGAAATATTGTTACAACAAAAGCCCAGATGGTAGATAAGCGGGATGCAAGAAATGAAACAAGCATAACCATAAAGAGAAGAATGAGGAGATCGGCCCAGAAAGGAACAGGTACGAGAAAGTTTTTCATGAGAATGGTGTTAAGCGCATTGGCATGAATCTCTACTCCATACATGAGTCCTACAGGGGTCGGTTTTTCATCAGCAGCCATACCTCTGGAAAAGGCGCCGACCATGACAATTTTATTTCCGAGAGCCCGTGTCCTCGGCCATCTTGCTGAATTGAGACCGGGAGGATTGGACGCATATCCTGAATAAGAACGTATAGGAAAGGTCTGCCGTTCTCCAATCGTTGCTATGGATGGAGGACCCATAAAATTAACAAGCATGGAACCAGTTTTATCAATTGGAATCCTTATTTCCGGAACATCTTCGTACACACCTTTTTTGACAAGCTGATTTTTATCATCATATACCGGTTCTCTGACAGTAATCCTGTAAGGCTCCCAAACTCCTTTTTTTACATTAAAGTGCTGGGGATGCGGAATAAAAATATACTTTCCCAGGTTTACTTCTATATCCGATAGTTTCTTGTTGAAATAATTAAGGGCGAGAGACAAAGTAATGGCAGGAATAAAGTGATCCTGATATACCTGGACCGTATAATAACTGTCATCAGGAGTACCGTCGTTATTCGTATCCACTTTCTTTATTGGCGCATCCGTTTTCATACGTATTTTTAGTGCTGCAATACTTTTTTCTGTCAGCGGATAGGCGATAGAGTGCTGAATATTGTTTTTATCATTCCATGCAACACGCTGAAAAGAATTTCTGTCAATTTTTAATCCTGTATCAAGGTCTCTTAGTTTAATTTCTCTTATAGGAACAGAATATTTAGCAACGAGGGGCTGCCTTCGGTAAATCTCATCATCATCTTTCTGATAATTTGCATGACCATAGCCATGAGTTGCTTGAGCATAAGGTTGTAACGGAGGTTCAATACCAGAAAATGCTTCCATTTGTTCCCAGTCACCAACAATATTGGTTATTTCACCATATTTTTTTGAGAGGATCTGTTCCCTTTTGTAAAAATCATTCCTGCTTGCAGGAGGCGGCGGGACTTCATCAAGAAGTGTCTCGAGGAAAACCCGGCCGTTTTCTTTAATACTGTTGATAAGTGTACTATCATCAACCGCAATACCGGGTTCATTAAAAAAAATATCAAGGAAAACAGAACTTTCACGGTTATTTTGATTCTTGATACGGGAAAAGTTATTCAAAAGATAAGAATGTTCGTATCGCGGGAAAGGCCATCGGCCCAATTTTGAAAGAGAACGGGAATCTATACCCACAATAAGGATATCCGGAGAGATCTGAGGATTACGGCTAACAGAACTTACTCCCTGCTGGATGGTCGTGGCAAGCGTAAGATTTTTGTACCGGAAGTGAATGTCAAGGACTTTTACTTCTATATTGTTTATAATTGAGGTGAAGCTGGATAGTAAAATAAAGATAAGAACAATAACAATTCCCAAAATGAGTCCGAAGTATTTTGCCTCGAATAACTTATACCGTTTCTTCTTTATTTCCATCCACCAACTCCTTTTTAAAGAAGATATCTCTATTTCCTTGTTTCCAAATAGATTATACGGCTTCTTGCAAGATTTGTCCAATTACTTGCAGGAAATCTGTCAATTAATGAATTATACGTTTTAAGGGCAGATTTAGTATCTTTTTTAGCCTCGTACACTCTTCCAATGGAGAAAAGTGCGTGGGGAATGTCGGGAGACATATTCTTATAGGAATCTACAACACGCTGGTAACTTTCAAGAGCTTTGTCAAGGCTGTTGTTTTCTTCATACGCAGCGGCCGCATCCAGTAAAGCAACGGCAGAAAGGTAGCTTTTGGGAAAAAGAGTACTGAGTTGTATAAAACTCTCTGAAGACTTTTTCCATTGTTTGTCATTATAGTACATATTCCCCTGTATAAACAAAGCCCGTTCCAGGGGGTACGTTTTTACTCCCTTCGCTATAATTTCCTTAAGTTCGCTGGTTATTTTTTTCTTAAGTTCAGCTTTTTTCGCTGTATCTGTTGCGGAAAGATAAGAACTGTAGTCGTTCTGTATCCCTTCGATTTTCTGGGTGTCAGCTTCAAGTTTTTTCGAATTTGCGTTGCTGACAACAGCTAGAATGATAAGAGCTGCAGCAAGGACTCCAAGAGCAGCAAGAATAATAATCCCGTTTTTATGCAAGAGCAGTAAAACCTTATGCTGAAATGACACCTTCTCATTCTTATGTATAATGTTCGCCATAATGTCTCCTTCTATGTATAATTATCTACGTAAATTAAGTTCTCTTATAAGTTTAGAGAGATACGTCCTCTGTATTCCTAATTCCTGTGCAGCTTTCGTTTGTTTCCATCCATTGGTATCGAGTACATTTTTAATAAAGTGTTTTTTAAATTGGTTGACGGCATTTTTTAGTGTTTCTCCCCTGTATTCTTCCGGTTTGTTGGATGTTTGAAGCATAAGATCTTCCGGTTGTATGTATTCTGCAGAGGCTATCAGTACCGCCCGTTCAACAACATTTTCAAGTTCTCTGACATTTCCGGGCCATGAATAGGTTAGCAGCGCATCAATAGCCGCAGGTGAAAAGTCTCTGATATGTTTTTTGGTTTCCCGGGTTATTTTTTTTAAAAAAAACTGGGCTAACTCAGTAATATCTTCCTGCCTCTCTCTCAGCGGTGGTACATAAAAGGGTAGTACATTCAATCGATAGTAGAGATCACGGCGGAATGTTCCCTGCTCAAGGGCTTTTTCCATATCTTTGTTCGTAGCTGCAAGTATTCTTACATCAACATGCATCGGAACACTGGAACCGACTTTCTCAAATACTTTATTCTGAATAACCCTTAGTAATTTTGACTGAAGAGACAATGGTATCTCTCCTATCTCATCAAGAAAAATAGTACCGCCGTCTGCAAGTTCAAATCTTCCTCTTCTGTCAGAGGATGCGTCTGTGAAAGCTCCTTTCACATGACCGAACAATTCACTTTCAAGCAGATTTTCAGGCAAAGCAGCACAGTTAATACGGATAAAGGCTTTATCTTTTCTACTACTTTGGAGATGAATTTGTTCTGCGAACAGTTCTTTTCCAACACCGCTCTCTCCGACGATGAGAACCGATGAGTTTGTCCGGGCAATTTTTGTGGTAAGTTCAAGTTTTTCTAATATAATACGGCTTTTACCTACAAATGTATGAAATCCTTTTCCTACATGGATCTGGTCCTGTAAATGATTGATTTCATCCCGTATTCTCTGATATTCCCGGGCGTTCTGAATAGCCAAGGCTGCCTGATTTGCAAATATTTCAAGCCATTGGAGATCCTCATTGTTAAAGTACCCTCCATCGGTTCTGTTTACAATTTCCAGGACTCCGACGCATCTGTCTTTTATAAGCATTGGAACGGCAAGAATGGATTTCGTGTTGAAACTGATTTTTTTCCCAATTTCAGAAAAAAAACGCGGATCAGTATCAACATCATTTACAATAAGCGATGTCGTGTTTTTTGCGACCCATCCTGCAATACCTTCTCCCATATTCAGGGAAAAGTTTTTTAATTCCGATCCTTTTGAACCTAAAGATATTTCAAAGTACAGTTTATTATTTTCGCTGTTAACAAGAAGTAACGATGAAGCCTCCCCCATGGTTAACCGGGTAGCAGATTCAATAATTCTTGTTAGAAGAGATTTTGCATCTTTATAATTGGAATTTATAAGTGCATTTATCTCTATGAGTGTATTTAACCTCTTAGCATCGATTTTCGATGTAAGCATACTAGTTTTCTATTGAATCTTGATCTTTACTCTTCAAAAAATCACCGAAGGTAGAAGTTGATTCATCTTCCTCATCATGAATGTACTTTGACAGCTCTTTTCTTTGAAGATTTTTTTGATAATCACGAATAGAAAGAGACAATCTGTGAGAAGCAGCGTTAATATCCGAAACAAGAGCAGTAACTTTATCGCCGACTGAGAATTTAGCAAGGAGATCTTCCTCTTTATCAGGATCAGGTTCTCCAAGGTTATATTTATTGATCAGTCCCTCAATACCGCTGGAAACTCGGACGAAAACACCGAAATCAGTTACATTGGTAACTTCTCCTTCAATGGAGCTTCCCTTAGGATTTGATTTAAGCAGCGATTTCCAGGGGTCTTCTGACAGTTGTTTAACTCCAAGCTTGATTCTGCGGGCATCTTTATCGAGTGCAATAACCATTACTTCAAGTTCATCACCTGCTTTAAAAATCGAAGCAGCATTCTTGATCCTTTTTGTCCAGGAATAGTCATCAACGTGCAGGAATCCATCAATTCCTTCCGCAAGCTCAATGAACGCCCCTGCGCCGGTAACTTTTACTATCTTTCCGGTAAGACGTTTGCCAACAGGGAATTGTTCGTCAATCGTGTCCCACGGGTTATCGTAAACCTGTTTTACTCCGAGAGAAACTCTACCATTCTCAATATCATATGCAAGAATCTTTGCTTCAACCTCATCTCCTATGGAAAGAAGTTCTGAAGGATGTTTAATCCTCTTTACCCAGGAGAGTTCGGAAATGTGTGCTAGCCCTTCGATCCCTTCTTCGATTTCAATAAATGCTCCAAAATCAGTAAGTTTTGTAACCTTCCCCTTTACAACATCATCAATATGGTATTTTTCTTCAAAGAGAGACCATGGATCCGGCGTAAAGTGCTTGAGAGACAGATTTATCTTCTGTTTTTCAGAATCCAGCCGAATGACCTTAAGTTCTACTTTTTCACCTTTTTTGACAAAATCCTTCGGTCTTGTAACATGTCCCCAGCTCATGTCATTTATGTGGAGAAGTCCATCAAACCCTCCCAGATCTATAAACGCACCGAAAGAGGTAAAACTTTTTACCTCTCCCGTTACAACATCACCAATCTGTGTATTATTAAAAAACTTTTCTTTTTTATCTGCAATATCCCGTTCGAGAAAGCCTCTTCTGGATAGAACTATTTTAAGTTTATTTTCACTGTAAAGACGGTCTATAAGAAATTTACCTTTTTTACCAACATATTCCTCAGGTTCTTCTACTCTGACAACGTCAGTTTTGGACAACGGACAAAAACCAATGACGCCATGACCAAGATCAACTTCAAAACCGCCCTTTATACTTTTTACAAAAGTACCATCAACCGGTATATCTTCCTGACTGGCTTTACGGAGTTCTTTCCAGAAAACTTTAACATCGGCTTTCCCTTTGGAAACAACAACCTGCCCTCCTTTGCCCTCTTTACGGACAAGAATAACATTGACTTTATCACCGATTTTAGGCGTTTCTGTAAACTCTGATAGAGGAATTTTACCTTCAGATTTATATCCAACGTCAACAAATACGCTTTCTGTACTGATTTCAATTACCGTGCTCTCAATAAGTTGACCCTCCTCAATACTATTGAGGTTTTTTAAATATTCTTCCTGTAGGTCTAATTGTGTCTCTGAGGTAATATCCGATTCTTTATCCACCATAACGTTCTTATTTCTCCTGGATGCTTTTATTACAGTTCTTTATAATCCCAACCACTTTCTCACAAACTTGATCTATGGTCAAGTCCGATGTGTCTAAATATAGTGCGTCGGAAGAAATTTTTAGACTGCCCTCTTTTTTGTTTTTGTCAATATCATCACGTTTCTTAATGGCTTCTTTAATTTCTTTAAAAGAAAGGTCACTTATTCCCTGTGACCATCGTCTTTTTGCTCTCGTTTCAACTGAAGCATCCAGATATATTTTAATATCAGCATGGGGGAATACCACTGTTGTAATATCCCTTCCTTCCACAATGATATCAAGATTCTTCGTCGTTGTATGGAGTGCATTATTCACAACATTTCTTACACCTATAATGGATGAAACAGCAGCTACATGAGAATCTATAATGTCTGTGTGGAGTTCATCATCAAGGTCAAGTCCTTCGACAAAAAGACGACCATTGACAAGCTTGAAATCAAGTTTTTCAGCAGTATTGATAATTTCCTGTTCATCAGTAAGTGACAGCCCCCTTTTTAGTATAAAAAATGTTACAGCACGATAAAAATTACCGGAATTTACATAGAGAAGCCCGGTTTTTTTTGCAATAAGCGACGTAATAGTACTTTTTCCTACTCCTGCGGGACCATCAATTGCTACGATCATTTACTTTGCCTTTTTTCTTTTTTTAAGGAACCACTGAACTTCTTTTTCAGTCAAAAAGCGGTATCCACCCTGTGGAATAGTACCGAGTGAAACGATTCCTATTCGTATTCGGTGCAGTTTTTTAATTTTCAGATTTCGGGATTGAAAAAAACGTCTGATTTCTCTGTTCTTTCCCTCTTTAAGAACAAGTTTTACCTTGTAGGGAGTTTTATAGCTGTATGAAGATATTTTGTAAAAGACACCTTCAATCCAGATTCCTTTAAGAAAGCTTTTTAGAATATCCTCACTGATCTCCTGCTTTGTTTCAACGAGATACTCCTTTTCTATTCCGCTGGAAGGGTGGGAAACAATTTTTGCAAAATTTCCGTCATTGGTAAAAAAAATAAGACCGGTAGAAAGATAATCCAGACGGCCGACATTATAGAGCCGTACCGGGAACTCCCCCTTAAGGAGGTCTATTGCAAGGTTCCGTCCTTCCGGATCACTATTCGAACAAATGTAGAGGCTTGGTTTGTGAAGGGCAAGATAAATGAGTTTTCTTGTAGCATGCAGTGTTCTTCCCCGGTAGGTGATAACATCATCATCGGTTACCTTGACTCCTCTGGCAGTAACGGTTTCACCGTTAACTTTCACAAAACCCTCGGCTATAAGTTCTTCACATTTTCTTCTTGACCCAACCCCGCTTCGTGCCATAAAAAGCTGTAAGCGGATACCGTTACCGTTGTTATTTTTATCCATTCAATTCAAACCTTTCTTTGTTTTCTTCATCCAGTTTTGGTAGTTCAGCAATACTTGACAAACGAAATGCCTTGAGAAATTCTTTCGTTGTTCCATATTGATGAGGTTTACCCGGAACATCTTTTTTCCCTACCGTTTTAATAAAATCTCTGTGCAACAAGAGTTTTATCATACCGTCAGCAGCCACTCCTCTGATATTTTCTATCTCCGCTCTGGTAATAGGCTGCGAATAGGCAATGATGGACAGTGTTTCCAGAGCGGCTTTTGATAGTCGGGAATCATTTTTCCTTCCGTAACGTTCTTTCAGATGTTCCCAGAGCTCTGATTTTGGAGAAAGCTGATATCCCTCTCCTATTTCAATAAGTTCAAGCCCGTGCTGTTCTTCTTTAAGTGTATTCTTTAGCTGTAGAAGAGCTTCCTCTACAATATCTTCCGATATACTTGTTATCCGGGAAAGCTGTCTGGTACTAACCGGATCACTTTCAAGGAACAAGATCGTTTCTATCAATGCTGCTTCCTTTTCCAGATTCATTCTCCTTCTCCGTCTCTCCCTCGTATTCTGATATCTCCAAAGAGTCTATTTTGGAAGATAACGATACGTTTTAATTTTACCGATTCCAGAATAGCGAGAAACGAACATATAATTTCCATTGTTGAATTCTTTTTTGTAATAAGATCTGTAAAGAGAAATTCTCCTTTTGTTTCAATAAGTTCCTGAATAAGACTTATCTTCTCATTTATTGAAACCTCTTCATAAAGATCAATAATACGTTCAGAGGAAAAAGAGGAAATAATTGAGGTAAATGTCTTCAAAAGATCCCATACATCTATTTTTTCCCACAGCCCTTCATCTTCTGGGAAAGGCAGAATCCGCTGTTTTTTTCTTCTTTCAATACTCCACTCAGCTTCTTCTTCTTTTCTGGCCATAAGTTCAGAAAACTTTTTTATTTTCTGATATTCAATGAGTCTGTCAACGAGTTCCTGTCTGGGGTCTTCAATTTCATCATTAAAATCAATTTCAACGGGAAGAAGCATACGGGATTTTATATAAAGAAGCGTAGATGCCATAAGATAGAATTCGGTTAAGTTATCCAGATTAATAGCAACGGCATATTCTATGTACGCAAGGTACTGTTCCGTTATCTGGGAAATAGGGATATCATAGATATTTACTTCTGATTTTTTTATAAGAAAAAGCAGCAAATCAAGAGGACCCTCAAAAGAACCCAGTCTGAATTGTGCTGCTGTTTCACCAGCCGTTTCCAAATAATTCTCCGCTTGTGTTACCCCATTACTATACAGGGAAACTCATGGTAAATTCAACTGGTTTTAAACGAGTCCAGCTTTCTCTTTTTTTTGTTCTTTTTCAGGTGCTTCAGGGAAGAGAATCCCTCTTACACTTTTTTCAATAGATACTGCAATATCGGGATTGTTTTCCAGAAATAATTTAGCGTTTTCCCTACCCTGTCCGATTCTTTCTTCTCCATAGGAATACCAGCTTCCGCTTTTAGAAATAAGATTATGCTGAAGTGCCGCATCAAGAAGGCTTGCGTATGTGCTTATACCCTTTCCGAAGATTATTTCAAGTTCAACTTTTCTAAAAGGGGGTGCGACTTTGTTCTTTACAACTTTAACTCTTACACGGTTTCCAAAAGCATCTTCTGTACCTTTTGAAATTGTTTCAATTTTTCTCACTTCAAGACGAATGGAAGAATAGAATTTTAATGCTTTTCCTCCGGTTGTTGTTTCAGGATTTCCGAACATAACACCTATTTTCATTCGTATCTGATTTATAAAAATGAGACAGGTCCCCGATTTGGAAATAACTCCTGTAAGTTTCCGTAATGCCTGACTCATAAGCCGTGCCTGGAGACCCATATGTGAATCTCCCATATCGCCGTCTATTTCAGCTTGTGGAGTTAATGCAGCCACTGAATCAATAACGATAATATCAACTCCTCCTGAACGTATGAGGGATTCTGTAATCTCCAGGGCCTGTTCTCCCGTATCCGGTTGGGATACCCAGAGTTCATCGGTATTAACTCCGAGATTTTTAGCATATACCGGATCAAGAGCATGTTCTGCATCAATGAAAGCGGCAATTCCATTTATCTTCTGGCATTCGGCGATAGCATGAAGAGCAAGTGTTGTTTTACCGGAAGATTCAGGGCCGTATACTTCGATAATTCTGCCTTTGGGATATCCTCCGACGCCAAGAGCAGCATCAAGAAGGATGGAGCCTGAGGGGATGACATCTATGTTGAGATCGAGAGGCGAAGCTCCCAGTTTCATGAGAGAGCCCTTTCCAAACTGTTTTTCTATGTGAAGTTTAGCTGCCTCTATAGCTTTTGTTTTTTCATTCAACGGTGAGGCGGCCGCTTTTTGTGTTCCAGATTCTGTTTTCTTTGCCATATCATATCTCCCTGTTTTTCTCTTTACCCTATAATACGGTAATTTGAGCTCCCATGCTTCAAGGATTGTACTGTAAATGATTAAAATATTCTATATAAAATTTTAAGGAACTAGAATGTTTTTCGTGAATCAACAAGAATGGTAACAGGCCCTGTATTTGAATATGTTACATGCATGAATGATTGAAACTTTCCTGTTTTAACGGTAAACCCACGATTTCGCAGATGAGAAATAAAATCGGTATAGAGTTTTTCCGCATAATACGGATCAGCGGCATTATTGTAAGAAGGCCGATTCCCTTTTCTCGTGTCGGCACACAGAGTAAATTGTGAAACGACAAGGATCGACCCGCCGCTGTCAGAAATTGACAAATTCATTTTACCTTGTTCATCATTGAAAATACGTAAACCTGCTATTTTATTGGTCATGTATAGTGTATCTTTATCCTTATCACCTTTCTCAACACCAAGATATACAAGCAACCCGGTATTTATCCGGCTTATCAGCTCGTTTTCAACAGTTACTGAACAATCTGATACTCTTTGAATAACAGCACGCATATATTTGTTTACCCCGTCATCTTATTGAAATTGATGTACAGAAATACCTGATAAAAAGATTTTTGTTTTTTCTATATGTAGTTTTCCGAGTACCTCAATAGCGAGGGAAGGATCAAGTCTAACAGCAAAATCAAGTTTTACGGGAACGATCCCCTGGAGGACTTTTTCTTTCTCATAACCGACAAGGAGATCAAAAGAAATGTATGTATCGGTAGTTACAAGGTTACTCAGGCGGCCTTTCCATTTGACATAACAGCCTTCATAAAGAAGCGGATCCTTTATAACATCCTTATATGTATATGCAGTTTTTAAAGTGCTGAACGTAGGCTGCCTGAGGTATCCCCGAAGTACTAAAACTTCCTTTTTTACAGAAGAATCAGCATTGGAAAGGAGAACCCGGTTAATTTCCCGCATAGCTTTATTATCATTAAAATTATTAAAATAATCTTTTATTTCCTGTATTTCCTTTTGAAGTTCTTTTTTTGTAAAGGTATAGGTTACGGTGCTGCTGTCTGAAACGGCTGCAGATTGTATTGAAAGTGTTTGCACACCTTCTCTCTGGGGTTTTTGGGTTAAAGTTGGAAGATATGTATAGATGCCGTATCCGGCTCCTGCAGCCAGGATAAGAGATATAAAAAAAATGATACTTTTTGTAAGAACCGTTCCTGCAGACGAAGGGGCCGGGATAATTTTGTAAAATTGAGCTGATTCAACGAGAGTAACAAGATCTGCCGAGTCAGTATATTTTCGAAGCAGCTTTAGTCCTCTTTGAGCTGTTTTATTTTTAGGATCCTTATCAAGGACCAGGAACCACGTGCTTAATGCCTTCTGAGTATCCTGCTTTTTAAGAAAAAGAGCAGCAAGACCAAGCAGTGTATTGATATTATCAGGATTTATGTCCCGTGCTCTGTTTAAATATGAATAGGCACCGCCGACATCCCCCATCCAGAGACAGGACATCCCCAGAAGATAAAAAAAGGTAAAACTTTCCCTGAATCTGAATACCTGCGGTTCAAGCATCTGTATAACTTTCGAATACTTTTTATGATTAAATAAATTTTTTGCTCTACGGAACTGATTCCCCCCCACTGATAAAAACCTACCTGTTCTCGTACAATTTTTTACGTTGTTCAAGATTTCCTATGATCTGTTTCATCATAGTGATATTATCTTTACTTAAAAGTTCAGGAGACTCAAGGCTGTCATCAATTTTTTTAATTAAATCATCAACCGCAAGTAAATCTGTTTTTAATGAAGCCTCTATATCTGTAGTATTCTTTTCGGTTTGAACTGTCTGAATGTATAATTTGTTTATTTCAGAGGTTTTGGCGCCGGTATCTGTTCCCTGAAAGAGAGAGCCGGTAGCTGCACCGAGAAGGAGAACTATCTCTCTGTCCTTTTTTGATGCCAGGGAATGCTGATTGTAGTACAGTGCAGAAGCGGAATCATTTATTGAATAAGGTAAAAAATTAAAATTTCTTGAATTCTGGACCGAGAAACTGAATATATTTTCCTTAAGCCGTTTCCAGTTTGCAAAAATTACTCTGTCAGGCGGGGTAATTCCGGCGCCTTTCAGCATACATTGAAAACCTTTAAAGGAAGATTCCGTTTTTAGAGGTGAGATGAAATATGCGGGAAGATCAGAGGTATAGTAGGTTTCTGCCTGTATATGCGTACCGTCGGAGGTTAAAAAATGTGTTTTGCTATTTTCTCCCATATAGGTATCAAGAAGATATGACACACCGATATCTTGTTGAGTTTCAGATTGGTTTTCGATACGAACTGCAATTTTAACACCATCAAAAAAAGCACTTTTCAGTGATTTAACGAGAGTGAATGTCTCTGTTACCTGAATTATTTCTGACGTCCATACAAACGAAGCACTGGTACTATTGATGTTTTTAAGTTCCTGCTTAAAAAATGAAGAATCCCCCATAGTATATATTTTGTTACCGACATTGATAAAAAGAGCAGTTGTTTTGGGATCTTTGTCAAAAAGAAGAGGAACGTATTTGTTATTGGAAATGTTATCAAGATAGTAAAGTGAAAAGCGGCCGTTTGAATTGTAGAGCGTAACTTTTATTTTACCACCAGTAAGATCCAGAGCAGATACTCCAGATATGATAAAAAGAACAATAAATACTGCAGAGACAAATTTTTTCATTTTCTATTCTCCGGATTTACTTTGTAGCCAGTCTAGATAAAAAGCCTTTAGTTCCAATGCTTCACTTTTTAAGGTGAGAAGCTCGGATATATTTGTTGTATTTTTTGGGTTTAATGTTGTCGTCTGAGAAGCATTTATACTGGAATCTGATGGCGTTTTTGCTGTTTTGTCTTTTTCTTCCACGAGCTGTCTGTTCAAGGAGGCTATCTCCTGATCTTTTTTGGAAAGTTCAGCATTAAGTTCTTTCAGTAATTTTTTCGTATCATTACTTGAGGCTGCAAGAAGCTTCCTTTGATAGCCTGCCAGTGCCTGTTCATAGGTTTTTTCACGGTTTTGAAAATCATTTATAACTTTTAAATACTCCTCATGACTGAGACGGAGCAGTTTTAAAAGTTCTTCTTCATGCTGTTTTAAAGCAATAAGGGACAGTTTATACTTTGAGGTTTCCACTTTGTAACTAGTAGGATATTCTTTAATAAGATAGGCATACAGCTGCTGGGCTTTATCGAAATGGCCGAGAGCATAGAGAGATTCAGCAATCCAAAAATAACTGTTTGCCGCAAAAGGTGCTTTTGGATATTTTTTAAGATATTCGTAAAGTACCTGAATGGAGTTTTCATAATCTTGCTGCATGTACAGCAGACGGCCTTTTTGATATATAGCTTCAGGATAGAATCTGCTGGAGGGAAAGTTTTGAATAAAGAATTCAAGATTTGATTCTGCTTTGGAAAGTATTCCTTCTTCCATATAGCTTCGTGCAATCCAGAAGTACGCAGCATCATAGAGATTTTCATAAGACGGATTCAGTATTATCTGTCTAAAATCAATGATGGCATGAGCATACTGCCCTTTAGTGAACTTTTCCAACCCTGATTTAATGATTGCTTTTCCATCATCAGTCTGTGAAAAGCCGCCAACCAGGGCGGTAAAGAAAAAAAGCATCAAAACGGTATAAAATCTTTTTTTATTCAAAACAACACTCCTCCTCTATTTTCGACAGAAAGGAACAGTTTCTAAACTTCAATATTACCTCTCAGTTCTTTTGTTACGCTGTGTGGATTATCAGCACTGAAAAATGCACTGCCGCTTATAAGAACATCCGCTCCGGCTTCTCTGACAGAAGATGCCGTCTGAATATTGACCCCTCCATCAACTGAAATTAAATACGTGTATCCGTTTGTTCTGCGGTAGGTGTTGAGTTCACGTACTTTTCCCAGTACCTCGGGAATCATTTTTTGGCCTCCAAACCCTGGATTTACCGTCATAACGAGAACAAGATCAACAAAAGGAAGAACTTCTGTAAGAAGTGAAACAGGAGTTGACGGGACAAGAGATATACCAGCTTTGCAGCCAAGTTCTTTAATCCGTTCTATAATTCTGTGGATATGTACTGCTGCTTCACAGTGAAATGTTATGTACTGTGCTCCGGCACCGGCAAAAGCGTCGATCATTCTCTCCGGATGTTCCACCATAAGATGAACATCGAGAGGTTTTTGTGTAAAAGGCTTTAGGTCCTTAACGAACTTTGGTCCGAAGGTAAGGTTTGGGACAAACGCGCCATCCATAACATCGAGATGAACCCAGTCGGCATCGGCGTTATCAATTATGGCAAGAGCCTCTCTGATATTGGAAAAATCTGCTGAAAGCAGCGAGGGTGCAATTAAAATACGGGTATTCATAGTATCTTCATAACAGAAAAAGGTAAAAATAGCAACAAAATCATCATGATTGACTAAAGTTATCTTCATGTTATAATGAATCATTGTGTTGAATCGGAGCCTTCCTGCAGATCAGGATTCACTGGAGAGTATTATTACTCAGGTTTATGACCAGTTTAAAAAAGGACTATTTGATAATGCCGAGAAGCTGCTTGAGAAAGGAATAAAAATTGATTTTGAAGATCCTGATATTATATCAGGATTAAAGTGCGCACGGTTTTGGATAGAACGTTCGGTTAGAATAAATTCGTATGAATCAGATCCACTGGCTCTTAGTGAGTACCTTTACAAAGAATGGAAAGTATTCAAGAAATTCATAACCCGGTTGAATCATCCTTTTGAACGTGGAATTTACGCCATAAAAGTCTGGATTTTCCAAATATCACTATCAGGATATCTGAATTCATTCCGAGCTGATACTTTTTCCGATGATGAGCTGCTTTTAAGGATAGGCAGGTGTTATAAAGGAATTGGAAATTATGACAAGGCTCGGGAATATCTTGAGAATGCAAGCAGGAAACGTCGGGATGATGCAGAAATTTTAGCAGAACTTGCGGATGTCTATGCCTTTCTTAACGAAACCCGCATTGCGAAAGCATTTTTTCGAGAAGCTTTCTATGTAAATCCACAGAAAGTTGATATTGATTTTCTTGAGTCAGGTTTAATAACCAGACTTATTGAAAGAATTACTGAAATAGGTTATTCTGAGAGCCTGCTGAAGGAGTGGGTTCCTGTTTACGGGGTACTCTGGAGTGTTTTTAATGTAAAGAGAGAATTAAAACCCCTTGAATTCGGTAAATTAAAGCAGTCTATTTTTTCTATTGAGAACAGAATTAAAGAATCTGAGTCCGAGGAAGAGATTAAAACACTCGTTCCGAGGTTGTTGAATCGTTATTTTTGGTTAATTGACCACTATATTATAACAAAAGATTCCAGAGAGAAAATAGAAGAAGTTTTGAGAAAGATTCATGCAGCTGATGAGTCAGTGTATGAGCACTATATTAATTAAGCGGAGATAAAAAGAATGTCAGATGAGACCGTGATGAAAGTCAATGAGCTATTGAATGAAGAGAAATGGACCCGTGCTACATTAAACAGTTACACTATACATAACTTCAGTGAACTTGATGATATAATAAACGAAACTGTTGATAAAAAAACAAGGGATGAAGTTAAAAATATCTGTGATGAACATCTTGTACATACAAAAAACAGTATTATAGCACTGTATATTTCCGGTATACTTGCATTAAATCGTCAGGTCATAGATGACTCTAACATGGTTCAGCTTATCAGCATATTTTCAGATAACCACAAATGGAACGTTGTTGAGTTCCTTTGCAACAGGATACTTGATTTTGGGGAAAATAAATTTGCACTTCATACGCTGGCAACCTGTTTTGATCATGAAAATGAAGAAGAAAAGAAGTATAAAATATGGGAACGGTTGATAAAGGTTGATCATGAAGAAGCGGATATTGTTCGTTTCCTTGCTGAATTAAAGGAAAAAGAAGGACAATCTGATATTGCACTGGAGTACTATAAACGGGCTATTTACCGGTATATCAATAAGAAACTTTTTTCAAACGTGAAAGATATGTGGCTGAAGCTCATCGAACTAATTCCTGAAGAAACAGATTTCTTTTTTCAGATTGAAAAGAAGGTTTCCAAAGTTCACAGTCCTGAAAGAGCTTCCCAGCTCCTGGAAAGTCTCTACGAGAAACTGAAGAGTATGAATAACTGGGATAAAAGTATTGATATACTGAAGCGGATGTTGACATACGACCCAAAAAATATGGTTGCACGGAAAGAAATTACAGAGTGCTATAGAAAGAAGTTTGAAGGTCACAGCCATCTTGATGAATACATCCGTCTGGCAAATTTGGATCAGTCTTGGCGGAATGTGCATGATGCAATTGAAGATTTTGAAAAGCATATATCCTTTGATGCAGGAAATTTTGTCTGGCATAGAAGCTGGGGAATCGGTAGAATCCGTGAAATAAAAGGTAACAGCATAATTATTGATTTCGCCCGGAAACGGGGTCATGAAATGAGCCTGAAAATGGCGGTAAGTGCTTTAACCAGTCTTGCAAAAGATCATATATGGGTTTTGAAAAGTATATGGCCCAAGGATAAGCTTAAAGAAAAAATAAAAAAGAATATTCCCTGGGCACTTACAGTCGTCATTAAAAGTTTTGGTAATTCTGCAAATATGAAACAAATTAAAGCCGAACTGGTTCCTTCCATCCTCAGCCCCGGAGAATGGACCTCGTGGAGTGTGGAAGCTCGGAAGCATTTAAAAACCGATCCAACCTTCGGAAATCTCCCCGATCAGATTGATCAGTTTGTTATAAGGGATACTCCCATCAGTCTTGAAGAGAAGAATTATAACAGATTTAAAGCTGAAAAAACGTTTTTTGGAAGGCTTCAGATATTTAAGGAATTTTTGGAGACGAGTGATCCTGAATCTGAATATTTTAATGAGCTTTTTTCCTATTTTACAGGATTCCTCAAATCAAGCGGCACCATAACCGAGCACATCGTAGCCAGCTCACTTATTATCAGGCAGGTTGTTAAAAAATATCCTTTTTTAAATCCCGGGATAATGCTCGATTTTAAAGAATTGGTAGAGCAGACAGAAGATATCGAAGCTCTCTTTACCAAAATTGAAGATAATGATTTGAAAAAAGAATTCCTCATCAATATTAAGGAACAGATTGATGAATGGCCCGAGCTTTTTGCCAGGTTTTTCCCTTCATATCTTAATCAGTTTATCCTGGATGAATTAATTGGCCTGCAGGATAAAACAGTTCTTATCCAACTGTATCAGCGGATGCTTGAACATTATAAAGATAAACGGGAAGCATTTATATGGCTTGCGCGGAATACAGAAAAGGATGACTGGTCAAAAGAATACAATATACCCTTTGAGAAGGTTTTGATAGGAATGATAAAGCTTCTTGATATTTCCTTCCGCGAGATAAATAATAGAAGAGACGTTAGTTTTAACCGTAAAATAAATAAGCAGATCCAGAACTTTCTTTTCAAGGATAATGTTCTTCTCGATTTTATTTCTGAAACAGAAAAAGATTCTGTTAACAGATTATTTTCATTGATTTATGATATCAAAGATCTTGATCCGTCGATGAAACTCAAAATAAAGTCAAAGGTAGTAGAGCGGTTTCCCAAGTTCAAATTTTTTGAAACTGAAACTAAAGAAACTGTTTCGAGAGGTCTCATTGTTACACGGAAAAGTTATGAGGACAAACAAAAACAGTTGCAGCATATACTTGAAGTTGAGATACCTCTTAACTCCAAGGAAATTGGTGAAGCAATAGATCTCGGTGACTTAAAAGAAAATGCTGAATATAAAGCAGGAAAGGAAAAACAGGAACTGCTGAATATTACCGTTGGGAAATTAAAAGAAGATCTTGAACGGGCGACAATATTTACGCCGAACGAAATTGACACGGACGTTATATCTTTCGGAACAAAAGTAACACTTTTTAATCTTAAAACAGAAGAAGTTGAAATCTACAGTTTTATGGGGCCATGGGAGTCAAATCCTTCGGAAAATGTTATTTCATATCTTTCTCCTTTTGGAAATAAACTGTGGAACCATAAGGTTGGTGATACAGTGTCTTTTTCAATAAATGAAAGAGATTATACGTACCGTGTAGATAAGATAGAGGCCATTGATTTCTAGGGAGTATGCGATGAAAAAGAGCATTTACATTGCCTTGGTTTTCGTTTTTATTTTTTTCCCTTTTTTTGTTTCTGCTCAGGAAATGGATACCGTTGTTCTTCTTGATACGTCGGAAAGCATGTTCCCCTATTTCCAGAGTACTATTGATTATCTTATTCAGGATATTATAAAGAATCAATTAAAAGAAGGTGATACATTTCATTTACTTACTTTTGACAATCAACCAGATTTTGAGATATCGCGCAAACTTCGAAATTCAAAAGATATTCAGGATATTTTATCAAGGGTTTTACTTCTTCAGCCGCTCGGTAAATATACTGATCTCATTGCTGCTCTTGTTTACGTAAATAACTATACGAATGATCTGCCCTCCATAACAAAAAAGCGTATTCTTATTTTAACGGATGGTGTTAATGATCCTCCTCCGGGAAGCATGTATAAGAATAATACAGCTACACTAAAAGAAAAAATTCAAAGCATTACAGCCAATATGAAAAGGAAGGGTTGGGATGTTTCTCTTATCAGATTTCCACTTTCATCGGCATCAGGATCTGCGGGAAGCTCTTCAGCATCAAGAGGGGTAGATATTTTCCCAGAGTTAAGTAAAGAGCTGAATACAAAAATTATACCTCTTGTGGATAATAATACTACCTTAAGCCACAAAGCTACGGGCGATCCTCTCATTATCTTTCCAAGTGATCTCGGGAAGGTCCAGCGGTTATTCTCTATTCCGTTTAAGGTAAAAAACTTTTCTGAAGTTCCTGTTCAGCTGAAACTGAAGAGTATTTCATGGAATAATAATAATATTCTTAAAAAAGAAACTTCGGTAAAGGTAGACGCGGAATCTACTGCAGAATTAAATGCACTGGTAGAACTCAAACCTACAATGGAAGGGAAAAAATACACCATACCTGTCGTCCTTTCATTCTCAAATGATATGAGACCATATCCGAGAACGGGAAGTATTACTTTTAATCTTATTGTATCAAAGCATTCTTTCATAAACAGCAGTATCTTCAAGGTAGTTATAATAATAGCGGCCCTTTTACTTCTTTTCCTTATGCTGCTTTTTATCATTAAAAAAACAGCGGAAGCTTCGCTCACCAGAGGACAGACCAGAGGAACGGAAGCGTACAAAAATAAAAAAATACTTTATCGCAAGCAGGATATATCAGAAGAAGAAAAGAAACATCTGTATAAACAGAAAAAAGAAACTTCCACACCGGTAGCGTATGTAACTCACAAAGTACATGAAAAGGATTTTGTTACCAGCTCTCCTAAAAAAGTAACAGGGACTGCGTATGAAATGATTATTGACAGCCAGAACAGAAGGATTGGAACGCGTAATGTACAATGGTTTTCCGATGGGAGTGTTTTTACGTTAGGCGGTACCAGAGCAGATGATTATTTTATCTTCATCTATCCGGTTGACCATCATATTGCAGAAATTTTTATGGAAAAAGGAACCTTGTATTTTAAAATAATCAATAAAGATTATTTTCCTGATATTAAGGACAGTATTGTTCCCCTGAAAAACCGTGTACTTCGGGCAGTATCATCAGATGGCCGTGTATTCAATCTTAAAATTGAAAAGTGGATATCCCCGCTGGATAAAATCAACAGGATCCTGCACCTTATTGATCATCCAGGCACTCCCGATTTTAGATACTGATTATTCTCAAACGAATGAGTGGAACGGGACAACTTATTGGCCCCGTTCCCAAATACCTTTCATTTTAACGCTTCAAGGGTATCTTTGGCTATCTGCCGTATCTGCTTGGGATTTTTATCTGTTGTCAGTTCCTCTACCCTGCCCTTTAAGCTTGATATTTTATTGAACTTTATTCCGCGCAGCCCATAAATTTTCAAATTCATCGTCTTTGTATATTCAAGCATCTTTTTATATAGTTTGGTAAGGTTTGCATTTTTTTGGGTAGAGAGGACCTTGCATGTATAATCAAGAAGCGGAGAATCAGGTTTATTCCACTCCTCATCCATGAGTTTATTGAATGTTGCGATTGAGCCCTGTAAATTACTTTCTGCCAAAGCTGAGATAGTTGTTTTTCTATTCAGATCATTGGATTTATTGTCAAGAATAAATGTCTGTAGAAACGAAAGAGCCTTAACTGATTTGATATGGGCAAGGGCTTGTATTGCAGCATTACGAACATTTCTTGTATCTGGATCATTTTCGGCTTTGTATATAAGGATGGGAACTGCTTTTTTACTTTTGATCTGACCCAGACTGCCGCAGGCGCTGACACGGACTCTCCATGACGAGTCCCGTAACCCTTGAATAATGATATCCTCTGTTTTCTGTGCGGGAAAGTATCGTAAGGCCTGAATGGCGTAATTCCGAAGATAAGGATCATTGTCCGAGAATAGTTTAATAATAGTCGGTAAGCTCTTTTCATCAGCAATTTCTCCGAGAGCAATACATGCTTTCCATTTCAATGACCGGTTAGTAGTATAATCCTTTTCCAGATACCTAGAAATAGATTCACGCGCTTTACGGTATTTTAAATTACCGAGGGCTTCAATAACATGAACTTTCTGTGTATCACTTGTAGCAGGATCATTAAGCAGGTCCAAGAGAACTTTACCGTATGTATCGTTTTTTGATTTTCCAAGGGCATCAATGGCGGTATCTGCAATGGTTGTGTCATCATGATTAATTAATGTCGCAAGATAAGTTGATATATCCGGCGTTTGATATGGAGCAATATAAGAGATAAACTGTGTTACTGTTTCATTTGGGAGATCATAGTTATCTTTAATTTCAGAGAAAGCAAATTCTACAGCAGAATCATCTTTTTCAGAAGAAAAAAGATCTATAATTTTACTTTCAAGATTAGTATTGTGTGTTGTTTTTAACAGTTTTAGTAATTCTGTATTAAATTCTTTGTTTTTGTTTTTTTTCAGCGTTGTTATAAGATCTATTATCTCTGTATCAATACCATATCTTATAATATCGATCCTTTTCTCCTGTGAATTGGTTTCACCGGCGGAAAGAGAAGGAAATACAAGAAAGATGAGAATAATAGAAGAGATATACTGTTTCATTATCATTTTTTTACCTTTTTATTTTTTATAAAACTGAAAACTTCATTACCGGTTGCTTTAAAGAGAATAAGCGTTGGAATAATCCAGATAAGTGTAAGTATTGACAGATACAGCCAATTGCCGGCGGTACTCCCCTCTTTCCAGACCGGTCCGGTCATTCTTCTGATAAACCAGGATAAAATGAGAGATGGAAAAATAGAAATCACTACAGAACCAATGGTTTTTACAAGTTTCCATGTGTATAGGAAATCAAGCTTTCTGACCGTTAAAACATAAAGAATTAAAAATCCGATAGAGAAAGCCATAGAATTTGCGGCAGCAAGACCCGTAACTCCAAGAGAGGTTTCTTTAAGAATGAGTGAGAGAACAATATCTATGGTACAAACAACAGTTGAAATAATAAAAGGTGTTTTGAAGTTTTTGGAAGCATAGAAAAAACGTAAAAGGAAATTATAACCACCAACACTAAAAAGGCCGAACACATAACCTGATAAAACAGCTGCAGTCATAAAAGTATTATCGGCAGTAAACAAGCCTCTTTGTAGTGCTGATGCTATAATCAGTTTTCCAAAAAAACCAAGAAAGACTGCGGAAGGAATTAAAAGGGAAAAGAGAAGACGGATACCGGTACTCAAACTCTCCCTGAGCCCCGCTTTGTCATCAATTGCAGCCTGTCTGCTCATACGGGGAAAAAGTACCGTCGTAATGGAAGCAGAAAATATTCCAAAGGGAAGCTGCCAAAAAACAAGAGCGTTTGTTACCGCAGAAGCACTGCCTTCTGCCAGGCCAGAAGCAAAAAGGAAAGCAACCTGCTGATTTATCGTAAAGATTGAAGAGGTAGCAAGAACAGGGACCCAGTGTCTGAGAATAGTTTTAAAGTACTTATCCTTAAAGGAGATACGGGGTTTAAAATCAAATCCGAGTCTGTGAAAAAGCGGATACTGAAAGAGGATTTGAAATAATCCTCCTGCAAGGACTCCGAAAGCCATGGAATAAATACCGATACTTCTATTAAGTACAATGATGGAGGTTATTACTGATATTGAAAAGAGAATCGGTGTAATAGCCGGGATAAAAAAATGACTAGCACTGTTTAATACTCCAATCATTACAGCACTGATTGATATGAAGAGGAGGTAGTTGATAAAGTATCTGAATAAACTTATTGCGAGAGTAATTTGCTCGGGATTGGTAAACTGTGTTAAAATATGTTCAATTAGCGGTTTAGCAAAAATAATCGATAAAATACTCAAGGGAACAATAATAAGAAATTGAAAGGAAAGTATTGAACGGACAATATTTCTGGTTTTCCTATTCTGTGTACCGTTCTTTACCATTGATTCTGACAGAACAGGTATAAAAGCTGAAGACAAAGCTCCTTCCGCAAGAAGTTTCCGAAGGTTATTCGGAATAGCGAAGGTAAGGTTAATAACATCAGCATTCCCTGAAGCGCCAAAATAGGCTGAAATTACTGCAATTCTTACAAATCCGAGAATTCTGGACAGAAGGGTGCATCCCATAACTATCATTGTTGAAAGAGTGCTTTTCTGTATACTTTGTTCGTTTGACATACTAGATTATTCTTTATAATAATTTTTAAGAAAGTTTTCTTTAAAAGAGCTGAAAGTATCCTGCTGTATATTTTTCTGTATTTCCATAACAAAATCCTTCAGGAACTGAAGATTATGTTCTGTTGCGAGCATGGGTCCAAGAATTTCATTTGTCTTAAACAGATGCCTCATGTAGCCTCTTGAATACTGGGTGCATGCTCTGCATGTACAGCCCTCCTGAATAGGCCCTGTGTCGTTCTTGTAAAGTGCTTTTTTCAAAGCAATAGTTCCTGAACGGGTAAACACCGTACCATTCCGGGCAATTCTTGTTGCATAGACACAGTCAAACAGATCAATACCATTTTCAACGGCTGCGAGAATATAATCAGGAGTTCCAATTCCCATTAAGTAACGGGGTTTATTTTCCGGTAAAAATTCAGCTGTATAGGTTAAAAAGTCCATAAATTCATTGAAAGTTTCACCGACAGAAAGCCCTCCGATGGCTACGCCCGGTAAATCAAGTTCCAGAATTTCTTCAGTACTCCGTTTCCTGAGATCTTTATAAAAATTACCCTGGGTAATTCCGAATAATAACCCTTTATACATTTTATCCGTATCAATCCAGCGTTTCTTGGCTCTTTTTGCCCAGTGAGTAGTTATTTCCAGCGCCTGGAGAGCTTGCGCGTACGTAATACGGGGAGGCGTACAAACGTCAAGAGCCATCTGGATATCACTTCCCAGAATTTCCTGGATTTCTACCACTTTTTCAGGAGTAAGATTATGGTATGATCCATCAATATGTGAACGGAATCGGACCCCTTCTCGCCTTATTTTTCTAAATGGAGCAAGGGAAAATATCTGGAATCCCCCTGAATCAGTAAGAATATTATGATTCCAGGAACTGAAATTATGCAGATCCCCATAGTGCTTAATAACATCAATACCGGGACGCAAATACAAATGATACGTATTTGCAAGGATGAGATTATAACCCATTGCTTCGACTGTTTCATGGTGAACAGCTTTAATCGTACCGTTTGTACCCACCGGCATAAAAGCAGGTGTTTCAACAGTACCATGCGGGAGAGAAAGTAACCCTGTCCGTGCTTGTGTATTCTTGTCTTTAGAGAGTGTTGAAAATACCATTCTATTCTCCATACTTCATCAGGTACGTGCTTTCCGGAAAAGGAGGATACCGGCAGCCGTAAATATAAAAAAGGTCCCCCACGCACCGGTAGCGGGAGGAATAAAACCTTGTTTTGCAAAAAGAACAAAGATCATCTGTGATACATAGTATACAACAGAAAAACTTAAACTTGAAAGAAGGCTTAAGAGTAAAACGTTCTTTTTAAATCGTCCTCCTATCGCTGCTGAAAACAGCACAACGATAAAAGGGGTCAAAGTAAATGAAAAACGCTCATAATAATCGGTTAAAGAGTTCCTGTAAACGGGTAATCCTGCTTTACGTACGGATCTCAGCCAAACACGTGCTTCCTTTATCCTTAATTCAGCCATATCTCTTGTTTTCCGTTTAAAGGTAGATGTATCTTCGTTAACAAGTTTATCTGTTAAAAGTTCATGGTACCGTTCGGTTACTGAGTTACTCGAAATATCAATGGTAAAAACACGGGCTTTGTGCATCTGCCAGACTCCTTGCTTAAAAACGGCCCATTGACAGTCGATTCTTTGTGTGATGATGTTTTTTTTATTACGGATAATAACAGTAAGGCCGGACAATGTTTTTGATGAATCGTTATAGTAGTCCGCATCATAGATACAGTTATTTTTCCCAATAACGGTTACATTGGTATTACTGAAAGACTGTGTTCTTCCGAGAAGAATATTCGTTAATTTCACCTTTTGTTTGTAGTACTTAATAACAACATTATCGTTGAAGTAAAAACTGAAAATACTTAACAATATTCCAGTAATTAATAAAGGAAGTGTAAATCTGAACAGGGAAATTCCAGATCCAAAAACCGAGATCAACTGATTTTCTGTATAGTAGGTACCAAGCGTAAAAGAAATAGAAAACAGCAATGAAGGTGGTATTGAATATATTATGCATTTTGGAACGTAAAAATACAATGATTGTAAAATTCCAAATATGGAAGCATCGTTATTAAGATAGCGCCATAGATTACTGAATAAATCGACAAGTTGAAGAATAAGGATAAAAAAAACAAGAGCAATGAAGAATATTTTAAAAAATGAACGCAGCAGCATTTTATCAAGACTGGTCATCGGCGGTACCTTTTTAGCATAAAAATAATACCAAGAGATAAAATAATAATATCAGGACCCCACATAGCGATAAAAGGTGAAATATTCATTCTTATTCCAAGAGTCTGCCCGGCAAAGAGGAGACTCCAATAAAAAACTGATACGAGAAGACCTATTCCAAATCCTGTTGATCTGCCGCTTTTACGGCTGTACAAACTGAGGGGAAATGCAAAAAAGATAAATATAAAACAGGCAAAGGTTATTGAAAATTTTTTGTAGAACTCCAGTTCGTAAATTTGTAAATTCCTGTCATGAAACTGTTTATTTTCATGGTTTACTAATTCTTTGTAAAGAGAATCAATATTTTTATAAGATACAGGTTCGGTACGTACATGAGAATAATTTTCCCAGAGTTTTTTTCGTATTGATATTATTTGATTTTGATTTTCCTGTTTACGCTTTGCAAGTCTATTTTTTTTATCTATAATTCCTCGATAAATATCCACTGAACTCATTTCTCTCGGAGTCAGGGATTTTATTGAAAATGAGAGATTCTTTAAAAGTATGTTATAAAGCATACTATCTGAAAAAAAATAATTAAATTTTCCCTGCTGCTTGTTTTTTGGCGTCAAGCTGAATACATTACGAAGTGAAATAGATGATATCCCCCTCTGGGCAGTGCTTGGAACAAGTTCTCCTGAAGAAGCTGTTATAATTCTTTTATCTTTATGGGAAGTTCTGTCAATGATAACCATATTTCTAATCACTTTGTTTGAAACGTTTCCTGTAATGAGCGTGGTGCTTTGATACTTTTTCACCGTATATGAATCGAGTTCAAGTTCCGGAGTGGAATAAAGGATGTCCCTGTATAACCTGCTGAATTTAATGGTACTTAGGGGAAGAAAATAATCATTGACAATAAATGAAAATGCGGAAAGGAATAACCCTACTATTAAAAGAGGGATTAAAAGTGTTCTATACTGGACTCCTGAAGCCTGAAACGCGAGAATCTCATTATCAGATGAAAGACGGCTGACAGACATAAGAGCTCCGACAAGGGAAGCGAAAGGAAAGGTAAAGGCTGTTATTGAAGGCAGGGAATAGAGAATAATCAAAAAAACATTTTTGATGGATACGTTTTTTGAAAGGATTTCCTCTGCAAGAAGAAGAAGCTGATTTACAAAAAAGATAAAAAAGAAAAATAAAAATGCAACAATGAATGAAAAGATAAATTCAGATATTACGTATCGGTGAATAGTGGAACGCACTACTTTTCACCTGTTGAACCAAACCCGCCTTCTCCGCGATCAGTAACGGAAAGATCCCTTTTTTGAATAAATTCCGCCTGAATAACGGGAGAAAAAACTATCTGGGCAATTCTATCTCTGTTATGTATAACGTAAGGGTCTTTTCCAAGATTGATGAGGAGTATTTTAACTTCGCCTCTGTAATCACTGTCAATGGTACCCGGAGTATTAAGAACGGTTACACCGTAACGAAGTGCAAGCCCTGAACGGGGACGTACTTGTGCTTCAAAACCAACAGGAATATCGAGATATATTCCGGTAGGAACCAATTTCCGTTCCCCTGGATTGAGAGTTATGTCTCCTTTCAGATCTGCTTTTACATCGGCTCCTGAAGCAAAGGCTGAGGAATACACAGGTATTCCGTCAGCCATAAATTTCCCATGGATAATTATTTTCTGCATCGGTGTAAAAACATACTATTTTTTATCTTCAGTATCGAGGGCATCGATGTAGCTCAGGTTCAAACGGCCCATTCTATCAACTTCCAATAATTTAACTTTTATTGTCTGTCCCATTTCCAATACATCGGATACCTTTGAGACTCTCTGTCGGGATAGTTTAGATATATGGCAGAGACCTTCTTTCCCGGGCAGAATTTCAATAAAAGCACCGAAATCAACAATTTTCTTAACAGTTCCTGTATATATCTTACCGGGAACAGGTTCTTCCAGCATGCCCTGTATCATACTCTCAGCCAGCTCACTGCTTTCCTTGGTTTTTCCGTAGATAATAATTTTCCCATCATTCTCTATATTAATATCAGCACCAGTTTTCTCAGCGATACCTTTTATATTTTTTCCACCGGGGCCGATTATAAGGCCTATTTTATCTTCTGCTATGGAAAAGGTAATAATTTTAGGGGCATATTCCGAAAGGGACTCCTGAGGCTTTTCTATTGTTTTATTCATGATACCGAGAATATGAAGTCTCCCTCGGTGTGCTTGATCAAGAGCTTTGGCCATGATCTCAGGAGAAACTCCGGCTATCTTGATATCCATTTGAAATGCAGTAATACCATTTTCAGTTCCGGTTACCTTAAAATCCATATCACCAAGATGATCTTCTTCTCCAAGGATATCACTGAGAACTACAAATTTATCACCTTCGGTGATAAGACCCATGGCTATACCGGCTACAGGTTTCTTTATGTGGACTCCTGCATTCAGAAGGGAAAGTGTTCCTCCGCAAACGGTAGCCATGGAAGAAGATCCGTTGGACTCCAGTATTTCAGATACTATTCGTATAGTATAGGGAAAATCTTTTTTTTCGGGAAGGACAGCCTTTAAGGCTCTGTATGCAAGATGACCGTGGCCAATCTCTCTTCGTCCGGTGCTTAATCTACCGGTTTCACCGACAGAATAGGGGGGAAAATTATAGTGGAGCATAAAATTATTGAATTTTTTGGCACCGTCTATATTATCTTCCATCTGTTCATCATATACCGTTCCAAGAGTAGTGACAGCAAGACTCTGTGTTTCTCCGCGGGTAAAAAGTGCACTTCCGTGAGTTCGCGGCAGAACATCAATTTCACAGGTGATTGGACGTATGTCCTCAACACCCCGCCCATCGGTACGGAGGCCTTTCTCAAGAATGGATTTACGTACAATCTCATACTCAAGTTTTTCAAAAAGTTCAGAAAACAATTTTTCATTTTCATCAGTTATAAGAGCCTCAAACTCGGCCCGTGTCTTTTCCTTTGCAGCTTTTATCGCGTTATGACGGTTAAATTTACCCTTTACAAAACATGCTTCTTCCATAAGAGGATAAGCATAATTTTTTATTTTTTCATATTCAGGCAGTGTTATGGAAACAGTGGTAAGAGGCAGTTTTTCTTTACCTGCCAATGCCGCGAGATCACGCTGGCTCTTGCAGATTTCAGAAATAACACTTTTGGCGGTATCGATGGCTTTGAGCATCAGTTCTTCACTGACTTCCTTTGCTCCTCCTTCCACCATGGTAATACCGTCTTCAGTCCCTGAAACGATAATTTCAAGTTCACTTTCCTCAATCTCCTGGAAAGTGGGGTTTATGATAAGTTCACCATCTATGCTTGCAATTCTCACAGCACCAATAGGGCCGTTAAAGGGAATATCAGAGATAAAGACCGCAGCTGATGCTGCATTCATTGCAATAATATCAGGAGGATTGATCTGATCCGTTGATATAGTTGTTGGTACAATCTGAATTTCCCTGCCGAATTCTTTTGGAAAGAGCGGTCTCATCGGTCGGTCTATAAGCCGGCTGACAAGAATTTCTTTGTCTTTCGGCCGTGTTTCCCGTTTTAAAAACCCGCCAGGAATTTTCCCGGCCGCGTAGAATTTTTCGTTGTATTCTACCTGGAGCGGTACATAATCGAGACCTTCTACCGGATTTTTACCGCAACATGCAGTAGCAAGAACAGCACTGCCTTCATAACGTGCAAAAATGGCACCATTTGCCTGTTTTGCCATACGGCCGGTTTCAAGAATAAGTTCTCTGCCGCCTAAATCTATCTTTACTTGTTGAATCATTAATTACTTCCTCTTTATATCTTACTTACGTAAGTTCAATTGCTTAAGAATTGCACGGTAGCCTTCAAGATTGGTCTTTTTAAGATATTTTAAAAGCTTTCGACGTCTACCGACAAGTTTCAAAAGACCGCGTCTGCTTGCGTGATCCTTTTTATGTACTTTAAAATGTTCTGTCAGTTCTTTTATTCTTGTGGTAAGCAAGGCAATTTGAACCTCTGTTGATCCGGTATCTTTATCATTGGATCCGAATTCACCGATAATCTCTTTTTTCTGTTCTTTCTTTAAAGGCATATAGTACTCCTTAAAATGTATCTGAATTAAAATTTATTGCGGTATACCTATGCATACCTTTTTCTCCTGTGTTTACACGTATGTGTGAACTATCAATAACACAACCGGTATCTGTATATACCCCGGAGGCGTCTTTCAATGAGACATCGTACTGTCCTTGTGGCGGAAGGACCTGATGAATCTTTTTCTTATCTATGTTAATGGCTTTTTCCCTGAATAAAAGAGGGATAGTGGCAATATCCAGGGAAAAAACTCGATTCAGCATCGTATTTGCATCTCTTATCCGACCTTCAAGAAGTGCTCTCCGTATTCTTGTACTACTGACAATTACATTGTCATGATAAGCCATTGGACAAATATCAACTTCTACTGATTCTTTATGAAGAATGTTTTTTGCATCCTCAGGGGTTGTTTTCCCGCCGTATCCAAACTTGAAATTTTCACCCAGTACAAGATATTCAAGGCTGCAACTCTTTACAAGTAATCGTAGAAACTCCTCTCCTGTTAGTCTACTAAAATCAGGAGAAAAGTCAATTACTATAACATCATCTACTTCCAGGTCATGGAGAATTTGTATTTTTTGTTCTAATGTTGATATATTACCGGGATAAGAGGGATCATGGAAAATAATTCTCGGATTTACATTAAAAGTAATAACTGCAGAACAAGTGTTTTTGTTCGTTAATATACTGGTTATCAGTTTTCTATGACCAAGATGAACTCCGTCAAAAACACCTATAGTAGCAGAGACAGGCCGGGAGAGAGATACTTGCCCATTGATAAAATCATTCCACGATATTACCATGGAATAACACCTGAGACAAAACGATAATGAACTTTGTCTGTTGTTTTTTTTACTAAAGCGAGAAAGGTATCATTATAAAAAAGCGCGAAATATTTTTTGCTGTGTTTATTACCGGGAAACATCTCTCGTTTTAATTCTTTTCCGTATTTGATACGGGTCATGGTGTCTTTATCAACGTCCATTATATTAATATCCGGTAAAAAAGAGAAAATATTTTTACCCGTAACAAGATGTTTATCAAGAACAAAGGTATCTGGAGTATGGGTATCTTCGAGAGAAACTGATCCTATTTTTGTTCTTACAAGTGATGTTACGTAAGCACAAGAGCCGCATGCTGTCCCGAGATCACGGGCCAAAGCACGGACATACGTTCCTTTTGAACAGCGGATGTGAACCCTGAGGTATGGAGGGTTCCACCCTAGAATAGAGAAATCGTAGATGGTTATTTTTCTTGATTTCAAATCGGGAATATCGCCGTTACGGGCCATCTTGTAAGCTCTTTTTCCGGCAACATGGACTGCTGAATAACGGGGAGGAATCTGAAGGAGTTCTCCTCTGAAAGATGAAAGGTTTTCAGATATTTTATCAAGATCGGGGACTGTCCCTGTTTTAATAATTTCTCCTTCCGGATCAAGTGTACTTGTCTGTTTGCCGAAACAAAATACTGCTTCGTATTCCTTCTCCATTCCGCTGAAAGAATCGGCAAGCTTTGTCATTTTTCCGGCAAGTACGATAAGAACACCGGAAGCAAACTTGTCAAGAGTTCCTGCATGTCCAATTTTTTTTGTTCCAAGATTTTTTTTAATAGTATCAAGGGTCCTGAATGAAGTAATACCCTCCTGCTTATGAATAAAAACAATACCTGATTTTGTATCAGTCAAGAATTGAGTTCCTCAAGGATATGCGTCATCCTGACCCCGTTTTCTATTGAGTGATCCGGGAAAAATGAAAGTTTCGGAGTATTCCGTGTTTTAAGTCGCTTACCGAGTCTATTCTGAATAAAACCTGAGGCATGGTTCAGGGCTTCTACTGTTTTTTCTACCCTGTGGGGATTTTCAAAACTTGAAATATATATCTTTGCGTAATTTATATCTTTTGAAACGGTGACAGACGTAACTGAAACCATATGACTGATTCGGGGATCCTTTACAATCCCCATCACTATCATGGTGCCAATCTCTTCCTGAATAAGCGCTGCTACCCGTTTTAACCGAATACTGTCTCCCATTGTGTTACAGTTTCCTTGCTATTTCTTTAACTTCAAAAACTTCAAAAATATCACCTTCTTTGAGTTCATTAAAGTTTTCTATGCCGATACCGCATTCATAGCCTTCCGCTACTTCTTTTGCATCATCTTTAAAACGTTTCAAGGATGAAATTTTTCCTGTATGAATTTCAACACCGTCTCTGAAAATATGAATACTGGATCCACGTTTAACTTTACCCTTCGTTACATAGCAGCCGGCAATAACACCGATTTTAGGTACTTTGAAAAGATCCCGTACTTCTACGGTACCAATATTCATTTCCTGAAGTTCAGGAGCGAGGAGCCCTTCCATGGCAGATTTTACATCTTCAACAACATCATAAATTATATTGTACTTTCTTATATCAACTTTTGCTTTATCTGCCAGGGACTGTGCTTTAGGTGTCGGTCTGACGTGAAATCCGATAATGATGGCATTTGAAGCTGATGCAAGGTTTATATCATTTTCCAGTATGGCACCGGCAGCCGCGTGAATTACCTGCAGCCGAATCTCATCAGTGGATAATTTTTCCAGAGAGCTTTTCAGGGCTTCAACTGAACCATGTACATCTCCCTTGATGATAACCTTAAACTCCTGTATTTTCCCTTCCTGGATTGAATCATACACATTATCAAGGGTAATCTTTTTAACATTCTTTGCTTCACCCTGCTTTTCCAATTCCTGACGTTTTTCACCGATTTGTTTGGCAATTTTTTCGGTTTTTGTTACCTGAAACGGTGATCCTGCATCAGGAACGCCTGTGAATCCTAGAACTTCTACAGGGGTTCCGGGAGGGGCTGATTCAATTCTATTCCCCTTGTCGTCAAAGAGAGCCCTTACTTTTCCGTTATAGACTCCGGCAACAAAAGCATCTCCAATTTTAAGAGTACCGTTTTGAATAATAATACTTGAAACAATACCTCTGCCATGATCAATTTTTGATTCCAGGACACTGCCTTCAGCACGGGCATTGGGATTAGCTTTTAATTCCAATAATTCAGCCTGCAGAAGTATAGTATCGAGAAGTTCAGAAATCCCTTCCTTTTTAAGAGCAGAAACGTTGCAGAATAATGTCGATCCTCCCCAGTCTTCGGAAAGGAGATCATAGTCGGCAAGCTGCTGTTTTACCCGTTCAGGATTTGCATCCGGTAGGTCAATTTTATTAATAACAACGATAATAGGTACATTTGCCTCTTTGGCATGATGAATTGCTTCAACCGTTTGCGGCATTACACCGTCATTCGCGGCAACAACAAGTATTACAATATCTGTGATCTGTGCACCTCTTGCCCGCATAAGAGTAAAAGCTTCATGACCGGGAGTGTCGAGAAAAACGATATCTCCCTGGGGTAGATTTACTTTGTATGCCCCGATATGCTGTGTAATTCCTCCGTATTCACCGGAAACAGTGTCTGTTTCCCGTATGGCGTCGAGAAGTTTTGTTTTTCCATGATCAACATGGCCCATAACCGTAACGATAGGAGGTCTCTGTACAAGATCCTGTTCACTGCTTTTTTCTTTCTCTATGATTGTCTCATCGTACAGAGAGACGACATTTATTTTACAATCATACTCGGAAGCAATAAGTTCCGCTGTTTCAGCATCGATCTGCTGATTGATACTTACCATCATACCCATTGACATAAGTTTTCCAATGAGTTCCGAAGCTTTTAAATTCATCTTCTTTGCAAGTTCGGAAACACTGATAGCCTCAAGAATATCAATTGATTTAGGTACAGGGTTGGACATAACAACTGTTTTTTTCTTTATGTTAAAATCAATCTCTTTTCCGTGTTCTTTCTTGTTTTTTTGGTATGCAGGTTTCTTTTTGGCTTTAAAAAATTTCTTTCCTGTATGTTTTTTGTTAAGATCATCTTTCCCTATTTCAGGGGTAAATCCTCCGCCTGTTTTTGCTCTGTTGCCTGAGTACGGTGGTCTACCGCCCTGGCCGGGTCTGTTGCCGGAGTAAGGAGGTCTTGTGCCCTGACCGGATCTGTTGCCGGAGTAAGGAGGTCTTGTGCCCTGACCGGATCTGTTGCCTGAGTAAGGAGGCCTTGTGCCCTGACCGGATCTGTTGCCGGAGTAAGGAGGCCTTGTACCCTGACCGGATCTGTTGCCGGAGTAAGGAGGTCTTGTGCCCTGACCGGATCTGTTACCGGAGTAAGGAGGTCTTGTGCCCTGACCGGACCTGTTGCCGGAATAAGGAGGTCTTGTGCCCTGACCGGATCTATTACCGGAATAAGGAGGTCTTCCCCCCTGCTCTCCTGATCGTGAATAATTCTGCCGGGGCCGTTGGGGATATCTGTTTTTTGAATCAGTCCGGGCTGTGCTGGCTGGCGGAGATGTTCGATCCTTCTGAATCCCTGTTTCAGCAGGGGTACTGGTCTTGGAAGGTTTTGTACTGTTTTCAGGAGTTTTCTCTGCATCAGCAGATTTTGAAACAGCTTTTACAACAGGTTTAACTGCAGGGGTATCACCCGATGATACATCTTTTTTTGCGACAACCTTGTGAACAGTTTTTTTAACAGCAGCTTTTTTCTTTATAACAACAACTTTCTTCTTCTCTGTCACTTTCGGGCTTACAGGTTTTGCTTCCTGTGGTTTCCGGTGTTTGATTAAAGTAGCTTTTGGTTTGTCTTTCTTATCCTGTTCTTCAGCCATATATCCTCTTCATACTCTCTTCTTATGAACAATTTTTGTCAATAAACTAATCAGTGAATTCCTGCCTGTTATTCACTGATATCTTCTTCTGATTCTTCTATTTCAAAGCGCAGTCCGACTCCGCAGTTCGGGCATGTCGTCATTTCAATCGAGATGGGAGCTCCGCATTCCGGGCATTCATACATTTCAGGTTCTTCCTCTTCCTGTTCTGCACCCTCTGCAACCTCATTTTCTGGTTCTGGTTCTGGTTCTTCAGGTTCCTCTTCCTCAATAATATCAACACTCTCAGCTATAATTGACTGTATACTCTTAATGGCTTCTTCAGTAATCCCATCGAGTTTGGCAAGATCATCTTTATCCATGGCAACAAGCGTTTCAATCAATGTTATATCGTTATCATTTAACAGTTTAACAAGATGTTCAGATATACCCGGTAATTCTGAAATAGAGGTTATTTCTTCTTCCTCCTCTATATCACCAAATAAAGCGTTCAATTCCCGCTTGGAATCAAGAGAAATATCCATTTCTTCAAATTGTTCAATTGTTTTTACATCAATGTTCCAATCTACCAATCGATTAGCAAGACGGACATTTAAACCCCGTTTCCCAATGGCCAGGGACAGCTGGCTCTCATTAACAATTGCCAAAGCCTGCCGTTTTGCTTCGTCTAAAATAACAACATTCTCAACTTCTGCCGGAGAGAGTGCATTTTTAATAAACTCGCGCTGGTCATTTTCATATTTCAGTATATCTATTTTTTCTCCTTCAAGTTCTCTTACAATAGATTGAATTCTTACTCCCTTTATACCAACACACGCACCGACAGGATCAACATCATCCCGGTTTGAGTAGACAGAGATTTTTGTACGGTATCCGGGTTCTCTTACTATTTTAAAGATTTCAACTGTTTTATCATAAATTTCAGGAACTTCTAATTCAAAAATACGTTTTACAAAATCAGTGTGAGTTCTTGATAGAATAATTTGAAGACCTGAAGGGGATTTACTTACTTCATAAATTAAAGCTTTTATTCTATCGTTTGGACGATAGCTTTCACGGGGAGACTGAAAACGTTTGGGTAGTATACCTTCAATTTTCCCCAAATCCACAAAGATATTCCCGTTACGTTCACGCTGATGATACCCTATAATCATCTCTCCCTCTTTATCCTTAAACTCAGAGTAAAGAGTATCTTTATGGATCTCCCGCAGGGTCTGCCGTGCTTTCTGTTTAGCACTCTGTACAGCTCCACGGTCAAAGTCCTGAGGACTGATTTCGATGAGAAGTTCGTCTCCCAGTTCACATTCATCATTGAGTTTGAGAGCATCTTCAATTCCTATTTCATAAACAGGATCCTCTACTTCATTAACGATACTTTTACGGGCAAAAATCGAAACATTTGAAAAATCATCGTTAAAACGTACCACTGCATTTTCCACGGTACCAAATTTCCTTTTGTATGCAGCATACAGGAAATCTTCAATTGTTTTTCGTACCAAATCTTCGGATATCCCCTTCTCTTGAACGAGATTCCTGATAGCATCAGCAAGTCCAGAAGCCATAATATGTTTCTGTCCTCCTCTTTTTAATCAAGTTTAGCTTTTCTAATAGTATCATAATTAACAACAAGTGTATCATCTTTTGTTTTCAGCGTTAACGAATCTTTTTCTGCTGATGATATTCTTCCTGTAATCCATTCTGATTCATCTGTCAAAAGAACTTTTATTCTCCGTCCGGAGAACACAATAAGCTCTTCAACTGTTTTAATGTTTCTTGACATCCCCGGAGAGGATACTTCAAGATAAACATCATGGGTTTCTTCCATCATTTCTATTCTTGGTAAAACAGCTCTATGGACAAGAGTACAGTCGTCAAGAGTAATCCCGCTTTCCCTATAAATAACGATACCTGCATTCAGATTATTCCCGCTGCGTTTCTCAGTGAAATCAACGAGTGAATATCCAAGACCCCTAATAACAGGTTCGATTTCTTCTAAAAGTGTGCTTTTTCTGTCTCTGTATTCCATAGCCGCCATTAAAAAAGGAGTCGTTAGCGACTCCTTCGAAGTAAGAATAATAATGCTTCATTTAATCTAGCAGGTAGTGTTTAATTAGTCAAGAGCAAGGGTAAGAGTCTCCACCTCTTTAACTCCGGCAGAATGTAAAGCAACAGTACATTGTTCAAGAGTAGCACCAGTAGTAAATACATCATCAATGAGGATAACTTTTTCCGGCATGGGAGACTGATATTTTTTGACATGTATCTTCCCTCTGAGGTTATGTATTCTTCCTTCATAGTCCAATGATTTTTGTGAAGTTTTTCCTTTCCTTTCAAGGAGATTTACCACCGAAACATTATATTTTTTTTTGAGACATCGTGAAATTGTTTCCATATGATCCCACCCTCTCCTCTGTATTGTTACTTTTCTGGCTGGAACAGGAACGATCACCGTCGGATAAGGGTTATCGGAAAGGTACTCATAAAAAAGAAGGTGTGCAAATACTTCTGCTAACCGTTTTTCATTGTTAAATTTATACTGATAGATAAGTTCTTTTACCGCTCCTTCATAAGCAAAAAGTGAGTGGTTTCTGATAAATGAAAATTGGCGGTCTCTGCAGCGCATACAGATGTTATATTCAGAAAGAAGAGGAGTACCGCATACAGCGCATCTTTGACCTTTCAGAAGTGGAAGATTTGTCAGACACCGGTGGCATAGAGGGCTATCAATCTCATTTTTATTGCAGAGAAGACAATGCCGGGATGAGAGTACGTAGTGCATGAGTATTTGTGCAAGCATATACTAGAGATTACAAAGATTTTAAAGTGGAGATTCAATATGTTTTTTTAAATTTGCCAGTACATTAAGGGCTTCAAGAGGAGTGAGGGTATCAATATCAATAGATTCCAGTTCATTTTCAAGAAGTTCGCACTTTGTAAACAGGGACTCAGTGGTTTTTTCAGGTGCGGCATCACAAACAGATACTTCCTTATCTGACAATGAATAAAGAATATTCTCAGCACGTTCGAGAACACTGGAGGGAATGCCCGCAAGTTTCGCAACATGTATACCGTAGGATTTTTCCGATGAACCTTTTTGCACCCGTTTTAAAAAGATAATTTCACCGTTTTTTTCAATTATTTCAAGATGCAGATTTACGAGATGTTCATTTTTAATGAGAGAAAGTTCGTGATAGTGGGTTGCAAACAGTGTTTTTACCTTCATTGCCAGAAGACGTTCAGTTACCGCCCATGCAATAGAAAGACCGTCGTTTGTACTGGTGCCTCTCCCTACTTCATCCATGATAATGAGACTCTTTTCGGTCGCATGACGCAGTATAAACGCGGTTTCATTCATTTCGACAAGAAAAGTTGATTCCCCACGGGCAAGGTTATCCGAAGCACCTACTCTGCAGAATATTTTATCGGTTATTCCTATGTCAGCCTGTTCGGCCGGAATGAAAGAACCGCTTTGTGCCATAAGGACAATAAGTGCTATTTGTCTGAGATACGTTGACTTTCCTGCCATGTTGGGCCCGGTAATCATTGCGAAAAACTGTTTGTCTGCGTTGAGATTCAGGGAATTGGGAATAAAATCTCCGGGAGGGAGGTTATTCTCTACCACAGGATGTCTTCCCCGTGTAATTGAGAGTGAATTCCCATCCGTTAATACAGGTTTTACATATCCGTAAACGGTAGCTGCCTGAGCAAAACCCTGGAGACAGTCGATATCTGAAACAAAAGCAGCAATCTGCAGAAACAGGGATATATCTTCCTTTATACGGTTTCTAATCTCTAAAAAGAGTTCTCTTTCATAGTCTATAATCTTGTCCGATGCACTGTTAATTGATGATTCAAGCTCTATAAGCTTGTCTGTCGTATATCTCTCGCAGTTAAGAAGAGACTGCCGACGGATAAAATGGTCAGGTACCTGGTTCAAATTAGCTTTGGTAACTTCAATAAAATGCCCTATTATTTTATTGTACTTTATTTTTAAAGATGAAATACCCGAAATATCCTGTTCCTGTTTCAGGTATTCTTTCAGCATTTTCTGGCTGTTTTTTCTGATGTTTTTTAATACATCAAGATCTTTGTTATATCCGTCTCTAATAAGATTACCCTCACTGAGAAGGATTGAGGGTTCATCTGTGATACTCCTGGAAATGAGTTCAGCATCAACTGCCATTTTTTTTTGTCCGGATGCTGAAAGCGGTTTTATGGGGATCTTACCAGCAGAAATAATAAGTTCATTGATCCTTTCAATTTTTGTTAAACTGGAACCCAGAGCGGCAAGATCCTTGGCATGTGCTTTATCCATTGCTATCCGTGATGTGAGACGTTCTATATCAAGGACATTCCCCAGGGAATCCCTGATTTCCGACAGCAGTAATTGATTATGATACAGTGCCTCGACACTGTTAAGCCGGTATTCTATTTCCGCCTTTTGCTTGAGGGGATGAAGCAGCCATCTTTTCAGTTTACGGGCACCCATAGCTGTCCTTGTTTTATCAAGAACATTTATAAGGGTAAAATTCTGGCTGGAATCATGAAGATTGTGTATGATCTCCAGATTTCTCTGGGTTGCTTCATCAATATCAAGGTATTCCCTGTCATGATACACATGGAGAGAACGTATGTGGGGAAGAAGTGATTTCGATGATTCGGCAATATAGTTCAGGATCACTCCGCATGAAACTAGTTCAGGGCTGTTTCTATCAAGACCAAAGGCCTTTAAATTACTTACGTTAAACTGACGTGTCAGGGTATCAAAAGCACTGTCACTGTCAAAATACCAATCCTGGTATCTGTTGATGTAAAGAGAAGGATTTGTATTGACAATATTCTTGATGGTGATATCTTTTTCATGGAGAGATTCCTGAATAATACATTCAGAAGGATTCAATCTGAAGAGCTCTTTTTTCAGGTATTCAGCCCGCTCTTCATAGGGAATCGATGTAGCGGCAAATTCTGATGTGGACAGATCAATGTAGGCAAATGAAATGTAATTCCTGAATCGGCCGATAACTGCAAGATAGTTGTTCGAATACCGGCTGAGATAATCTTCATTGACAACAGTTCCCGGAGTTATAACTTCGATAACTTCGCGTTCCACAATCCCTTTTCCTTTACCAGGGAGGGTTGTCTGTTCACACACAGCTATCTTTTTCCCGGCGTTGAGCAGCCGGGGAATATAGTTTTTTGATGCATGGTAAGGGATCCCGCACATAGGCACACCATGGCGGGCGGTTAATGTCAGGTTAAGGATACGTGAGACTTCTTTTGCATCCTTTTCGAACATTTCATAGAAGTCTCCCAGACGGTAAAAGAGAACAGTATCAGGATATTGTGCTTTAATTCTCCTGTACTGCTGCATCATGGGAGTTAGTTCACTCATTTCACCTTCATCAGTCGATCAATGACCTTGTCGGTAATATCCACGTCATAACTGTAGTACAAAATGTTCGGATCTTTCTTTCTCAGTACAATTGAGAATCCCTGATCTTCTGCTATAAAACCTATAGCATCAATAATCTGTTTTGAAAATCCGGAAGAAGTAAGGAGATTTTCCTTCTTCTTGCTGATCCGGTCCGACATTATTTTATGATATTCCTGAAGATACTGCTTATCTTTTACTATTTCATTGTCAAGCTGCAGTGCAAGGGTCTGATCGCCTTTATTTTCTGCATCAATTTTTTTTGCCTGAAGGTTCTGTATCTCCGTAAGCTTTGCATTCGTTGTATCTTCAACCTTCTGTGTTAACGTATCAATTTCCCTCCATGCCGCTGAATCCTTGAAATAGTTTGAAACAATTTTTGTAAGATCAACAACACCGATCATCGTTAATTTTTCTGCAAATAAATGCGATGAAAAACCTAAAAGTATTACAATAAAAAACAGTCTGTATTTTTTCACTTTCTTTTCTCCTAAAAAAATAATCTATATCTATTAGAACTGGTTGATGGTAAATGCAATAACCAGATCAAGTCCGGAATCAGCCTTGGCAGGATCTTTAAATATCGTACCAGCCTGCCACTGCAAGGTGTTGTCCGTATCAAACTGAAATCTCTTTGTAAGGTACAGTCCAATGGGAAGTCCCGGTATAACAAGCCGTATTCCGGCTCCCATACTGAATTTAAAATTACTAAGGGACATGGAGGAAACCTCTTCCCGCTTATCCCAGAACCCGGTTCCGCTGAAAAATATATCTGACCAGAGAACCTTTTCCGCTATAGGCATTCGCAGCTCAAGCCAGTTATCCCACATTGCTTCACCATCCTGCATGGGTGCCCAGCCTCTTGCAATTGTCATTCCGTCAGTGTAGAGCAGATCGTTTGATGTTGCCTGAATCCCTGTATCCCAGGATTTGTTGTCAGATGAATAGTAATACTGAGGGAAAATAACCGAATAGGCAGTGTGCAGAGCAAGTATTGTCTTAAATGTGTACGTTTCGGATACCGGAACATCAAGCAGTGTAAAGAATCCTTCCGCTTTTGTCTGGCTTTTAACAAAGTTGGTATTTCCTCCGATAAATCCTCCGGCATAGGTAATCCGCTCATTCAGGAAAAAACCTTTTCCAGGATTCAGAATAAAATCTCTCGTATCCCATCCGAGGTTCAGCCAGAGTTTGTTGTTAAACAGCCATGTATCAAGATTATTCCGGATAGCAGGATTGTATGGGCGGTATGTATCAGGATCATACGTAACCCGCGTAAACGAGGTTTTCAGCCCTGTGGCTGTTGAGAATCTTCCCACAGGAGTATGGAAAATATAACCGGTATTGAGGCCGGTGGAAAACTCGATACTGTCGTATTTCATCAGGTATGAAGGGTCTATCGTATCTCCCGCTGCCAGTGCACTCTGGTATTCAGTATAACTGGTATAGGGATCCGGGGCTGCGATTCCACTGTTATAATCAGCATCAGAAAACCGGGGCCCGAGAATGTCCTGTTTGATATTTGTATTGAGCAGATGTTCGAAAGAAAAATTAACCCCTGCTGACCACCGTTTCCCCAGTATCCAGTTGTCGTTGAATCCAAAGGTAAGGTTCTGCTTGTTTGTTGACAGCTCAGTTCCAACATTAAGATTCTGGCCTTCACCTCTGAAATTTTTGTCATTCCATTTTAAGAATCCGACAACAGGAAATGTTCCGGCGGTACCTGTAAAGGTAATGCCGAATTTGATGTCGGTATTTTTTGCTTCTTCAACATTGATTACAAGATCCATAAGCCCTTCCGCACTGCCGTAGGGGGTTTCCGGGTTGATGGTGGAAAATAAGCCGGTATTATAGAGGTTTTGAATTCCTTCTATTACCTTATCTTTACTGAATACATCTCCGGGGATAAGGGGTATTTCCCTGAGTATTACATGATCTTTTGTCTTTTTATTCCCTTTTATAATGATATTCTCAATGTGGGCTCTCTCTTTTTCCACTATCTTAATGGTATAGAAGATAGTTTTTGTTTTCTTGTCCCTCTTTTCATTGAGACGGATGTCGTTGTAAATGTATCCGTCGTTATAGTACATATCAGCTATTTTTGAATAATCAGCGGTAAGTTTGGTTTTGTTAAGCACATCTCCCGGTTTTAGCATGATTTTTGAAGAGAGGGTTTTATCGGAAAAGAGAGTATTTCCTTCAAAGGTAATCCCTCCGTAGTGCCATTGTTCACCTTCATCAATGTAAAATGTCAGTGTCAGATAATTTTTACCCTTTTCGCTGCTTGTTATATCCTGTTTGACATCAAGAACTTTTGCATCAATGTATCCTCTATCTGCATAATATTTAACAATGGCTTTTTTATCATCCGCAAGTTTATTGCGCTTAAAGACTCCGCTTTGGAGAAACTTCTGTTCTTTTGTGGAGAGAAGGCCTTTTAATGTCGATGCTGTAGCGAAACGATTACCTGAAAAAAGTATCTCTTTAACGCGGGTCTGACTCCCCTCCTTGATGGTAAAAGTTACCGTAACAAGCTTTTGTTTGTCATTTTCCTCGGTTGCGGAGGATACCGAAACATCAGGGTATCCTTTTCCAATATAGAGGTCCTTAATTGCTTTTTCATCGGCCCTCAGTTTGGTCTTGCTGAAGATATCATCTTTTTTTAAGAGAATAGCATCAAGTATGTCGCTTTTTGATACATTTTTGTTTCCCTTAATAACAATTTCATCTATAACCGGTTTTTCCTCTACTGAAAAGATAATAATAACACTCTTTTTATCTTTGTCTCCCGGTTCCGCTTCAGCTTTGAACTTTTTAAAATAATCGAGAGCAAAAAGTTTACTCTGCATATCTTTAAAGAGACTGTCTGAATAAAGTTTTCCGGTAAACTGGTTTGTAAAACTTGATAAGTCGGACAAAGATACGTTGTGCAGCCCTTCGAAACGGATTTCCTGTATGGGTTTCTTGACGTACCAAGCCTTTGATTGGGCCTCCGACTGAGCGGCAAGGGAAACAGCAGAGAAACATAACAATAAAAATAGCAGTTTAAATTTTCGCATATACTCTCCTCATTAGTATGAGTAGCCCCAGGATAGACTGAGACTTGTGTTATTAATACTTGAAACCGGATCAAGAAAATTCGGTTCCACTGAAAAATCAAGAAGGAACAACGGCGTTTTCCACTCAAGGCTTACTCTTGTCTGCACCCGCAGCGGTCTGGAAGAAGAGTTTTGCTCAGTCTCAAAGGGACTATCCGTTCCAAATTGAACCATCGTCTGTAAAAACAATGTATTTCCGAAATACTTTCCCAGATATAAGGTGGTATTGTCAAGATACTTGCTGAACAAGTCTGAGGAATTATTTCCCGAGGCAGGCTCATTTATAAATCGATCAACAATGATGTTCTGGATCATCTGGGTACGAATTGAAAAGAGATCAAGTTTGAAAATATCCTTAACCTTCTGTTCAAATCCGCGCATAATACTGAACTGACTTACAAGATCTCCTGTCAGCATGAGTGCTGATGAGATATTTATTTTCTCTCCTCCCAGTTGTGCAAACACGTTTGAACCAAGCATTGACATGATCTCAACAGTGGAGAGCGGCGGATCGGATTCGAACCGGGGGGAAAACCTGCTTAAGGGGGATTTATCAAGGATCATGTACACGTTTACCACTTCTCCTTTACTGTCGACTTCCCTGATTTGCGCTTTGAAGTCAAGGAGGGGATCAAATTCAATCTCATTTTCATCAAAAATAATGGCACCCTGGGTGAGATAGAAATTACGTTGAAAGTAATATACTTCCCCGTATTTTACCTGTATCGTCCCTTTTATCGAGTATGTATCGTTGTTCCCATCCATGAGCACATGAAGATACTGGTTTGTATCCGCATATGCTTTTAAAATAGGAAGGGCTGAAGACGGCCATAGAAACTCTACTTTGCGGCCGGTGGTAAAATTAATATTTACTGATGTAGATGTACCCGATCCGCCTGTTGAAGTTACTTTTTTTTCTCCAAGAGCGATAACACAGTTATTTACCGTAAGATCACCGCTCAAATCCAGATTTGCGGGGCTGCCTTTCAGAATAAAGGTTCCATGGGCATAACCGTTTACCCCAAGACCAATTGAAGAAACTTTGTAGATAACATGGATACTGTTAGTTCCCCGGGAAATAAATTGGATGGTATAAACAGTTGGAATCCATTTCGTAAAGGTAAAATCAGCTTCTGTCCGTACGGTAGCATTACCTGATTTTAAATCTGCAGCCTCTATATGCATATCTTTATCATTAAAAACAATGCTTGTATTAAAGGGTTGTATTGCATCTACAAGATAGCTCAATTCTCCCGATGCACCGATAACCTTCAATGTACCAAAGAAACCCGGGTCTGTTACCGGTCCTTTTACCGTGACTTTGCCGTAAGCTGTGCCGGTAGTAAATCTGAATCCCTCTATTTTAATGATATTAAGCACCGATAGTTGAATTTCTGATTTTTCCAGAACTGCAATAATTTTTCCATTCTGCACTTTTCCGGAAAGGTTCCCGCTAATGGGAAAGCCTTCAGCCATGTTGACATTGAACTCACCTGTTTGAAATACTTTTCCGGAAATACTTTCTCCGGGACCGCCGTTAAACATAATGGTATTATTCTTATCCCGGCGTAATGACATTTTCCAGTTTTTTGCTTTCTTTAAATCAACTTCTCCGTTTTTCGAAGTAAAAACCGAAGTAAAGGGGCGTTTAAAAAGTTCAGAAAGGGATATATCCTGTTTTATGGCGGGAAGAGAAAATATTCCGCTGAATGAGAGGCTGGACGATACCTTGTGCCCCCCCACATTACCTGAATAGAGGGTTGAGAATGAGAAATTGCCCTTCTGTATGTCAAGTCCTCCCTTCCCCTTTGTAAAAACAGCTTCATTATACTTTCCTTTGAAACTTTTCAGGAGAATATCTCTATTCTTTACCTGAATGGTTGAGTTCATTTCAAAGGGGTTTGACTGTAATAAGCCATTATCTACCTTGAGAGAGAGAAGAATGTTCGGATTGAGCAAAGGTCCCTTTATATTAATATTTCCTGATACAAGACCGGATAACCCAAAACTTTTAAATCGTTTAATAGGAGCGTTGGTAACAATGGATGTTACATCGAGATTATTACCGGAATAGGAACCCTGCGCTGCATAGGTTTCATTTTTTTCTACATTAGAAACCTGTATACTTCCTGAAATGGTTTTTTCATGAAGGTTGTAGGTATATGAAGCAGTTCCTGTTAACTGAGACAGTAAATCTTCATACAGCAGGGTTTTAAATTCAATCCTGTCTTGAGTTATATCTCCTGAAACTTTCAGTTTATTCTCCGGGATGGGAAAGGGAAGATTCTTTAAAAGTACTGTGTTAAGCAGAATTTTCCAATTTGCTTCATTAAAATAGTACCCGCTTGTGTCCACGGTAACTTCTGTTACCTTCCCGCGCAGCGGTATTGGTAACGCGTCACAGTGAAGCATAAAGTTTGCTCCCTTGTTTGAGAAAAGATATGCCAGGCTGAAACCGTAATCACCATTTACAAAAATGCCATATTGATTATAGGTAAGGTCAAATTTAAACGGATAGGTATTAAAAACAGAATTACTCTTTACAAAAAAAGTGTTCCCTTTTTTAATAAGATTTACCGTACCGGTAAGTCTTTCTCCGGCCCATAGGAATACCAGATTGGAAATTTGAAATCCGTCATTGTTTCCTGATGCATTAAATTGTAATGCATTATTTTTATTTTCACTGTCATACATCTGCATTTTTATGATGGAAAAAGATGTTTTATTAAAATCTGTATCCAGATAAGAATCTGAATTGACGTAAATGTTTTTTATTATCTTCGGAATTGGTACTTTTAGATCCTTGATGAACGTAAGAAAGGGTGCAATCGGGACATCCCGGGTGGATATGTTCATCTGCAGTTCAGGAGAAGGTTTTATCTGGAAACTGCCGTCCAGAGAAAAATTATTCTGACTTTGTAACAAATCGGGAAGAGTGAAAGAGAGAGAATAGCCGATATCATTCTTATATCCTTTGACCGTTCCTGTAATATCTGATAATAGGAGATCATTTATGGCAATTCGGGTACTGTTGATTTCCAGTACTTCATTTTTTCGGATAAAATGGAGTACTGTTGATATGGAATAGCCTTTCACCTTTATATTTTTTACCTGAAGTATACCGTCCGGTTCCCATTTGCTAAAAAGAAAATCCCCGGTATAGGTCATTGTTCCAAATGAAGATAAAAGAGAAAGATAGGTAAACTTAATACGCTTATTATTACCCTTTATTCTAGAAGCAAGAGTATAATTTCCCAGTACAGGAGATTTTTTACCTGTTGTTTTTATGGACCCTGTATAGGTAAGTAATTTATCGGTAAAAGTGTACTGCAGCTGGATATTGGTAGTATAAGCAGCTGAAAGAAGAGAATAATATTTATTATGGCTGTTAGATGGAGAAATATAATCCGAAGGGATAAATTTTTCAGATAGTACGGAAATATTGAGAACCTGACGGATAATGTTATATTTTACCTCAAGATCCAGGGGAGAACTGTCCTCTATCTTTCGAACAAAGAGACTGTTTTTGTCCCGTTGAATAAGAAGGGAAAGATTTTTCAAGGAGAAAAGATTTGATTGAACGTTTCTTAAAAGTAACCGGGCATTAAGAGAGGATAGAGATGTATTGCTTGTTCCAAAAACTTTAAAATTTGTTTTTACCAAGTTTATATTAAAATATTTAAACGTACTGAACGTTCCCGTGTGTCCGGAAAACTGTCCTTTAAGGGAATATTGTATTGTTGTATTGGTATTTTTCAGGGTGAAAAATAGATGGTTCAAGGTAACAAGGTCATTGCCTGATTTAATAGTGACCGATATATTCTTTCCTGTAAGGGTAAGCTGCGGCAGTTCACTCCTCTCTCCTTTGTTTCCATGAAATAACGTTTTTATCATACTTATAAGATCTGAATTCTCGTTACTATCAATAGAAAAATCTGATGTGACGAGGGTAATACCTTCAATAGCCTGGGTAATTTCACCCTTGAGTATTTTGAACAAATTATAATGAATCCGTACCTTCCCGATAGAAACCAGGTTTGAATGTCCGTCAATATTCTTTACGACTACATTTCGTAATTCCAGAAACATGAAGAAAGAGGGGGAAATTGAGCGGTATGATATCTTGCGGTCAAGTTTTTTTTCGAGAGAAATGATTGACTGTTCTTTAATATGATTAATTTTTGCGTCAATTTTTTTTTGTAATGGAGCAAGAAGAAGTACTGTTATACCCATGAGAATAATAAAAGATGATATCTGCAGGATATGAATGTGCGGTTCTTTAAGTTTCAGTATAATGCCTCATATATTAATTAACAGGTATTCGTCTCTTAAGAGTATATCGTATATTGAAATTTTTCAATCTCTTGTGCCATTATGTTACCGTGAAAAATAAACAGGAAATAATAACAAATTTTATAGTATTTGAAGGTCTTGACGGTTCCGGTACAACAACCCAGACCAATCTGCTCAAAGCAAACTTTACGAAAAAGGATATCCCGTGCAGAGCTGACTGTGAACCGACAAAAAGCTTTATTGGAAAAGCAATTAGAAAAGTTCTCAAAGGGGAAGAATCAGTAGCTCCCGGGACTCTGGCCAAGTTATTTGCCGCTGACAGGCATGAACATCTTTACAACGAGCAAAAGGGTATCCTAACACTCTGCAGGAAAGGTGTTAAAGTAATTTCTGACCGGTATTTATTTTCTTCCCTCGCGTACCAGTCCCTGAAATTCGGCTATGAACAGGTTTTAATGCTTAATAAGGACTTCCCTCTTCCGGAGCATCTTTTTTTTCTTGATGTACCGGAACATGTCTGCCGGGACAGGTTATCCATCCGGGAAGAACTTGAAATCTTTGAAGATACAGCGCTCCAGCAGCAGATACGTGATAATTATCTTAAAGCAGTTTCATTATATGCTGATACAGGGATGATCGTGCATTATCTTGATGGAACACTTTCTAAAAATGAACTTGAGAAAATTATATGGAGTCTTTTGATCTAAATCCCGATAATGGTAAGTGTGAAACGAATACTTCTTGTCTTTATTCTGTTTTTAAGTTTTGTAGTCCCCTCATTTTCCTACAAACTTTTGTATGCAGAAGAATACTACAAGCTTTACCATCAGAACCTCTATCAGTACCCTGAGGACTACACAGGAAATATATGGTTCCTGGAACAGGCATTGGGCAGACCCTTTGTAAATCCTCTTAATGCCCTGACAAAGATAGATAATAAAAAAGAGTGGGAACGGTACCGATATCTGTTCTATATGCATGTTAATTTGAAACTTGTAGAGCAGTACCGCCATCTGGCTCGATCCTATGATAAACAGACTGCATACTTTTTTAATGCTCCCTGGAAAGATGATACGTTAAAAAGTTTAAATATCGCGGAAAGTTACTATAAAACTGCAGAATACTACTGGAAAGAAGCCCTTATATGGGTACAGAAATTGAAAAAAGTTCATTACTATTTTCTTGAGAATATTCAGTTTTGGGAAGATGAACGGATTCGTATCCTTTCTGGTGAACTTGATTATAAGGATTTCTTAGACAACGATCTATCTCATCTCGATAAAGTACGAAAACAGTTCGAAGCCATGGATGCTTCTACTTACTGATTACTGAATAAACATTGCATCTCCGTAAGAAAAAAAACGGTAACGACGTTCAATAGCTTCCGCGTAAGCTGTTTTTATCTGCTCTTTCCCGGCAAATGCTGAAACAAGAACAATGAGGCTTGAATCAGGGGTGTGAAAATTTGTCAACATCTGATTAACGACTTTAAAATGGTAGCCTGGATATATAAAAATATCAGTACTTCTTTTCCCGGCCAGTACTTTCCCTTCTTTCCATGCTGATTCAAGGGTCCTTACGGATGTTGTCCCCACGGCAAGAATGGTTTTCCCTTCCCGAATGGCATTGTTTATCTGCTCAGCACTGTCAGAAGAAATTTCGTATTCTTCTTCATGCATCTGATGATCTTCTATATTTTCCGTACGGACAGGAATAAAAGTACCCATACCGACATGAAGTGTTACCGGGACAACAGATACACCTTTATTCTGTAATGAATGGAGAATTTCTTCCGTAAAATGCAGCCCGGCTGTGGGAGCTGCTGTTGAACCGGGATTTTCAGCATAGATTGTCTGATACCGTATCCAGTCCTTCTCTGTGTCCTTCCGTTTTATGTAGGGAGGGAGAGGAATATGCCCGTACTGGTCAAGATACTCATCATCAACTGTCCGGGAGAACCGTATCCTCCTCAAATCCCCCTCTTCTTCCAGAATAACAGCCCTGGAGTTACCGGGGAAAATGTATTTTTTGCCTTTATGCTGTTTTTTCTTTTTTGATACGATAGAAAGCCATGTTGTATCATCAATACGTTTTGTAAGGAGAAATTCTACCATGCCGCCTGTCTCGGATTTTCCGTATAGACGGGCTTTCCGTACTTTTGAATTGTTGACAACGACAAGGGTGTTATCTTGAACATAATCCGGAAAATCCTTCATCATGGAGTGCGATAATGAACCTGTTGTCCTGTTGAGAACAAGAAGTCTTGATGCTCCCCTTTTCTCTGATGGATTCTGAGCTATCAGCTCCCGGGGAAGGTCAAAAAAGAACTCGCTGGTTTTCATTTTTTTGTCTCTCAATATTAAGATGTTTGTATGCCATATCTGTAACCATTCTTCCCCGCGGAGTTCTTGTAAGAAATCCGCGCTGAATGAGATATGGTTCGTAAAAGTCTTCCAGGGATTCTATAGCTTCTCCCACTGAGATTGCCAGTGTTTCAGCTCCGACAGGTCCGCCCCGGTACTGGGTAATTATGGTGCGTAAAATCTCTCTATCATGCTTTTCAAGGCCGTAATTATCGATCTTTAACCGGTCAAGACCTGTTTTTACTGTGTTGGTATCGATAGTACCATTCCCGATAACCTGTGCAAAATCACGCATTCTTCTCAAGAGACGGTTTGCAACTCTCGGAGTACCCCGGGAGCTTCCGGCAAGAAGAGAAACCGCTTCATCCTTTATGGGAATTTTCAGGATTCCGGCTGAACGCTTTATTATGCTTTCTATGTCTGTATGAGTATAAAAATCCATCCGTACAGAAATACCGAATCTGCTGTAAAGCGGACTTGCAACAGAACCGGCCTTTGTTGTCGCTCCAATGAGGGTAAAAGGGGGAATAGGTATCCGTATCGTCCGTGCTGAAGGTCCTTGCCCGATTATCCAGTCTATTTCATAATCTTCCATTGCGATGTAGAGCATTTCTTCTATTGCCGGTTTGAGGCGGTGAATTTCATCGATAAAAAAAACACTACCCTCACCTATCGTTGTTAAAATTCCCGCAAGGTCCTTTGGTTTATCGAGGGCAGGCGCTGAGGTAACCTTAAACTCGCTTCCCATCTCATTGGCCATTATTCCCGCAAGGGTTGTTTTACCCAGACCGGGAGGACCGCTTAAGAATATATGATCCAGGCTTTCTTCCCGTTCATGGGCAGCCTTTATAAACACTGAAAGGTTATCTTTCAGTTCCTGCTGCCCTTGAAAGTCTTTAAGAAACTGCGGACGCAGTGAACCTTCCCTGCGGTCTTCATCAGCTTTATAGGTGGGAGTTAAAAAAGGTTCTTTAGTATCCATACGCAAGTATAAACCTTATGAGCTTAAAAATACTATAGCTTCCCTGAACAATTGCTTCTCTTTCACCTCTTCAGGAAGGTCGGAAATTTCCGGGCGGCTGGAAATTTCCAGCAGTGCTTTACGGGCGCTTCTCCGGTCAAATCCCATTCCAATAAGTGCTTCAACGAGATCGGGGAAAACTTCCTTCTCATTTTTCTCTGCCTCAAGCTTAAGTTTCCCCCGCAGAGAGAGTACTATTTTTGCAGCTGTCTTTTTCCCAATTCCGGGGATAAGTGATAGACGGTCCGTATTACCTTCATCAAGAGCCGTTACAAGCTCATCGGTTCCGATTCCTGACAGCATCCTCAAGGCTTGTTTCGGTCCTATGCCTGATACTTTTATAAGTTCAAGAAACAGTTCCCGTTCCCGGGTATTTGCAAATCCATAGAGCTTCATATGATCTTCTTTGTGATGCAGATAGGTGTATATCCTGACAGTATCCTTGTGTGATGCGGCGTACGCAGCAGTATTTTCCGTACATTCAAGGCTCCATTCAATGCCGTTTAGAGCAATAAAGAGCAATGCTCCGTTTCTTCCGGTATATTGTCCGGTAATACTGTTAATCACGGCTGTAATCCTCCATGGTACTGTTATTGTGATAACAGATTGCAGCTGCAAGGGCATCTGCAGAGTGATCGGGCTTTATGGCCTCTTTTAACCCCAAAAGCAGTTTTACCATATCCTGAACCTGATTTTTATCTGCTCTACCGTTTCCGGTAAGTGCCTGTTTAATCTGCAGCGGGGTATAGGAAACTGTGTTTATACCGTTTTGTTCAAGAGCCAGTAGAATCACTCCTTTAGCCTGAGCCACCGGCAGTGCACTTACCTTGTTACGTGCGAAAAATATTTCCTCTATTCCCGCACAGACCGGATGGTATTCATCGATAATATCAACAATATTCCGAAATATAAAATCCAGTCGAAAACCAATAGCATCAGAAGGAAGTGTTTTAATATACCCATGACTAATATGGTTAAACCGTGTACCGGAGACATCAACAATCCCCCAGCCTGTTGCTGCAAAACCGGGATCAATTCCCAGAATCCGCTTCATCTATTCTTCGATATCAGGATCGAACCCTTCGGGAATTTCAAGATTTGTAGAAACAGACTGTACATCTTCATGATCATCAATTTTTTCGATAAGCCGAAGTGCTTTCCTTGTTTTATCATCCGGTAACGTAATCGTCGCGTCGGGAATTTTAGTTATTTCTGCTGAAAGCGTTTCTTTTCCCGCTTCCTGTAACGCTTCCAGAACCGTATTAAAATCATCAGGATCAGTTATAACCTCTATAACACCCTCTTCCGTAGAAACATCTTCAGCACCGGCTTCAAGGGCTGCTTCGAATATTTCGTCTTCACTGTACGTATCAGCACTGAAAGTAATAAGCCCTTTTCTCTGAAAAAGGTACGATACACATCCCGTCTCTCCCAGGTTCCCGCCGTTTTTGCTGAGGATGCTCCTGATATCGGCTGCTGTCCGGTTTTTGTTGTCTGTCAGGGTGTCGATGAGTATGGCGACGCCTCCCGGGCCGTATCCCTCGTAGGTTCCCTCAACGTAATCAACCCCTTCAAGGTCTCCTGTGCCTTTTTTTATTGCTCTTTCAATGTTGTCTTTCGGCATATTTTCCGCTTTAGCTTTCAGAACAACAGTTCTCAGCCGCGGATTAGATTCTATTTCTCCGCCGCCAAGGCGCGCAGCAACGGTAATCTCTTTAATAATTTTGGTAAAAATTTTTCCTCTTTTTGCATCGATAGCGCCTTTTTTATGTTTTATACTCGCCCATTTACTGTGGCCGGACATAGTAACTCCTTCAATAATAGTATTAATCAAAAATAGCACAGTTAAAAATAGGGTGTCAAGGTAAGGGAAATTTGAGGGTGTACGACAATTTTGTTTATATATCGTTTTACCCTTTGTCAATCTGTTTTTTTGTGCTATACTGGACGTATGTATTGCGTTCAGTATGACGTGTGCTATAATGGAGGGGACTATGAATCAAATTGATAGAC
>WGCU01000080.1 GCA_015493635.1 Spirochaetaceae bacterium | reverse complement strand
TAAACGATCGGGGATGCATTGGACGGTCCGGGGAGCCAACAGCATTATTGCCCTTCGATGTTCAAGACTCAGCGGAAGATATGAAAACTTTATGGATGAACGAAAAGCCGGTTAACGATGGTGAAAAACAAAATTGTCGTACACCCTTTTTAAAACAAGGTGTTTGTCGATTTATAAAACGTTCTGGACTATAATGGTATACGGAAGATCAATGCACTACATTTTCTTATGGAGGCGGAAAACGATGTTTGACAGAATTAAATTAAAGCACTTTAATAAAGCTGCGGCAGAGGGAAATCCTGAACGCGTTCTGGACGATCTGGACGTTAAACCCGGATCTGTGGTTGGTGATATCGGTTCAGGAGGTGGATACTACGCCCTGCGCTTTGCCCGGCTTGTGGGAGATTCCGGCAGAGTGTACGCGGTGGATATAGAGAAGAGGAACCTTGATTTTGTAAAGAAGAAGGCTGAAGAAGAGCATCTTGAGGAGAGAATAACACTGGTTCCGGGGACGGAGGAGAACTGTAATCTGCCGGAGGATAGTGTTGACCTCTTGTTTTTACGAAACTCATTCCACCATCTGAAAAACAGGCATACCTACTTTGGAAATCTAATGGATGTCCTGAGAAACGGCGGAAAAATTGTCGTTATTGATCATAAGAAAGGTTCTGCATCAGGTCCCGGACTTAACCATGGCACGGCAGCAGGGGAAATTGAACAGGTTATGGAAGAAGCCGGCTTTACCCCGTATAAATCCTTTAACTATCTCTCCGGGCAGTGGTTTTTTATCTATCAAAAAAAGGCAGTTTAAAAAATGAAGTTTCCACCTGCGGTTCTAAACGAACTGAAGTACTATGTTTACTTGTATTCTGATCCTGTTACCAACGCAATATTCTACGTCGGCAAGGGGAAAGGGAACAGGGTTTTTGCGCACCTCGATGATAATAGCGAGAGCAAAAAGGTTGAGTATATACGGAAGCTCAGAGCACAGGGCTGCGAGCCGAAGATTGAGATACTTATTCATGGTTTGGAGGATGAAAAAACAGCATTAAGGGTGGAATCTTCGGTTATAGATCTTATAGGTATTGAAAATCTTACAAATATACAGAGCGGTTACAAAAGCTCAATTTTCGGCAGGATGAGTCTTTCTCAGCTGATATCTGCGTATGAAAAAAAGAAAGTTGACATCACTGAACCGGGTATTTTAATAAGGATAAATAAAGCTTTTAGATATTCCATGTCAGAAGTGGAACTTTACGATTACACCCGGGGGCAATGGAGATTGAATCCGGAAAATGCAAGAAAGGCTGTGTATGCATTTTCAGTTTACGGCGGTATTATCCAGGAAGTTTATACCATACTTGACTGGTATGAAGGAGGTACAACCTTCAATGTCAGAAAAGATGAAGAATCCGGCACTGCAAAGCTTGAGGGCCGTTGGGAGTTTGTCGGCAATCTTGCCCCGGTAGATATAAGAAAAAAATACCGTTACAAGTCGGTGGAGCATTACTTTGAGAAGGGTAATTCAAATCCGGTTATGTATGTGAATGTTCAGTAGAAAATGATGAAGGGATGATTATACAAATTTGGATTGAACTCCAAATTTGTACGGATATACAGCATGCCCAATAGCGCATACAGGCTATTACATTTTTTAGCACATAAAATTAAAGTAAATTGAAAATAATTTGGAGATATATTAGAATGTAATTGACGAAAAACAGGAGATAAGTGTGAGGAGAGCCCTCTACAGAGACCTTTTGCGCTGGAAAAGCAGGAAGAATAGAAAACCTTTGCTGCTGGAAGGGGCAAGACAGGTCGGAAAGACTTACCTGTTAGAGGAATTCGCTGATAAAGAATATTCTGATTACGCATATTTCAATTTTGAAAAAGCACCTGAACTCGATTCACTGTTCAAGAAAACACTGGATTCCAGGTCAATTATAAAATCTCTGGAACTTTTTAGGGGAAAGAAGATAGATCCTGCTTCCACTTTGATATTTTTTGATGAAATTCAGGCATCTCAGAGAGCGCTAACGAGTTTAAAATATTTTTGCGAAGAATCACCGGAATACAATGTAGTCTCGGCAGGATCTCTGCTTGGAGTGAGTATTAATAGAACAACCAGTTTCCCTGTCGGAAAAGTAAACTTCATGATGCTTTATCCGCTCTCTTTTTTTGAATATCTCTCTGCAGTAAAAGCGGATTTACTCATAGATTATCTTAATAAACTGGATGAACCGGTACAGATAGAAAATATAATTCATGACCAATTGTTAAGCCATTATAAAATGTATCTATTCCTGGGGGGAATGCCGGAGGTTGTACAGGCCTACATACTGAACGATGATATCGCCGAAGTCAGAAATATTCAAACAGAGATCTTAAATGCTTATAAAAGGGATTTTTCGAAATATACTACGGCTGCAGAAGCAATAAAGATTTCCAAAATATGGAATTCCATTCCTGCTCAGCTAGCCAGAGAAAACAAGAAATTCAAATATAGTAATGTTTCCAAAGGCGGCAGGGCGTTGAAATTTGAATCCGCAATAGAATGGCTTGAAAAGGCAGGTTTGGTATATACTGTAAAAAACTTAAAAACTCCAAAACTACCGTTGTCCGGCTACGTGGATAGGTCAAAATTCAAACTTTATGTGCTGGACTCCGGGCTTTTGGGAGCAATGCTAAATATTCAATCAAGGGTAATAGTCAGGGGCAACAGTTTGTTCTCTGAGTACAATGGTGCTTTTATCGAGAACTATGCAGCTTCAGAGTTGATTAAATCAGGGTTTCAGGAGCTATTTTACTGGACAAGCAAATATGAAGCTGAAGTTGATTTTGTCATTACCAATGGAGATAATAAAATTATACCCATAGAAGTTAAAAGCGGACTGAGCAGGCAAAAGAAAAGTTTGAGAGTTTATGATGAAAAATATAATCCTGAAATTATGGTGCGGTTATCGCCAGGAAATTTTATACAGGATAAAAACTTTGTCAATATTCCTCTCTACGCCATACCGTTCTTGTCTAAACTATAAAAGCGGCTACGACCTTGATAAAATAGAGCAAATTGCTGATGAAATGGAAGATGAAGAGCAGTTATTCCTGATGTAAATGTCCTTACCCACGCGGTAAACTCCGATTCACCGAGAAACCAGCATATAAGAGAGTAGTGGGGCTGTACTGTTTATACAACTGATACAGATTTTGCCCGGTTTCCCGGAGTAAAGTGGAAGGAGTTTTAAAATAAAAAATAATCACAACAAAGCATTTTTAATTAGGTGCACAGAATAAATCCAGTCAGGTGAGAAGCCCTGATTCCGGGCAAGGTTGTACAGCAGGATAATGGCTGCTTTGAGGGACTGGATTTGCAATCCAAAGGAACAATTATAGGGAATATGGATATCCTGATAGGCTCACAGGCAGTTTCAAGAGAAGTAATTTTAGTAACAAATAATGAGAAAGAATTTAAAAGGATAGAGGGTCTGGAAATTGAGAATTAGGTTACGTAGAAAAATTCTTCAATTCTGGAAGTATCAAACCCTTAATAGATAAATAAGAAAGTTAATGGAATTGATGATAAAAAATTGCATTGGATTTAGCAGAATAAAAAGCATAGATGAAAGTGTTAAGGATACGGAGGGCGCGAAGCGGTCCGGGTTTCCAGGACGGAACCCCGGAGCAGCCTGATTCTGTGCAGGGACGTAATATTTTACGTCCCTGCACAAGGAAATGCCCGATAAACAAACAGCACAGGAATATGCGGGGGGGGTAACTAGGGAATGACTATACGTCCGGGTGTGCCGTTATCTTTTGTTGATGTATGGCATAGCGCGCAGTTACCGATGGACTGCTGAGCTGGCATGGCCCGCTCCTTCCCCTTGTATACGACCTTGGCGGTGAAGGGCATTTTAATTTTTTCCCACGAAAAAAAGTTACCCGCTTCATTGGTCGTCATTTCGAGAACTTTGTCGGCTGCATCAATTATAACAATTTTTGCACCATTAACCCCAAACTCATCGGTCTTTGCATCGGGAGTTGAATAGACCGTTCCCGCGATGGTGAAATCCGGCCCCTCATTTTCGCTGTGACAGTCTATACAGTTCCCTCCGGGGTGCATCAAGGGTGATTCTTCGTCTCCTCCTGTCCATACCTTCGGACTGGTGCTGTCTCCAGAGGCAACAAGTACCATGTTTTTATTTTCTTTCCCTTCTTTGTCGCCCTGTGAAAAAATGTTTGTTGTTACAATGAAAAAGATTCCAGAGACCAGGATAAGGAAAAGTATTTTCTTGTGATTCATATTATATCTCCCATATTTAAATGTATATACCTTCATTAACCTGTCGTCAAGTTGTATGCAGTACGAGCTTCAATGACAGAAAAGATGAAGAATCCGGCACTGCAAAGCTTGAGGGCCGTTGGGAGTTTGTCGGCAATCTTGCCCCGGTAGATATAAGAAAAAAATACCGTTACAAGTCGGTGGAGCATTACTTTGAAAGGGGCAACTCAAATCCGGTTATGTATGTGAAGGTCAAATAACAATAAAAGTGGATTTATTCGTTTTGCTTTTCTCTAAAAACTCTATTGACAAGGGTTATAACTTTCCCTACCATTTGGATAATAATGTACCAGCCTGATTTATATAAAACTACAATAGAGGGAAGGGAAATAGAGTTTAGTTTTGCTGTACTAAATGGTTCCGTGCTTACAATGGATAAATCTTTCCACCGGTATGATCATGGGATGGTACTCATCGCAGGAAATAACATTGTTTACGCAGGGGATGAACAGAAAGGATTAGTAGAAGAGATTCCTCCCTCGTCTTTTCTAAATGCGAAAGGGGGAATCATTATTCCCGGCCTTATCAATACGCATACTCATATTGGCATGTCGTTTTTTAGATCCCTGGCAGATGATAAAGTAGACCGGTTACGTAAATATATCTTTCCGATGGAGAGGGAATTTGTTACACCGGAGCTGGTTTACTGGGCATCACTCCATACTATTTCAGAAATGATTCTGGGAGGGACAACTACTTTTGCTGATATGTATTATTATGAAGAAATGACTGCAAAAGCGACAGCTGAAAGCGGACTACGGGCCGTACTTGGAGAATCAGTAACCAGTGAGCCATGCCCTGATTCATCCGGGGCAGACGAAAGTATTGAAAAAGCAAGAGAACTGAACAGAGTGTTTGGCAGCTCAAAGAGGATTATTCCAGGTATCGCCCCTCATGCTCCCTACTCCCTCAGCAGGAAAGATCTGGAGCTTGTGGCCGCATTCGCTGCTGAGGAAAAAGTTCCTATTCTCAGCCATCTGGCGGAAATGCCTTTCGAAGAGGCTTTCATAAAAGAAAAACACGGGATGAGGCCGATACCTTACTATGACGCCTGTGGATTACTTACCTCAAATGCCACGATGGCTCATTGCATATTTGCTAATCAGCAGGATCGTAAACTCCTTGTTAACAGAAAAACCGGAATTGCACATAATGCTGCTGCAAACAGCAAGAGCGGGAAGGGGATTGCCCCTGCCTATGAATTTTTCATCGAAGGAGCGCGTATAGGGATCGGGACAGATGGGCCGATGAGCGGGAATACGATGGACCTTGTTCATCAGCTGGGTGCTGTTTCAAGGTTTCAAAAAGTGAGACTGAATAATCCGGCACTGATGACGCCCATCCAGGTAATGGAGATGGCAACGATCGGTGGAGCGAGAGCTCTTCATCTGGAAAAAAAGACAGGGTCTATTGAATCCGGTAAGCGTGCTGATATTACTATATTCTCCATCGACGCTCCCTCAATGTTTCCTGTCTACGACCCTTATGCCGCTCTTGTCTATAGTGCCAGTCCTTCAGATGTATCTTCGGTGATAGTTGACGGGGAAGTACTTATGAAAGAAAGGAAGCTCCTGCACATGGATACAGCAGGTATAAGAGAAGCAGCTTTATCATATACAGATACGATTCGGGAAAAGATAAACCGGACTATACCTGGTATTATTTAAAAACTACTTTATACAGAATATCAACGGCCCTGTAGAATTCATCCAATACAAGATACTCATTTGCCGTGTGAATTTCATGCATTCCCAGTCCAAACACTACATTTTCAATGCCGAGTGCATTTATATTGTTACTATCGCCGCCGCCGGGGGAAGAAAGGAGACGCGGTTTAATACCATAGGCCCTGCATGCATCAGTGAAGCGTCTGACACTGTTTCCCCCGTGGTCGACTGCGTATCCATTGTAGGAATGTTCCCAGGATATCACCACTCTGCTATCGTTATCCTGTATGGAATTATTACATGCCTGTTCGACATTCTTGCAGGTATGGTTAAATGCTTGTTCAGAAAAACTACGAACCTCGCCTTTAATCTTTACAAAATCCGGAATAATGTTTGTCTGCCTGCCTCCGGAAATACTGCCGATGTTAGAGGTCGTATCCGGATCAATTTTTCCCTGGGGAAGCTTTTCAATAATACGTGCAGCTATCTTTATTGCATTTAACCCTTCTTGTGGCGCAAGGGCAGCATGTGAACTCTTTCCGTATATTTCAATCTCATACTTTGATTTCTGCGGAGCACGAATAATAATACTGCCGGGAGGAGTTTCCCCGTCCAGATTATACCCGTATTTTGCCGTAAATAATGATGCATCCAGATCCCTTGAACCCCGGCAGCCCTGTTCTTCCTGGACGGTGAACAGGATCTCAAGACCCGCGTGTTTTTCAGGAAAAGCCAGACCAATATCTATCATTTCCAGAGCGGCAGCTACCCCGGCACGGTCATCTCCGCCCAGGACAGAAGCTTCTTCTGTTTTAATGATTCCATCGGACAAGATAACTTTCCGTTCCTTATCTGGATCAAGAGGAACGGTATCAAGATGGGCTGAAAGAAGAATGGTGTCCCCCTTTCCTTTACCGGGAACACGGATGAGTATATCTGCTGTGTCTCCGCCTGAAGGTATTGTTTCAGGAGAAAACACCGTACAGAGTAAACCATCAGGAATCCTTTTCTGAACAAAGTTTAAAATGTATTGGGAAACTTCTTTTTCTTTACAGGATGGTCCGTAAATACCGCATAGTGTAATAAGCCGGTTAAGCAGCCGTTTTTTATCAACATTTGGCTGCCCGGGTGCATTGTTTTCTCTGTGCATGCGCAGGTTCTCCCAGGTTAACTGATTAATTCTCCGGAGTTAGTACTCATGGGCTCCCTCTTTGTTCAGGAGAACAACAGCGTCCAGAGCAGCCTGAATTACAAGATGTTCACCCTTAAGAAACAACTTTTCTTTCTCTGCAAGAGTGGGCTGTTTTTCAAGCCAGATATTGGAATCAGTGGATACAATTGCACCTGTCTTTACTCCGCGTACACTGCCGACAATAAAGAGCACCGCAGCTTCCTGCTCCGCAGCTTTTACTCCGCAGTCAGAAAGAAGAATATTCAGTTCCTTATCCTGGACATAGTAAGCGTCACGGGTAAACCCGATACCAGTCTGGTATTCAATATCCCTGTCTTCCAGAGCTTGAACGAGGGCATTGGTTACATCAAGATCAGCAACAGCCGGGAATTCAGGAGGCAGATAGGCTTTCGATGTGCCTTCACCTCTGTATGAGGCTTGTATGACAACGGGAGTTCCGATAGGGATATTTTTCTGTCTCCCTCCTGCTGACCCGACTCTGATAAATACTTTGGCCCCAAGTTTTATGAGTTCTTCAAAAGCGATGGAAGCCGCAGGCCCTCCTATACCGGATGAACATACAGTAACGGGAACTCCTTTATACATTCCATTGTAAACAATATACTCCCTGTTCTGTGCTATCATTACTGCTTCATCCATCTGTGCTATAATTCTTTTTACCCTGCCGGGATCTCCCGGTATGATAACATAAGAAGCAATGTCACCCTCTCTGCACCGGATATGTTTTAATCGTTCAGTTTTTTCCTTCATTAATGCCCTCTGTCTTCTTCTATTATAAGTTTATCAGCCGGAATACTTATCCAGACTTTTTCAGCATTATAGGGAACTTGCCTGCCGGCAACAATTGCCCGTATGGCAGTCCCTTCCACACTAAGCGAATATTGTGTCGTATTACCCTGATAATTTGCATAATCAATATGTGCTTCAACAGTGTTCGGTAATTTTTTATCAAGAATTTCTGTGTCATCCGGACGGAAGAAAACCTCCACAGCATCACCAATCTGCAGTTCTGATGAGCGTCCTGATTTTCGGGTGCTGAGAATCTCTGTATCTCCAACTGCGACACGGATACCTTCCTCGGAATTACGTATCATCTTCCCTTTTAGATGATTATCAAACCCGATGAATCTTGCTACAAAAGGGGTCTCCGGCCTTTCATAAATATCCTGCGGTGTTCCCATCTGCTCAATAGTTCCCTCATTCATCACAATTATACGTGAGGAGAGGCTCAGAGCTTCAATCTGATCATGCGTTACATAGATCATGGTAATTCCCAGCTGATGCTGAAGCCGGCTCAGTTCTGCACGCATTTCATCACGAAGTTTAGCATCAAGATTAGAAAGAGGTTCGTCCAGAAGTAACAAATCGGGTTCAATAACAATTGACCGGGCCAAAGCCACTCTCTGACGCTGTCCGCCGGATAGTTGAGCAGGCAAACGATTTTCATACCCAATAAGAGAAACCAGATTTAAAACATCCTTGATTTTACCGGGAATTAACTCCTTTGGTACCTTCCTGCGTTTAAGGCCATAGGCTACGTTTTCATATACCGAGAGGTGAGGGAACAAAGCATAATTCTGAAATACCAACCCGATATTTCTTTTATTGGGAGGTACACCGGTGTAATCTTTTCCACCGATAACAACCTTCCCTTTTTCAGCCATTATAAAACCGGCAATGGTTCTCAGGGTCGTTGTTTTCCCGCAGCCGCTTGGACCAAGAAGGGAAACAAGTTCTCCCTGCTCAACATTCAGGTGAAAATTCTTGAGTACAGGTTTTCCTCTTACATAACCGGCATCTATATTAGTTAATTGAATAAATGACATACAAAATCCTCATTACATATATTTTGAGATTCCAAGTACTTTTTCGGCACTTTGGACAATTATAACGGTAATTACAATAATGATACTGGATAAAGCTGATATTGTCGGATCAAAGTAGTATTCCATATAAACCAGCATTTGAATGGGAAGTGTTGCAACACCGGGACCTGTCAGAAAGAGGGAAACAGGAACATTATTAAAAGAGGTTATAAATGCCAGTATAAAAGCGGCAATGAGCCCTGATTGTATATTTGGAAGAACAACTGCAAAAAAGGCATGAAGTGGGGATGAACCCAGACTTACTGCAGCCTCTTCAATACCGGCATCAAAATTCCTCAAACTGGCAGAAACAACACGTACTGTATACGGGAAAAGAATTGCAGTATGCCCGAGATAAAGCCCAAGCAGTATGGGTATTCCGGATACGTATATAAAAAATCGGAGGAGTGCAAAACCCACAACAAGTCCCGGTACAATGGCAGGAGAGGAAAAAAACAATTCAAGAGCATTTTTGCCGGGATACCGGTACTTGACGTTGGTATAAGCGACGGGGACCCCAAGAACGAGAGCTGTAAACGTTGCCGCCAGTCCTGTTTTCAGGCTCATCCAGAACGTTGTCCTGAACATTTCGATATTCAAGACCTTGTCATACCACCGAAGTGAAAATCCCTCCGGAGGGAAACGCATAACTGTCTGACTGCTGAATGATGAAATAATAATAACTATAAAAGGGCCTATGAGAAATACAAACATTACAATGAGAATAAGAAGGAGTATTTTTGAGTTCTTCATGCGAGATTCCCCGGTTTAAAGAACCGCAGTCCATTATAGAGTATAAGGGTTGTTATAATCATGATTACAGCGATAACAGTCGCAGCCTCCCAGTTCATCAAAACGAGAGCTTCCTGACGCATAAGAGTAGAAAGGGTTAGCACTTTGGCTCCCCCCAGTATGGCGGGTGTTACATACGCGGTTATGCAGCCGGTAAAGACAAGGGTAACTCCCATAATGAGACCATCAAAGGAAAGAGGTACTATTACCCTGAAGAAACTGCCTATCCTTCCGGAACCGAGACTCAGCGCCGCCTCCTCAATTTCTTCTGAAACATTTTCCATGGCACTTACAAGGGTCAGGACCATGAGAGGAAGGAACAACTGCAAAAGTCCCACAACGATAGCACCTTCAGTATACATTAAGCGTGCAGGTTCTTTTAGAATCCCCACTGATGTAAGTGTCTTGTTTATGATACCGTATTTCCCGAGAATAACGATCCATGCGTACGTTCGGGCAACGGGACTTGTCATAAGGGGAAGAATAACGAGAGACATGAGTATTGATTTCTTTCCCGGTGCAAGTTTTGTCATAAGGTAAGCTGAAGGATACCCGAGGACAACAGCAATTGGTGTAATAATCAATGCCATCTTCAGTGTCCTTACAAATACATGCTGGAACTGTTTATTTGTTAGAACCTCCAGGTATCGACTGAAGGTGATACCTCCGGCAGGTCCCTTAAAACTTTCCAGAAAAACAAATACAAGCGGTGAAAAGAAGAATATAATTAAAAATACAAACCCGGGCCCCAGCAGTAATACCAGTGTTCTTTTTAAATATAGCTGATTCATAACTGCCTCTCTATTTAAAAATCCTGCAGGTAAACAGGATACCGGTCAGCTGCTCTGCTGACCCGGTATCTGTATTTACAGTATATTACTTGGAAAATATTTTATTCCAGCGGTTTATCCACTCTTCCTGCACATCAGCCATGGCCTTATGATCGAAGAAATGCAGTTTTGATATCAGAGCGTCTCCATACGTAAGTTTTGATGCTACATCAGCAGGGAGTTTTATATCTGTCCTTGCGGGAGAATCAACAAGGTCCATAGCTTCCGCGAGCTGCACATCGTAAGAAAGCAGATAATCCATATAAAGATGAGCAAGATCGTCGTTCTTTGTTCCTGCCCCTATGCTCACCATGCTGAAAGATCCGACAAGACCTTCTTTGGGAATAACACTTTTAACGGGAAGGCCTGTTCCTAAAATTGTACCCCAGGCAAAACTGGAGTAAGGTGCTGCATAAACCTCTTCCTGGGCAACAAGGGTATTAAGCTCTGATGACCGATTATAAGCGGTTACAAGGTTTGGAGCCAGTTCCTTTATTTTTTCCCACCCTACATCCGTCGCATTGTAGTCACCTGCCCACGCTTTTGAAAGCATGTAAATAACTGCAGGTCCGTATGTTGTCGTAATACTTGGGATTGAAAGATATCCTTTTAAATCGTCTCTGGAGAGATCTTTCCATGAAGTAATAGGCGCCACCTTGTCTGTACGGTAAAAAAGGCCGAGATGCTGTATGGTATATCCTACTGCGTATTTCCCTCCTAAAGGATCTTTTGCAGAATCCATCAGCGCGGATAAATTTTTTAATTTTGCGGGATCATACGGTTTAATAATACCTTCTTTCATGGCCTTGTAAGCCCACGAACCTGCAAACAGTGCGACATCAACAAGAGGGGAATCTTTACGTGCTACCATTTTTGTAAAACGGGATGAATTATTTCCCGTTTCCGTAACGATTTTAACTCCATATTTTTTTTCAAATGGTTTGATAATATTTTTCTCAAGGAGATCCATATTATATCCCCACATGGAAATGGTCAGTGTTTGTCCTTTGTAGGGCATTTCATCAACAGCTGGTGAAGCAGCGGGAGCAGCCTCTTTTTTCCCCGCGGCAAAAGCCGGTATAACTGCAGCCAGCAGCAAAGATACTACAACAAATGCGGTCAGTGTTTTTTTCATCTCGTCCTCCTGTTTTTTTGAAAGATTACAACCCTGTTTCACATTGAAGTACTCTTAGTTGGTTGTTAACCGTTTAACTTATTTATTACACGAAAATTACCGCATGTCAAGTAATTTCGACTAATATATCCGACATTATGCCGAATATTCCTTTTACAGCCTTGACACAGGGGATATCTCATGTAATATATACGTTAACTGATTAACGTGTTTCATGGATTTCAAAACCGTAGCAGCATAAGGGAAGCGTAAAATAGCAAATGAGCAGTATAAAAGAGATTGCAAAATATATTGGTATTTCCCCTGCCTCAGTATCTATTTATCTGAACAACAAAGATACAAACAGGGTGAGCAGAGAAACAAAAATCCGTATAGATCAGGCTGTTAAGGATTTCAACTACCATAAAAATTTTTTTGCCAAAAGCCTTTCAACACACGAATCGAACCTTATCGGGATCTTAATTCCCACAATTCTCCCTCTTTTTGAAAACGACTATACAAATGCGCTTCTTGCAGGTATCCAAACCCGGCTTTCATATTTTGGGTACGGGATACTGTTTTTCCCTTCATCCGCGCAATCATCAATAGAGATTGTAAAAGAACAGTTGGAAAAGAGTGCCGGATGTGACGGGTACCTTCTTTTCAGTACTGGTTTTTGTACCATGAACCAGATCAGGAAAAATATAGAAGAAGTAAAACAAACAAAACGCCCCTTTGTAACGTTGAATATCCCCCGTGTCGATGAAGATGTTAATCAGGTTTTACTGGAAGATCTTGATGTAGTTTCCGGAGTACGTTACCTGCTTAAGAACGGTCACAGGAATATATTGCTTCTCCTGGGAAGATCGAAAGGGGAGCATTCCCGTTATCTAAAGGATGATTTCAAACAGTTAATGGAGCAGTATCCTGCCGGGTATGATGATCATAAAGTGCTTTACGGGGAGTATTCAGCAGAGAAATCCTATTCAGTTATCCGTACAGCCCTTGAAAAGTATCCCGAAACAACAGGGATTTGCTGTATGTCGGATATTATGGCAGCTAGTTCAATGCAAGCTATACGGGATTCGGGGAAATCAGTTCCATCCGATATATCAGTTATAGGAAGAAATAATTCAATCCATTCAAAACTTACGTACCCGCTTCTTTCCACCATTGACCTGCATATGCGTGAAGCCGGGCTCAGCGCGGCGAATCTTCTTCTCGATACTCTGGCAGGAAATACCGTTACACAAAAAATACTGATGTCAGGTTCACTTGTTGAGCGTGATTCAGTCCGAATGATCGTATAAGGATACCGGATGCTTGTTGATACAATCTTTACTAATGCCAGAGTTTTTAATGTCTTTTTAAAACGCTGGCAAACGACAGATATCGCGGTACTTTCAGGAAAAATTCTGTACATAGGGAATACGGAAACCGCAGGGCTCACTTCAAAAGAAACGGTAAACTGTGGAAGGAAACCCCTTATTCCCGGCTTGATTGACATACATCTTCATATTGAAAGCTCTCTTTGTACCCCCTGTACCTTTGCGTCAGCCGTACTTCCTCACGGAGTCACAACAGTCGTCTCTGAACCACATGAAATTGCCAATGTGTTTGGACTGAAGGGTATAGAGGAGATGATAAGAGTATCAAAAGGGGCTGCAATTGACATTTTTTACGGAGTTCCGAGTTCAGTACCCTCTACAAAAAGGGAACTGGAAACTACCGGCGGCGTCATCGGCACCGCTGAGCTTGAGACCCTTCTGCGCCGGTATCCCGAGGTAGTATGCCTCGGTGAAGTAATGAACTACAGCAGCATGATACATAACTTTACCGGGTTAGTGGAAAAAAAGATACATTCCAGAACACTTAACATGATAGATTATATAAAAGATACATACCCCCTTACAGCCATTGAAGGACATTGCCCTTCTGTCAGGAATCTTGATCTGGCTAAACTGCTTTACCTTGGAATTGATTCAGATCATTGCCTGCAGGATTTGGAAGGAATGCATCAAAGACTTGCAAACGGAATGTTTGTTGAAATCCAGGAGAAATCTGTTACTCAGGAAATTATCACGTATCTTCAGGAGCATGATGTAGACGGAAGATACAGTTTTGTTACGGATGATGTACCTCCTGACATTCTGCAGGAGCGGGGACATCTTGACTACATAGTACGAAAAGCGATGGAGAAAGGACTGTCTCTGGAAAAAGTTATTACAGCTACCAGTCTTGCACCGGCAGAAAGAATGGGTTTCCGTAACAGAGGGATTATTGCTCCCGGGAAGCTTGCCGATTTTATTCTGCTGCGGGATGAATCCCCTGATTTTGTAATAGAGGATGTCTATAAAAAAGGAATTAAATACACAGCTCCCGCACGTACAAGTGCTGCCCGAAGTTTTAATCATTCTTTCTATGACAGCTTTTCATTACCGGAACAGTTTACCATTGATGAAATGTTCACTATTTCAGTTAATAAAAAATTCGAAGCCCAAAAAAAAGTGAAGTGTCATGTTATCCGGAAAAATAACAGAGATACATACACTACCTGTGCGGTTAAATCTATTGAAGTTATCAACAAAACGATTGACTGGGAATCTCCCCGTTCGGATGTAAATCTGGTTCTGGTGATTGACCGGTATTCCGGTAAAGCTCAAACAGCACAGGGACTGCTGGACGGGATAAGAATCCATAAGGGAGCTTTCTGTTCAAGTTATGCGCATGATCATCATAATATTCTTCTTGCAGGAGACAACATAACCGATATGAAAAAGGCCTTCCATTGGGTTGTTACAGAAAGAGGCGGTATGTGCACTGTTTCATCGGGGAAAATCCTGTCATCAGTCCGTCTCTCTATTGGAGGGATCCTTTCGGAAGCTCCTATGGATGTACTTTCCAAAGATGTGCTGTCTGTCCAGCAGTCATTGAGGCAGCTTGGTATTGACCATGCAAACCCTATCATGTCCATGTGCACACTAACCCTTCCGGTAAGTCCCGAATTAAAAATTACTGATAAAGGTTTGATAGATGTCCGGCAATCGAAAAGGGTACCTTTAATTATAGAATAGCAGTTTGGCCAGTTACCTCTCAAATCCGGTTATGTATGTGAATGTTCAGTAAAATAGTGTATATCGGAATATAATGAGTCATCTTTATGTTTAATAATAAGCATCTTGACGACTAACATATAGGGGGATATCTTTAACGTATGAGGACTACGTTAACATTAGATGATAATCTGTTGATAACTTTGAAGAAGAAAGCGGCGGAACAAAAGATTCCTTTCAAAACTCTTGTAAATCATATCCTGCGGCGGGGTTTGGAGGATATGGAGACCGCGGCAAAACCGGAACAGAAGTATAGTACCCCTGTAAAATCTCTAGGGCTGAAAAGCGGTTATGACCTTGATAAAATAGGGCAAATTGCTGATGAAATGGAATATGAAGAGCAGCTTGGCTAAAAAATTGATTATGATATTGTATCTAAAATATTCATGCCGCTGACTATCTCGCAAACTTTCCCACAGAAAGTACTACTTCGGTGTCAGCAAGACGGAGAATTGGATTGGAGCGATATTAGGTAGGTTATTATCTGGAAGGTGGATTTTATAAATTTCCAAGGAGAAAGGAGGTTTTAGCCGTTCAAGAGTATGGGAATTTTATTTTCCATAGAGGTGTAAATTCTATTTTTTAAAAGTCGACAAATTTTACTTGATTTTTCCAATTCAATAAAAGGGCTCTTCCGGGTTTTCTATGGATAGAGATTTAATTTACCACAATAGAAAAGAATTGAAGTCCTGTAATTTTTAAAGTTTCTAAAGCCCCGAGCCGTTGCTTTTATATGTTGTATCGTACTGTTTATCCCTTCTGCAAATGCGTTCGTTATTCTGTATTTGATAAAGGTGAGTATATTTTCTATATGCCTCTTAAACATCTTTGCTACTTTGATTACCGGCTTTAATCGTGAATGTGTTGCAGAAAAATACCATTTATTGAAGTATTTCCGTGCTGATCCCTCATAGTAATAATCCCATAAATGACGGAGCAATTCTTTACGATTCCAGGCTCTCCCTACAGATAACTGATTGATATTTAATGCTTTAAAATCCTTTTTATTTTCTTTTGTCATATTCTCTTTTGCTTTTAGCCAAAGATATTTAGTCCCTTTTAGATCTTTTTTATTCTGTTCCAGAAGAGCTTTGTGTTCTGCTTTACGAACTTTATCTACAGCTTCATTCATGTATTTCATTATGTGAAATTTATCATGGACTATTGCTGCTTCAGGGACATATTTCTCCGCTCCATTTATAAAGGCTTTCCAGAAGTCCATGCTTACAGCGTCTACACTTCCCCTCTGTTCTTCTGTAAGAGTGCCCCAGATCTTATCTACAGCCTCTGTATCTCTGTTTTGTACTACATCAAGAATCCGTTTCCCCTCGGTATCAGTCATAACTGTAATGTAATTATGTCCTTTTAAAAAGCTCTTCTCATCCATTCCTATATATTTGATAGGTTCATCTTTTCTCCGGGACATCCCTCTTTTTACAGCTTTTTCCATGATATGATTTACTTCATCCCAGCTAAGATGTAGATTCTGAGCTGTCTTTTTTCGGTTCTGACTGGATTGTAGAAATTGTATGGCAATTCTTTCAAACTGTCTTGTAAATCTGCTCATGTCGTCTGCCCAAGGGACTTCCATTGTCTTTGTTTTGTGCTCATCACATTTCACTCTTGGTATTTTGCAGTGTATAAAAGTTCTTAGTTGACAGGTATCCAAATGCCGCCAGATCCTTTCTTCTCTTCGGTCATGTATTTTACAGGACTTGCCGCATTCGGGACATATCCCTTCCATCTTATATGGCCACTGTAGATATATATCTACTCGATTATTATCCATATCGAGATCTATCTTCTCAATTTCCCAAGGAGATACTACTCCTAATATTTGTCTGTATAATTCTTTGTCATCCATGCTTTACAATATCAAATTTCCCGGTATTTCCACAAGATTACCAGAAGAGCC
>WGCU01000079.1 GCA_015493635.1 Spirochaetaceae bacterium | reverse complement strand
TTTTGTAATTCATTGAGTCTATCAATTTGATTCATAGTCCCCTCCATTATAGCACACGTCATACTGAACGCAATACATACGTCCAGTATAGCACAAAAAAACAGATTGACAAAGGGTAAAACGATATATAAACAAAATTGTCGTACACCCTTTTAAAAAATAGTACTGGACTTGGTATGTTAAAAGCATTATACTAGACGTACGTTGTTGCGTACGGGAGAGAATTATGAGTACAATTAATATAACGAATGCGAGAAAAGATCTTTACAAAATTGTTGAATCTGTAAATGAGTCTCATGAGCCCATACATATAACGGGGAAAAAAAGTTCAGCTGTATTAGTCGGAGAAGATGATTGGAGGAGTATTGAAGAAACACTGTATCTATCATCAATTCCGGGAATGAGAGATTCTATAATTGAGGGGATGAAAACTCCAATTGCGGAATTGGAATCAGATCTTGATTGGTAGGTATGTATAAAATATTATATACAGAACAGGCAGCAAAAGATGCAAAAAAGCTATCAGAGAGTAATTTAAAGAAAAAAGCACAGGAAATATTAAAAGTATTAGAAAAAGATCCCTTCAAGGAATATCCACCATATGAAAAATTGATTGGAGATTTAACAGGGGCATTCTCAAGAAGAATTAATATTCAGCATCGTATTATATATCAGGTTTATCAAAAAAAACAAATAGTTAAAGTACTAAGAATGTGGACACACTATGAATAAATATATCTTAAACAAGCAGCAGAAATTAACAACAGAAAAAATTAGAAATCTTGCCGACTCCATAGGGATTGATGCGCTGGGGTTTGCTGATGCATCAGAGTTTACCGGCTATACAATAAGAAACTCAAGGAGGAGAGATCCGAAGTTGTCTCTGCCGGAAGCTGAAACAATTATCGTTGCCGGCTTTTATATCGGCGGATTGACTCTTCCCGCCTGGTCAAACTTTTTATACGGGCGGACAAGCAGACTCTATCTTTCAGGATTTTTTCTTGATGTTGTAAAGCCCCTCGAGTCGATTGCTGCTTTTCTGCGGGAGAAAGGATATCATGCCGTTGTTTGTGACAGTTCGGATAGTGAACGTTCGGTTCTTCCCCTGAAACGTGCTGCAGTAAGAGCGGGATTGGGGTGGCAGGGGAAAAATTCACTGCTGCTTTCCAAGAAATATGGCTCATTTATGGCCCTTGGCGGAATTATAACAGATGCCGTGCTTGAGCATAATACAGAAGAGGAACCTGATCGATGCGGTTCCTGCAGCAGATGTCAGGAAGCCTGTCCATTACATGCGCTTGAACAGCCCCATGTACTCAAGAGAGATACGTGTCTTTCAAATTTTTTACAGATTGAATATTTTCCGGAAAATGCTCAATCTGTTTCTGAAAACAGGGTCGGCGACTGTGAAATATGCCAGGATGTCTGCCCGTGGAACAGAAAGCACCTTGAAAATCCATTAAAAACACACATGACAGCATTATTTCAGCAGAAAATCCACTATTGGGAAGATATTTTCTACCTGCCGAATCTTATAAAGATGACTGAAGAAGAATATGAAAGTATTTTTAAAGATCTGAATACGGGCATTCCATACAGCATTTTTCACCGGAATGTGTTCCTCGCCATGGAAAGGGCAAAAAAATCATGACCGATTTAATATTACATGTTAAATGTGTCATAATATTTTTTGTTGACATATTTAATACAAGAGATTAGAATACTGTTATGTACCGTAAACGTATTATCGAAAACACTCTATCAGAAGCAGTAAAAACGTTTCCCGCGGTAGTCATATCAGGACCAAGACAATCAGGAAAAACCACTCTCTTAAAAAATTTTGTTAAAAGCGCTACTTTTCTAACGTTGGATGATCCCAACTTCAGGGCACTTATTTCTGAAAATCCGCTGGATTACCTGAATTCATTAAAAAAACCAATTGTCATAGATGAAATACAGTACATGCCGGAATTGGCGCATATAATAAAAATCCTTATTGACAGGGACAGGACTCCCGGTAACTGGTTTATTACAGGGTCTCAGCACTTTTCGGTTATGAAAACTATCTGAATCGCTGGCAGGAAGGGCAGCTATATTATCACTTCCGACCTTTGCGTATTCAGAAAGAAAAATAAAGCAGGACCTTGTTCCATACCTGTTGGAAAGTTCCTATCCGGAGCCCCTGCTGTATAAAAATGTCAACAACGATCTATGGTATTCAAGTTACCTTCAGACCTATCTTGAACGGGATGTTAGAAGTTTGATGAACATTGACAATTTAAGGGATTTTGAACAGTTTATCCGCTTACTTGCATCCCGTACAGCTGCCCAGCTTAACTATTCATCATTTGCAAGTGATTTGGGAATCAGTGTGCCCACCATAAAATGATGGTTATCTACTAACGAACTGCTCCAAATCGTTACCGCTGCCTTCCACTATTAAAAATTTTTACTGGAAGGATTATTTTGCAGATTCAGGAGACAGGACTCTCTAAGAACACAGCCGTTGCATTCCGGTTTCTTTCTGCACTGTTCTTTCGCGTGTCTTACTATAAGTGCATGATACTCCTGAAGTACTGCAGCATCGCTCTTAAAACAGCTGGAAAACTTCTCCGCAATTTCATCATACTCTTCATCACCGGTTAACACTCCAAGTCTGTTAAAAATTCTTTTCGTATACGTATCGACGACAAAGAAAGGAACACCGTACGCGTATAAAAGAATTGAATCAGCCGTTTCCTTCCCAATTCCCCAGAGACCAAGAAGGGCATCCCTGTCCGGGAATTTTCCATCTTGAAGATACTCACCATCCAGCAGGAAAGCAGCAAGGATCTTGAGTTTCCGTGCTTTTTGATTGTAGTATCCGCTCTGGCGGATTGAAGCAGCGAGTTCTGACTGAGGGACATCCAGTATTTTAACCGGATCCAATAACCCGGAACGGGAAAGAGTATCAATCGTTTTTTCCACATTGAACCATGATGTATTCTGTGTTAAAACAGCCCCTGCTGCAATTTCAAACCGGGACAGAGGTGATAGTTTTCCAGGTGGCTTATCTGAATATCCCCGCTCATCCCTGCCTTCTGTCTGCCGCAATGAATAAACGGGCCACCATCCCTGCGGCCCGTATGCGTTAAGAAGAACACTGTACACATTGGAAATTTTTCCATGCCTCATACTTTTTAGTATACAGTGAAGATCCTATACGTACAATGCGGCATGAGCTATCTGAGGATTAAACGTGTCTCCCAGCAGATCCCACTGCGAAGCGGTATACTTCACCTTGAACTTTTCATAGAGGAGGGCATTTAACGCAACATTTCCCTCTTCTATTTTCCGTAAAATAGAGACAACCTTTCCGGTAAACGAGGTTTCACTCAACATGGCGGAAAAGTATGAAGATAAGGTATTGTACGACGAAAAATATGCCAGTATTTCATCCTGCTCAAATTCACTCTTTTTATCCATCATGGATATTGAATGAGCTGCTTTCTCTATGTATACCTTCTCCAGATGCAGTAGCGTCCGACAGCCCTGTAAATCCGGTGAAACAACTGCCTGATCACTTAAATCGAGAAAAAGAAGTCCGAGATTCTTAAGAATCAACCGGACGTACTGAAAGTCCTTGAACCTGATATCAATATCTTTTACAGCATACCCGGGGAAAAGAGGAAGCCTTTCTGTTTTCATCAGGTCTAGTTTAAACTGTATGTAAAGATCATGGTTTTGCAGATGCATTTCTGTTTTTTCAATTTTGGAAAGATAATCCAGCACTACCTTAATTGTTTTATCAAAAGAACCTTCTTTACTTTTATGGTAAAAAGACAACATCTTTACTACAAGATCAGAATAAACTTTAGTAAGATTAAATCCAGATTTTTTTACTTCATCAGAGAATATTTCAGGGATCTTTTTAGCCGGTAATAATTTTTTTCCAGTTTTCATGATTACACACTCCTTACACAAGAAAAGCAATAACCGTGCCATGTTTATTTATCTATAATATATGTAATTACAATAAGATAATAAAAGAAAATGTGAAATAAATTTTACAAAGGTGATTAAAAACTTTACAAATTTTTCTTCTGCATTTTTTTCTGAAGTGTTACCCTGCTCATGCCGAGTTTCGCTGCAATCCGGGTTTTGTTGTTATGGTACTGTTTTTCAAAAATATGAATAAGCGTTTCTTCAATATCGGCTATAAGACGGGGAAGAACAGGTTCTTCCGGACCAAGCGTTTCAATATATCCAAGGAGAAAATTCTGCAGTGATTCATTGTCAAGGCTGTCTATCTGCTTTGTTCTTATGTAATTTGGAATCGCTCCTGATCGTATTATATTTCCATGGGTTTTAATGCACATATTGGTTATCGTATTCTCAAATTCCCTGACATTCCCCGGCCAGTCATATTCCACCAGCATAGTAACAGCATCTTTTGAAGCTCCGGTAATACCTTTGTTTAATTTTGTATTCGCTTCTTTCACAAAATAATTCAGCAGCAGAGGGATATCTTCTTTTCGTTTACGAAGCGGAGGAACCTCTATCTGGGCAACATTAATTCTAAAAAAAAGATCCTGTCTAAACCGGCCTTCGGATGTTTCCTGAATTATATTCTTGTTTGTTGCAGTTATAATTCGTGCTTTCAGCCTGATACTGCGGGTACCGCCAAGGCGCTGAAACTCTTTTCCCTGCAGTACTCTGAGTAACTTTACCTGAAGATTAAGAGGCATATCACCAATCTCATCAAGAAAAATGGTTCCCTCCCCTGCAGTTTCAAATTTTCCCTTTACCATTGAATCAGCACCGGTAAAAGCCTGACGTTCATGGCCGAACAGTTCATTCTCAAGCAGTGTTTCTGTTAATCCGGAACAATTTACCGCCACAAAAGGTTCATCCCTGCGCACCCCGTTGTAGTGGAGTGCTTTCGCTATAAGCTCTTTTCCCGTACCGTTCTCTCCGGTAATTAAAACAGAAACATCCGTATTAAGGAGCATTCCGATTTGTTTAAATACATTCTGCATAAGCGGAGATTTTCCGATGATCCGGTTTAAATTAAACTGGCTGCTCTGTTCATCTATCATAAACCGGATCGTATTGCTGATTTTCTTTGAATGTAGTGCTCTTTTCAGCAGAATCTCTATCTTGTCTATATCAAGAGGTTTTTCAAGATAATCATAGCATCCAAGTGCCATGGCCTGAATAATTACTTCAAAATTCCCGTATCCGGAAATCATGACAACATAAAGATCTTTATCCATCGCTTTAATGATCTTTAAAAGATCCAGGCCATTCTCACCTCCCAAATTATAATCCAGAAATACAAAATCTATCTTGTTGTTTTTTATCTCATCAAGAGCTTCCCTGCTGTTCCGTGCGCTGTAGACATCATGTTTTCCGGAAAGAAGTGATCTAAAACTTTTTATTATGTTTATTTCATCATCAACAATCAGAATAGAAGCCATTGTACACCCTTACCTTTGATTTACCATGGGAATCGAAATATTAAAACATACCATCTGCTCTTCTTTTGTAACCGAAAGCGTACCCTGGTGTCTCTCTATAATAATCTTTGAAATGGCCAGTCCCAGGCCGGTGCCCCCTTCCCGGGTTGAATAGAACGGTACAAAAAGTTTTTCTGTATCTTCAAGTTCAATACTGCTTCCCGAATTACAGATACTGATGCTCAGAACCCCTTTTGCCAGGTTTGTTGAAATTTTGAGGATACTGCCATTCTTCATTACCTGCAGCGCATTTAATATTATGTTGAGAAAACAAATCCTCAACTTCTCCCCGTCTGCAAAAAGATCAGGAATATTTTCGTCGTACTCCTTTACCAGCGTAATGTTTTGCTCCTTAATGGTATAGAGGCATAGATTTACAACACCGTCAAGAATCTGATGGATATTACAAATAACAAAATCCAGTTTTTCCGGCCGGGCAAACTCAAGGAGTTCACTGACCTTTCTGTTTATTCTCTCAATCTCTTCCAGTATGATATGTATTTCTTCGCTTCCCTTTTTATTGGTCAGATAACGGGATTTAATTATCTGGGACATCATTTTTATCGAGCTTAAGGGGTTCCGGATTTCGTGGGCAAGACTTGCCGCAACCTGTCCCGCCGTAGCAAGACGGGTTGATTCTACAAGATCATTCTGAAGCTGGTGAATTCGCTGATTGTACAATTCGAGCCTTTCCAGCAGCATATTGTAATTGTCCGCAATAATACCGAACTCATCTCCGCGGCTGGTTTTTATTGGTTTGTTGGGATGGTCAAAACTTACATTCGAAATACCGGTTATAATCCTGCTGATGGATTTGTTTATATTACGGGCTAAAAAATAATAAATAAGAACAGCAAGAAATAAACCGAAAAGGACCACATACGTCAGTTGTGTATTTGCGTAATGATACGTTTTTTCACTTTCCTGCTTGTTCAGACCAAGAACAACGGCCCCCCAGTAGGTGTTTTTCAGAAAGAGGGGTTTTATCATGATATGAAACAGCTTCTTATCCAGCAAAGTGCTGAACTTCACTATGGACGTGCCTGTTTTTAATTTTTCCATATCTGCGGGGCTGAGAAAGGTCATCCCTTTGTACGTGGAAATAATTTTTTGGTTACCACGATATATCCCGTTATCCAGTAGGGTCAGGGATTTCATACGATCGACAAATTTCCCGGAGAAAAGTGATCCGGCCATAAACAAACCGATAACCTTTTCCCCGTAAAACACCGGAGCAACCGCCCGTATGGCAAACCCGGAATGGCCGTGTTCATAACTGACATTTATCTTTCCAGCCAGTCCCTCTTTGACAACATTCTGATCGATCTTTAAATCACCTGCAAAATCAGGATTATGGCCTCTAAATATAACTTTCCCGTTGGCATCCTCAATTTCAATAATATCTATAAGTTTCATTTTGTGGAATTCGATCATGTCTTCTTCCAGATTTGAGTATTTCCGGTTGAGGATCTGTTCAACGATTGTTTTCTTGTGAGAATAAACGGTAACAATATTCATACACTTCTGCTCAATGGTATCCATCTCTTTAAAGTAGACTGTTGAAGCTTCACGCAGGCGGGATTCAATTTCCCGGTGAAGCGTCTTCTGCATCATAAACGATGTTACCCAGAAGGAAACAATCCCCGGTATCAAAATGATAAAGAGAAATGCAAAAAGAATTCGGCGGTTTAGTTTGTATGAAAAGAATGTAAAAATCTTCATTTTGTTAAATAGTAGTCTCCCGATGAGCAAATGTCAATTCATGTTAAAATTTTTTATTCACAACTATTGACATTTTTTCACGATTTTTGTATTTTTTGCTCAATAAACAACAGGAGGATTATTTATGGCTGTAGATTGTAGAACCCCCGCAAACACCGCAGAGAAACTTTCAGATTCTGTATGTGTCAACAAGGTTAATTCAAGTATTGGTAAGCTGCTTATTTTAGGTATCTTCGCGGGAGTATTTATAGGCTTCGGCGCACAGCTTGCTACCGTTGCCGGACATGATATGGGTAAATACCTTGGTACAGGATTTACAAAACTTGTTATGGGGGCTGTTTTCAGTGTTGGCCTCATGCTCGTTGTTATTGCCGGAGCAGAACTGTTTACCGGGAACAATCTTGTAATTCTATCCGCCCTGGATAAAAGAATTTCATGGGGCAAGGTTCTTGTTCACTGGGCTATCGTCTTTGCGGCTAACTTTATCGGTTCCATTCTCATCGTTATCCTTATCTACTACACGGATCTCTGGAAAGCCTCCCATTATCAGGTAGGAGCCTTCGCGTTAAAGATCGCAAACGGAAAGGTAAATCTTTCTTTCCTTGAAGCTTTTACAAGAGCAATTCTCTGCAACTGGCTTGTGTGTCTCGCTGTCTGGATGGCATTTTCCGCACGGTATGTTATAGGAAAGATATTTGCCATTCTTTTCCCTGTTATGGCGTTTGTCGCTTCAGGATACGAACACTCCATTGCCAATATCTTTTTCATCGCGAAAGGGATCCTTTTAAAATCCCAGCCGGAAGTTGTACAGGCGGCGGAGCTTTCCGCGGACAAGCTGTCCAACCTGAACTGGAACGGATTTATTTTTGGTAATCTGATCCCGGTTACCCTGGGGAATATTGTAGGCGGAGGATTTTTTGTAGCGTTCCTCTACTGGGTTGTTTACCTTAAACCCAAAAAGAACTGATAGTAGAGAAAAAACAGTATTTCATCCGGCTGCTCGCATACGTGAGCAGCTTTTTTAATCTCTCACAACCTTTTTACATCCCGGAGTAGCTCAATGTCATAAGTCCCGTAGAGATTTCCTTTGATGATGAAGAATAACGATGAATACAATCTGCTTTAAATTCTACAAAACGGCCAGATTCCATATAAAAGAGTTGTTCTCCTGTCTGCACGGTGAGGGATCCGGTAAAAAGGAAAATATATTCCTTCACACCCCCCTGATGCGGTTCTGCATCAAATACAGCACCGCTGTCTAACTCAAAATAATACATTTCAAAAGGCTGCCGGGGATCAAAGGTAACGAGGGGATACACACGGTAATGATGTTCATCCCCGTACAGCGGATCAGCTTCAGTAAAATCCCGCACATGTGCCTCTGCCGATTGATTCTGTAGAAGAGCAGTAAAAGAAAGGTGCAGACCGTTGGCTATTTTCCACATGGTCGAAATTGTCGGATTGGATTTTCCTGTCTCTATCTGCCTGAGCATGCTTTTACTTACACCAGTACAACGTGACAGCTGATCAAAAGATAGATTCCTGCGGTTCCGTATCTCTTTTAAATTTTTTGCTATTGCATAATTCGATTGATCCATATAACAACCACCTTGACAACATAACATACAATATCCTATAAGTTTGTAAATGGCAACCACAAATGATTATCTAAAAGGTACAAAATCTGTTTTGCCCATTCTAACCGGGCTTTTCCCCTTCGGATTAATTTACGGAGTAAGTGCTGTTACTTCCGGTATTCCAAAAGTACAGGCAATAGCAATGTCTTTTGTGGTATTTGCCGGAGCGGCACAAATATCAATTGTAAATTCTTTTTCATCAGGTATTTCTATCATAACTGCTGTTGCCATAGCTGGCTTAATCAATCTCCGTATGGCAATGTACGGTGCGTCAATCGCTGATAGTATCCGCAGTGACAGACTCCTTACCAGAATATTCTCCTCCTTTCTCCTTACCGATCAGGTATATGCGGTATCAATTACCGAAAAAGGGAAAAACATGAATACAAATATATTCAAGTTCTATATTGGAGCTGCTCTACCCATCTGGCTGACCTGGCAGGCCGCAACCATTATCGGAGTTTTTGCAGGGAAAACCCTTCCATCGTGGCTTTCTTTGGAATTCGCTGTTCCCTTGACTTTTCTTGCTCTGCTCGGTCCTTTTCTTGTAAAAAGCCATTTTGCAGTATCAGCCCTTACCGCAGGAATCGTCATGGTTTTAACACGAAACGTTCCATACAATGCCGGTTTTTTTATTGCAGTCCTATCAGGTATCACTGCAGGTTTTTTAATAAAAAACAGAAAAGGAGACAGATAGATGAACACTTCACATCTTTGGGCAGTCATTATATTAAGCGGCATTGCAACATTCATTATCCGCTTCTTTTTTATACAGATAAAACAAGCACCGCTTTCGGGGAAAGTCAAAGAATTATTTTCTTTCATTCCGCCGGCTGTACTTTCAGCTCTTGTCTTCGGATCGGTATTTGAGAACGGACTTTCTTCCCTGACCCCCCGGAACCCCTATCTCTGGGCATCCATTCTGGCAGGAATAACGGCAGTAACATCTAAGAACGTTCTCTTAACCATCAGTACCGGCATGATTTTTATCTGGGGATGGAACTATCTTTATTAATATTCATGTCCAATAATTATTTTTCAGAGTTTGTCTTATTCCAACAAAAACAACAAAAACAAGCCCGTTGCTTTTTTGCTAATTTGGTGTTAGGCTATTCGGTTAGGAGAGACTAACATGAACAAGAAAACAAAAATTGCCATTATTATCTGCGACCGGTATAAGAGCTGTGCGGGGGGAAAATGCTTCAGGGCATTACGGGAACGGGAAGGAGCTTTTGATATCTACAAAAAAGATGAATCGGTAGAAATTGTGGGATTTACCTCCTGCGGAGGCTGCCCGGGAGGAAACATCGAATATGTTCCCGAGGAGATGGTTAACAACGGAGCGGAGGTAATTCATCTGGCAACTGGTCTGGTTGTCGGCTATCCGCCCTGCCCCTATACCACACATTTTAAAAGTTTTATTGAAGAAAAATACAAGGTGAAAGTAATTGTAGGGACTCATCCCATTCCCGAAAAATATTATACAACACATACAGCTCTCGGGACATGGAAGGGGCGGGAGATGAAAAATCTTATTAAACCAACAGTATCCGATGAAAAAACAAGATTAGCATACAACTGAAACTGAACAGGAGACAACATGTATATTCATCTTTTTGGTCCGGTTCCTTCCAGACGGCTGGGAATGTCATTGGGAGTTGATCTTATTCCGCATAAAGTCTGTACTCTGAATTGCGTGTACTGTGAATGCGGCAGAACAACCGAACTTACCGTACAGCGGGAAGAGTATGTTTTAATAGAAGAAGTACAGAAAGAGCTCGTCCGCTACTTTAAAGATAACCCCTCTCCGGATTACATTACCTTTTCAGGAGCGGGAGAGCCTACTTTAAATTCAGGCATTGGTAAGATTATCAATTTTATCAAAAAATCATGGCAGGGAATTCCCCTTGCTGTCCTTACCAACGGAACATTGCTGCAGGACAGACAACTCCGCGGAGAACTTCTTAAAACTGATGTGGTTCTCCCCTCACTTGATGCGGCATTGGAAAAAGATTTTTTAAAAATTGACCGGCCTCATCATAATCTGAATGTAAAAGACTACATTGAGGGTCTTGTAAACTTCCGGAAAGAATTCAGGGGTAAAATCTGGCTGGAGGTGCTTATACTCCCCGGATACAATGATGATACGGAGAATCTTTCTCTCTTAAAAGAGGCATTTCTTGCCATAAAACCGGACAGGATACAAATTAACACCCTTGACCGTCCGGGAACCGTGGAGAACCTGAGACCCGCGAATAAACTTGAACTTGAAAGTATTAAAAGCTTCTGGAATATGGACAATGTTGAGATAATTTCCGCTCCTGTTGACCGGAAAAAAATCCAGTCATACCGGAAAGATAACGAAACAGCCATACTGGAAACGATCTCCCGGAGACCGTGTACACTGGAAGATCTTTCACGCGTTCTCGGTATACATATAAACGAAGTCAATAAATACCTGGGCGTCCTGGAGGAGACAGGAAGAATTAAAGTAACCCGCCAGGACCGGGGAGTCTTCTATCAGCTTTTTCATTAACCTTTTCCGTCATGTATCCGTTCCAAAAAAATCAAGGATCCATGGATATATATCAGTAAGGGAATGGATACGTTCCGCCGCTTTTTCTCTCACTTTCTTATCACGGGTAAATATAATTGTCGGCACAGTATTCAACGTATGCTCGGGAGTAGAAAGGTCCTCTGCGTTCCCGTGATCACTTACAACAATAAGGGTATCACCTCCCGTTTCCATGGTTTTCCATACGGTTGAAAGAAACCGGGAGAGGATGGTAACACTTTCTTTAAGTCCTTCTCTATTCCGCTTATGGCTATAGATATCAGTCATAAAGTATTCAAAAAAGACAAACGATGACTCATCCAGGATTCTCAGCAGATTTTCTCCCGCCTGTTCAGGAGTAATAAGATCAATTTCATAGCCCCGTTCCCGTATGAGACGGTTGGTAATATCGGCAAAAACAGCCTTTCCCGCCTTATATTCTTCTGCACAGCGGAAAGGAACGCCGGAAGCTTTTATGGTAAGCGTGGAAACCGGAAACTTGTTCCGCCGCATACTGCTCCTTTTTTTAAAAAACTCTTCGGAATACAGATTCGCTGAGGTAACCGGTATGCCCTGCCGGTGGAGAACTTTCATGAGACTTTTTTCTTCTATAAGGGAAACCAGTTTCTCATTTGGAATGGCAACAAGATGATAGCCCAGCAGCTCCGCCGCGTTAACCCCGGTAAATATCGTAGCCTGACCCGTGGCAGATTGAGGGATTCCCTTAATACCAAGACAGGCATCTGTGGGAATCATGACACCCGCATCAAAAAAGACCGGATTCTCTGTTTCGGTAAGAGAGAGTCCTCCCGTTGTCTCTGAAAAGAGATCTTTAATATAGTTACCGCTGATATTACGGCCTAAACCTATACCGTCTATAAAAAAAAGAAACATTTTATTCATATCAGAAAAATCTATACGTTCAGGGAACCCGCGTCAACCGTAAGAAAGGGGCCGCTTGAAACTTTACAACACAGATCATATACTTGCATCTCTATGAAACAGATTAAAATACTTATTGCGGGAGCAGGGATCAGCGGCCTTGCCGCGGCCATTTCCCTTTCCGGGAAAGGTATCCCCTTTCGGATTATTGAGCAGAAAAAAGAATGGGAAAAACGCGGTTACGCAATGGCCGTTCAGGGGGAAGGGATAGATGCTGCCGCCTCACTTGGAATAATCCGGGATATACGTACTACCGGAGTCAAACGTACACTTAAAAAAATTGAAACTTACAACGGAAAACTTGTTACATCCAGAGTTCCGGAACAGCAGGGTGAGAATTATACCGTCACACGAAACTTTCTGCATACCGTTCTTGCGCGTAAAGTTTCCAACGTGGAATTCGGCTTATCTATCAAAGAGGCCTCATATACCGGGGGAAAACAGCATGTTATGTTTTCCAACGGCACAGAGGATACTTTTGATTTAATTATCGGTGCCGACGGCATCAACTCTCCCTTAAGGGACAGTATAAACACCGGCAGCAGTATCCGCTATGCGGGTATTGGGGTCTGGAACCTTATGATAAAAGATTATTTCCCTGATAGTATTGAAATTTGGGACAAAAATACCCTTATCGCATTCTATCCTCTGAAAGAAGGAACTTCCGTATCACTTTTTTCGAGATTGCCAGGTACATACTTCAGCAGTATGGAAGAGCGTAAAAATTATATCCTTGCCCGTTTTAAGGGATACCGGCAGAAAGCAGTCACATCACTTCTCCAGAACGCTGAACCTGATATTTTTTTCGGTTCTGTCAGAAATGTACAGGCGCCTGTATGGTTCGATAACGGTATCATTCTTATCGGTGATGCTGCCCATGGTGTATCTCCGCTTTCAGGTATGGGGGCTAACCTTGCCATGGCTGACGCTGTTGGTTTAGCGGAAATTTTATCTTCCGGCTTTTCCTCCGATGCAACACACAATAACCTTATGAGGTTTATAAATAAACGAAAGGCTGCAGCGGAAAAAGCATTTAAAACCGGAAACAGACGAAAAAAGAGAGCCTTTTTACAGGCTCCCTTTACACTGTTTAGAAATCACCGTATCAACTCCAGACCGTGGAGATACTGATCTACCCCTTTTTAAGCTTGAAATCCACTGTTTCACTTTTTCCACGGGCCAGGGTGAGTATCCGCTCTGCGGGGCGTGTCTCAACAAGAATCTTCCCCTTCCGTACAACATAAAGGCACTCACTTATCAGTCTGAGGGCTTCCATTTCATCTACCGCATCGAGAATAATAAAATCAGCCTGATTTCCCACTTTTATCCCGTACCCGTCAGAAACATTCATGGTAACAGCTGAGGCTGTTGTAATCATGTCAAAAAGCTGAGGAAACTGATCGTACCCGCTCATATGTGCTGTATGAAGGAGAAGATTTGCCGCAGAGAGCATGCTCCCCTTTCCCATGGGATACCAGGGATCCATAATGGAATCATGACCGATACAAACCGTAACGCCGCGGGCAAGGAGCTCATCAACTCTCGTATGACCCCTGCGCCGGGGATATCCGTCTGTTCTGTTCTGCAGCACTGAATTATCAAAGGGGTTCGTTATCATATTCATTTCAGCCCGCTTTAAGATACCGATAAGTTTCAATGCGTAGTCATTATTGTAGTTGTGCATAGCGGTAGTATGACTTGCAGCGGCACGACCCTGCATTCCCCGGTTAATGGATTCTTTTGCCATAACCTCAACAAACCGGGACTGATCGTCTCCCGTTTCATCAATATGAATATCAATCAGCGTTCCCGTTTTTTCCGCTAGATCGTAAACAAACTCAACATCCCGTACGCCATCTTCCCGGGTAAACTCGTTGTGCGGGATTCCGCCGATTACATCAGCACCCATTTCCACGGCCCTGCGCATCAGCTTTTCCCCGTCAGGAAAGGTATATATCCCATCCTGGGGAAACGCTACAATCTGAATATCAATATTCTCTTTTTCTTCCTCCCTGATTTCAGCGAGGGCTTCAACAGTCTTTAAAGTAGGGTCGGTAGTATCAACATGGGTCCGTATCTTCAGCGTTCCATTTGCTATGGCCCACTTAATTGCTTCCCGGGCATTCTTTTTTATAGTCTCTTTCGTGAGGGTTTTCTTCCGTTCTCCCCATATAGAAATTCCTTCAAGAAGTGTGCCGGAAATATTAAACCGGGGGTCACCGACACTTAACACAGCATCAAGATGCAGATGAGGATCAATAAAAGGAGGAGAAACGAGATGCCCCCCCGCATCAATTTCCATGCGGCCCTTCACGGGAATATGCCGGTCAACAGCAGTAAATAGCCCGTCTTCAATCCCGATATCCCAGAGCCCATCTTTTTTTCGCAGCTTTGCATTACGCACAACCAAATCCATCGGTCAGCCTCCTTTTTCTTCCCGTCGGTAGGGTTTCAATAGGCCGGCGGGTACCGAGGCCTTACCTGAAACACCGATAAGGGCAAGTATAGTAACAAGATAGGGAATCATAAGAAACACATGGAATGGCAGATTAACTCCCAGGGATTGCATCCGGAGCTGAAAAGCATCAAGAAACCCAAATATCAATGCGCCGCCGGTAGCCGCAACAGGATTCCAGTTTCCGAAAATTGTCATGGCAATGGCTATCCACCCTCTGCCGCCGATAACATCCTTTAAAAACATATTCTGCTGTGCCAGAGTTAAAAAAGCCCCTGCTACACCGAAGAAAGCTCCACCTGCAATAACACACAGGGTTCTGGTAAGGTTTACATTAACACCCACTGTATCAGCTGCAAAGGGATTCTGCCCTACGGTCCGTATCCGGAGTCCCGGTCTCGTCCTGAAAAGAAAGATGGATACCACAGGAATAAGGATCCAGGTAAAGTACGTTAAAGAGTACTGATTAAAAAAACTTGGACCTATAAGGGGGATTTTTGAAAGAAGCGGGATTGCCACTGGAGTAAAAGGAGTAATGGTAGGAGGAGTCGTTGGAGAACCTACGACAAGGCGGTATATAAACATGGATAGTCCGCTTGCAAAAAGCGTTATACCAAGACCGGAAACATGCTGACTGAGTCCCAGATAAACAGCAAGAACAGCCATGAGCAGCGCAAGAAGCATACCCGCCAGTGCAGCCATGAGAACTCCGAGCCAAAGACTGCCGGTAGACAGTGTGGTAAGAAAGCCTATGGCAGCCCCAAACAGCATGGTACCCTCTATACCAAGGTTCAGCACCCCCGAGCGTTCGGCAATAATCTCACCAAGGGTTGCAAGAATAATGGGAGTCGACATCCTGAGTGTGGCACCAAGTAAACCGGTTAAAAAATGTAAAGAAAATATTTCATTTATCATGATCGTTTCCACCGTATTTTATATTCGAGAAGAAGCAGGAAGATGAGCATTACCATAAGGGCAACCCCCTCGATGACACCTGAAATATAGACAGGTACACCAGCCATCCTGCTCATGGTCTGCGCGCCGACATTTATAATACTGAAAAAGAAAGCCGCCAGCCCGACTCCAATGGGATGAAGATTTCCGAGCATTGCGATAACAATTCCCGTATAGCCGTACCCTGGAGAAATATCCATCAGAAGATGAAACTGTATTGCACACACCTCTCCAACACCGGCAAGACCAGCCAGTCCCCCGGATATAAGAGCTGTTTTAAGGATTACCATATTGGTATTGATACCGCCGAAAGCAGCAGCCCGGATATTAATCCCGACCCCTTTCGCCTGATAGCCAAAAACAGTTTTTGAATTGATAAACCAAATGACAAAGACGAGTGCGAATGCCAGCGGAATTCCAAGATGGAAACGGGAACGGGCAATAAGTACCGGATAATGTGCCGCTTTTGCAATTCCTACCGAAATAGGCCACGAAGATCCGGGAGCCTGAAGAGGACCGAAGAGTAACGATCCCATTATGTGGAGCATTACATAATTTAAAAGCAGCGTTGTAACAACATCATCTACCTTCCACTTCGTCTTTAAAAAAGCCGGAAGAGCGGCCCATAGCCCGCCGGCAAGAAAACCGGAAACCATAACAAAGGGAACAAGGATATATGCAGGCAGCCCCGGGAATGCTACACCCACAACGGTTGCCATAATTGCACCGGCAAAAAGCTGTCCCTCGGCTCCTATATTCCAGAACCGGGCCCGAAAGGCAAAGGCAACCGCAAGGCCGGTTAGAATCAGAGGACTGGATTTTACAAAAGTTTCGAGAAGGTTGAAACGGTTTCCCAAAGCTCCGTAAAATAATGCGTAATATGCCTTCCCCAGATTCCCTCCTGCAAAGAGGATGGGTATGGCAGCAAGAATCAAGGTAACAACAACCGCCGCTACAGGAATAACAACTCTTACCCACCCGGGGAGAGGTTTCCGTTTGATAATACTCATATGTATCATGACGCCACCCCGCTCATCCACAGACCAATGGTATCCCTGTTTGCATGTTCAATATCTGTTTCACCCATAATTTTTCCTTCATACATCACAACAATTCTGTCACTGAGTAAAAATATTTCATCAAGATCATCTGAAATGAGGAGCACACCGGCCCCTCTGTCTTTTTCGTTGAGCATTGCCTGATGGACATATTCCATGGCACCGACATCAAGCCCCCGTGTAGGCTGACAGGCAACAACAACTTTGGGATTCCCTACCAGCTCCCTGGCCAGAATCACCTTCTGTAAATTCCCTCCGGAAAGGCTCTTTACAGGAGCTTCTATTCCATCTGTTTTAACCTGAAAATCCTTTACACAATGAAGAGCAAATTCTTCAATTTCCTTCTTGTTAAGAAGCCCGTTCCTGGATATGGGTTCCGAAGTATGTTTTTCAAGAATCATGTTCTCTTTAACCGACAGATCCATAAACAAACCGGTGGCAATTCGGTCTTCAGGTATCCGTGCCATCCCTGTTTTGATAATTTTTGCAGGACTTCCTCCGGGAATACTTTTCCCGTAAATCTGGATTGTTCCTTCCTCCGGGAAGCGCTGCCCAAAGAGAATCTCGGAAAGTTCTGTCTGTCCGTTTCCGGACACCCCCGCTACTCCGACAACTTCCCCTTCACGCACCTGCAGGGAAACTCCGTCAACAGCAACAATTCCTCTGTTATTTTTAACACGGAGACCGGAAACTTCCATTACTGGTTTACCGGGATTACTACTTCCCCGTTCAAGACGTTCGAGAAGTTCACGCCCGACCATAAGGCTTGCTAGTTCCGGAATGGTCGTTTTTGAGACTTTCCGCTCTGCAACATTCTCTCCGTTCCGCAGAACAATAACCCGGTCGGAAATTTCCATAACCTCCTGAAGGTGATGAGAGATAAATATAACTGACTTACCCTTTGAAACGAGGGTTTTCAACGTCTTGAACAGTTCTATTGTCTCTGTGGGAGCAAGAACCGCCGTCGGTTCATCCATAATAAGAATTTCTGCTTCTCGGTAGAGAGATTTCAATATCTCAAGCTTCTGTTTTTCCCCGATGGCCAGGGTCCATACGTACGCGTCAGGATCAAGTTGAAGACCAAACTGGTCTTCTATTGCAAGCAGTTTCTTTTTAGCTTGTGCTTTATTGAGAAAAAACGCCCCTTCCACACCTATCATAACATTTTCAAGAACAGTCTGGCTGGGAACAAGGGTAAAATGCTGATGAATCATTGCAATTCCGCTGGCAATTGCATCACCCGGCGAGGTAAACACAGCCTTTTTACCCCTGATTAAAAGTTCCCCTCCGTCAAGCTGATAATAACCGAACAGGACATTCATAAGCGTCGTCTTACCTGCTCCATTTTCTCCAAGGAGAGAAACAATTTCTCCGGGGTATAACTTTAAGTTTACCTTGTTATTTGCTATTACATCGAGAAACCGCTTTGTGACTTCCCGCATTTCTATTACAGGTTGTTTTTCCAAGAAAACACCCTCCTTACTTTAAATCCTACCCTTAAAGAATAAATCAGCCTGCAGAAAACTGCAGGCTGATCTCATTAAAATGCAGCGGAAGTCTAATCAGAAACAGGTTCTGATTCATCAACAGGAACAGTAAAAGAACCATCCATAATTTTTGCTTCAACAGCCGCGACTTTATCTTTAACCTTCGCGGGAAGTTTTGAATCGAATCCATGGTACGGAGCGAGTTTTGCTCCGCCTGCCGCCATCATTGACCAGTTTTTCAAATTTGCTGCTTTCCATGTCCCCGCTTTTACTGACTCAACACTCTTCTTGATAAGAGGATAGACATCCCAGATACAGCTTGTTACAACAACATCAGGAGCAAGCGAATTCTGATCTGCCATATTACCAAACGCATAAACACCAGCTTCTTTTGCTGCTTCAAAAACGCCGAACCTCTCAGCATACAGATAATCAGCACCGCTCTGAATCATCGCGACAGCAGCTTCCTTTGCTTTGGCAGGATCAAACCAGCTTCCGATAAAAGATACCTTTACCTTTACTTTTGGATTAACAGAGAGAGCACCTGCTTTGTAGGCATTGACAAGACGGTTTACTTCTGGAATAGGAATTGCAGCAACAACACCGAGGGTATTGGTTTTTGTCATCATCCCGGCAATAATTCCAGACAGATAGGCAGGTTCATGAATCCAGTTATCAAAAACCGAATAATTCGGCTCCTGGGGACCATGTTCCGAACCAAAGGCAAACGCAACATTTGGATAATCTTTGGCAACCCTTCGGGAAGGTTCTTCACCGGCCAGAAAAGCATCACCGACAATAAGATTAAAACCTCTGGATGCGTATTCCCGTACAACTTTTTCAAAATCAGCAGCCTGAACACCTTCAGCAAATTCATACGTAATGTTCATTTCCTTTGCGACTTTTTCACATGCGGCATGAATGGCTCCGTCCCAGGGTTCTTCAATGGATGTCTGAAAAATAGCAGCCATTTTGAATGGTTTTTCGCCCTTCTGCTGTTCTTTACTTCCTCCTGCAAACAGTGCCGAAACGGTAATTGCAGTAATGAGAAGCAATGATAATAATTTTTTCATCTCTCTCTTCCTCCGTCTGAAATTTTCCAAAAATTTTTGGTAGAAAGTAAACATTATACTATGATATCTCTCATATAACAAGAAAATTTTCTTTTTTACAGGGAACATTCCTATTTTTTTTAAACTTGTTTAAATTATGATCAAATTATGGTATACTTTTGTTTAATGACGCTTGATTTTCTTAAAAGAAGTAAATTGTACCAGTCCCTTTTTACACACTCCTCTATCCCGATACTTATTACAGATATCCATGACCAGATACTTGATGCGAATGAACCTTACTGCACCATGCTGGGATATACTCACCATGAAATAACAGCACTCACCCTCCGGGACCTTGTCCCGCCGGAAAAACGGCCCGAAGGTACAAGTGTTACCCTTTCCGACTTACAGACACATTCCTCTACTTTCTTTGAAACAGAGGATCTCTGCAAGGACGGGAAACGTATCCCCGTTGAGGTTACCATTCTTCAGGCGGATATTGCAGAAACTTCCTTTTTCTTTTCCATTATCAGGGATATAAGCCAGCGCAAAGCCGCCGAAAAAAAGCTTATTCAAAATGAACAATGGTATCGGTTTGTATTTGAAAATGCGGGTGTCGCTTTCTGGGAAGAGGATTTTTCCAAGGCAAAAGCAATGCTTCAGTCACTTCAAAAAAAATGTAAAACTGATGTAGCTGCATACCTTCACGCACACCCTGAAACCGTCCTTGAAATTATTGGTTCAGTCAGGGTCATTGATATAAATGTTGAGACATTGCACCTTGTAGAGGCATCATCCAAAGACCAGATATTTGGATCCCTGGAGTATATTATTCCTAAAGACCAGGTACATGTTCTGGCGGAAGAACTTGCCGCCCTCGCCGAGGGTAAAGAGGAGTTTGTTTCAGAAATCAACCACAGGACGTTAAAGGGAAACAAGAGAACAGCATTACTCAAAATTAAATTCCCTGCTTCAAAGCAGGCTCTAAAACATACCATAGTAAGCATGATGGATATTACCCGACAAAAAGAGGTGGAGGAGTCTCTCAGTCTTGCATTAAAAGAGAAAAAAACGCTGATGAAGGAACTTCATCATCGGACCAAGAACAATATGCAGATGATAGGCTCCCTCCTGTCATTAAAATCCGGTTATACAGACAATAAAGAGATCAATGAAGTCTTTGATGACATGAGAAACAGAATTTATTCCATGGCCGCAGTTCACGAAAAGCTGTACCAGTCGGGATCACTGGATACTATTTATCTTAACCAGTATATTGATGATCTCCTTGTAACATTAAAAGAAAGTTACCAGAAATCGGGAGATACAATCAGCATAGAAAAGCAGATGGAAGATATAATTCTACCCTTGAGTCAGGCTATTCCAGCGGGTATTATTCTTAATGAAATCTTAACCAATGTTTTCAAATACGCTTTTCCTGATAAACACGCGGGAAAGATCAGTGTTTCTCTCAGTAAAACCAGGGATAATATTATTCATCTTGTTCTCAGTGACAACGGAGTCAGCGTCCCGGAAGGATTTGATTTCAGGGAGAGCAACAGTCTTGGTATGAAACTTATCTTTTCCATCGCGGAAGTTCAGCTCAACGGAACCATACACTACACAACGGAAGGAGGTATAACCTGGCATCTTGACTTTCCGGTCCGGACGAAAACGTAATATCTACAGCCGGCAGATATACCAGCAGGCATTGTCACCGACTGAAACAACAGTAACATCCGGGAAAAAGTTCCGCATTTCATCTTCCCCTTTTTTTATAAAGTTAAAATAGTCCCCGCCTTCCAGAAATTCAATAAAGGTAGTACCCAAACTTCTTTCCCGGCCATAATCATGAATAAGAACCGTTCCTCCGGAAAGCCGGGAAGCTTCCCTGAAGAGTTGGGCGCGTTTCTCTCTATCCAGGCCATGTGCCACATAGGCAAACACAACGAGATCAAAGGATTTATCAGGAAACGGAAGACCTTCGACGGCATTTCCATACATACAATCGAGACCTTTCCGTTTTCCGGAAGCTGCCATATTCCGGGCAATATCCACGCCCGTAACAGAAAACCCTCTATCGGCAAAAGCCTGCGTTAGCGCTCCGGTTCCACAGCCGATATCCAGAATACGGCCTCCGGGAGGTATCTTTAACAGAGCTTCATTTTCAGAAAGAATTTCCGTATAGCGTTTATGTTGTCCTTTGAAAAACCAGGTATATACAGGAGCGATAATCTCAAAAATGTACCGGTGCAGCGTTAAATTCATCAATCCACTATAATCGAGATTTTATCTATTGACTACCTCCATCCAAATGAATATTTTATGAAGTCATTTATTGAAATGATGGAGACATAAGGATCATACTATGATACAGAAAAAAACAGGAAAGGAAATCTTCCCCTTTGCGGAGCATCCGTTGCTTTTCGGCCACCGGGGATGCTCTAAAAAAGCTCCTGAGAACACTCTCTCAGCTTTCAAAGAAATTCTGAAAAACGGTGTACCGGGGATTGAACTTGATGTTCATACATGTAAATCAGGCGAACTTGTTATTACCCACGATTTTAATCTGAAAAGAATAACAGGAGTGGACGCTCTGGTTGAAGACAAAACTTACGAAGAGCTTCGCAGGATGGACTTCGGCTCCTTCTTTTCCGGGAAATATGAAGGAGAAAAAATACCCACCCTTGATGAAGTTTTCTCTCTCATGGGAGATCAAGTCTACTATGACATAGAAATAAAACATAACCTGATAAAATCAACCGTAATGGAAACTGAAATAATGAGGAAAATCAGGGAATACAACCTTGAAGACAGGGTTATAATCTCCTCATTCAACCCCTTCGCCGTACGGAGCTTCAAAAAACTTTTCCCCGGGATTCCGACAGCTGTTATCTACTGTGTCTCTCCAAAAGTACCGTTCATCTTTAGAAGAGGAGCCGGAAAGTATATTGCCAGACCAGATATTATGAAACCATCAAAAACACAAGTTACCAAAAAACTTTTAAAACATGCTAAAGGGAAAAACGGTTTCGGCGTTATGACATGGGTTGTTGATGAAAGAGACAAGGCTTTAGACTTACTGCAGCGGGGAGTAGACGGGATCATTTCAAACCAGCCGGAGGTTCTGAAAGAAACGGTTGCAAAGTTCTATTAAAAAAGAAGCGGCCATAGAGACGGGAATTCCTGCCTCTACGGCCTACTTTCTTAATACTGTCTTAATTGCCGGTTTGATCAGCCCATTCAAGACCAAGTTCAGCAAGTTTTCCTTTTGTCGGTACACCTGCTTCATCCCAGCCGAGAAAACCATAGTACAGGGCCTTCATCTCTTTAAAAGCTTCCCTGTCAACAGAACGTCCCTTTGTGGGACCGTCATACAGCGGCTGAAACATTTTCTCAGGAAGAACATCATCTTTTTCAGTAAAGCCTCTGCGGAGATTTAAAAGACGCATCATGGTAATTTTCCGTTCTCCGGCTTTCATAAGTTCCCAGAATGTCATATCCATCCCGGTTGTGTAGTGCACCAGTTCCTCAAGTTCCGGATAGGTATAGAGGCTGCCGGCTCCCCAGCAGAACATGCAGAGGTTGAGTGCATCAAGCACCGAGTAGTAATACTGGGAATACACGGCCATACGAACCTTATTGATTCCGGTTGAATACACATCATCGGAGACAAGAATTCCAAGACCTCTTGATGCCTCCGACGTATCAGCCATAAGCCAGTCATGCTCGCTTGACATATGATCAGCTCCAATCGGAACAACCGCGTACATGAGCGCAAGAGAAGGTTTTACCTGGGGCATATGCACAGCAAATCCATGCCCCTTTACATGTACCGCATACTTACGGGTTTCCTCACCGAAATACTTGATGGCTGCTTCAAACCCTTCCGCAAGAATATCACCGATACCTTCCCGTTTTCCAATCTGTTCAATAAGCCAGATAATCCCATCAGGGTTACCGAAGCCAAAACCTTTAAATCCTATCTGATCATCAGTAATAAGACCCTTCTCCACACACTCGGCAAGGTACGATGCAATACCGCCGAAGGTAATGGTATCAATTCCATAGGTATTGCAGACTTCATTTGCCTTGGCAACGGCAACAGGGTCGGTAATATCCAGGTTCGGCCCTAGCAGTCCAATGGTTTCAAACTCCGGTCCGCCGAGTCTGTCTGTTACGGTATAGGGGGTCTGTGCTTTTATGGTTTTCCGGCACCCCACCGCGCATCCGTAACAGGTCGTTCCCTTTGAGAGAATGGATTCATCGTACGTACTTCTGTCAAGTTTTGCGTAATCCTTGTGATAACCCGTCGAGTAATTATGGGTACAGAGATTTCCCGCTTCGGCATTACCGATAACAATACCCTCAGTCCCGTATGCTTTTATGGTTGTTACAAATCCGGAATTCGGAATATTTTTAATGGCACTCTGAGCAAGTTTCTTTAATCCTTCAGGATCAGCAAATTCCACTTGACCAGTTCCTTTAACAACAACCGCCCGGAGATTTTTGCTCCCGAATACCGCTCCCATCCCCGTTCTTCCGTAGGCATCATGCAGATCACTTGAAACCGAGGCGTATTTGACCAGTTTCTCACCGGCAGGACCGCACTGCATAACAGAGACACCCTTCTTTCCATACTTCTCCTCAAAAAAATCCCGTGCCTCAAGAATTGACATTCCCCGGATTCCCTCCGCAGGCTGTACCGATACGGTATCATCCTCTACAAGAATGTAGGAAAAAGCTGGAGCCTTTCCTGTAATAATAACACCGTCCCAACCGGCACGTTTCAGATACGGACCGAAACTGCCGCCGGCCTGGGAATCACCTATTCCCCCGGTTTCAGGGGAAAGGGCGGTAAGACTGCACCTGCTCACACCGCTTACAGCAGGACCGGTTGTTATACCCGGTGCTATTGTAATAACATTTTCAGGAGAAAGAGGATCAGTATCACCTTTTGTCTCTTTCAAAAGGAAGTAGGTTCCGAATCCGCCGCCGCCAAGATACGTCCGGTAAAACTCCTCATCAAAAGTCTCAATTCTGGTCGAACTGTCAGTTAGATTTATACGAATAATTTTTCCAGTATATCCTTTCGGCATTAGAATTCCCCTTCATACGCTTCCAGAAGCAGATTGTACAGATCATCACGGGTACTGCTTCTTGAGTTTGTCAGATGACAAGGATCAAGAAATGCTTTATCAGCTACTTCCGCGAGCTGTTCCTTTTTTACTCCTACATCTTTCAATGCTCCGGGAATCCCGATCCTTTTGTTCAGAGCCGAAATCTCCTTGATAGCCCGTTCCGCTGCTTTCAGCTCATCCATTCCGAATATATCCACACCGAAGGCCCGTGCCACAAGAGCATATTCTTTTTTTGACACTTCCTTGTTGTAGTTCATAACCACGGGAAGGCAGATTGCATTGGCAAGACCATGCTGAAGACCGCAGACAGCGGAAAGCGCGTGGGACATGGAATGAGCCGTACCCAAATCTTTCTGAAAAGCTACCGCGCCCATCATGGCACATATCATCATGTAGCCCCTTGCCTGAATGTCAGTTGGATTATTAACCGCTTTTTCCAGATACTCAACCCCGATTTCAATTCCCTTTACCGCAATGGCATCACACATAGGATGGAAGATAGGTGCTGTTAACGACTCAATATTATGGGTAATGGCATCCATGCCGGTAAACGCGGTAAGGTGGGCAGGAAGAGTAACAACCAGTTCAGGATCCAAAACAGCCTGTTTTGCAAGCATGTGGGGGCTGCACATAAATATCTTTCTTCCAAGTTCCGTGGAGGTAATAACCGAGCATTTTCCCACTTCACTTCCTGTTCCTGATGTTGTCGGAACAGTTACAATGGGAGGGAGAGGACCGGTTATGGCTTTCCCGTCACTTTTCTGAGCGTCATAATCCGCTACAACACCGCCCTGACCGGCAAGAACGGCAATTGCTTTTGCGGCATCCATCGGGCTTCCCCCGCCGACAGCTACGATACCGTTACATCCGTCTTTTTCATACTCTTTGGCGCCTTTTTCCACATCCGTATCATGAGGGTTTGGATTCACATCAGTATAGATTGAATACTTGATACCTTCTCCGTCTAAAACTGCCAGAATACTCTTGAAAGAATCTGTCCCGGCAAATCCGGGATCGGTTACAACAAAAGGCCTTTCAACATGTAATTCTTTAAAAATTCCCGGAAGTTCTTTAATAGCGCCCGGGCCGAATACTATGTTTGTGGGAAATGAAAATCTGCTGATACCTTTAATTTCCATGCAACTGCCTCCATAATTTTTATAACGATTTTACAAACTTTATCCAGTTCCTAAAATCTGTCTGACGAATATCTTCATCAATGATATCTTCATCAATGCCAAGCTGCCATGCAAGATCTGTCCGTTCAGGATTCAGATACAGTTCCTCCATCTTGTCCACGTAGGACTGCATGGCTTCATGGTCCTTGAAAAATCCCTGCTCTGTAAGAAGCTTTTCACGAGCTACCGTTAAGCGTGCTATCTCATGGAGATTATACTCGGGATGATACTGGGATGCCCAGAAAACTCCTTTTTTATGGGTTACTGCCAACGCCTGTATTCCGGAAAAAGGATTTGTAGCAAGCACGACACCACCCTCAGGTACCTTGTCAACAATATCGTAATGACTTTCAAACCCGTAGTAAAGGTCAGACTTTCCTTCGAGCATAGGGTGTGTCTTTCCGGCTTCTGTTTTTGAGATTTTTCTACCAATCCCCATTTCCCGTCCCTTGACATTTTTTATAACCGTTCCACCCGCAGCTACAGCAGCCATCTGTATCCCGAAACAGCTCCCCCATGAGGGAACCCCTATTTCATATGCGAGCTTGGCAATGTCAATCTGCGCCGCATTTGTCGGAATATGGGTCTCCTTTATATCAAGGTCGGATCCTGTCCATATTATCCCCGAGTACCCGGACAGCTCTTCCTTTCCCGGGAAATCTTCTACCTTTGAATCAGTGGGAAAAAAAATCCTGTACTCGGCATCAGGGACATACTTCAACAGCATATCTTTATAGAGCTTCCATGCAAAACTCATTCCGGCTTCTTCGAGCTTGTCTCTGCTGGCCTGTGAATAACCGTCAATAATTAGAAACTTCACTTCTCTCTCCTTTCTTTTAAATAAGAATGACGTATTATGAAACTTCTCTATATAGTTGTCAATAAATATTCCATTCAGTGATCTATTTTTAATTATTTTATTTTTTTTTAACGTTTTCTACTTTTTTTTTGGTGCTTTTTACTCTATTATATGTTATTATATATTTAAATTCATATACGGAGGACGAAAACATGAAGAAAGGCATTGTACTTTTATTAATACTATTGGTATTAATAGTCAGCCTCACATTTGTAGGTTGTAAAAAGAAAGCACCAGAAGCTAAAGCTCAACCGGCACAAACTGAAAACAAAGTACTACGGTTAATCACCTGGTCGGGATACGCTCCTGATTCAATGATTAAAAAGTTTAAAGAAGAGACAGGAATCACCGTAGAAGTTACCTTAAGTAACAACGAAGAGATGATCTCAAAGCTCAGAGCTACACGCGGCGGAGGTTTTGACCTTGCCCAGCCTTCACAGGATAGAATTTCAGCTGTTCAGGCACAGTATAACATCTATCAGCCTATTGACTATTCAAAAGTAGACACCGCACAACTTGATCCTTCTTTACTCGCAGCAGTAAAGAAAAACACCCTTGTTAACGGTAAATCCTACGCGGTACCTGACGTATACGGTACATCCGGACTCGTTGTTAACAAAGCAAAAGCTCCCGATGTAAAAGATTATAAAGATCTTCTCAACCCCAAGTATACCGGACATGTTTCATACCGGTTAAAAAGACCTACCCTTATTGGTATGGGCTTTTCCTTCGGTTACGATCCCTTTGCTCTGTACAGTGACAAAGCAGGATATCAGAAATTCCTCAATGATATTGCAGCAAAACTTATTGCAGCAAAACCTGTTGTAAGAAATTACTGGGACAACGGCGACCAGCTTCTGCAGTCCCTCCGGTCCGGAGAAGTCTGGGCAGCTATGGCATGGGAACAGGCAGGATGGAAACTCCATGCTGAAAATCCAAACATCGACTACATAGCACCAACCAGCGGCGCTCTTGCATGGGTAGACACGTTCGCTATTCCTGCAAAGTCAGAAAACGTTTCAGGTGCCTACAAATGGATCAACTTCATGCTGAGACCTGAGAATGCAGCTGTTTTTACCAACAAAGAAAAATACGGAACAGCATCAAAAGACGCAGTTAAGTATTTCGATCCTGAGATTTCAGCTAACTTCAAACGCGGTTTACCGCCGGCAGTTCTTGCAAAAATTCACTGGTATCCAACCGTTCCTCCTGGACTTGAAGAAATGGAAGGAAAAGTACTCGACAAGATTCAAGCAGCAAAATAGTTTTCTTTTTAAAGCAGGCAGTTCTCACTGCCTGCTCTTTTTTACATAAAATACAAATGAGGATGGTATATACATGCAGATTGCGTTATCTGTTAAAAATTTAACCAAAAAGTTCGGAGATTTCACCGCAGTAAACAATATAAGCTTTGATGTAGAGGACGGCAAGTTTTTTTCCATTCTCGGCCCTTCAGGCTGTGGGAAAACAACGCTCCTCAGGATGATTGCCGGATTTCATAAACCTACCAGCGGTATAATCGAACTAAGGGGTAAAAATGTTATTGAAGTTGAACCGAACAAACGGCCGGTAAACCTTGTATTTCAAAACCTTGCACTTTTCCCCATGATGAACGTTTTTGAAAATATTGCTTTCGGACTGAGACGCAGAAATGAAAAAGGACAGGTAGTAACCAGTAAGGTTAGCGAAATGCTCGAACGTGTCGGTCTCCCGGGATACGAGAAAAAAGAGATCAATCAGCTTTCAGGAGGACAGAAACAGCGGGTAGCTATTGCCCGGGCTCTTGTTCTAAAACCGACAGTACTGCTCCTTGACGAACCGCTGGGAGCTCTTGACGCAAAACTCCGTGAACACATGAAAGTTGAACTCAAAAAACTCCAGGCTCAGGTGGGAACAACCTTTGTTTATATTACCCATGATCAGTCTGAAGCAATGGTCATGAGCGATCATGTAGCTGTTATGAATTCAGGACATTTTGAACAGCTTGATACCCCCCAGAATCTGTACAATAGCCCCGCTTCATCTTTTGTAGCTCAGTTTGTCGGTAATAACAATAAGTTTATCGTTGGCCTGCAGAAGGATGAAAGCGGCAATTTTTACGCTACAACCCCCGAGGGAGGAAAATTTCTTCTTGCCGAACCTTTTGATATCGAAAGCGATACTACGTTTGAAATGTATGTACGTCCTGAAGCAATGATTATAAATCCGGATATTGATGATAAAACGATCAATGTACTGAAAGCCGATGTGAAAGCCCTTCTTTTTGACGGCGGTAACAGTAGATTACTTGTTGTACCGGAAAACTCGGATATGGAACTTATAGTAGCACTTCCCCAGAATCATCAATTTGACTACATAAAAGCAAAAGATAAGATACGGGTTGGATGGCATCCGAAATCTGCAGTCTGCTTTAAAAGATCAGAAGAGAAGATATATGAAGAATTCTAAAACACATAAAATACGATGGAGTTTGATAATCTTTATTACTCCGGTACTGCTCTGGCTTTTTCTCCTTATTGTTTTTCCACAGCTTGAACTTTTGAAAATGTCATTCTTCGGAACCGGTCTCCCGGGGAAAGCCAATTTTACCTTTGCAAACTATGCCGCATTCTTCACAGAGCCTATCTACTGGCTTACCTTTGTGCGTACCGCTTTATATTCCATTACCGTTACCCTTCTTGTCCTTGCGATCTCCCTCCCCCTTACCTTTTACATCACTAAAATCGCAAAGATACAAACCCAAGGATTCCTTACCGTTGTGGTACTTATACCTTTCTGGATAAGTGAATTAATTCAGGTTTACGGATGGATGATTCTTTTACGGGAAAGTGGAATACTGAACAAGTTTTTATTAAGTCTGGGAATATTCAAACAGCCTCATGAGCTGCTCTATAACAATGTAACCATGCTGATGGGACTCGTGTACATATCGATGCTTTTCATGATTGTACCCCTTATTGGCGTCATGCAGAGTCTTGATGATTCCCTTATAGAGGCAGCATACGATCTTGGAGCAAAAAAAATTACAATTTGGAAAAAAATAATTATCCCCTACGTTACTCCTGGAATCATGTCAGGAAGTATTCTTGTTTTTATGCTTGTACTGGGGTCATATCTTACTCCTAAACTGATGGGCGGCAAGAATGCCCTTTGGTTTACCGAGCAGATATATAATTCCATGATTATCTATTTTAACTGGAACCAGGGTGCTGCTTTTGGTTTTCTACTTCTCCTCTTGTCATCGCTCATTATTTTTGTAGCCTTAAAGATTACAAGGCAGGATTTCAGGAAGGTGATTAAATGATTAGAACATTACCAAATTCAACCAGCTACAAGGCTGCGTACAAATTATTTATAGTGCTTTTTTTTATTTTCCTTTTTTCTCCCATAATCGTTACCATGGTTCTTGCATTTAACAACTCGATGTATCCTTCCCTGCCGTGGCAGGGCTTTACCTGGAAATGGTTTTTTGGCAAAGGGCCTGATAAGATAGGTATTTTCCATGATGCGGCAAATTTAAGGAGTATATACTCTTCCATACATGTTGCCATTACCGTAACAATTTTATCAACCATAGTAGGAACCATGGCCTCCTTTCTGTTCGAACATGAAGATTTTAAATTTAAAGGAACCCTCTACTTTCTTATGCTGGCACCCCTTGTCATCCCAGGAGTTATACTTGGTATTTCCATCCTGCTTTTTGCTAACGCTGTTGGAACTTTTTTTCAAAATGTTTTGGGCATCGACCTGCAGTTTCTCGGACCTGGTTATTGGCTTGTTGTCTTCGGCCAGTTTTCGTTTATCACAACTGTTGTAACCATGACTGTTTCAGCACGGCTTAAAAAATTTGACCGCACACTGGAGGATGCAGCATATAACCTTGGAGCAAACAAGTTTCAAGTTATCTGGTTCATTACCCTCAAGTACTTGAGGCCCTCAATTGCAGGCGGAGCGGCTATTGCTTTTCTCATGTCTTTCCAGAACTTTAATACAACACTGTTTTTGGTAGGATCAAATGCTACCCTGCCGATAAAACTTTTTACACAGGTACGCGACGGATCGACACCAGTCATAAACGCTATAGCTTTTATTCTCATTCTGGTATCATCAATAATTGCCGTAACAACTCTGTTCACCGGGAAAAAAAGTGAATAATTGACAGAAAAAAACCAGACCAGCATCGGGGAAATACCCGGTGCTGCGGTTTTTCACTTTTGTTTCATCCCTGGTTTTCCCCGCTATTTACCGTAAGTATTTATCCTCGGAACAACAATTTTCTCAGTATGTACCCCGGTAACTCCGGGAAGAGCAAGAACCGCGTCCCTGCTCAAGATTATATTTTCTTTTACATGGACAGAACCGCCGAGAAAAACATCCCCTTTTACCACTTCAACATTTAAATTGTATACCGGTATTTTCCGTTTATAGAGAATCTCATCAATAACTTTCTGTTTTATTACCAGATCGTTCAGTGAACAATCCATCCCGTTTTTGACATCTATCAGGCTGCTGATGATACTGACAACAGCATCCGCATCAAGATACCGGTTATTTATAACAAGATCATACATTTCACTGGATTCAGGATCTTCATTAAAAAAAGTCCGGTAAAATCCCTTCCGTTCATTGTATATCCGCCGTTCCATCTTTTCGGCCTCTTTATCAGATATACCATGGTCTGTTGCAAGACGGTTTATCCGTACCTGCCGGGGAGCAGTTAACCGCACCTTTACAACCCCCTGAATACCGGCAAAAAGGATCTGTGTTCCGCGGCCGACAAGAACACAGTCCCCTTTACTGGCAAAATTAAGAATAACCATCTTCATATGATTGAAGTAATGCTCTGTTTTTTCAGAAAACCTGCTTAAGTATCCGGGCTTCTTCTCATCATATCTGTCAAAAAGCAACTCAGGTATCTGGCGTTCAACAAGCTTTTCTTTCAGTATCTTTTTATCCAGATACGCGTAACCCTTCTCTTCCGCAAGCTTTTTCGCAATAGCCTCTCCCTGACATCCGGGTTGTCTTGAAATTGTTACTATCATTGACTACCCCCGCCTATTAATGTAATCCCTCATTCACCAGAAATCAAGAAAATAACCATGTCCGAAACTAAAACTATTTCAAAAAGATATCCACAGAAGGTCTTAATTTTGCAAGAACAGCAATGCTCTTGTGTACCTGATGGTTTACAAACCTGTCAATAATATTTTTGTCAGCACCTTTTCCTGAATCAATTACCGGATAAGAAAGCTGGGTCAGGATATAGTCAAACCGGGGGGCCCACTTCCGGGATCCCAGGCGCGCTGTTGTAGAACAATTGTCAACCATGTAGGAAACTCCCTTAAAATGCATGTATGGGTTAAGGGAATCAACTGCTTCTATCAATGATTCATTAACAATTTCTGAATACTCATGTCCCTTTTCTGTTAAAACATCCATCTGAGCTATCATTACAGCGCAGTATACACCAGCTGTTACCGGATTAAGAGGAATGGCATCATCTACCCGTTCTGCCCGTACCTGTTCTCCAATTTTCCACATTCTTGTACCATCGATTTTTCCAAAAGGATACCGTTTCATCCTGTCACCAGCCATAATAACCGATCTAATTTCATTACCCGAAGCAACTTCTTCATAGATTTCAAGCAGGATTTCAAATGCAGGATGATATGAAGCCGAGTAAGCCTTTTCAAACATTTCTTTTTCCTTACCGGAAAACTTTTCGTACACTGCCAGCATACCTTTTTTTGAAATGATTTTAGAAACAGGCCCTGTAATGCATTCTACTGACTGTTTGAACGCTTCCTTTTCATCCATTCCTTCTTCACAGGAAAACTTTCTATAAAGACTCTCCACAATCCCGTGGACTGCGCCGAGTAGAATTCCCCTTTCTCCGAAAATATCCGAGCGGTACTCCATTTCAAGAGAGGTCATAAAGGTAAAAGGAGCACCTATCCCGACAGACCATCCAAGAGCAAAATCAGTCGCTTTCCCGTTAATATCCTGTTCAATAGCAAAGCTGCAATTAATTCCTGCACCGTCAACCTCCTTGCCCTGCACGTACAACCGCCGTACAGAAGGTCCCATTCCCTTTGGACAGACACCGATAACGTTGATATTATCAGGAAAAGATTCACCGATACTTTGCAGATATCCAAGCAGAAACCCGTGGGAAAGTCCAAGAGTAGCGCCATCTTTCATAGCTGCAAACACTTTCTTGTAAACTGCGGCCTGGGCTGCATCAGCTATCAGTAAAATAACGATATCCGATGTTTTGATTATCTCAAACATCTCACCAAGTGTTCCTGACGCCCGTGTAAACCCGGCTGCTTCAGCCTTTGGGATTGATGAAGATCCTTCCCGAAGACCGACCTTTACTACAATATCCGTACCTTCAAGAGAATCCCGCAGGTTCTGAGACTGAGCAGGCCCCTGGGAACCCCATCCGATAAATCCTATCTGCTTAATTCCTTCAAATGCTTTCGGCAAAAGAGGAAAAAGGTGCCTTCCTCCCCGCACAATATATTCTTCACGTCCTGAAAGATTTATAAGCTCTTTTTTAAATACTTTTGAATTAAAATTCATAACTAGGTGCCTCCATTCCATTATTTTTGTCATCCTACCACAGAGATGATATTGCGTAAAGTGATTTATTATGCATATAATATTGCATATTACGCAACTATGGAGAATAGGATGGACCTGCACGAACTTGAACTTTTCATTCATCTCACAAAAACACTTCACTTTTCAAAAACCAGCCGGGAAATGCACATTTCCCCATCGGCTCTTTCACGGACAATTCGGCGTCTGGAGGATGAAGAAGGAGAAACACTCTTCCTGCGGGACAACAGAAGAGTTGCCATCACTGAAGGCGGTAAAAGATTTTTGAGCTTTGCAATGGCAGTTCAGGAAGAATACAGAAAGCTTATGGAAGAACGCCAACCGGAGCACAGATATCTGAGAGGAGTGCTCCGTATATATGCTTCCGTTACCGCAAGCTATACTCTTTTATCTGATATTCTAAAACAATACCGGAGGACATACCCGAAAATACACATCGATCTTCTGACGGGATCAGCGGCCGGGGCCATCGAACAAATTCAGGAAAACAAGGCGGATATTACCATAGCAGCAAAACCTCAAACGCTCCCTCCATCCCTCTCCTTTCTTCCGTTTATAAAAACTCCCCTTCACTTTATAAGCCCTTCAGGGAGCGGACCAGTGCAGGATAAAGTTCATAAAACCCCCGTGCCGTGGAATGATATTCCGTTTATTCTTGCAGACAGAGGTGAGTCACGAAAAATGATAAATGCCTGGTTTCATAAAAAAGGGATACATCCTGAAATATATGCAAGTGTTTCAGGTAACGAAGCCATAATTGCCATGGTAGCCCTGGGATTCGGTATTGGTGTTGTTCCGGGTCTTGTTATCGATCAAAGCCCTATAAAGAAGGACATCGAAAAGATCTCTTCTGCCCCTGGCCTGGATCCCTATACAGTTGGATTATGTACATCAAAGCTTATGCTTCAATCCCCGGTAGTAAAGAGTTTCTGGAAAACAGCTCAACAACTTGCAGCTGACCTCCCTTCGTAATACTATTATCTTTTATTTGCAAAAAAAAACAGCAAAATATCAGCTTTAAAACAGGGATTAGATGCTATTTAAACAGAATAAATTTGATTTGATAGCAGTACTGCATTATAATACAGTCATACTTTTAGCTTTCGTGGAGGCAATATGGATACAAAAAAGATAGTAGAGATGGATCGTTCACATGTCGTCTACAGCTGGCATGCTCAGGGGGATGTAAATCCAATTATCATGGATCACGCACAGGGAATCTACCAGTGGGATACAGACGGTAAAAAGTACATCGATTTCTGCTCCGGATTACTGAATATAAATATAGGACACGGTAACAAACATGTGCTTGATGCAATGAAAACCCAGATGGACAAACTGTGCTACGTCGGAACCATGTTTGGAACTGAACCGAAAGCCAGATTGGCAAAAATGATATCAGAAGTTACACCCGGCGATCTTGACTACACCTTCTTTACCAATGGCGGTGCTGAATCCATTGAAAATGCAATTAAGGCAGCAAGGATGTTTACCGGCAGGCATAAAATATATTCCCGGTGGAGGAGCTACCATGGGGCTACCGCAGGAGCAATTACGCTTACCGGTGATCCCCGGCGGTGGGCAGCTGAACCCGGGATACCAGGAGTTGTTAAATTCTTCGGACCATACCCCTATCACGATCCCTTTGGAGGAAAAACCGAGGAAGAAACAAACAGAAAAGCACTGGAGGTTCTTAAAACCCAGATCATGCTTGACGGACCTCACACGATAGCGGCAATTTTCATGGAACCTGTTGTCGGTACAAACGGTATAATAATTCCGAACAAGGAATATATGCAGGGTGTCAGACAGCTTTGTGACGAAAATGGAATACTGCTTGTTATTGATGAGACGATGGCTGGATGGGGACGGTCAGGAAAATGGTTCGCTATAGAACATTTTGATGTTATTCCTGATATTATTACCACAGCAAAAGGACTTACGTCAGGATACGTACAGCTCGGCGCAATGATCTGGAATAAAAAACTCTGGGATTATTTTTATGATCATCCCTTTGTAGGCGGATTAACCTATGCCGGTCATGCACTTGCATGCACAGCGGGTATTGCGAACATCGAAGTGTATAAAAGTGAAAATCTTATAGAAAACTCTGCAGTAGTCGGCGAACATCTCAAGAAAAGGCTGCTGGAACTTAAGGAAAAACATGCCTGCGTAGGTGATGTCAGAGCTATCGGATTATGGGCAGCTCTTGAGTTTACCTCTGATAAAAAGACCCGGGCACCTCTCGCCGGATTTAACAATTCCATCCAGAATGTTGCCGGAGTTTTTACAAAACGTCTTGCAGAATTGGGGTTAACCCTTTTCGCCAAGTGGGATTTTGTATTTATTGCACCTCCTCTTATTATCACGAAGGAACAGATAGACGATGCTGTTGCTATAATTGACGAAGCACTCAAAGTAGTTGATGCAAAAATAAAATAAGGAGAAATAAAAAATGGCGGATAACTTGAAAGAAATGCTTGAAAAAGCCCGGGCAGCACAGAAAATTGTGGAATTCTGGCCCCAGGAAAAGGTTGATGAGATGGTTGCTGCGGCAGCCTGGGAAGTGTATAAACAGGAGAATGCAGAAGCCTGTGCCCGTATGGCAGTGGAAGAAACAGGAATGGGTATCTACGAGCACAAGCTCATTAAACATCAGAAAAAAACTCTTGGGACCCTGCGGGATCTTGACGGGGTAAAGACGGTAGGAATAATAGAAGAAAACAAAGCGAAAGGTCTTATAAAAATTGCCAAACCTGTCGGAGTAATCGGTGCACTGACACCGGTAACAAATCCGACTTCAACCCCTCCCGGGAATGGGCTTCCCATCCTGAAAACCCGTAACGCGGTTATCTTTGCTCCCCATCCCCGTTCGAAAGGATGCACCGGACTTGCCGTTGAATACATGAGAAAGGGACTTGAAAAAGTAGGAGCACCTGCTGATCTGCTTCAGTGTATTACAGAACCGTCCGTTGAACTTACCCAGGAACTAATGAAGGTTGTGGATCTTATCGTAGCAACCGGAGGCGCAGGTATGGTTAAAGCTGCATATTCCGCAGGTACCCCCGCATACGGTGTCGGAGCGGGAAATGCTATTATGGTAGTTGATACTACCGCTGACCTTGATGACGCAGCCCATAAGATCTTTCTCGGAAAGACATTTGATAATGCGACCTCCTGCTCCTCTGAAAACTCGGTTGTCATGCAATCAGAAGTTTTTGATACCATGATAAACAATCTTAAAAAAGAGGGCGGATATCTGTGCAGTTCGCAGGAAAAAGAACAGCTCCGCAAGGTAATGTGGCCGGACGGATCCCACCTGAACAAAGACATTGTTGCCCAGTCTCCCTTAAAGATTGCTGATCTGGCGGGATTGAATGTACCGGAAAATACCACATTTCTTATGGTCATGGGTGAGAAAATAGGTCCGGAAGACATGTTCGGCTGCGAAAAACTTTCTCCTGTCCTTACGGTATGGAAGGTTAACAAATTTGATGAAGCGATCGACCACGTTGAAAGGCTTACAGCATTTTGCGGGTATGGACATTCCTGCGGTATACACACTACCAGCGACGAAAACATGATTAAGCTTGCTACACGGGTCAAAGTAAGCCGCATTATGGTCCGGCAGCCCCAGAGCTACGGCAACAGCGGGAACTACGATAACGGTATGCCGTTTTCCATGACGCTTGGATGCGGGACATGGGGCGGCAACATCGTTTCTGAAAACATAGGGTGGAAACACTTCCTTAATACCACGTGGGTTTCACAGCCTATCGATCCGGTTATTCCCAACGAAGAAAAACTTTTTGGAGATCACTGGAAAAAGTTCGGTAAATGATTTCATACAACCGTAGAGGCAGATGTCTCTACGGTTTTTCTTTTTGCCATAACGGGATACCATGCTTTTTTAATTTTCTTGAAACCGAGCTTTTATCCAGTCCAAGGATTTGAGCCATCTCTTTCAAATTACCGGATTTTACTTTTGCTTCCTCAAGTATTTTTTTTTCTACTTTTGACATGACAGACCGGTACGTATCAGTTTGCGTTACATCGGAAAAGAGTTTCCGGCCGGTGAAACCGTTCCGCAGTGCAACGGGAAGGTCAGACACATGTATTTTTTTCTCGGGGCTCAAGACCATGAGCCGCTCCATTAGATTTTCCAGCTCCCGTACATTGCCCGGCCAGGAATATTCTTCCAGAATTTCCAGTGTTTCCGTATCCAGCTCTTTGGTAATACCGAACTGCCTGTTAAACTTATCAAGGAAAAACTGCAGTAAAACAAAGATATCTTCTTTCCGTTCCCGCAAAGGCGGAACAATAAGAGGGATGACATTGATGCGGTAATATAGATCTTTTCTAAAATCTCCCGCCTCTACCATGCTGACAAGATCCCTGTTTGTTGCGGCTATAATCCGGGTGTCAACCGGTATGGCTTTTTTACCTCCCACTTTTATTATTTCCTTGTCCTGCATAAAGCGCAGGAGTTTTACCTGCATTTCCAAAGGGAGATCTCCTATTTCATCAAAAAACAGCGTCCCTTTGTCCGACAGCTCCAGCAATCCCATTTTTCCCTGCCGTTCCGCACCGGTAAACGCTCCTTTTTCATACCCGAACAGTTCTGATTCAAACAGTGCTGAGGGAATGGAACCGCAGTCAACTTTGATAAACGGAAATTCCCGCCGTTTACTCTTCCGGTGGACAAGGCGCGCGATCATCTCTTTACCTACTCCCGATTCACCGGTAAGAAGCAGGGTAGAATCAAATTCAGCCACATGCAGTACGGTCTTCATAATTTCAAACATATATTCACTTTTATAGACAAGTTTTTCATCATAAAGGATCTCTTTCTCCAGATGCCTAACCTGATTCCGTAATTTTTCACTCTGAATTTTCGTTTCCTGAAGTTCTTTCTCAAGGAGCGTAAGCTCACTTATATCCCGGGAGTTAATAACAACACGCGTTATTTCACCGTTTTTAAAAACAGGAACTCCGGTACACATAATTCTGCGGCCGTTTTTTGCTCTCTGCAGCTGTGTCACCGGTATTTTCTTTTTTAATACTTCCAGAGTTACCGAATTTGTGTAATATCCCTCATCGAGGAGCTGCTTCACACTTTTGCCGACAACCTCCGCTGATTTAATCCCCTCCATTATTTCACATGCTTTATTTATCCTTACAACCTTTCCCTGTCCGTTTGAGATAAAGATCCCGTCGTACGAATATTCAAAGATGGCCCGGTATTCTTCTTCAAGATGTAATGCTCCACCAGTCTGGATGAGAGAGGAGATGATATCCTCTCTCTGGACACACCCTATAAACAATCCGTCATCTCCAATAACGGGGATAATGTGCTGTTCAGCATTCCAGAACATTTCCGGGGAATCTGTCAGCTGTGCTGAAACATATTTCTCTGAAACACATTCTTTTACAGAACAGGAAAGATCATTCTCCGCAAACGTAAAAATGTCAATCAACCCTTTCAGCCGATGGCCTTCCAGAACAACAAGCTGCACGCTTCGTGATGAAAGAAAACGTGAAAGAACTGCTGAAGGGGGTGTATCCACCGTAACATGGTAATCGTTGTAAAGAGTAAAATCCTTTATAGCCATGAAAGGTTCATACCATAATTGTTGTATTCTTGCAATACCATGTTGCGCTTTTGCAACACACTTATCTACCTACTTTTAAACAAGTTATACTTATTTACCATACATATTTGCAATTTTGCAACATATATCTCCCTTAAGACCCCTTTCAATCAGTACTTCAGCTATGGCACGGTTCGTGCTTAGTATTAATAAGGAGAGAATCTATGAGTACTTCAACGCTACCCGTTATAATGGAAAAGAATTTGTACCCGGCAGCATTTACCGGTGAAACGGCAAAGAAAAAACCTGTTCTACAGTTCAGCACCCTCGGACCCTTAAACATATTCCTTGACGGACAACACGTATCTTCATCTGATTTTCTGAAACGCAGGAGGATTCAGGATCTGCTCATTCTTCTCATACTGCACAGGAAAGATGTTTTAAGGAAAGAAGTAATTTTTAATCTTTTTTGGGAACATTACTCACAACGAAGTAAAAAGGATAATCTGAATACGCTTATCTATCGGCTTAAGAAGCTTTTCAAAATGAATGACAGCATTCTCATGATAGACAGAAATTCAATTGCTTTTAATGGAGATGCCATTGAAGTCGATGTTGATACTTTTGCGGCGGGCATTGAAGAAGCCCGGGATCTTGAAGAGAAAGGATATTTCGATGAAGCGCTTCGTACATCCCGTGCTGCTCTGTCCCTGTATGGAGGTACTTTCTTTGATAATATAACAACAGTCATACCTTTACAAAATGAAAGATTGCGCATTAAACATATCTATGAGACACTCCTTTTCCGCACCCTCCGCCTGTGTGTTTATTCCGGTTTGTACAGAGAAGCTCTCATCTACGGCCAGCAGCTTTTATCGTGCGATCCTTTCTGCGAACCCGCTTACAGACTGATTATGCAGGCACTGGGTTTTCTCGGAAATACCAGCGAGGTAACAAGATTATACCGGACCCTTGAAATGAAACTTTTTAATGAGTACAAGATCGTTCCGGATGAAAAAACCCTTAACCTTAAAAACAGACTTGCCCTGGGCGTAAACCCCTCACCGGAAGAAACACTGCAGGAAATAAGCATCTTCTTTTAAACAAATACTTTTTCCCTTGACACCGCACCATAGTGCCGCGCTTATATTACTTATATAGTAATATAATAATTAAGGAGATTACCGGATGATCAGCTATAAAAAACTAAAAATTGACGGCATGAGCTGCATCCATTGCGAGTAGACAGTGGGTAACGCGCTGAAGGAGGAAAAAGCGCTGCCCTTATTGAGGAAATGGAGGATGTGTGCCTTCCAAATATATTATCAGTGAAGCTTTTTCAGGCAGCACATGGAGTTTTATTGCCAACGGAAGAGACCGGCTTATCGGCAGTCTTCGAAAGAATAAATATATTCACGTGCTTGATAATTACAGAGATACGGTATCCTATTTCCATGAAACAGCCCGGTTTATAGACAAACGATCAATAGTATTATCCAATGGCAGTACTATTACAGGCAGGAAATTCATCATTACAACAGGTTCCAAACCCTTTATCCCGAATTTTTCCGGAATAGAAACAATAGATCCGCTGGACAGTACCGGTATATTGTTCATTGATACACTGCCCGAATCTCTTATTATTGTCGGAGGACGTTTTATTACTCTGGAGCTGGGTCAGGCTTTTGCCCGGCTTGGCGTTGACGTAACCATTCTCCAGCGCAGTACTCATCTTATTCCTCAGTTCGATACTGAAATAAGTTCTTCCATAGAAAAGGTACTCGTTGACCAGGAATTAACGTTATTACCGGCACTACCCTTGTCGAGGCCTTCCCTGACAAAGGTAAAAAATCCATCAAGTATACAAAAAACGGAGAAGAAAAAACCATTGCTGCAGAACAGATAGTTTTTGCCACAGGAAGAACGGGGAATACTGAATCGCTGAATTTGTCAGCAGCAGGGGTTGAAACCGATACGGCAAACCATATATATACCGATGAGTATCTTGGTACTTCAAATCCTGATATCTACGCGGCGGGAGATGTATGCGCCACTCCCGGACTTGTCTATGTCGCTGCCAAAGAAGGACAAACCGCAGTCTCAAACGCATTTTCCCCTGTTCCCGTTCCACTTTCCTATCACGCAGTTCCTCATGTTATCTTTACCCACCCGCAGATTGCACGGGTTGGAATAACAGAACGGGAAGCAGACAAAGCCGGTATACGCACTTCAGTGTCCCGTTTTCCCATGGCGGAAACGCCCTACGGTCTCGCAAACAATGACACGTTCGGGACCATCATTCTGGTTAAAAATGCTGATACAGATCTTCTTATTGGTGCCGAAATTCTGGCAAGGGATGCCGGGAACATGATACAGACGCTTACCATTGCCATCATGGCCGGAATGAGCACCAACGATCTTGTTAACACATACTTCCCCTATCTGACTGCAGTGGAAGGCATTAAACTCGCAACTCTTGTCTTTGACAAAGACATTCATTCTTTAAGCTGATGTGCCGGATAAACTACTGGATACTTTAAGCCTGATACCGTATTGTTGGAGTACAGGGGTGTAGAAATGACAAAAGGAACACTTTCACAACTAACCGGGGTTTCATCCCGCACTATCAGGTTCTATGAGGAAAAGGGGGTTATCCCGGTTCCCGGGAAACGGGCTAACGGATACAGAGACTACGACAGTACTACTGTGGAACAGTTGAAATTTATCAGGAATGCCCAAAAACTCGGTTTCTCATTGAAGGAGATCAAAGAGCTCAGTGAGATGAAAATTGCACCAGGAAGCTCCTGTGAGACAGTGCATAAAAAAGCGCTGCAAAAGATAAGGGACATTGAACATCGCATAGCGGAATTAAACCGTATCATGAATGCTCTTAAGAAATTTTCCACCTTCTGCAGCCCCGGGAGGGGAGTGGAAGAGTGCCGGTTCCTTCACCTGCTGGAAAAGGCAGGAGACAACCCCGATAATACTGCCTGACAAAAAAACCGCACCAGCGCTGCAGGGCACGGTGCGGTAAAAAAATCGGGTAGTGTTATCTATTTCTTCTTTGCCTCTTCATGGAGCCATGCATTCTTTCCGCCGTCAATATCACCGAATTTTGTCAGTTCACATTTAGCTTTTTTCGCCATCAGTTTCTCGTACCGGTCATCATCTACAAAGGCTACAATTCTGGAAATACTTGCTTCACCGTCAACAAACTTCCAGGGGAAACATCCAACGGTTACTCTCTGGTTCAGGAGCAGGTCAATATCACCGCCCATACATTCAGCATGGATAATATGATGATCAAACATTTCAAGGTGCATCAGCTGATACTTGTCTTCAGCAAAGATCTCATCGAGGCCCTGGCCGTATTTTTCTTTCATGTGTGCGTCACAGTGCTTAGCCTCTTTCGGCATCCAGTCCCTGATTTTGGTATTCATGGGATGATCAGCAGAACCGCAGTCTACTCCGATCCATCGGAGTTTCTTCTTTTTTGCCCATTCCGCAAATTCCCTGTTTGGTCCGGGATGTTTGATCATGTATCTGATCTCATCAGCACCTGACTGATCCCAGCCGTAGTGGTGATACCCGGTATGAATAATAAGGATATCTCCTTCCTTGACTTCTACCCGTTCTTCCACCATCTGTGATGTATACACATCGTAATCACCGCAGACATCAGAAAGGTCAACGATAGCCGCATCGTGCATAAGATAATCCAGCTGCAGTTCAGCCATATCCTTACCGGGTGTATAGAAATGGATTTCCCCGTCAAGGTGTGTTCCTATGTGGTTTGAGTGAGTTACAACCTGGCCGTTCGCTCCATTCGGCGCAAGTCTTTTAAAGTACTGCACCTGCAGGGGAATGTATGTAGGCCATGGAGGTGTTCCAATACCTAATGGAATGGTTAAATCAATTGCTTTCATTTGTTTCTCCTTATGAAAAATATTTATTATAGCAGCCGGGAGATTCAACCCCCGGCAATTATCCTTAAAAACTTACGAGTACTTTTCTACAAATGCCTTAAAGGCATCGTTGAAACATTTCTCCGGCGGTTTTACGAGACCTGCACCAACCATCCCGATCCCCGGTTTTTTATGGGCTATACCGGTATTAACCGCGGGAAGTATCCCCTTCTCAACGATCTTCAGAATATCAATCCCTGTGGGTGTTCCTCTGAAATCAAGTGCGGGGATCTGAAAAATCTTGTTTTCTGTTTCAGTTATTTCATACATCCGCTTTGTCACATTAAGGGCATCATTCGGTGTACCGCCGACAAACTTGACAATTGCCGGTGCAGCTGCCATAGCGAAGCCGCCGATACCGACGGTTTCCGTGATGGTTGAATCACCGATATCAGGTGCCGCATCCTCCGCCGAGTAACCGGGAAGATAAAGCCCGTCAACCATGGGTGCCGGAGCGGTAAACCACTGACTGCCGGTACAGGACATTCTGATACCGAAATCCGTTCCATTTCTCGCCATCGTAGTACAAATTGAACTTCCTTCAATACCTGCGGCCGCGTCTATGATACATTTTGCGGAGGGCATGGAAAGGTTCAGAAAGAAGTGATCGTTGGCGTTGAGGAATTCAAGGACCTTGACAATCTTTTCTTTCGGTTCGTCAAGCTGTACCAGATAAGGAGCCATTTCCCTGATAAAGAGAGACGTACCGGCTCTGTTTCTGTTATGACCCTCATCCCCCATCTGAAGAATCTGGGCAATGATGTTCTTCATGTCCAGTTCCCCATGAAGATCAAGAGCTTCTTTAAGGATGGGAGCAAGATCTGTTTCCATCCACTTCAGTTTTTCCAGAACATCCGGACCGTATGCACCATAACGGAGCACTTTTCCAAGACCCTCATTAAGGGTAGCATAAGATTTATTTCCGTATGTTTTATTTTCAAGAATCCATACCGGCATACTGTACGTAACAATTCCTGCCATAGGGCCAACCGTTCCATGGTCATGGCAGGGTTCAAAATCTATTTCACCGGAAGCAGCAAGTTTCTCTGCATCTTCATAGGTTTTTGCAAGCCCCTCATATACAAGTCCGCCGATAACAGCTCCCCGTGTCGGGCCGCTCATTCTATCCCAGGTGACAGGAGGGCCCGCATGAAGAAGAAGGTTCTTCCTCATTCCGGGAATCGCCTTTCCCGCGGTATAAATATCAATAACCGTCGGTTTCCCGTTATTGATTATTTCGGCAGCTTTTTTGTTGGCAGCGTCTATATCTATTTTTGTCCGTATCGTATCAAGCTTGTCTAGAAGACCGGCAATTTCCTTATTTCCCCCTGCTGGCGGTTTCCACAGTACCTGAACAGCTTTCACCCCTTCATCCCGTAAATTCTCTGCAAATGATTCCAGACCGAGATTTACTGCGGAAAGGTCCTCTTTAAAAAGTTTATTAATGTTGGTTACATCCATTATTTTTCCACCTTTCTCATAATTTCCAACGCCAGTGTTGAAGCCTGAAAGTTAGAAGGCATCACAACACATCCAATAGATTCCAGTTTCTTTTTTGTCTCGTATATATTTTGGAAATCCCCCTCGGTCCCGGTAATTGAGGTTACTATTGAGAGATAACCGCCTCTATCCGCTGCTTTTTTCTTGGCATCACGCAAAGAATCAAGTATAGCACCGGCAGGATCCTCATGGGAGCCATATCCAAGAACGATATCAAGCAACATAACTGCCATCTCTTCATCTTCAGCCTCAATTCGAATCCGGTCTTCCCGGGTACTAGGATCAATCATCGGATGAGGACGGCCGACCGTATAAACATCATCCCCAAGATCAACAATGGTATGTTTTACTGATTTGTTGGGATCCGGAGGAATGAACGCTTCTTTAGACTGATTGTTCGAATAAATTCCCCCGATTTCACGGTCAAACATGATAAGCGCTTCATCCGCAAGGGTACCGCCGGTATAGAGTCCCCGGATATACTTTTGTTTCGAGGACATCTTTTTCGTTTCCCGTTCAATGATGGCATCAATTTCCGAGCGGTCGAGGGTATAGGTGCGCTTCTGGTAGGTTTCTCCCTTAGAAAGAGCAGCGGCCATACCGGCAGCTTCTTCCAGATTACCCGCGTAGTAAAGGTTTCCTTCCTGCTTTCCCGGTTCCATACCGATAAAATGAACTACCGAAGGCTTTCCGGTTTTTCGCAGAGCATCAATTACCTTAACAGCAACTTCCTCAGCGGGAGGCTTTGATACAACAACGATAACGTTAGTCGCATCATCATTCTTCAAGGCCTCAATCCCCATAAGCATCATGGTCCCGCCTATTTTGGCATTTTTAAGATCACGGCCGCCGGTACCTATTCCCTGGGTAATACCTGCACCGAATTTTTCAATGGTACAGGTAATTTCCTGCAAACCAGTCCCTGAAGCTCCAACAACCCCAATATCACCGGGTCTGACAACATTCGCAAAACAGAGGGGTTTTCCATTTATAATAGCAGTACCACAGTCAGGCCCCATCATAAGAAGGCCCTTCTCTTTTGCAAGGTTTTTCAGCTCAATTTCACTTTCAACAGATACATTATCAGAAAAAAGCATAACATGAAGTCCGCTGCGTAAGGCTTTTTTTACTTCCCGCGGAGCAAATTCTCCGGGAAGTGATATGATAGCCAGGTTTGCGTCCGGAACAACATCAAGCGCCCCTTCGAGGCTGTAAATTTTTGTTCCGCCGTTTTCATCCATTGCGGAGCTCTTCTGATCAAGAAGCTCTTTTGCCTTGGCAATTGCAGCTTCAACAACCTCATCACTCTTCCCTTCAACGGCTACGATGAGATCGTTGGGAGTAACCCCCTCAATTTCTTTGTCTGCCAGCCCTGTTTCTTTCAGCAGCGTCACGTTTACATCGGTACCCATTGATACAACAGCATCTGTAACACCTTCAATCTCTTTAACCTCACGGTTAATCAACATTAGGAATACAGAGTCATAATACGAATCTTTTTCAACTAATACTCGTTTCACAATTCCTCCTGATACGTAATCGGTAAAGCCCCTCCTTCGAGGGGCTTCGATTTGATGACAGCATAAACTGCCGTCACCTTTTGTGAAAAACAGCTCACTCTAAAATAAGAGTGACTGCTTTATTTTTTCTCTTCCATAAACTCCGGTTTTCCCATTCTCATGACAATCTTTTCCGCGGTTACCGGTACATCGGTAATCCTGACACCGAGACCGTTTGCCACTGCATTGGCTACAGCAGGCATGACAGGAATCATCGTATGCTCGGAATGTCCCCGAGCCCCATAAGGTCCGTCAGGCTGGGGAACTTCTACAAGAATTGGATTCATATCCCGGGGAACATCAAGAATTGTAGGGATCTTGTAATCGGTAAATCCGTCATTAAGCATCTTGCCTTTTTCATCAAAGATACATTCTTCCCATAACGCGGTTCCCATTCCCTGAACAAAACCACCGACAATCTGATCTTTGGCAAGGTCGGGATTTATAGCCTTTCCGAGGTCAAAGGCCTCTGCCATCTTAAGGACCTTTATCCGGCCTGTTTCCTTATCAATCTCAATTTTCACCGCACCGGCACCAACGGTATAATGAACCATTGGATGCCCACCAAGACCGGTTTCCGGATTTACCATGGCATTGGTGTACTCAGGCATAAACATTCCGCTTCCAAGAATAGGTCCGCCGATCCAGGTGTTATGCTCAGTCTGAATACCGGTTATGACAAAGTCTGAATAAGGAATAAAGAATGATTCCTGGGTTGTACATTTAACCCCGTTATCTTCAAGATAAAGCTGACTCTTGTCAATAAAATGAGCACGCTGAACAATATCCAGAATCTTGTTTTTGGCATCAATAGCAGCGCGTTTTACCGCGTTACCGCAGCTCCATGTTACATGGGAAGCAACAGTCTGCCATTCATAGGGATTCCGGTCAGTATCGGGTAATTCAACACGGACCTTATCAAGAGTAAGCCCCAGTACTTCCGCAGCAATTTTAGCCATGGCAGTAAGAAATCCCTGACCGAGATCCATTCCGGAAACAAGGACATTGATGCTTCCATCTTCCGAAAACTTGATAAAGGCACTGGAAGATTCATTCGCCGGCATGGCCGGAGCTTTCCATACGGAAGCAAACCCTTTCGCAATGATCTTGTTGGGATCATCAGATTTTTCTTCCTTTCCCCATTCAATTTCCTTTGCTACCTTATCAATACATTCAATAAGCCCGTTAGGATTCATGGGTACATCGTATGCAACCCCTTCACCTTCCTTGATGGCATTAATTTTCCTCAGTTCAACAGGATCAAAACCCATCTTCTTTGCTGCTCTATCCATGGTACTTTCAATACCAAAAGAGAATTCAGAGTAACCGAACCCGCGGTATGCTGAACAAATCGGATTGTTGGTATAACAGGCATAGGAATCAATATAAACGTTGGGGATATAGTATGGACCGGTAGCGGAAAATCCCGTTGCGTTAACAACATTGGAACCGTATTCAGCGGATGCACCGACATCCCAGAACATCTGGTGCTTTATCGCGACAAGCTTACCGTTCTTTTTGAAACCCATCTTTACCTTGTTACGGAGTCCTGTCCGCTGGGAAGAATTATAGAATTCTTCCTCCCGGGTCCATCTCAGTTTCACCGGGTGACCGGGACACGCTTTCGCACCTGCAGCAGCCATTACTTCCATGGAAATACCGGCTTTTCCGCCGAATCCGCCGCCGATGGGGGGTGCTATAACCCTGACGTTTTTGTGCGGTATACCGAGGGAATGCGCCATAATGTTCCGCTGTGTATGGGGAGACTGAGTAGAGTTCCACATGGTCAGACGTCCATCCATGCTGAATTTGGATACACTGATATGAGTCTCAATACAGGTATGTGCAACATGGGGGATATGATATTCTCCCTCTACAATGACATCCGCTTCTTCAAAACCCTTTTCAACATCACCCTTCCTGATTTTTCTTAAATGGGCAATATTGGTACCCGGCTGCGCGTCAAGCCAGGGTTCAATTTCATAGTTTCCGAGATCCGGATGAATAAGAATTGCATCTTCCTTTATGGAATCGTACGGATCATGAATCTCCGGAAGCACTTCATATTCAACCTTAATACGTTTACACGCGTTCCGTGCAATTTCGTATGTCGAAGCAACAACTCCGGCCACCTGCTCACCAACCTGACGTACTCTGTCAACAGCAAAGATGGATTTGTCTTTTAAATAAAGACCGAATTTTTCAGGAAAGTCTTTTCCCGTCAGAACAGCATGAACTCCGGGAAGTTTTTCTGCCTCCGAAGTATCGATACTGAGGATTTTCGCATGCGCATGGGGACTGCTCAGAACAGCCATATGGAGTAGATTTGGCCCGAATGCCAGATCATCCGTATATTCAGCGGCGCCGGTTACCTTCTCAAGGATGTCGAGTCGTACTGCATTATGACCGACAACTTTTAATTCTTCTTTCATTATCGCCCCTCCTCTTTATTTTCCTGGGACACCTCATTCATTGCATCAACAATATTCTTGTATCCCGTGCAGCGGCAGAGATTTCCTGCCAGAGCATGGCGTATTTCTTCTTCTGTGGGTGAAGGATTCTTTTCAATAAGCTCTGTCGCGCTCATTACAAATCCTGGTGCACAAAAACCGCACTGGAACGCGTTATTTTTAATAAAAGCCTTCTGGATCTTTGTCGGACCATCAGCCTGAAGTCCCTCAAGGCTTACAACGTTCTTACCCTCAACTTCAACCGCGAAGGTTATGCATGAACGTACCGAAAGACCGTCTATTAAAACAGTACAGGCACCGCATTCACCGACACCGCATCCAAACTTCGGGCTGGTTACACCGAGTTTATCCCTCAGTACATCCAGCAGCTTCTCATTGGATTTCACCTGTACTTCTACAGGAGAACCGTTTAAGTTAAATTTCACCGTATGATTCATCGTAGATACTCCTTTATATCAACCGTGTGTTTAAAGCAGGCTTACCTGTTTCCATACGGGAAACACTTGCCATCAAAGCACGTTTAACCATAACCCGGCACATATGAAGCCGGTATTCCTTACTTGAACGAATGTCGGAAATGGGAGAAATACTTTCAAGCGCCAGTTCCGCGGCTTTTTCAGCAAGACTTTCGTCCAGCTTCTTACCTGAAAGAAGAGCTTCTGCTTTCTCAGCCCGTACAGGAGTAGGAGCAACAGCATTCAGCGCAATCCGGTAGTTATTTTTATCATCAACAACAACCGCAACACCTGCCTGAGCAAGATCTTCACCTTCATATCTTCCCATTTTTACGTAAACTTCACCGAATTTACCGTTTTTAACAGGAATTTTCACTCCCGTTACCATCTCATCATCAGCAAGTGCCGTTTTTTTAACTCCGGTAAAAAAGTCAGCTGCCGGGATCTCTCTTTCTCCCTGGGAACTCTTTACCAAAACAGCTGCGTTGTATGCCAGCAGCGGAGAGCCTCCTTCCAGAGAAGGAACAGCATTGCAGATATTCCCGACAAGGGTTCCTGTATTCCGTACACCAACAGATGCGACGATGTCAGAAGCTTCCCAGAGTGCCGGGAATTCTTTCCTGATCAGGTCAGATTCAATTAATTGAGTCCATGTAACTCTCGCTCCAACATATACGTACCCATCCTTCTTTTCGATACCCTTAAGTTCATCAATACCCTTAAGATCTATCACCGTTTCGGGAACAACAAACCCCTTGTCCATCTGAATAAACAAATCTGTTCCGCCAAGAAGGAATCGTGCTTTACTGCCAAGCTCTTTTTTCAGGGAAAGAGCCTTATCAATTGCGGCAGGCTTCAAGTAACGAAAATTTTCCACAATATATCCTCCATAAAAAATTTTTTATTTTCAACTCCCTTTTTTAATTCCTTTCATTGTTACGAAAAATGAAAAAAACCGACGAAAGTATTTTATAAATACCAATCAGTCGATTTTTTTCACAGGAGCAAAAAATAAGTATACCATACTTTTCTATCTTGTCAATTTTATTTTAGCATAAATAGGGAAAATAATTAATTTAATTCCGCTGCCCAGAAAAATCCTGTAAGGGCATCGCTTCCGGATGTAGCTCCATGTTTGAGCGCTTTTTTTATAGCTTCATGAGGAGAATAACCTTGCTGATGCAATACCTCGGCAAACTGTTTCATATAAAAAGGGAAGGAATCAGCCAATGCCAGGGACAGCAGCGTTCTTCCTCCGTCTGTAGTACGGCCAAGATTTTTCCTGATATCAGTTTTTGATAACAATCTTCTTCCTGTAACAGCTTCATAGAGCATTATTCCTGTGAGAAAATCATCCCCCGAGGGGGTAAATCCCACTCCCATACCAATCAGAGACCCCAGTTCAAGCATTGAACCTTTAGATGGATTGACTGATCCGGCCGCATTATTCAGCACCCTGCTGGCTGCCCGGGAATACAGATTTCCCTCTCTCATTGTTACAAGCGGAGAGAACCCCTCTTCAGCGGCAAGTTCGATAAAGGCTTCTTTTTCAGAAATCAAGTCCACCGGAAATCCCCCCGAATTATGTATTACACGGCCCGACCATACAGCAGCATCCTCCATATCAAGAACCGCACCATCAAAGACAATGCGGCTACCCTTCCACAGGAACCGGCTGTCCCCTGATATCCTTGAAACAAAGGAATTGAAATCCCTTACGGCAAGGCCGTAATCACTGATATCTTCGAGTCCTGCTACTACCGATACAAGTATCCCCGAAGGGTGTAAAAGATTTACCGCCTTTGAATAGATTGACTGAATCCTACCCTTCCATGATTCACTGGCAAGAAAGGACCCTTTGTACTCTGCAGAAATTTCAGATCTCATAATTTATACTTCTCAGGAACAGATTTTGTCATTTAAACGCTCCTGAATCAGTTACCTTTCTTTTTTTTTGCATCCTTGATTACATCGTAGGAGATAATATTCTGATTTGAACCTTTTTTTAAAAACAGATCAGTAATTGCTTTTGACCAGCGCTCAGGATAGGGTATTCTAAACGCTGCCCGGTCACGTTCTCCCTTATCATTGATAAAGTTAAAAACAACAACATTACCGTACATATTTTTCCCTTTAAAATCATCAGTTACCGAGATCGAAGAAAACTGGTTTCCGGGAATAAAAAGTTCCCGTTTTAAAAAACGTGAACAGTAGTACAGCCCTTCCCTCGTTAAACCGAGAGCGCCCATACTGTTAAAAGGCATTTTCGGCTCAGATTCAACCCCGTAATAGTGAACATTAAAGCCGCTCATGAGAATTTCACCTTTTCCAAGTTTTTTTCTCAGATTCTTTGCTTCAACATTTCTGATGAATGCAATCAAGAGAACAAAACCCATAAAAAGTCCGCCGATAACAAAAGTACTTATATTTCCACCGTTTAATATATTCATTTTCTTTTCGAGAGATAACGCAGAACTCTCTTTTTTAAAATAAAGTGAGACAGACCCTTTACAGCGCCCAGCTCCTTTAAAAAGGATTCTGCTATTTCCTCATCACTCCTGTTTTGGTTTTTTAGTTCTGAAATATGCTGATCGTTCCTTTCCAGCATCTTTTTTATCGTATTTTGATTACTGCCGCCCATCATGAACAGTGAGATCACCGCAATTATAATGGAAACAAATACGGTAACGGTAACATCGTATCCTGTATCTTTAATAAGATACCGTAAAAGAGAGTTCGGATTTCCCGCGTTAAAGATAAGATAAAAATCAATAATCATCAGAAAAGCAAGGGTAAAATAAAGAAATTTACGCATAAAAGAAGACATACGAACCCTCCGGAATTATATCATTGAATAAAATTATACAGATAAATTATACAGATAAAAAAAGAAATGAGACAGTAGACACTGCCTCATTTCCAAATATTTTCAATAGAAAATCTTTTACTGTGAAAGAGGAATTTCTTCACCAATAGCCATCTTGGCCCATTCCGCTTCAGCTTTTTCCCAGGCTTCGTCACTGGCTTCGCTTTCCCAGTACTCCAGCCCTCGCTCCGCTTTCGTTGCCCCTGGAATAAGGTTATCAAGGGTAATTGCAACAATTGCGGTTACCGCCATACCGGTGGTAAGAATTGTCTGAAGAATAGCTCCCAGTACATTTACCAGAGAACCGGAGGTCCCCCAGCTTATTGCATGAGCATTAAACTGAGCAGGGAAACTTAACCCGGCAAAGAAGGAGAGCCCAACAATAAAAAGGTTGCGGGAGTTGTTAAGGTTTACAAACTGCAGATTGGAAAGTCCAACCGCTGCAATAAGACCGAACATACCGACAAACATTGCACCGATTACCGGATGAGGAAGAGTTGCAAGAGCAGCACCGAACTTACCGAACAGAGGAAGTACCAGCATGATTACAGCACCAGCCCTGATAACACGGCGGCTGGCTACATGGGTAAGACCGATTGAACCGATATTTTCTGAATAGGAAGTTGTTCCGTTACCAGTCTGAAACAGACTTGCTATAAAACAACCAAGACCTTCTGCACCAAGACCCTTGGAGATCATTTTTTCTGTTGGTACGGGGGCTTCAGCCATTCGTGCACATGCATAGTAATCACCAATGGACTCAACCATGGAACCGAGATACCCGGCCAGCATCCCGAGAGATCCTGCAAGGGTTATCGCGTTAAGCTGAGGAAATCCCCATTTAAAAGGAAGCATAGGCCTGAAAGAAATCCAGGGAGCTGCTTTTATAAGACCAATACCATCGGCAAGGTTGGCGGGATTCCCTTTTGGAATCCATCCCAATGCTGTTCCAATGAGAGCCAGTATCCATCCTGTTAATATGGCAAGCAGTACCGGAAAAAGTAAAAATACTTTTGATTTCCGGGAGAAAACCTGCGAATACAAAACAAGTACCGTAAGGGTTGTCAGAGAGATAACCCAGTTCCCTGCCATCCAGGGAGCTCCGATTCCGTACAGTGCAAGTCCGATCATTGCAATAGTCGGAGCAATAGCTATAGGGCTGATAGCCCGTTTGATAAGCCCCATAAGACCGGTATACCCAAGTATAATTTCAAAAGAAGAAGCAAACATGACTGCAGCACTAACCTGCTGAATCATAACCTGCCATCCAAGTTTCTTGGCTGCTACCATGCCGACAATGGCAAACATAGGCCCTAAAAATGAGAAGGTACCACCCTGAACAATCGGCAGTCTGTTCCCAAGGGGAGACTGCTGCAGAAGGGTTGTAATACCAGACACAAAGAACATCGTAGAGATAAGAAGTGCCAGCTGGTCCTGCGGCATTTTCATTGCTCCGCCTACGATAAAGGGGATGAGTACAGTAGCACCAAACATGGTAAGGTACTGCTGTAATCCCAGAAGAAAGGCAAGTCCCATATGAGGCTTGCTACCAATCGGGTATATAACCCAACTCGATTTTTTTCCGTTTCCGCTCATATTTCCTCCGTTATTTTTATTAAGCAGCAGCTTCCATGTAACACACCCGCTGCTGTCTTAAGTATGCGCTAAAAAATTATGCTTTGCAGATCTCGCCGTACATTTCAGGCCGTCTGTCTCTAAAGAACTGCCATCCATCCCGTACTTCCCGGATAACATCAAGATCGAGATCAGCTACTACCAGTTCGGTTTTATCCTCTGAACCCTTAACCAGTATCTTACCTCGGGGATCAACAAAATAACTTGAACCGTAAAACTCACCGAACTCCCATGGTTTTTCAAGGCCTACCCTGTTGTTTGCACCGATAAATACACCATTCGCAACAGCGGAAGCAGGTTGTTCAAGTTCCCACAGATACTGGGACTTTCCCTTTGTTGTTGCAGACGGATTAAAGAGAATTTCAGCTCCGTTCAGTGCCAGGCATCGGGCTGATTCAGGGAAATGCCTGTCATAGCAGATAAAAACGCCGATTTTTGCATAGGCTGTCTGAAATACCGGAAAGCCCAGATTACCGGGTTTGAAATAAAACTTCTCCCAGAATCCCGGCCAGGTATGAGGAATCTGAATCTTTCTCATTTTTCCAAGATACGTTCCGTCGGCATCAATAACCGCTGCCGTGTTGTAGTAAACACCGGCCTGAGCCTCTTCATAAACCGGTACAACCATTACCATATTGTACTTCTTGGCATACTCCGCCATCCGGTTTGTTGTCGGTCCGGGTACAGGTTCCGCAGACTGATACCACTTAACATCCTGTTCCGCGCAAAAGTACGGTCCGTAGAATATTTCCTGGAGACACAGTATCTGCACACCCTTCTTCCCCGCATCCTCAATGAGGGGTATATGTTTCTGGATCATTGCCTCTTTTATTTCAGCTACCGTGCCATCATGTTTCGGGTTGGAAGCCTGAATGTGAGCGCATTTAACAATTCTGGACATTTATCTCTCCTTAAATTTATAAAATTGTAACAAAAAGTAATTATAGCTTCAGTTTTTCTCATCTGTCAAGAAAAAAAATTATGAAACAGCGTTCCGTTATTTCCTTGACGCCTGGGCATTATGGAGGTAGAGTAAACGGAACACGTATAGAGGAGAACCCCCCTGCAGAATAGAAACCTTTTTTGGCCGGCCGTCATGGTGGGCGTTATGCTTATCTGGTCTACCTTCTACCCTATTATCAAATATGTCGTTACCGATATTGACCCCCTTGTCCTTTCATTCTACCGCTACTTCCTTGGTTTCATACCGTTAACACCTTTCTTCATCAAGGAATTAAACCGGCAGCAGAAACCTCTCACAGGAAGGGAAGTCCTTTCTATCTCACTCCTTGGCATTATTGGCATTACCCTTTTCTCCGCCGGATTGTTTTACGGCATAAAACTCTCTACTGCGGCAAACGGAGCACTCCTGACAAACACACAGCCTATTTTTACCGCAATCCTCGGCCCCCTGCTGATTGCAGAGGTTCTTTCAGGAAAAAAAATATCCGGTATTCTTATAGGGATCCTTGGTGTCGCTCTTGTTGTAACAAACGGCAATTTCCGGGCACTTGCTCTCGGCGGTCCGGCTGTTCTCGGAAATTTGCTGCTCCTCGGAGCCTCTTTCTCTCTCAGTCTCTACAGCATTCTTATCAAGAAATTCGCAGTCCGGTACGGAAGTCTTATCCCGACCTGGATTTCCATGGTTTCAGGAACGACATTCATTCTCATTATCAATACAGTAAGAAAACAGAATCCGTTTCAGATTTTATCACTTCCCCCTTTTTCCATCATAATGATCCTTTACCTCGGTGTTATCGGGACATCACTTACCTACCTTGCATTTAACCGGGCACTTGTCCGGATGCCTGTAACTTCCGCTACATCCTACAAGATGCTTATTCCCGTATTCGGGCTTGCTCTTGCATTTCTCTTTCTCGGTGAACGGCCGGGGATTCCAACACTTATAGGTGTGTTCACCGTTATCCTTTCGGTCTTTATAATACAAAAAAGACCAGCTGCAGCAGTACCGGACAGACCACAGCAGACGCCATAAGTGAAACCGGCGGCTATACTTCGTCAGCCGTTTTCAGCACACATTGAAGCAGCACGTTTACTCCATTTTCACAATCCTCATATGGTGTTTCCTCAACCTCAACATGGCTTCTGCCGTCAATTGACGGAACAAATATCATTGCTCCTCTCGTCACCTGGTTCACCTCACTCATATCATGTCCGGCTCCGGAATACATCTTCATGGCTGAAAGGCCCAGTGCTTCAGCGCTCTCTACAACACGGTCATTCAGCTCCTGATCAAATGGGGCATGAGCAACCTTCCAGAATTCTTCTGTTCTGATGGGGCATCCCCGGCGTTCAGCTATAACCTCGAACTCTTTTTTCATCATTTTCCATGCCTTTACTGCATGCTCATCATCCCATGATCTTATATCCACGGTAAAATGGACTTTACTGGGTATAATATTGCGGGAGTTGGGGTAATTTTGAATTTCCCCTACAGTACCAACCATATTACCCATCTGATGAGCAACCTTATTAACAACAATATTCATTTCAGAGGCAGCAAGGAGGGCATCATTTCTCCCAACCATCGGTGTCGGTCCCACCTGATTTGCCGTCCCCTCCAGATACACATCGTACCAGTGAAGGCAGAGGATCCCTTTGGGGGCTCCGATTTGAATTCCTGCCTGTTCCAGCTGGGGACCCTGCTCTATATGAAGTTCATAAGCGGCATAGATATTCCACTCCTTATACGAACAGGGGAAAGTCCCTTTGTACCCGATTTTCTCCAGCTCTTCACCGAACACTGTTTTCCCGTCCCGGTCTTTCCGTTCATAGGCCCATTCTTTCGAATGATTTCCTGCCCACACACCGGAGCCCATACATGCGGGAGCAAACCAGCCTCCTTCTTCATTGGTCCAGTTGGTAATAATAAAATCCCTTTCAAGTTCTATATTATTCTCCTGAATCGTCCGCATAACTTCCAGAGCTCCCAGAACACCCAAAATACCGTCAAACCGCCCTCCGGGTTTCTGGGTATCAAAATGGGATCCAGTCAACACTGCGCCTAATTCCCGGTTTTTCCCCGGACGGACAGCGAACATATTTCCCATTTCATCAATGGTAACTTCACACCCCGCTTCTTTATACCATTTTAAAAGCAGATCTCTGCCTATTTTATCTTCCGGTGTGGCCGCACACCGTATAAGACCTTTATTCGGTGTCGCACCAATCCCGGCAGAAGTTTCAATAGTTTCCCTGAGACGTTTTCCGTTGATCCGCAGATTATTAAAATCCATCTTATCCCCCTGTTCTTGAAAGTATCTCATCCTATCACGTGCTCTTGACCGGATGTCAATCTTTGTACGTTTCCTCTTTTGGCCTGAACACAAATTTAACGCTGATATAACCCTGCCAGAGGAATTAATTTCTTTGACTTGCAAAACCTAAGGGAGTATAATGGTTTCTCACAATATACGTAATTATGTTATCGAAGGAGGAACATTGTGAGTAGTTCTATCAGTGTTGGAGTAAAAGAAGGTATTGTTTTAAAGCCCGAACAAGGCTACATGGAAGAAACAGTACCCCCTTATACTCCTTTTATGGCAATGGAGGAAGCATCAAGATGTCTTTTATGCTACAATCCTCTCTGCAGTGAAGGGTGCCCCGCAGGGACAAACCCCGGCGATTTTATACGTGCAATTAGATTTAAAAACTTTAAAGGTGCAGCTGAGATAATTCGGTCAAACAATATCCTCGGGGGTGTATGCGCCCGGGTCTGTCCGTACGAAAAAACCTGTGAAGAGGCATGCGCACGGTCAGGCATAGATCACCCCATTCATATCGGCCGTCTACAGCGGTTTGTTACCGATCTGGAAAAAACAACGAACTTTCAGGCCCTTGATCCGCCTCCGGCAACAAAAGAAAAGATAGCCATGATCGGATCCGGTCCCGCGTCCCTTTCCGCGGCGGCAACCCTGGCAATGAAAGGATACAAGGTTACCATTTTTGAAGAAAAGGAAAAAGCAGGCGGTGTTCTTTCCTATGGTATTGTACCGTCACGGCTTCCCCAGTATGTTGTTGACGAGGAAATTGAACATGTTACCGATCTAGGGGTGGAAATAAAGGTAAACGTAAAAGTCGGCAGGGATGTTACTCTTGACGCATTGAAAGAGCAGGGGTTCAAAGCATTCTTTATTGGAGCAGGAATGCAGGTTTCTGCTGTTTTTGACGTACCGGGAAGTGATCTTGATGGAGTAACAACGGCGCTTGATTACCTTGCTTCCGCACGATCCGGCAACGGCAAAGCGGATATTGGCAGACATGTGGTTGTCATCGGAGGCGGAGATGTAGCTCTTGACTGCGCGACAACAGCGCGGCTCCTGGATGCCGAAAAGGTTACCGTTCTCTACCGGAGAACGAGGGAAGAGGCTCCCGCAAACAGGCTGGAACTTACCCATTGCGAGTCACTGGGAATTAATTTCCTGTATACCTTCTCCCCTCAGGAGTTTGTTGGTGAAAAGGGAAAACTGATTGCAGTTAAAGCAGTTGGAACACGGGACAATTCTTTATTACAGATAGAAGCGGACAAGGTTATCTTTGCCATCGGCCAAAAACCGGAGGACATAACCAAAGTTGCTGCAGGAATTGGTCTTGATAAACGGGGATTTGTTGTCACCGGAGATAAAGGGAAAACAAGTATTCCGGGTATCTTCGTTGCGGGAGATGTTGCTTCTGGCTCTACAAAAACCGTTGTACACTCGGTTCAGGGTGGAAAAATTGCAGCCGAAAGTATTGATGAATATCTCACCAAAGGGGGAAAACAGTAATGGCAAAACATGCAGATCTTTCAATTGACTTTCTGGGTTTTAAATGTGAAAACCCTTTTTTCCTCTCATCCTCTCCTGTCAGCAGCAGCTATGATATGTGTTCCAGATTTCTGGAAGCAGGAGGCGGCGGAGTCTTTTATAAAACATTAACGACCACCATTCCGGAAGAATGCTCACCCCGGTTTGATGCTCAGAGGAAAGAGGCGACACCGTTTATCAGCTTTAAAAATATGGAGCAGACATCGGACAAACCGTACCAGGATAATCTGGATATGATGAAAAAACTCAAAGAAGATTATCCAAATAAACTCATTATAGGCTCCATTATGGGAATGGATGAGGATGACTGGGAACAGATGGCAAAGGATGTAACCGCCACCGGTGTGGACATGATCGAACTTAACTTTTCATGTCCGCAAATGACCTATGAAGGTATGGGCTCGGATGTAGGAGCCAATCTTGATCTCATTGATACGTATGTAAAGGCGGCCCGGAGAGGATCGAACCTTCCGCTTATTGCCAAGATGACACCCAATATTGAAAAGATGGAACCCCCTGCAGAAGCTGCCATCAAGGCAGGTGCCCAGGCTATTTCCACGGTAAATACCATCAAGGCAATAACAGGTCTTGACTTTGACAAGTACACCTCACTTCCCGTAGTAAACGGAAAGTCATCTATTTCAGGATTATCAGGCAAGGCGGCAAAACCTATTGCTCTCAGATTTATTACGAACCTTGCCCAGGACATGAACCTTCAAGGAATCCCGTTAAGCGGCATCGGCGGAATCGAAACGTGGGAAGACGCAGCCGAATTCCTCATGGTCGGAGCAAGCAATGTCCAGTTTACTACTTCTATAATGCAGTATGGCTACAGAATAGTGGAAGACATGATAAGCGGCCTTTCCATCTATCTCGCTGAAAAGGGATTTGATAAACTGGAAGATTTTGTAGGTATAGCCCTTAAAAATATTATTCCGGCAGACGATCTCGAAAGAGATTTCAAGGTTCTTCCCCAGATTGATTATGACAAGTGCGTCGGGTGCGCACGTTGCTACGTATCCTGTATGGACGGAGCACATCAAGCTATTGAATGGGACAACGAAAAGAGGAAGCCGACCATCATGGAAGACACCTGCGTGGGATGCCAGCTCTGCCTTCAGGTATGCCCTGTCTATGACTGTATAACACCGGGAAAGGTACTCTTTAAAGAAGCTGATCAATTCGGAAAGGGAAGTCTTTCAGAATGGAAAGAAGACGCATCGAACAAGAGAGATATTGCAGTCGGCACGTACGAATGGATAAGATAATATCAATGTAAAACATATAAAGGCTGCCTTCACGGCAGCCTTTTCCATGTATAGGAACCTTTTCCTTTTCCCCTGCTTTTTTACTGCGGGAAAAAAGCCCGGTATTTCTCGTAGTTCATCTTTATTACTTCATCTACAGACTCCAGTATATCCGGAATTCCTTTACTTGCCAGTGAGTAGATAACCGTCGTGCCCCTCTTCTCCTGCTCAATAAGACCTGCATTCTTCAATACATTCAGATGCCTGGATGTTATAGAACTGGATTCTTTAAGAAGACGGGATAATTCGGTTACGTTGTAAGGGCTGTCCTGAAGATGCTCGATTATACAAACCCGGGTCAGATTAGCCAGTGCTTTCAGAATATTTGCCCTCAGATCGTTTTTAGTTCTGTCATCGTTTGCCATACCAAATCCTTGTAAAAAGAATATTCTACCATACAACCCGGGTTATGTCATTAAAAAATCAGTCCTTTAAAATATCTTTAATAACCTCCACCAGCCCGTCCAGTTCCTCTTTAGTATTGTAAAATCCGACCGATACCCTTGCCGGTGCAGGCAGATGCTGCTTCGGAACCGGACGAATCATGTAATTTTTACTATTCATAACAGAACAGAACTCATCAGGCTCCCATCCATCAATAAGAAAGTGGATAAATCCGGCCTCTTTACCTTTGGGGGTAATAAGGGTTATTCCCGGAATTACCTCCAGTTTGTCTCTGAGATATACAACCAGCTCAGCTATCCGGTTTAACATCCACTCCTTCCCCACATCCCGAAGGAGGAAAAGAAGTGCCTCCTTGAATCCCAGCAGAATGGGTCTGTTTATCGATGTTGCTGTCTGGAACCGTGCCGCATAGGGAGCAGGAATAATATAAGGAGACGCAATATCCAGATCATGCCTGTCCCTAATTGAAGAAGGACTTACAAAGGTGGGATCCACCTCGGATATCCGGCGCCTGGCAACATAAAGAGCGGCAATTCCTTCCGGTCCTAAAAGCCATTTTCTTCCTGCTATGGAATAAAAGTCAATATCAAAGTCGTGAACATCCAGAGAAGCAACCCCGGCACCCTGAGCCCCGTCAACCAGAATGTACATGTTATTCTCGTGGCAGATCTGTGCGAGTTTTTTCAAGGGAAACGTAATACCCGTAGAGAAGGAGACATGGGTTACCACAAGAAGCCTGGTTCTCGGAGTAATGTACTTCTTAAAATTATCAAGAAGATCCTGCTCATCATAGTCATTACCATAGGGTACTTGGAGATATTTTATATTTATGCCATACTTGTTTTTTATCAAAGACAGCGGGGCAAGACTTGCCACATGCTCCTGGTTTGTTGTAATTACCTCATCTCCGGGCTGCCAGTTGAGGCCCCACAGAATAAGGTTCATTCCCTCCGTAGCGGTATGGGTAAGTGCCACCTCCTCATAATCCGCACCGATAAACTCAGCCACCAATTTTCTTGTTTCATCCATATCCGCGTACAGCTCTGAAAGAAACGGCAGATACCTGCCTTTAAGAAATTCCTTCTCTTCTTCGCTTTTCATTACTTCCGCTGTCCTGCGGCAAAGAGGCCCGTTGGTGCCTGTATTAAGATAATGACAGCTGTTGACCGCGGGAAGTTCTTTTCTTATTTTTTCAATCTTTTCATTTTCCATTTTCAGTTCATCTCCCTTTTATATAATACTGATAAGCATCTTGACAGCTACAGCAATAAGAATTACTGCAAGTATCTTTTTAATCATGTTCGGATTTAATTTATCGGTCATCAGCCAGGAACCTATTACGGCACCTGCAACCGAAGCTCCTGCCGTTACAGCTACAAACAGCATGTCCAGATTACCGAATTCAAGATGGCTGATAAATCCGGACAGGGAAGAAAAGATAACGATAAAAGCGGTTGTGGCAACTGCCTCTTTAGGCTCAATCCCTAAAGCTATAAGGATGGGCAAAATTATATTTCCCCCTCCGACACCGAGAAGGCCTCCGATAAAACCAATAACAAGCCCTGAAGCACCGCTTAGGAGCGTAGCTTTCAGAGACAGGCTGGTAACCTCCCCTTTCTGATGCCTGGCTGAACGGTAGAAAAACATCATTCCGGCTGCAAACAGCAGAAAACCTATAAAGCAGATTCTCAGGAGTTCGTTGTTTACTGAATAGCTGAAGCGTGCTCCAATTGGTGCTCCTATTATACTTGTTATAACCAGGGGAATTCCAATCCGCCAAAGTATAAGTTTCTTTTTGGCATACCTGAAGGATGCGGAAATCATGGAAAGTGAGTTCAGCAGCAGAGCAACCGCCATTGACTCGTGAAGCTCAACACCGAGAGCAATAAAAACCGGAATGAGAATGAAGGCAGCACCTACACCGGTAATGGAGAGTAAAGCGGTGAGCGGCAGTGTAATTATTCCGGCCCAAAAATATATCATTAATAAGTACCCTCAGTAAAAAAAACTTGCTTTATTCAGGGTACTATGATAGTATCTATTTGTCAATATTTATATTTTCGAATTTTTAGTTATACATATATCCACATATATGTATCATTCCAAGGAGGAAGAAATGGGAAACAGTTCAAATCGACTGGAATTCAGGATGGGTATGTTTGGAGCGTTTTTACCGCTCCTTACACTTTTAGGAGCAATTCTCGCCCTGGTACTTACCGGGTGGGTCCACACCAAAACACTGTGGGCTGCCTGTCTTGCGGCAATGCTCGTTGCTGTTATTCTGGCAAAAAAGCCGTCTGAGGCTTCCGAAGCTATTCTCTTCGGTATGTCCCGAAAGATGATTGCGGTTATGACCATGGCATGGATCCTTGCGGGAATCATGGGAAAACTGCTCCGTGCTACAGGTCTGGTGGACAGTCTTGTCTGGCTGGGTGTAAATGCAGGGGTATCAGGAGCTTTCCTGCCGCTTATAACCTTTATTGTTGCGGCACTCTTTTCCACCGCTACCGGTACATCGGGAGGCAGTATTGCGGCAATAGGACCGCTTATGCTTCCTGTTGGCGTCGGACTCGGCGGGGATCCCCTCGTTATGATCGGAGCACTGGTAAGCGGCTCTTTCTTTGGAGACAATATAGCTCCTATATCAGACACAACCATTGCATCGGCTTTTACCCAGGGTGCCGAAATTAAAACCGTTGTGCGGACCCGGTTGAAATATGCTCTTGTAGCCGCCGGATTTTCCATGATACTGTTTGTTATCTTCGGAATTCTCAGGCAGACCCCTGTTTCTTCTGCTGCCGTACTGGCCAAGTCTGCCGGTCCTAAAGGTCTTATCATGCTTATTGTACCTATTGTACTTATCTATATTATGTATAAAGGCACACACCTGGTAACGGCTCTTATGACGATGAATGCTTTTGGTATGATAGTTGGTCTGGCCTTCGGACTTATGAAGCCCAAAAGTATCCTTTTTGCGGATGTTGTTCACAAAAAATTCGGTGGAGTTATCTACAGCGGAATCAACGGTATGCTGCCTATCATAATGTTCACCATGCTTTTACTTGGTCTCGTTGGAGTCTTTGATAAAGCGGGACTTTTTCAGCTCATTCTTGATAAGGTTTCCCCTTTTACCAAGAAGGTACGAAACGCAGAGCTTACCATCTTTATCATGACTATAGTAGGAAATATTATTACTGCCGGTTCGGCACGGTCAATCGTTGCCATAGGACCTCTTGCAAAAGAACTTGGTGACCGCCACAATCTGGCACCGCAGCGAAACGCAAATATTATGGATGCTCTGGCTACAGGAACCATTATGTTTGTTCCTTACAATCCCGGTGTAATGCTCACCTTAGGTATAGCCATGACGACTGGTATTGTTGGCAGCGGCTTTAATATCATACAGGCAATGCCCTACTTCTTCCATGGAATGGGGCTGTTCGGTGTTATGCTCTTTGCTATCCTGACCGGATGGGGACGGCAATATAAAACCGAAGAAACGTTAAAAGAAGAAAGAGAAATCATGGGAGAATAGACTCCGAAGAATCGAATACAGAAAAGGCTGCCTTGATCGGCAGCCTTTTTTATTGATCTTTTTATTGATGTCTACACACTTTGAACAGATTTACAGAAACTCCCCGGAATGCCGTTTGATAAACTGTCCGGCTCCTTTTTCCTGCTTCCATTCACCGTCAACGACAATACTTTTCCCTCTCAGGATGGTTCTCACCGGCCAGCCTTTCACTTTCATCCCTTCGTATGCGTTATAATCCACGTTCATATGGTGGGTTTTTGCAGAGATGGTGTGCTCTTTATTGAGATCCCAGAAGACAATGTCCGCGTCTGAACCGACAGCAATGGTTCCCTTTTTGGGATAAAGTCCATGTACCTTGGCAGGATTGGTAGCAGTAATTGCAACAAAACGGTTTATATCGTATCTTCCGCCGTTTACTCCGTTGTGGTACATAACCGGCATTCTGTCCTCAATTCCGGGGATACCGTTTGGAATTTTATGGAACCCTGCCTTGCCAAGCTCTTTCCCCGGTTTTTTGCCGTTTTTTCCGCCTTCAAAATCAAAGGAACAATGATCAGTGGCAACAAACTGCAGAGTGGTATCAGCAAGGGATTTCCACAGGTACTCCGCGTCTTTCGGTGTCCGTACAGGAGGTCCGCATGCCCATTTTGCACCTTCATATCCGGGAACCCGCATATCATCTTCGAACTTGAACATATACTGGGTACACGTCTCACCCATTACTTTATATCCCCGGGCTCTGCCGAGTTTCATCTCCAATACAGCATCCTCACAGGTCATGTGAACAACATAAAGCTTACAGCCCGTTACTCCGGCCAGGGCGATTGCTCTGCCCGTTGCTTCAGCCTCTATCTCCCGCGGGTGAGCTACAAGATGGTATTTCACATCTGTCTTCCCTGCGGCTACAAGCTGTTTTGTAACGATATCGGTCACATCACCGTTTTCACTGTGAATCATGACAAGAACACCTGCTTTTTTCGCAGCCTGCATAACCTGGAAAAGAGTGGTATCATCAACCATGAAAAGGCCTTTATACTGCTGAAAAACCTTTAGACTGGTAATTCCCGCAGCGGGAAGTTTCTCTATCTCCCGTACCATGGCTTCTCCAGGATCTGTTACCGCAATATGAAATCCATAATCGATAACAGCTTTTCCCTCAGCCTTCTTTTTCCACATCTCAACACCTTCAAGAAGTGTCCCGCCTTTCTGCTGCAGCGCAAAATCTATGTGTGTTGTTGTTCCGCCAAATGCGGCAGCGCGCTGCCCTGTAAAAAAGTCATCCGCTGTTGTTGTTCCTCCAAAGGGCATATCAAGATGCGTGTGTCCGTCAATTCCGCCCGGCATAAGTACCAGTCCTTCCGCATCAATAATCTCAGCACCGTCCTCTTTCAGGTCATTACCTATAAGCGCAATTTTCTCCCCTTCTATGAGGATATCAGCTTTGTATGTATCACTGGCAGTTACAATAGTACCGTTCTTTATGAGTGTTTTCATCCACTACCTCCATATAAAATATTAATGAAGCACTAAGTATAGTAACGGTAAAGGGACGATTTTACAAGTTTTTTTATCCATACTGATAGATTTATTATGGATATATCAGTGTTTGAACAAAAAAACCCCCGGTACATGCCGGGGGTCTGGTTTAACACCGATTGCTAAAAGCTTATACGTCCGGTTTGTCCGGAATAATAAGATTTTCTGCTTTCTTTAAAAGATCCGCAGGAACCGGCCTGATAAGATCACCATGAACAAGCTGTTTGTTGTAATCTTTTACCGTTGAATCCCAGTAATCTCTTCTGATGTAGTATACTGCTGCACCGCCGAGTTCATGCTGGTATTCAGGCCATGGGTATGAGGGCTGTGCCGCACCAAGACCGTATCTCTTCCATCCGTTGTATGATTCAAAGGTTGACCACCATTCCTGAGCACCAAGTACTTCAAAAGCGTACTGGGCTTTTGCATAGTACATGGCAGCACCAACACCGCCGCCTCTCTTGAAAGCCATTGAATGAAGTGATATATGCACTTTATCGTCTCTCTTACGGCCGTTGGCAAATCCTGCCAGCTCGCCGTCAATGGAACCAACCAGGTGATAGGAATCTTTCAGCCTGTTTCTCAACCAGCCGAGGATCTCTGCATACACACGAACACCAACAATGTCATAGAAGTCCCTGTCCACATCAAGAAAGTTCTTTAGGAACTTGAGCATGGCAGGTGCTTCATCTTTTCTTAAGGCTCTTATAACAAGTTTTTTCCCGCCTCTTGTTTCCGTCATTGCAGGTTCGAATGGAGGAAGTTCAACCTTCGGGCCTGAAAGCCATGATTCAATTTCTGATACCGGAATTTTCAATTCTTCCTGAGATACTTTCTCAGGTACTACTGATTTCATAGATCTACTCCTTAAAAATTTAATGGAAAAAAGCATTTTATATCACAAATTCCCCCCTGTCAAGATAAAGTTTTATTTTTTTCTTTTTCCCTGCACAGTAAAATAAAATGTCCGGTTTTAAAGTATAGTATGCTCCCGTGTATACCGATTTATTATCCGGCATCTGAAAGAGTAAATTTAACCATGATTTTCCTCTTACTTTATTTCATTTTCCTTGACGTAAAGGGCGGCCGCTGTTAACATGAACTTTATTCTCAAACGAGTGAGTGGAGCGGGACAACGTGGTTGTCCCGTTTCCAAGCGAGTGCAGAGACCGAAAGGTTAAAATACCCCGCAGCTTGCTGCGGAATAGGCCGCGATAGCGGACTGGGTCCAGGGCTTGCCCTGGGATATTGATACCTTTCATTTTTATTGTATTTTACGGTACAGGTGAGGAACTATGACAAACGAAGAAGCTTTTGCAAGGTTTGAAGAAACAAGAGAAAAGATGCTGAAAGGGGGCGGTGATGCCCGGATAGAAGCACAGCACAAGCGGGGGAAATTAACAGCCAGGGAACGGATTGGAGCTCTCCTGGATGAAGATTCATTTTCGGAGCAGAATACCTATGTTGTTCCCCGTTCACATGATTTCGGCATGGATAAGAAGAAATTTCCCGGTGACGGTGTGGTCAGCGGAAGCGGCAGAATAAACGGCCGCAAGGTGTACCTTTCCTCTCAGGATTTTACCGTCCTTGGAGGTTCCCTGGGAGAAATGCACGCTATCCGTATAGCTGATGCCCAGATCGATGCCCTTAAAACCGGTTCGCCCTTCATCCAGATAAATGATTCCGGCGGAGCACGTATTCAGGAAGGGACACTTTCCCTGGACGGATACGCAAAAATTTTCAGAGCAAATACGCTGAGCTCAGGAGTAATTCCGCAGATTTCCATAATTCTCGGGCCCTGCGCAGGTGGAGCTGTGTATTCACCGGCCATTACCGATTTCATCATGATGGTGGAAAAAGTAAGCAACATGTACATTACCGGTCCCCAGGTTATCAAAGCGGTGACAGGTGAAGAAATCTCTCAGGAAGATCTGGGCGGAGCACGAGCCCATACCTTTAAAAGCGGTAATGCTCATTTCAGGTTTAAATCTGAAGATGAGTGTCTTGCTTTTACAAGGCGGCTTTTAAGCTATCTCCCGTCAAACAACAAGGAGAAACCTCCTGTTTCTGAATGTACAGATCCTGTTGACAGACCGACACCGGAACTGAAGGACCTTCTTCCTGAAAACCAGAGGAAGCCGTATGATATCCGCAGTCTTATCAATTCCGCTTTTGATGCAGATTCTTTCATTGAAGTACAGGCGGATTTTGCACAGAACATCGTTGTGGGATTTGCAAAATTAAACGGATACACCGTGGGAATTATGGCGAATCAGCCCAAAATGATGGCTGCCGTTCTTGACATCAACGCATCTGATAAAGCCGCCCGGTTCGTCCGGTTCTGCGATTCTTTTAATATTCCTGTTGTATCTCTTGTGGATGTACCGGGATTTCTGCCGGGTACCGCTCAGGAACACGGAGGTATTATACGCCACGGTGCCAAGCTTCTTTTTGCGATAGCAGAAGCTACCGTACCAAAAATTGCTCTTATAGTAAGAAAAGGATACGGTGGAGCATTTATTGCCATGGCATCAAAAAACCTTGGGTACGACCGGGTTCTTGCCTACCCCGCAGCAGAAATAGCAGTAATGGGCGCGGAGGGAGCCGCCAATATTATATTCAGAAAAGAAATTGAAGCTGCAGAAGACCCCGCGGCAAAACGGCAGGAAAAGATTGAAGAGTTCAAGGTGCAGGTAATGAACCCCTTTATCGCGGCAGGTTACGGTTATGTTGATGACGTCATTGATCCGGCACAAACACGCAAGGCCCTCTGGAAATCACTTGAGATGTACCTGGGAAAAGAAGAAACACGGCCCGTGAAGAAACACGGCAATATGCCGTTATAGGAAGAATCATGTCACAAGAAAAGGTACGGGAAATAGTAAAAAGCGCCGGATACTGCCAGATGGCTACAAGTGTCGGGGACCAGCCGCGGGTTCGGCCCATGAAATTTGTTATTACCGATGATTTCAAGTTCTGGTGTACCACGGTTGCCATCAGCGGAAAGGTAAAAGAATTAAAGGATAATCCGAAAGTTGAACTATGCTGGGTGGACAAAGAAGGAAATCATCTGCGCGTTTCAGGAAAAGCGGATTTAAGCGGAGGGGTTGAAAAGAAAAAGAAGCTTCTTGAACTTCATCCGGGAGCACGGGGATTGTTTAAAGATGAACATGACCCAAAACTTGTCCATGTGGAAGTGGTTCCCGCAAGAGTACGGTGGAAGCCCCATTCTTTCGGGGAATACAGCGAAGTAAACCTGGACTGACAGTACAGCCGGCAGAACACTCTGCCGGTTTTTTATTGCAGACCGGACAGCTTCTTCTGTTCCTTCCAGCTCTGGACAATTCCCATATGCAGGAGGACATAAAATGATGGATAGATCAGCTCTTCGCTTCTGGCAGGCTCCATTGTCAGAACGTTTCTCCGGAGGGGGAAGCCGACACTCGCTACCAGCTCCTCTTCTGTCATTCCTTCAAGAATTCTTCCTTCAGACAAAGCCGAACGAATTTCATCAGAAAGATCTGTATGGTTATTGATGTAGGAAGATCGTCTTTCCGCAGCCTGTTCCTGCTCCCGGCCTGCTTTTCTTTTATAGTAAAAATAGAAAAACACAAGGATTACTACTATTCCCGCGTATTTTAATACTATTGAAAGTGATGGATTGGACATAAGCCGCTGTTCTCCTGTTTATAGATCTTCATGAACGGTAATAAAAAGTGATTTCCGCGGTTTCCCGTCAGGGACCCATGACTTATGCCCCTTCCCCGAAACATCTTCCACAAGAAGTATATCTCCGGGTACAAACCCCCGCTGCTCTCCGTCACTCACCAGAACTTCCAGCAGTCCTTCCAGCATGACAATATACTGTTTCCGGGGAGCCGGATGCCAATCGTAATTGTAATCACCGGGATTTTCTCTCAGTATCATACCGGATACCGGTAATAAATCCGACAGTCTGCCAATATCGCCTCCGTCTTTCAGAGGGATATCCATATCCTCAAAATGCGATTCGCCGTTACTATCCGCATATAGCCGTGTAATCTTCATAGTGTACCAGAGAATAGTGCGTATTCCCAATTAAATCAAGCATACATTACGAAACCAGTATACCGGAATATTCTTCCTCTGCCCGTTTCCGGAAGATTAAAACCGGTACCAGAGGAATAAGGGTTACCGCACCGCAAAAGATATAGAGCACGTTAAATCCGAATCCTCCTAAAACGTACCCGCTTATACTGCTCCCGATAAATCCCGCAAGTCCAAACCCTATGCCGCCATAGAGTGACATTGCAAATGCCCGTCTATGCGGTTTGACCGTATGATTTATAACACTTATCACAGTAATATGAATAAGGCCGAATGAAAATGCGTGCAGGAACTGAGCTGCCAATACAAAGGGAAGGGGCAGACCCGCGGCATATATGAATAACCTGGCAGCAGAGCCCAAAACTGAAAGAACAAGCATCGCCGCAGGATTGAAACGGGTTACCAGCCGGCTTCCCCAGAGAATCATCGGTATCTCTGCAATAGCTCCCAGAGCCCAGATCCCGCTTACACCCTTTAAGGAATAGACATCCTGAAGATACAAAGTAAAAAAGGAATAGTATCCGCTTAATCCCATTTTAATAAAAAAAGCAGTCAAAAGGGCCAGATAGAACGGCAGGGTCAATCTTCCTGAAAGACGGGGGATACCGGAAACATGTCCCGGATTGGGCCGAATAGTTTCAACTTCCGGCAGCACTGCTGTACTTATAAAAAGCAACGTGGAAAAAATACCAAAGATTGTAATAATCTGAAAAGAAGATGATGCATCTATTAAATGGAAAAGCTGAATGCTCAAAGAAACCGTTATAAAACCTATGCTCCCCCATATTCTTACACCACCGTAATTTTTTACCGGATTATGCAGAATACGTGAAGCAAGCGCATCCTGAAGTGACGGTATGGGACGGTAAAAAAGACCGAATATAACGAGAGAAATCCCTGCGCTTATAAACCCTGTACTTATACCGAGAAGAAAAAGAATCCCTCCGGCAGTAAAAGAAAAAATCAACAGGGGGAGCCGGTATTTTCCCATTTTCTCAGCAGCCAAACCCGCAAGAAGAGGGCCCGCAATGCCGGAGATTTCATAAACCCCCAACAGAAGCCCTATATCAGGGGAAGAAAAGCCTTTATTCCTCAGCAGTACCTGAAGATACGGCGCAAGGACAGCAATGGTAGAAAAAAACAGAAAATAGTTTATACTGAATTTCAATTTCAAGTAACAGCTCCTGCAGCATGTATACCATACAACAGCCCACCATTCCTATACTCATTACCGTCCTGAAAAATGGAGAAATACTATTTCTTGTATTATACGGGGAAAAGATCTATTATCCTGAAAGAGTAGTAATGGAGGAAACTGGAAATATGGGAAAAGTAATCCTTGTACTGGGAGGAACAAAAAGCGGGAAAACATCATTCGCACAAAAACTCGCCGCTGAATTAGCAACGGGAAAAGGAAAGAATGTAACCTACATAGCAACAGCATGGGGCCTCGATGAAGGAATGAAAAAAAGAATTGCCGTCCACCGCAGCTCCCGGCCGAAAAAATGGATAACGGTAGAAGAACCTTTGGAGGTTTCAGGAATACTCGGTAAAGCTGCCGGGAATAAAGCGGCGGTGATTATTGACTGCCTGACAATGCTCTCTACAAATATTCTGATGGAACTCGGGGAAAACCCTGATGCGGAAGAAGCCTTGAGACGTGTAACGTCCGAAGTAAAAGCAATCCTCGCACAGGCTGTTGAGATTGAACCTGATTTGATTATTATTTCCAACCATGTTGAAGCAGGCCTTGTCGCACCAACAAGGCTCGGCGGCATTTTTCAGGACATTGCCGGGATAAGCCACCAGATTATTGCTTCCGCTGCCGATACCGTTTATTTAATGACTGCCGGTATCCCTCAGAAGTTGAAGGGATGAACCATGGGACTGCTCTATGCACTACGGTTTTTAACCATCATCCCCGTTCCCTATAAACAGGGTGAAAACATGGCAAAGGTGGGAGGTTCGGCAGCCTTTTTCCCGGTGGCAGGACTTCTTATCGGCACCCTTTTGTTTGGAGCAGAAAGATTATTTAACCTGTTGTTTATTCCCGAAGTAAACGCTGCTCTCATCTGCCTCCTGTGGATTGTTATCTCCGGAGGGCTTCATCTTGACGGGCTGGCGGATCTTGCAGACGGCCTGGGAGGCGGCAGGACAAAAGAAGAGAAACTTTCAATTATGAAAGACAGCCGGTCAGGAGCATTCGGAGTTCTCGCTCTCGTTATACTCGTTCTTCTTAAATGGAGTCTGATTATCCAGATGATGACAGAGGGAAACCAGTTTTACCTTATTCTAATACCGATGAGCGCCCGCTGGATTACCATGAACTTTATTGTCATGTTCCCTTCCGCGCGTAAGGAGGGTATGGGTTCCTTCTTCAAGAAGCATATGGGAGTATGGAAACCGGTTATTGCCGGAATTTTCACCCTTACCATCGTCTTTATCCTTGGAGGACTGCCGGCAATTTTAATCTGTCTGACAACACTTCTGCTTCTTGGTATTGCAGCTCTCATTATCAGCAGAATACTCGGAGGACTTACCGGCGACGCTTACGGCAGTCTGATAGAAACCGGAGAAGTATTGATGATGCTGCTTATCCCTGTTGCCCTGCGTGTACTCGATCTGTAATGAAAAGTCCTTTACAAGGTATTTATATTGTACGATAATGGTTATCAATGGGAAATCGTTTGAACGTTTACACACTTTCTGTGCTGCTGGCAGCGCTTTTCTCCGGCACCATGATGTTAAAAGGCTTACTGAATCACCGGTCAGCAAGTGTAGGCTGGTTTACCGCTCTTATGGCTCAGATGTTTGTATGGTCAGGCGCATATTTTTTTGAACTTACCGGATATTCCTTCTCGAATGTTTTATTCTGGTCAAAGGTTGAATACCTTGGCGCCCCCTTTATTGCTCCCACATGGATTTCACTGGTTCTTACCTATACAGGCAAGCTCGGAAAGATTAAACCCTCGAAATTCTTTCTGTTTTTTTTCATTCCTTCACTTTCGGCACTGGCAGCATGGACAAACAGTATTCACCATCTGATATGGGTACATCCCTCTCTTTTAAAGGAAGAATTGTTTGTTACACTGAATTTTTCACCGGGTTTATGGTACTTTATCAACATTACTTATTCATACGGCCTTTTAATTATTGCTGTCATCATTCTTTTACACAGTTACCTGAATACTTCACCCGTTTTCCGCTGGCAGATACTGCTGCTGCTTTCATTTTCCATAATAAACTGGGTTGGAAATATTTTTTATATCCTTAAGATACTTCCCGAACATTTTGACATATCACCCCTTATCTTATCCATCAGTATTATCCCCCTGTTCTATGCTGTTTTTAAAAATAGTTTCTTCAGTGTTACCCCTATTGCCAGAGAAATACTGATGGATTCCATAACAGATCCTTTCATTATTCTTGACAGATTTAAACAGATTATGGATTTCAACAGGGAAGCACTTGTTTTTTCCGTCAGCACCATAGAAGATATCCGGGGGTATCCGGCTGATGCCGTGTTCCCTTCCATTTTCAACAACAGAATCCTGAGTGCGCTTGACAAACTTCAGGGGTCAGAATGCGAGCTTACCTTTGAACACGGACAAGATCAACCTCAGGAATACTACCGTATAAGAATTACACCTCTGCTTGAAAATAATAAATATGCAGCCGGTTATGTTCTTACCATGAGTAATATTACCGAATTACGAACGTATGCTGAAAAACTTGAACAAAAGAATAAAGAACTTGAAGCTTTCTCAAGGATGGTTTCCCATGACATAAAAAACCCGCTTACAGCTATATTGGGTTTTTCCAATATTCTTATGGCAAGAGAAAAAGACGTTCAGGAAACCGAAAGAAAAGCTATGATTCAGAATATACACCAAAACGGGAAGAAGATAGATTCCATCATTAAAGAAATTTTTCTTCTTTCAGAAGTTGATATAACAAAAAATATCACTTTTGGACCGGTATCCATGGAAACAATCATTGAAACGGTGCTTGAAAGACTGTCTCTTACAGTGAAAGACAGAAATGCTCTGGTTTTAAAACCTGACGGCTGGACAACCGTACACAGTTACGCCCCCTGGATCGAACAGGTCTGGATTAATTACATCAGCAACGCTGTCAAATATGGAGGAACACCGCCTGTCGTAAAATTGCAGGAAAAAATAAAAGACAAAAGTGTTCAGTACCTTGTTAGTGATAACGGAAAAGGACTTACTGAAAATCAAAAAAAGAAACTTTTTAAACCCTTTATCCGGCTTGGCGGGGAAACAGTAGAAGGCAACGGTCTGGGACTTTCTATTGTGAAACGTATTGTAGAGAAATTGGGAGGAGAAACAGGTATCACTGATAATCCAGAGGGAGGCTCAATTTTTTATTTTACTCTTCCTCTTTGAAATAGTTTACAGCATTCGCTTTACTTCAAGCATTTTTGATTTATTTTTAAAGAACAGATCGACAAGTTCAGGATCAAAAAAAGTCCCCTTACCCTCCAGAATTATTTCATCAATTTTATCTTCTGGAAAAGCATCTTTATACGTTCTCTTTGTTCCAAGCGCATCGTATATATCCGCAAGCGTAACAATCCGTGCCTCCAGAGGAATATCACTGCCGGAGAGCCCTTCCAGATATCCCGAGCCATCCCACTTCTCATGATGATACCGTGCAATATTAACAGCTAGACGGGGTATTCCGGGAGAATCAAGCATCTTTGCACCAAACAATACATGCTGTCTCATCGTTTCCCTCTCCAAAGCAGTGTACATCCCCGGTTTTTTTAAAAGAATATCAGGAATACCGACCTTTCCCACATCATGAAGGGATGAATAAAGTCTGATCTGTTTTGAGAAATCAATATCACCAGTCCGTTCCAGGGCAATAATTCCGGCATACTCACTGACACGCTTGATATGCTCTCCGGTATCGGTATCGTTCATCTGGTTTGCGTTCTCCAATGCGGTAACAAGCGCGCGGGTTATGTCCGCTATCTTTTTCGTCTTCTCATCCACAAGCGCGGTGAGGAGCGATTTCTTCTCAAGCAGCAACCTATTCTGTTCCTCAAGCTGCTTGTGATATTTTTTTAACCGGACCTGTACATTCACCCGGGCAAGCAGTTCATTATGGTTGAATGGTTTGGTAATATAATCAATCCCTCCGCTCTCAAACCCTTTCGAGATACTTTCATCATCAGTATTTGCCGTTACAAAGAGAATAGGGATATCCTTTGTCCTCTCATCGGATTTTAATTTTCTAGCTACTTCATATCCATCCATTTCCGGCATCATAATATCCAGAAGAATGAGATCCGGGATGGTTTTAAGTGAAAATTCTACTGCAGCGTAACCGCTGCTGACAAGGGTCAGATCGAACTCTTTGTTCGGACTGAGAATCATGGCAATAATTCTTCTGTTCTCATTATTATCATCTACGATGAGTATCCGAAAACGTTCTTTATCTCTCATTTCCATACGTTCCCTTCAATTCTTTAATCAGTGCCAACAGTGCATTTGAATCATACGAAGAAGCTATGTTCCGTATTCTGGAAGAAATGCTCTTTAGATATACAGAGTCACTTTTCGACTCGATCTCCCGGGCAACGTTGACTACCTTATCCGCATTAAAGGCTTTAACCAAAGGTTCAAGATCCTCGATAATCCATGTTACGTTATTATCAGACTTCTTTTCCTGAATCTTTTTAATAAAGGATTCCATATCCAGCGGTTTTGAAATGCAGTCATCAAATCCCGTCTTTACAAAGTCTAGCTTGATTTTTTCACATTCGTCACCGGTGACAGCAATGATATACAGATCATTATAGATACTTTTTTTCCTGATCTCTTTTACTGTTTCAATACCATCAAGCACCGGCATCTGTAAATCAATGAGAAGAATATCATAGCTCCCGTTTGCAAGTTTTTCAAGAACATCCTCACCGTTTACAGCAAAATCAGCATGCATTCCTGAATACTTAAGAAAAGCCGCGATAACATTACGGACACTTTCATCATCATCCGCCGCAAGAATCCTTGAAGACGGCAGCCCTTCCTTTGCGGCACCAGAACCATCTTTAATTGTATTTTCAGGCTTCCCGGCTTCCCTTGATAAATCTCTGCTATTCTCAGACAGCAGCAGGAGATCTTTACAAAAAGAGAGTATTTCCCTCTTATGAGTAGATTTGGGGTGCAGCAAATCATCTATCCTTTTGAGTGTATCCCGCACTTCAAACATTTTCAGACTGCCTGTGCTTCCCATAAGGGTATGCGTTATTCTTTTTGCCAGAGTATAATCACCACCTTTTACTGCCGAATAAAGTTTTTCCATCTGTCCGGGAAATTTTTCAACAGTCTCGTTTAAAACATCCACAAGGAGGTTGCCGTCTTTTACCAGCCGGTCCTTCCATACCGGATAAAGAGGCAAAGATTCTGTTATACCACTGTTCTCCGGGCAGGTGGGATCATCGGGCACTACGGTGAAGGGAAGAGTGCATACAAACAGTGTTCCCATTCCCGGAGTACTTGAAACAGTTATGTCACCTCCCATCAGCTCAGCATATCTTTTTGATAAAGCGAGACCTAATCCGGCACCTCCGTACTGTCTGCTGGAGGAAGAATCCTGCTGTTTGAAAGGTTCAAATATTGTTTCACGGGTATTTTCCGGAATTCCTATTCCGGTATCACGTATGGAAATATTTAATAAATCTCCGTCTCTTGAAATGTAAACGCTGACTGATCCATGGTGAGTAAATTTTATGGCATTGGATACAATATTAGCAAGAATTTTCCGTATCAGATCAGCATCACCGTGGATAAGAGAAGGTACATCCTCTGCAATCTCAAAATCAAGCTCAAGTTCCTTCCTCTCCGCTTCCCCCTGCAAAAGCTGCATAACTTCTTTTGTCTCATCCCTGATACTTATTTCTGATGGATGTACTTCAACTTCTCCTGCTTCAACCTTCGACAGATCAAGAATATCATTTATCAGAGCAAGCAGATTTTGCCCTGATTCAATAATTACTTTCAGCTTTTTTGCCTTGTTTTCTTCCGTTTCATTCTTCATAAGCATCTGAGAAAATCCAAGAACCGCATTCATGGGAGTACGAATTTCATGTGAGATATTTGCAAGAAAAGCACTCTTTAACAGATTAGCTTTTTCAGCCTCTTCTCTGGCTGATTCAGCATCATTCTTTGCCAGTACCAGTTGTTCATGTTCCCGTTTTAATTCATTTTCAATTCTTTTCTTTTCGGTAATATCCTCTTTTACAGCAATATAGTATCGTATCCTCTTTTTCCTGTCATAAACCGGTGATATTGTTGCTCTCTCCCAGTAATTCGTTTCATCTTTCCGTTTATTAAGGAAAATTCCGGACCATACCCTGCCGGATTTAATGGTATGCCACAGATCAATATAAAAATCCTCATTCTGATGTCCGCTTTTTAAAATACGGGGATTTACCCCCTCCAGCTCATTGAAAGTATAACCGGTCAGTCTTTCAAAAGCAGCGTTTACAAATTTAATGACCCCTTCCGTATCAGTTATGACAATTGAATTGGCACTTTGAGAAACTGCTGCTCTCAGAATCAGCAACTCATTATTTGCTACCTTTTTCTTTGCTATATAGGAGGTAATCAGCAATGAAGGAATAAGTGACAATACCATTAAACATAAAAGAATATACAGAGCCCTCACTCTAACCGGATGAAGCAGAATTCCGCGCCTTTCTGGAGTTACAAAGGAAACAAGTGCAGCTTTCCGCTTTTCAAAGGATCCGGGAATGGTAAAATGTTTATAAAAAATAATGCCAAAATCACCGGCAACATATCCTTCCGGATTGGAATCAAGTTCATCCCAGTCCGAAGAAGTGATAAAATTGCCCAGTTCGGCATTAAACTGTATTGTTCCTTTTTCCTCAGAGAAAATTTTATTTTCGCTGTTTATCAATGAAAGTAATCCTGCATGAGAGAAATCCTCATTGTTAATGAGTTTAAAAAGGGAATCTCCCTGATAGGTAAGCACAATAACAGCCTGCCTGTTTCCTCCTCTATCAAGCAGAACCTTTCCTAACCGTAAAACAGAACGGGGGAAAAAAACGGATTTACCATCATCACGGTCAAAATCAAAATTTGATACATACACGGAAGAGGGATTACTGTTCATTATTTCCTGAAAATAGTACCGATTGCCTTTTTCCTGTAATGCACCGCTTTTCAATCTGATAATTCTGCCGTTATCAACGTTGATCCGGAGCATTTCTTTTCCGGAAGAGTCAATAATCTGTACAGAAGAAAAGATGTCTTTCCGTTTAAGGAACGATATATACAAAGCAGAAGGGTCGTAAGCCGGATTGTATCGGCTCTGGACAAACGCTATGGTCTTCCGCTGTACGGCAAGGTACTTCACATCCATTTCAAGATTTTTCAGATGTTCATCAATAATCAGTTTCTCAAAGGACAGAATTTCCTGCTCCGCCCCAATCAGGGTTTTTATTTCCGCATCAGCCGAAATATGATAAAACAACATTGAAACGGCAATTGAGAGTAACAAAAACATACAGAATATCATGATTGACAACTTCAACCGCATAAACAAAATTCCTTTAATCCATTATGTTTGACACTTCATATCTGGTATACCATAATTGAAACATGAATAAAATAAAAACCTATCTTAAATTATTATGGAAAGAAATTAAATCTCCCATAACATTTTTCCTTGCAGTTCTTGTAGGCTTTTTTATAAATATTTTAGAGCAGGTATCACTTACCAGTTCGGTAATTCCTTATATCATCCCCTTTCTCGTTCAGGTATTTACAAAAGCCAGTGTAAAATACATGCATTTAAGTAAAGATCTCCTTTTAAGTTTGCCGGAACAGCGGGAGGATCCTGTTTTCATTACAACTCCCCGGGGAGTTATTACCGCCATGGCAGGAAAAACAAAGGAACTCTGTGATTCAAACCACATAAAGACCATCCATGATTTTTTAGAAGGAATCGGACAGTCTGATGAACTTTCTCAACTGGCAGGGAAATCGTTCTTTTCTGATGTAACAAACAAATGGTATACGGTAGAACTTAAAAAAACAGAAAACAGATACCTCATCTGGCTGAATGATACAACACCCTACCACGAGTACGAGCAGAGCATCCACGATATTCAGAGATTCAATACAGACATCATCAACTCACTTGATTCCCTTGTGATACATAATACTATCTACGAACGGCTTGCCCGGCTGCTGTTGGGCCACGGGTTCAACGCGGTGCTTATCACCCAGCTTGAAAATGAAGACATTCTCCATGGGGAAATATACAAGGACATAAGGGAATATGCAACAGGAGCCGTCGTTTCAGCTGAAGTAGAAATAGGCAAGGCAACATCGGCGCCAGTTTGGAAATCCCGCATAAAAAATGAAGCTGTCTGTGAAAAAGTATCACTGTATCCTTCCCGAACCGATTTTGAGAAAATGAATCCTTTTAATGAATCGGTAAAATCCTTTATAGGAAATCCCATAGAAAACTATCTGGTGTATCATTCCGGAAATTTTTCAATTATCGCCTTTAACAAGAATACTGATTTAACCCGGTATGATCAGCTGGCAATTCAGGCGTACGTTAATACCGCATGGGTTACTTATTCCCTTATTGATCTTGCGATAAGGAATGATGCAAAATTCATGCAGTCCGTGGAAGGACTCTGCGCGTCTTCGGAATTCAGTGATGAGATGACCGGACAGCATATATACCGTGTTAATACATTTGCACGCCTGGCCGCGAAGCTTTACGGAATGGATGAAATTTTCTGCCGGTCAATCGGCCAGGTTGCCTCGATTCATGATATAGGAAAGATTGCCATCCCTTATCTTATTAAACTTGAAAGAAAGCTGACAATATCCGAACGGCTGGAACTTGAAATGCACCCGGTCTACGGCGCCCAGATCCTGCAGCGTATGATGGATTCAACGTACCGCGAACCCCGGCTGGAGATGGCTTTTCAGATAGCGTTAAACCATCATCAAATATGGGCCGGAACCGATTACCCCGGTCTTGTCACAGAAAACGGAACCCTTGCACCTCTCTCCAGCAAAGAAACTGCCTACTATCATTCACTGAAACCCCTGGCAGGAGAAGAAATTCCCCTGGAAGCGCTTTTTGTTTCCCTGTCCGACAGATACGATGCCCTCCGCAGCAAAAGGCACTACAAACCTGCTTTTTCCCATGAAAAAACACTTGAAATTATTAGAATGGACGATTACACCAATACCAGCGGCGAAAAGATTTTCGGCAAGAAAATTTTCGAGCTTTTCATGGATAATCATCAGAAATTTAACGAGATCTATGCGGAAATGAGTGATTAGTATTCCGTGGATAAAGAACTGCTTGTTCTAAATTTTTTACAATGAAAGGTTTCAATACCCCAGGGTAAACCCTGGACTCAGGCCGCTATAGCAGCCTATTCCGCGGCAAGCCGCGGGGTATTTCAACCTTTCGTTCTCTGCACTCGCTTAGGCCAGGAACCAACAAGTTATTCCGCTCCCCTCACTCGTTTGAGAATAATACTTGACATCATTGCTAAACTATATTATATTTATACCAGATACCCTAGGTGGGTATGGTAGACAAGGAGTTTGACTATGATGATTATCTTTTTGGTTCTGGTGATTGTGGGTGTTATCTATTTTATCAACGGCACAGGTAAACGGCAGCGTTATAACCGGGGCGGGTTTATAGACAACTTTGTTTCGGGGAAAAATACCTCTTCATTTGAGGTACTTAAAAAGCGATACGCGAAAGGAGAAATTACGCTGCATGAATATGAAGAAATGAAAAATACCATTCTTGAAGAGGAAGACTATAATGATTAAAAACAAAAACATTTTTGCATTTCTTCTGGCAAGTATGCTTCTTTTTGGTTCAGTAGTATTTGCTGATACTTCAGAGAGTCACGGCGCATCAATAGATACTATTCTGTCGGGAATACGAAGCGAACTGAACATCGGCAGTAATGACAGAATAGAGCCGGACAAGGTAAGCGACGCGTCCCTTGAAAAACTGGGAGAAGCTGTTATGAGCTTTCAGATTCCCGATCCCAGGCAGCATGAATGGATGGATAAAATGATAGGCGGAGAGGGTTCACAGAGTCTCAGCAACATGCACAAACTGCTGGGTTACCGGTATCTGGCAAACGGAAGCACTGATTTCGGTTCTCTGATGATGGGCAGCGGTTCATTCGACAGCGGGAAGATGTACGGAAGAGGTTTCAGGGAGGGAAGATTCGGCGGATTTATGCCTTTTTATGGATTCAGAGGATACATGGGATGGATTGTTCCGGTTCTTATAGGATTGCTGATACTGGCAGCCGCTGTTCTTCTCGTTTATCTCGTAAAAAGAAACAGAAAGTATGTTACTGGCAGTAATGATCCTTTGTCAGCATTGAAAGTACGGTACGCCAGGGGAGATATAGGCAGGCAGGAGTACCTTACTATGAAAGATGAGCTTTCCAGGCAATAGAGGATAAAGAAAAAGAGAGGTAAAAAATGAAAGAAGAAGAAATGAAACACATGGATCACATGGATCATGACGGGGAACATTCACACCATGATCATCATTCCCACCATGAACACATGGTCGCGGATTTCAGAAAGCGGTTCTGGATATCGATAGTTGTTACACTCCCGATACTGGTTCTGTCCCCCATGCTGCAGGTTCTGTTCGGTGTGGATACGTATCTCCACTTTAACGGTGATAACTATGTACTGTTTGTTTTTGCATCCTTTGTTTTCTTTTACGGCGGCTGGCCGTTCCTTAAAGGGCTGGGTACCGAAGTAAAAGCAAAACTGCCCGGTATGATGACTCTTATCGGGCTTGCAATCTCCACTGCGTACATCTACAGCAGTGTGGTCGTTTTCGGCCTTCCAGGGAAAGTATTCTTCTGGGAGCTTGTTACCCTTGTGGACATTATGCTTCTTGGTCACTGGATCGAGATGAGATCGGTAATGGGTGCTTCACGGGCATTGGAAGAACTGGCAAAACTGATGCCGTCAAAGGCCCACAAACTCCTTGCAGACGGAAGTACGGAAGATGTTGCGGTTGAAGATATACGGGTAGGCGACCGCGTGCTTGTCAAACCCGGTGAAAAATTGCCGGTAGACGGTATTGTTACCGAAGGTATGAGTTCTGTAAATGAAGCCATGCTCACCGGCGAATCACTTCCCGTTGTAAAACATGAGAAAGATCAGGTAATAGGCGGATCAATAAACGGTGAAGGGTCTCTGGTTGTTGAAATAAAAAAGACTGGAAAGGATTCCTACCTCTCACAGGTTGTAAAACTTGTCAGGGAAGCCCAGGAAAGCAAATCGAAGAGTCAGGATCTTGCCAGCAGGGCAGCGCTGTGGCTGACGTTTATAGCCCTGGGTGCCGGCGGTATTACGATGTTTATATGGCTTTTCTTTACAACAAAAAACTTTGCCTTTGCCCTTGAACGGACGGTAACGGTAATGGTTATAACCTGTCCCCATGCGTTGGGACTGGCGGTACCCCTCGTTGTTGCAGTATCCACAGCTATATCTGCGAAAAACGGTCTCTTGATACGTAACAGGGGAGCATTTGAACATGCCCGTAATATTCAGGCTGTTATATTTGATAAAACGGGAACCCTTACCGAGGGGAAGTTCGGCGTAACCGATACCCTTGTTTTCGGTACCGATTATTCAAAAGAGGATATTCTGACTCTTGCCGCTTCGGTAGAAACGAACTCGGAACATCCAATAGCAAGAGGGATTGTGTTTTCTGCTGAAAAGACATTTCCCGTCAAAGATTTCACCTCAATAACCGGCAGAGGAGCAACCGGAATGGTAGAAGGGAAAGAAATCATGGTTGTAAGCCCCGGATATCTTAAAGAAAACGGGAAGGAAATCAGTGACAAACAGATTGAAACATTTTCAGCCCAAGGTAAAACGGTTGTATTTATCCTCATTAACGGGGAAGTAAAAGGCGCAGTGGCCCTGGCGGATATAATAAGGAAGGAATCAAAGGAGGCGGTAAGCAAATTAAGGGAAATGGGCATACGGAGTATTATGCTCACCGGAGACAACAAACAGGTTGCTTCCTGGGTTGCCGAAGAGATTGGTATTGATGAAGTGTTTGCAGAGGTTCTTCCTCATGAAAAAGCAGACAAAGTTAAAGAGGTTATGGGCCGGGGACTTGTGGTAGCCATGACTGGTGACGGTGTTAATGATGCTCCGGCACTCGCTCTTGCTGATGTGGGAATAGCGATCGGTGCGGGAACGGATGTTGCCATAGAAACCGCCGATATTGTTCTGGTCAAGAGTAATCCCCTGGATGTTGTAAAAATACTGAACCTTGCAAGGGCTACCTACAGAAAGATGGCACAGAACCTTGCCTGGGCAACAGGTTACAATGCCCTTGCAATTCCTCTTGCCGCAGGAGCACTGTACAGTTTCGGTATTGTGTTGAGCCCTGCTGCCGGAGCGGTGCTTATGTCCCTGAGTACGGTTATTGTCGCAATTAACGCACGAATGTTAAAAATTTAAGGAGAATAAAAATGAATTATTACTACGCAAGAAAGATTGATGGATCATTTGAGGATATTATAGGAAAAATTAAAAACGGACTGAAAGAGGAAGGTTTCGGTGTTCTTTCAGATGTCAATGTAAAGGAACTTTTCAAGAGCAAACTGGATATTAATTTTAGACAATACAGAATACTCGGGGCATGTAATCCGGTGTTCTCTCATAAGGCATTGCTGGCTGAAGAAAGGGTCGGAACGATGCTGCCCTGTAATATTATCGTACAGGAAACGGCGGATGGATTGATTGAAGTATCAGCTGTGGATCCCGTTGCCTCCATGCTGGCAATAGATAACGATCCGTTGAAGGTAATTGCGGCACAGATTGGTGAAAAACTGGTAAAAGTTGTAGATACACTTTAGAAGATGTAGATACACTTTAGAAGATAAGGAGAGAAACATGAACACGAAAATAACAGTAAAAGGAATGACATGTAATCATTGCAAAATGAATGTGGAAAAGGCTGCTTTACGTCTGGACTTTGTTAAAAAAGCGGTTGTTAACCTTAAAAAAAGCGAACTTGCTCTTGTTATGGATGAAATTGACGGAGCCCTTGACAGGGTAAAAGAAGCAGTAAAGGAAGCTGGATATGCCCCTGTTTAATATGAAAAACCACAAAAAGGCAGGAATAGCAGCCCTGCTTATGATTCTTGCCGGCGGATTGTTGTCCGCTTCAGGTAATAAAGAAATATCTTCAGAAAGGGGAACCTTACCGATTCCCCCTCTTCTTGAAGGGGAAAATCTCAACCTTGTCATGCAGCGGGGAGAACTGAAACTTCCCATGGGAACAAGTAAAACAATGGGTTTTAACGGAAACTACCTGGGGCCGACAATACGGGTATCAGACGGGGACTTTGTAAACTTCAACATAAAAAATACACTGGGAGAAGACAGCACGGTACACTGGCACGGACTTCATGTACCGGCCGAATATGACGGAGGCCCCCATCAGGTTATAAAAGCGGGAACAACATGGAAGCCCTCTTTCAAAATAGATCAGAAAGCAGCTACCCTCTGGTATCACCCTCATCTGCTGGGCAAAACAGCCGAGCATGTCTATAACGGTATGGCAGGCATGTTTTATATCGAAGATGCCTATTCAAAAAGTCTTCTTATTCCGCAGAAATACGGAGTAAATGATTTTCCTCTTGTTATCCAGGATAGAAAACTCAACAACAAGGGACAGTTTATATACAGTCCCGGAAGGTCTGACATTATGCGGGGATACATAGGGAACATCGTTCTGGTGAACGGCGCGTATGAACCTTTTCTTGAGATAAAGAAGGGTACCTACCGGTTCCGGATTTTGAATGGATCAAATTCATCAATTTATAAGTTGAGGTTTTCTGATAAAAGAAAGTTTACTGTTATCGCCAGTGACGGAGGATTTTTACCCCGGTCGTTCAATACAGCATCCCTTGTCATGGCTCCTGCCGAACGGTATGAGATCCTTGTTGATTTTACGGAAAAGGGAAAATCCTCGTTGATAACGGAAATTTACAACGGAGATACCTTTAAAACCATGGATTTTACCGTATCGGATAGCAAAGGGACCTTCTACCCCCATCCTGCTGCATTTACATACACCCCGGTAGCGTATGATACGAAAAAAAATATTAAGCGTACGTTTAGAATGGAAACAAGGGGGATGGGAGGATTTATCATCAACGGGAAAAGTATGGATTTAAACAGAATAGATTTTTCCCTCAAGAAAAACAGTACAGAGATATGGACTATTGAGAGTGTCGGTATGGGGATGATGGGTATCCCCCATTCTTTTCATGTACATGATGTTCAGTTTACCGTCCTTTCGGTGAACGGAAAGAAGCCGGGTCCTCTTTATTCGGGACCGAAAGATACCGTACTGCTCATGCCGGGGGACAGAATTGTCATTGCATTACGGTTCCAGGATTATACCGGTATCTACATGTATCACTGTCACTTTCTGGAACATGAGGACTCAGGAATGATGGGTCAATTTATGGTAGAATGAAATAGAAACAGGTATTCCCGCGGTATACTGTTTTCAGGATACCGCGGGGTAGCTGCTATGCCCCGGTTGTCTGGATCGGCGCAGTCAGAGCCCTGGAACCAAGCTCTTTATCGAGCATAATCATTCCGTTAGGGGAGTTTTGAACTTTCATGATTTCTTCAACGATATCACTGGCATTCGCCTCTTCCTCCACCTGTTCGGTAATGAACCACTGGAGAAAAATTTCGGTTGCAATATCACCTACTTCTCTGGCGGTTCTCATTAAATCATAAAAACAGGATGTTATATGCTGTTCATGATTATAGGCAGCTTTAAATACATCGAGAGCCGAATCCCAGGTTTCGCCCGGTTTGGCTATTGCTTCAAAAACAGCCTTCCCCCCCCGTTCGTTTATCCAGTTGTACAGTTTCAAACCATGCCCCATCTCTTCCTGAGCCTGAATCTTCATCCAGTTAGACATACCCTGCCAGTTTTTGGACTCAAAATCAGCTGCCATGGCAAAATAGAGATACGCTGAGAAAAGCTCTTCATTGATCTGCTTGTTTAATTCTTTTTCCATTTTTTTGTCAATCATACTTAACTCCTAATCAATAATTATTACTGATAATATACTACCTTTCTCCCTATCCTGCAAGGTTTGGTTAATTGTATTTGACAATAATCCTCTGGCTACCCATAATAAGATTAATGAAACATTTCAAACCAATTACCCGAAGGGTCAATACCATTATTATACTGAGTCTGGTTTTCGGACTGGGAATGACTACCGCCTATTTTTCATACAATGAAAATAGTGCTCTTATATCCACTACCCGGAATAATCTGCATCAGCAGTCTGATATTCTTTACCAGTCGATTAAAAACGCGATGCTGCCGGGTAATGCGCCTATAGCAGTTTCCCTTTTTACGGATATCAGGGATATTAACCCTGCTTATGAAATTATGCTTTTCAGGGAAAACGGTGTTCAGGCATTCAGTGATAACACAACTATTGATACAGTAAACACAAATCTTATGAGAAAAAAGTTTTCTGAGCGTCTTACGCAGATCAATGATATGTTTACCATCCATAACGACCCTCAGTTCACGTCAACTGTCCTGCAGCGGAAAACATCAGCATTCCAGATTTCTGACAAGGGGCAAACGTTCTTTACCATATACAAACCGCTTCTCAACCTTCCGAAGTGCGCTGTATGCCACGGCAGCGACCATACGATCCGGGGAATAATAAAGATACGATCAAACATCACCCCCATAGTAAAAAAGCAGCGGATCAATCTTCTTATAGCCGGTGCCTTTTTCATCCTCCTCCTGTTGTTTCTGACTCTGCTCCTCACCCGGTTTTTTAAAACCAAAATACTCGGCCCGGTCAAGCACATAGGAACCGTGTGTACAGAAGTAACCTCCGGCAATTTTAACTCAAGGGTTACGATAAACAATGAAGACGAAATAGGAGTTTTAGGTGACACGGTGAACACCATGGTGGAAGGTCTGTATGAACGGTTTCAGCTCTCCAAGTTTGTTTCTTCATCAACTATTAATTCAATAAAGAACAAGGAAGAAGGTTTCAAGGACTCCATAACCCTTTTTTTTAGTGATATCAGAAGTTTTACTGCTTACTCCGAGAATAAAACCCCGGAACAGATTGTTGAGAACCTGAATAAAATTCTCAGTATGCAGACAGAGATCATTCATAAATACGGTGGGGATGTAGATAAATACGTAGGAGATGAAGTCGTCGCCCTCTTCACAGGAGAAGAGAAAGAGATAAACGCCTGCAGAAGTGCTCTCGAAATCCAGAAAGAACTCGCAGCAAGAAGCGCTTCCCATTATGATGGACTTCAGGTGGGGATAGGACTTAATACAGGAGAAGTAATTCTTGGTATGATCGGATCATCACAAAGAGCGGATTTTACGGTTATCGGAGATCACGTAAACTTTGCATCCAGGCTCTGCGATGCGGCAAAACCGGGGCAGGTGATAATCTCAGACAGTGTATACACTAATCTTCATAACCGTTTTAAAACAAGTAATCCATATAAAATAAAGGTAAAGGGCAAGGAAAAATTCCAGCGGGTATATATCCTTACCCCCCTGACAAAGGAAGATCCTGAAGTATGAAAAAAATAATTCTCATTACCGTTATTTCCTCTCTTTTTCTTTTCTTGTCCGGCTGCAAAAATAAGGAAACTGCCCGTCTGATTGTCCCTGACAACTACACCAATTGGACAATAACAGCAGACAATCTTAATTATCCTATTCCCGGACACGAAAACCATTTCAGACGGGTTTTTATCAATTCTACAGGCAAAAAGGTAATGACAGAGAAAAAAAACGGCAGAGTTTTCTATAATTACCCCAAAGGAACCATCATAATCAAGGAAATATATCCTTCCCTGAATCCGAAGCCGGAAACAAAACCGATCTCTCTGTCAGTTATGATTAAAGATCCCGATAATCCGAAAAGCCGTGACGGTTGGGTCTGGATTGTAAAAGATTTAAAGAAAAATACTGAAAAGATAATTGACTACGAGTTTTGTTACGATTGTCATACAAACGCTAACGAACCCCATCCCTACGGGGACGGAAATCCTAACGGTGATTTCAGAGACGATGTATTTTTCCCCTATAAAAAAGGGAATTGATTGAAACAGCTAAAACTTGTCACTTTAGTCTATAGATTTTTAAAGTCGGTTAAGCTTGCCCTTATTCTGATTGGATACCTCATCGTGGTCTCTATTATAGCGACACTTATTCCTCAGGGAAGACAACTGTCCTACTACCAGAAGGAATTTTCACCCCTCATAGGCGGACTAATTATACGGTTTGGTGTGAGTACCTTTTTCAGATCCTTTCTCTTTCTGGTACCGCTGGGAATATTCTTCATCAATCTTGCTGTGTGTACTGTTGACAGAATTGTCCGCAGGTTCAAGTACAAATCACCCTTACGGCCCGGTCCCGATCTTATTCATATAGGTCTTCTTGTTCTCATGATAGCTGGCGTCTTTTCCCTCTTCGAGAGACAGGAAGGTTTCACATTCCTTGCACCGGGAAACATGGTAAAACTCCCGGGCGGATATACCCTTGAACTTACCTCATTCACGTACTCACGGTACAAAGATGGCAGACCCAGAGAGTGGATTTCCAAAGTTCATATTTCAAAAGGAAACAGCCCTCCTGAAAAAGCATTTATAGAAGTAAATCACCCATTACGCCTAGGGAAACTGAATTTGTTTCAATACAGTTATAGAGACCGTTCAATGGTAACGATAACAGACAGCAGTGGAAATAATTATGCCCTTCATCCGGGAGAAACATTTAAATCAGAAAAATTATCTTACCGTTTTTTACGGCTCGCTACCGATTCTTCAGGTTTAACAACATTCGTAACTGAAAAAGATCCCCCAACTCCTGCAGCAATCTTTGCAAAGTTTCAAAAAGACGGGGAAACTTTACATCTGCGTCTTAACCATAACGACACACTGGGTCCCTTTACCCTGACCAAACTTACCCCCCGTCTGGAAACAGGAATCAATGTTGTTTATGATCCCGGATTTGTTCCCATACTCATTTCATTAATACTTGTAAGTCTTGGACTTTTACTGACGTTCATGCAGAAAAGAAAAGGAGAAACAAAACCATGATTGCAACAGCGGCTTTTTTAATCTTGCTCCTTGCAGTTACTATCCAGATAATATTTATTCTGAAACAAGGGAAAACTCCCGACCCGTTCTCTCACTACCTTGTTTTAGCCGTCTCTCTTCTCCTGTTCGCGCTGACGCTGTACAGAAGTATTGCCATCCAGTTTGTCGCAGTGACTAATACTTTTGAATCTCTTGTCTTTTTCTCCGCAGTTATCTGCCTGCTGATATTCTTATACCGTTTAAAAACAAAAAAACAGACAGTTCCCATGGTACTGTTCGGAGGAACAATTGTCTCGCTTGTGCTCCTTGCAATTGCGTCTTCCCCCATTGCTCCCAAAACAATTGAACCCCCTATTCCGGCATTAAAGTCCTCATGGCTTGTCCTGCACGTAACATTCTCGTTTATAGGGGAAAGCTTCTTTACCCTTTCCTTTGTATCGGCTGTTATCTATCTCTTTACAAAGGACAAAGAGAAAAAGAAAAAGCTTGAAACGCTCACTGCCAATCTCATTGCTGTGGGATACCCTGTCTTTACTGCCGGAGCATTGATTTTCGGAGCCATCTGGGCCCGTTACGCATGGGGAAGCTTCTGGTCATGGGACCCAAAGGAAACTTGGGCGCTTGTTACATGGCTTGTTTATACTGCGTATCTCCACGCCCGGTTCGTCCGCAGACTTAAAGGCTCCTTTTCTGCACTGCTCGCTGTCTCAGGTTTCCTGTTTACTATTTTCACCTTTTTCGGAGTAAATTTCCTGCTCAGCGGACTCCACAGCTACGCCTGATCAGCTACACTCTCTTTTCAAGAGCCCGGATTTGTTTATAGGGATAAATCCCTGAATTATGGCCGTCGTTCCAGACAATTTTAAGGGCATAGTTACCTAAAGGTGTAATCTCCGTTGGTTTTATATCTTTTCTGATATCCTTCCGGTTCAGCAATTTTTCTCCGGTGTACTCGTCCACACAGACAGCACAGCCGCAGTCAGCCCTGAGATCCATATTGGACACTACCGATTTTACTCCGTCAGGCCAGATAAAGGTAATGTTTTCATCATCATACTCATACTGCGGCGTTGTGTTTTTATCGAAAGCCTTTTTGCCTATGGCCCTCACAACGTTGTCAACCATTACCTTGACATCCGGATCGGAAAACTCCCTGTCCAAATGGCCGGTTAATCCACTGTTTACCTTAATGGGAAGCTGCATAAGGGTTTCAAGCCCGTACTTCTTCGTAACGATGTTCTCTTCATCACCGCCGAAAATGAAGTGCCGTTTACCGCAGCCGTCACAGTCAAAGTATGACATATTCTCTACAACACCAAGCATGGGAACATTCACTTTCTCAAACATCTCTATCCCTTTCGCCACATCAACAAGCGAAAGCGCCTGCCGGGTGGTAACCATTACTGCGCCGTTTATCTGGACTGTCTGAGTCATGGTAAGCTGAATATCTCCCGTTCCCGGAGGCATATCAATAACAAGATAATCAAGTTCACCCCACCGCACACCTGTTAACAGCTGCTGGATATATCCGGAAACAATGGGTCCGCGCAGAATAGCGGGACTGTCGCCGAGAAAAAAACCGAAAGACATTATTTTTAAACCGTTTTTTTCAAGAGGGATAATACGTTTCTGTTCATCCGCTCCGACATCAGGCTTATGTATGTTGAAAAGCGTCGGAACCGAAGGCCCGAAAATATCTGCATCAAGAAGACCTATTTTAAATCCCCGGGAAGCAAGCTCGCGGGCTATGTTTGCAGCTACCGTCGACTTTCCGACGCCGCCTTTACATGACGCAATGGCAAGAATATTGCGGACATGTTCAAGGCCGCCCTTATTCTTTTCCGACTTTTTAACTTCTTTTGCAGTCATATTTACGTGTACTTCACCTACACCATCCAGAGCAAGAACTGCTTCTTCAGCATCTTTCTTAAACTCATTTTTAATGGGACAGGCCGGTGTTGTTAATTCAATATCAAAACTGACAACCGTATTATCAATTTCAAGATTCTTTACGAATCCCAATGATACGATATCTTTGTGAAAATCGGGATCAATTATCACGCTGAGTGCTTTCAGTACATCTTCCTTCGTAGCCACCTCTTATCTCCTTCTCTTTCTCATACTAATGCAATTTGATGTAATCCCAAGTAAAATACTCGTTTTTTTTAAAAAAGTCCAATTATTATATACTACTTTTACGATATTTTAACCCAAACCTCATTTTATCCCCTGTCAGCTGCAGTTTTCACTTGATTATTTACCCTTCTCCGTTTATTCTGGAAGGAACTCTATAAAATTCAAAAGGAGATAGTAATGAAAAAACTTGCTATGATACTGCTGGTACTTTTTGTAGCAGCAGGGTTTATTTTTGCAGGCGGTTCCAAAGAGAAAGGACCAATCAAAATCGGTGTTGCAGGACCTCAGTCGGGGGACCTTGCTTCATACGGTATTCCAACAGCAAAAGCTGCACAGATTGTTGTTGACGATGTAAATAAGGCAGGCGGTGTACTTGGGAGAAAAATTGAACTCATCGTGGAAGATGACGTTTGTAAACCTGAAGTTGCAACAAACATTGCATCAAAACTTGTCGGTGACGGTGTTGTCGGAGTTATTGGACATATCTGTTCCGGAGCTACAAAAGCAGCTCTTGGAACCTACAATGAATCCAAAATACCTGTTATCTCACCTTCAGCAACAAATCCGGCACTGACACAGAGCGGAGAATATCCCAACTTTTTCAGGACCATTGCTTCCGATGATGCACAGGCCCGGACTGAAGTTGATTTTGCCCTGGACAAACTGGGATTAACGAAAATTGCTGTCCTTCATGACAAAGGAGATTACGGTAAAGGTCTTGCAGAGTTTGCCAAAAAGTTTCTTGAGGCGGATTCCAGAGCTACTGTTGTTCTTTTCGAAGGAATTACTCCCGGTGCTGTAGATTATTCTGCAGTTATCAATAAAATCAAAAATTCCGGTGCTCAGGCAGTTATCTTTGGAGGATACCATCCTGAAGCTTCCAAAATTGTCAGCCAGATGAAAAAGAGAAAAATGGATGTTGTTTTCATCTCTGATGACGGTGTAAAAGATGACACATTTATCAAAGTTGCCGGCAAATATGCGGAAGGCGTTTACGCTTCAGGACCGAAAGATACATCAGGTAATCCTGCCGCACAGGCTGCTATCAAAGAATATGAAGACAAGTTCGGTGACAAACCCGGCCCCTTCTATCTGAATGCTGTTGCTGCAACAGAAGCATTGATCAATGCTATCAAAGTAGCTGGTTCAACCGATTATGACGCAGTTACAAAAGCTCTCCGCAGCAGCTTTGTAGAAACACCTCTGGGAAAGATCAAGTTTGACAAACGCGGTGATGCTCTTGGTGTAGGATTTGCTATGTACCATGTTGAAAATGGTAAATATGTTGAGTTAAAATAGCTCTTATGTTTTCTAATGGAACAATCCTCTTTAACAGAGGATTGTTCTTCTTTCTTTTTATCTTCAAGCCTTTAAATAACAGTCAAGGCTTTTAAATTACTCTCGTCAAGGAGCCATAGCGTATGGATCATTCATACTTTTTTGAGCTGTTCCTCGGAGGAATGACCAGGGGGAGTATTTATGCATTAATTGCCCTTGGTTATACCATGGTATACGGTATTATTAAGCTTATAAACTTTGCCCACGGCGAAATTTATATGATAGGAGCATTTACTGCACTCATTGTTTCATCAGTTCTCGGGTTTACAGGAATGAACCCCATCCTGATTCTTGCTATTGCATCGGTACTGGCTATATTCTTTTCCTCAGCCTACGGTACAACGATGGAAAAAATCGCATACAAACCTCTCAGGGAAGCTCCCCGGCTTTCGGCTCTGATCAGTGCAATCGGGATGTCCATGTTTCTTCAAAACTATGTTCTGCTTGCCCAGACCCCTGATTTTCTTCCTTTTCCCGATATGATTCCTGATTTTAAATTTCTGCAGCCCATAAACAAGATCCTTAATTCCACACAGTTTGTTATACTTGTAACAACAGCAATTGTTATGATTTTACTTACCATACTGATAAAATTTACTAAAATCGGTAAAGCCATGAGAGCTACTTCGCAGGATGCCAAAATGGCACAGCTTTTAGGTATCAACATCAATAAAGTAATTACGGTTACCTTCATAATAGGTTCAGCAACGGCTGCAATCGGCGGGGTTCTTATCAGTTCCCATACTGGCCAGCTGAATTATTACATTGGATTTATCGCAGGTATAAAAGCATTTGTTGCCGCCGTTCTGGGAGGAATTGGAAGTATACCCGGCGCTGTTCTCGGCAGTTTCGTACTGGGTTGGACGGAAAGTTTTGGTACCGGGTATATATCAAGTGACTATGAGGATGTGTTTGCGTTCATCTTCCTCATTATAATTCTTATTTTCCGACCCTCCGGAATACTGGGTCGAAAACAGAACGACAAAGTATAGGGGAGAGAGGATACTACTATGTCAAATATACTGAAATATTTCAGTTTTAAAGAGATAAAGAAATCATTGGTCATGTCTGTCTGGTTCATGATTCTCACGTTTCCCATTATGGTTATAAAAGTAAATACCATTGAAAATACGGTAATATGGCGGTGGAATTATCTTATTGGTGTGGGTATTTCTTCTTTTATTTTTGCCTCTCTTTGGAGGTACATGATCGAACGGAAGAAACTGCAGGGCGGCAGTGAGTCGACGGTTCCTTTACTGCAGAAGATACGTGAACTGGGGGAGAGAAAACCTACATTAAAAAAGGGATCACTCATTGGAGTCATTGTACTGATTCTTGTTTTTCCTTTTATAACATCCATGTATCAAACCGGTATTATGACGACGGCACTTATGTACGTTATTCTGGGCCTTGGTCTTAACATTGTTGTCGGTCTCGGCGGCCTGTTAAATCTTGGCTACGCGGCATTCTACGCGGTGGGAGCATACACCTACGCACTCCTCCATATCCATTTCGGACTTGGTTTCTGGGTCTGTCTCCCCATAGGAGCACTTATGGCAACCATACTGGGCGTTCTGCTGGCAATCCCTGTCCTGCGCCTGAGAGGAGATTACCTGGCAATTGTAACCCTCGGTTTTGGAGAGATTGTCAGAATAGTTCTTGAAAACTGGAATGCCTTCTCCCATGGTCCAAGCGGTATAGCCAACATTCCCCGGCCGACTTTTTTCGGAATACATTTCACCCTTCCCCAGGCTACCATCTATCTCTATTTCATCATGATTGCTCTTGTTGTTTTTACTATCTTCGTTGTCCGCAGGCTTGAGAACTCCCGCATGGGAAGAACCTGGATAGCCATGCGGGAAGATGAAATTGCCAGTCAGTCCATGGGTATAAATATTACCCAGGTAAAGGTTACAACCTTTGCTCTTGGAGCCTTCTGGGCAGGGATGATCGGGGTAGTTTTCGCGGCCAAAACAACATTCATCAATCCGGCAAGTTTTACTCTCTGGGAGTCAATTATCATTCTCTGTGTCGTCGTTATAGGGGGCATGGGCTCCATAGTCGGTGTTGTCGTTGGTGCAGGGATTCTTATCCTTCTGCCTGAGTACCTCAGAGCATTTTCCCAGTACCGGATGCTGATTTTCGGAGCAATTCTTGTTCTGATGATGGTTTTCAGACCCGGCGGTATTGTTACAAGCGTACGGAAAGTATACAAGATTGAACCCCATCTCCAGGGAGGATCAGACAATAAGGTGGAGGATAAATAGATGGTACCTATTCTAGAAACGAAGAATCTTACCATGGATTTTGGGGGGCTGAGGGCCGTAGACAACATTAACTTCAGAGTTAATCAGGGAGAGATTGTCGCCCTTATAGGTCCAAACGGCGCAGGAAAAACGACATTTTTCAACTGCATAACAGGAGTATACAAACCTACCGGCGGTGATGTTTACATTGCTCCTGATGGAAATGGGCAGGAACGGATAAATGGGATGAAACCCAACAAAGTTACCGAGAAGGGACTTGCACGGACATTTCAGAATATCCGCCTATTCCAAAATATGACCGTACTGGAAAACGTCATGATTGGCCGGCACTGCCGGTTGTCAGCAGGCATCTTCGGTGCAATTTTCAGAACAAAAGCAACAGTGGAAGAAGAAAAAAAGGTTGTCCAGGACAGTTACAGAATTCTCGAAGAGATCGGTCTTTCCAAGTACGTTAATGAATTTGCTAAAAATCTTCCCTATGGGGCTCAGCGGAGACTCGAAATTGCGCGGGCAATGGCAACGGAACCTTTTCTCCTGCTGCTGGATGAACCGGCTGCCGGTATGAATCCTCAGGAGACAAATGAACTGGATGAAATGATTCTGCAGATCCGAAGGGATAACAACATATCAATCCTCCTCATAGAACATGATATGAGCCTTGTTATGAGTGTCTCGGAAAAGATATTTGTTGTTGATTACGGTAAGCTTATCGCTGAAGGTACTCCTAACGAAATCAAAAAGAATCCTGACGTTATTAAAGCTTATCTGGGGGATGAAGCAAATGCTTAGAATTGAAAATATTAAAACTTTTTACGGTAATATTCAGGCTCTTCAGGATGTATCCATTGAGGTCAAGAAAGGAGAAATTATTACCCTTATCGGTGCTAACGGTGCGGGGAAATCTACAACACTCATGTCTATTTCCGGTATTGAGCCTCCGCGCTCCGGGAAAATATTTTTTGAAGATCAGGATATAACAGGAATGGATCCTGACAAGATCGTTTCTCTTGGTATCGTACAGGTGCCTGAGGGAAGAAGAATTTTCCCCTTCCTTACGGTAAGAGAAAATCTCGATATGGGTGCTTTTCTGAGAACTGATAAAGAGGAGATAAAGAAAGATATTGAGTATGTTTACAGTTTATTCCCGTTGCTGGCTGAACGGAAGAATCAGCCGGGAGGGACCTTGAGCGGAGGAGAGCAGCAGATGCTTGCCATTTCCAGAGCTCTTATGGCAAAACCGAAACTGCTTCTTCTTGATGAACCTTCTCTTGGTCTTGCTCCTATCATTGTTCAGCAGATTATGGATATTATCAAAAAGGTCAATACCGAGAACAAAACAACGATCTTTCTTGTTGAACAGAACGCTAATCTTGCATTGAAAATAGCTGACCGGGGGTACGTTATGGAAACAGGCCGTATTACCATGAAAGATACTGCAAAGGCATTACAGCAGAATGAAGAGGTAAAAAAAGCATACCTTGGTATTTAAACAAAAGAAGTTTCTCTTTACAATGGAGCCGGTGTCCTGAAGGATACCGGTTTTTTTTGGAGGCTTACATGAGTACAGTTCTACGTAACGGCGAAGGCACGTATTCAATAACTATTGATGGGGAAAAGTATCTTGGAATTGCAACTGGACTGAACAATGACGTATTGAAAACGGTAGACCGCAGTAATTTTCTGTCTGTTCCAGGACTCCTATGGACAGGTAACAACGTAACAAAATGGCCTCTTACCAATATACTGGTTCAGAACAATGAAATTATTCCTTATGGGAAGTGGATTCCGGGGAAAACTCTTGCAGATACGGAAATCAATACTGAAAAACTTCTTAATATGGCGCGCTTCTTCAAAGAACTGCATAGTGCAGACTATATTCCTGATAAAATTCTTTCAACAGGACTTTATTATACAGAAAACAATGAAATTATTCTCTTCCCGGGAGATATGCTGGAGCTCATTGCTTCCCACCAGAATGAGGCGTATAAAGTTCAGTTTGTTGACACGTACAATCATCCGGAACTTCAAGGAGAAGCGGCTCTCTGCTTTACCCTTGCTGTTCTTGCCTATAAGATGACAACAGGGACATTCCCGTTTATTGGAGAAGACAGTACAACCTTAAGAGAGTCCATAAGGAGGAAAGAACCGCTGCCTCCTGAGTACCATGTTCCGGGGTTAAAAAAGAAGTTTTCGGGATTTATCCTGTCATCCCTCAAGCCCGGATCCGGTAAAAAAGCGGATCTCTCCAGCTGGATTACACTGCTGGAAGAGATAAAACAGGATGGTTATATCAAAGCGCTTGATGCAGGGACAGCAGAAAACCTGCGGAAAGAAGGGGAACTCCGCAAGATAAAAAATGAAAGGACATTCAGAAGGAAGCTGTATTTCCTGAAAAACTGGAAACTGATACTAGGTGTACTTGCCGGTCTATTTTTTGCGGGGGTTGTACTTTCCGCGCCCCTTAAAAAGATCTGTGCTCCTCCTGTAACAAAGGGAATGACTGCTGAAAAAGTCATCCACCTCTATTATGAAAGTATCAATACCCTTGATGTGGAGACAATGAGCGGTTGTGTTACCGCCGGCGCGGGCAAAGCTGATATAAAAGAAATAACCGGTATTTTTGTTATTTCCAGAGTACGAACCGGCTACGAAGGGAAATCAGGGTTTATTTTTGCAGGAGACTGGCTTAAGAAGGGAAGCCCGCCCTTCAAGCAGGGAATGAATATCTATGGTATCACGGGCTTAACAATTTCCCGGTTATCAGCAAACACCTTTACTGCAGATTATACAAAATGGTCAACCGAGATACCCCCGGATAGTACCGGAGATGTAGTAACCGGTAAACCGGTAAAAGCTCATTTTATTGATACCCTGCATACTGTCAAAAAACGCGGTGCGTGGGTCATAGATAGTATTAAAAGGAGACAGCTAAATGATTAAGGGCGTACTTTTTGATATGGATGGTGTTCTTGTGGATTCTGAAGCATTTATCTGCAAAGCAGCTGTTCAAATGTTTAAAGAACTGGGAATAGGTGTGAGGGAAAATGATTTCCTCCCCTTTGTCGGAGCCGGGGAAGACCGCTACATCGGCGGTGTAGCAGAAAAATACAATGTCTCTCTTGATCTGAAAACCGCAAAAAAAAGAACCTACAAAATCTATGATGAAATAATCCAGGGGAATATGGAGATATTACCCGGAGTGCAGGAGTTTATAAAAAAATGCAGGGATCGAAATCTGAAAATTGCTCTTGCGACAAGTGCTGATGAAACAAAAATGAAAGCCAATTTGAATGCAACAGAACTAACCCTTTCGCTGTTCGATGCAGCTGTCAGCGGTCTGGATGTCGAGCGGAAAAAGCCCTACCCTGATATATATCTGAAAGCTGCCCGTTTGATCGGTATATCTCCTGAAAATTGCCTTGTTGTAGAAGATGCCGTAAACGGCGTTGCAGCAGCTAAAGCTGCGGGAGCCAGGTGCCTGGCAATTACTTCCAGTTTTACAAAAGAGCAGCTGCATAATGCGGATTGGTTTGCAGAAAATTTGGCTCACGTTCCCGATGATGTGTTATCCTGGTAGTTCCAATAGATTCTTTTTTTATTGACATATTACTGTCATTTATATATTATGTATGCATGGAAGTAATATTATAAATGATCACAAAACTTTTAACCAAAGAAGAATTGCAGAAAAGGTGCAAATTAGACGAATACCGGCTTAATCAACTTATTAGTAACGGTATTATTGAGCGAAAGGATACCTTTACTGAAGAAGAAGCGGAACATATAAAAACCTACAGGAAAGAGTATCCGTATCCGCAGGAAGATATCCTCAGACGTTTCAAGATTGAAGGGCAGCTGTTTCAAATATTTATAAAACAGGGAATGGTTCAGGACAAATACTTTTACAGCGAAACAGAAACCGAAATTTTCAAGTCCTTTGTAAAACTCAGAAGACTTGGCTACAGTGATACAGCCTGCCTCAGGGTACTTGAAGAGGTTGGTATACCAAAGGAAGAAAATCTTTTTGAAGATAATCATTATATTCAGCTGAAAGACCTTGCAGAAATAACATCCATCCCGGAAAGAACCATTAAATTCTATGAGAAATCAAATGTCATAAGAAAACCGAAAATTTACAAAAACAAACGATTCTACGAGAGTAGTGTCCGGGAGGAGCTTGAGTTTATCAGAGACTTACAGCGGACAGGATATAAACTCAATGATATTTCTGCGTTCCTTTCTTCCATGCGGAAGGAACCCTCAAAAAAAAATAATGGAATTCTGCAGCTGATACAAGAATTATCAGAGAAAAAAGATATTATTGACACAATTATTACGAAACTGAAGGAACGCATATAATGGAAAAGACAACCGCACTTTTTTTAGGAGACTCAATAGTTAAGGGGATAGCTCCTGAAAATGGAAAATACAGAGTACTGGATACCTCCTATTTTAATAAATTCAGTGAAACCATCTCCTCTTCTGCCGTCAACAAGGGGCGTTTTGGTATTACCTCGACAAAATTCTTAAAAGGAATCGAAAAACTGCGGGAAACCGATGCCGATATAATATTTTTCTCAATCGGCGGTAACGACTGTAATTACAACTGGAAAGAGATTGCAGAGAATCCTGATATAAATCACTTTCCTGCTGTTTCCAAAGAAGTGTTCGAAAACAATCTTCATATAATATTTGACTTTTTCCTTGAAAACAACATGAATGTTATAGCCATGAACTTCCCCCCCCTGCACGCAGAAAAGTTCTTCTCGTATCTGACACAGAAACTTTCAGGAGAAGCCATTCTCCGCTGGCTTGGAAATGTAAGCAAAATCCACTATCATCATGAATCGTACAATGCCATTTTCGAAACAGTAACCCGCAGTTACGGGATAGACCTTATTGATATCAGAAGCAGATTTTTACGGGAAGACAACCTTGATGATCTCATGAGTATTGACGGTATGCATCCCTCCCGTGAAGGCCACGAGCTTATATACCGGAGTATTTCCCATTACCTTCTTTTTCAGGTAATTCAGCTTAAAAAAGCTCTGAATCCTCTTGTGCTATAGGCAGTTCTGCAACATCACGCAGTTTCCGGTGTATTGTTCGAGACTTTTGGGATGCTTTATCGATGGAATTAGTCGCTTCCTGCAGCTTCTTCTTGGTTTTATCCAGTATTTCACCAAACTTGGAGAACTCTGTTTTTACCGTCCCCAGCACCGTCCATACTTCGCTGGACCGTTTTTCTATGGCAAGAGTCTTGAATCCCATTTGCAGACTGTTAAGAAAAGCACTCAGGGTAGTAGGACCGGAAAGGACAATCCGGTACTCTCTCTGCAGGGTATCTACAATACCCGGCATCCGGAGGACCTCCGCGTATAACCCCTCAACAGGGAGAAACAGGATACCAAAATCTGTTGTATTCGGAGGATCCAGATACTTTTCACTGATATCCCGGGCTTCGGCTTTTATCCGTAACAGTATATTTTTCTTTGCAGTTTCAATTTTTTCAGGCTGAACTTCGTCCTGGGCATCAACAAGTTTTTCATAGTCTTCCTTGGGAAATTTTGCGTCAATGGGAAGCCACACGACCCCGGCTTCTTTTCCCGGCAGTTTAATGGCATACTCAACCCGCGCAGCACTCCCCTTTTTCGTTGCGACATTCTGAGCGTACTGATCAGAAGTCAGAATACTCTCCAGAATAGCTCCCAGCTGAACTTCTCCCCAGGTGCCTCTCGTTTTAATGTTTGTCAGCACCTTCTTGAGATCTCCGACACCTACTGCCAGATTCTGCATTTCACCAAGTCCCTTATGTACTTCTTCTAGCCGTTCACTGACAAGCTTGAATGAATCTCCAAGCCTCTTCTCAAGGGTTTCATGAAGCTTTTCATCTACGGTCAGCCTCATCTCCTCAAGCTTTTTTGCATTATCACTGCGGATCAGTTCGAGTTTCCGGTCAACAGATTCCCGGACCTCTCCAATCCCTTTTATATTTTTCTCGGTAAGTATACCGATTTTCTCCTCAAAACTGTCAAGCTGTTTTTTCGTAAGATCCGCAATTTTAGCGGTTTCCGAGATGAGCGATGTCCTGAACATATGCAGAGACTGCTGTAATTCACCTCTTGTTTCCCTCTGAAGTTTTATATTTTCTTCTCTATTTTTTGAAAACTCATCAGGAAGATTATGCTCAATCTTTTCCAGTTTCTCTTCAACTTCCCTACCGCTTCCCCCGGATTTTTTTAAAAGGAGTACTATCTGCAGGATAATAATAACAATCAGAAGAAAAATACCGACAACAATTAAAACAAAAAACTGAAATGAATTCATGCAAAGTCCCCTTCTGTTACATCTACCTCAATACGTGCAGAATACTCTTCTTCAGGAGCAAGAATCAACACTTCATCGGTATTAAAGGAATTGGGTTTTGAGGTTATAGGCTCAACAGCTATTGAATCAGCTTCCGGGGGAATAAAAAGCTGCGTGTAGGGAAAATTATACTGCCGGATGGTAACTGAATACTTCTCATTTACCAGCACCGCTGTTCCGTTACCGGCTGCGCTGAAGGTGTGATCCAGTTCTTTTCCTATCATTTCCGAACCTCCGGAAAAATCATACGCGGTACCCTTCACAGGGCAGCACTCTCCAACAGGGAGAAACGAGCTGTCAGTTTCAAAGAAGCATGGAAATCCTGCATATAAACGGGATGCTGCATCTGTTTTGAAGTAAGAGTGCCAGCCAAACGCAAAGGGAGCAGTATCCTGCCCCTCATTTTTTACAGTAAAAGATAACGAAGCCCCCCTGCCGGAAAGCTCCAGAATGATAAGGAGAGACAGGGTAAAGGGATATCCGGGAAGAAGGATATCTTCAGTCCGCCATTTTAAAACCGCACGGGTATCACTCTTTTCCGCAACATCCATCCGCTCACGGTACAGGAAACCATGCAGAGCACTTCCGTCCTCCCTGCAGTTTACCGGAAGCTGATACGTTTTTCCCCGGAACGTATACTGCCCCTTTGGAATACGGTCATTAAAGGGGAAAAGGAAGCGCCCCCTGTAGAGCGGATTTTTCTCTAACTCATTGACAGAGTCATTACGGAGGATCTCATGCTTATTTTTCCCAAGAACGAGCGATGATACCATCCCTCCGTACCGCGGAATAAAAACAAGACTTTCACCGGTATCCCGGCGATACAGCTTTATGCTCATCTGAAGTTATAATGTTTTTTAACGTTCTTTTTTATATCCCATACACAGACAAGCCCTTTCGGGAAGGTGACAAAATCCCCCGCACCGAATGAAACATTACCATCATCAGTCTCTATGGTAACTTCTCCTTCAAGAATGAGACACTCTTCTGCAGTACCGTAATGCCAGTCAAACCGGGAAACTTCTTTTTCCCATACCGGCCACGACCGGATACCCCTTTTCTCAATTTCTTCTTCGGTTAATTTTTCAATTTTTATTTCCATATATTCCTTCCTTCATAATTGAAATATAGAACTCCCAGTTATCCATATAATCCTTCCGTATTGTATCCACATCCTTGCCGCTTTTCAATTCAACAAGAAAATAGTAACGGGTTTTCAGTAAAAGCCACATAAGCATTTCAATAATACGTTTCTTTTCAAAACGGAGCGATTCGGAGGTGATATCGCCGAACAGATCCAGATACTGCCTCGTAAATATGTTTTCAACCTGGTTCGAAAGATCATCATCAGCAACATGATAGGTACGGACAATAAAAGAAATAAACTCCGGGTGATCAATATAAAAGTCGATAGCGTACCCTGATACAACGCGTACACGATCAAGAATATCAGCAGGCAGGGAACCGTTACTTTTCTTTATTCTTCCCCGTAGATAGTCATAAAGCCTTATGTACGTGTATTCAACAATATAGAGGAACAGCTCCCGTTTGGAAGAAATGTATTCGTACAGTCCTCCTTTTGAGATTCCGATTCGTTTGATAATTGCATCGGTTGTTGTTTTTTCATACCCCCGGCTGCCGAATTCCACAATGCATGCGTTGATGATCTGTTCCTTTTTCTCATCAGAAAGATGATTGAACGTACGTTTCATCCCTATATCCGTTCCTTATAGATATCATTCCTGAAATGAACGGTACAGGAGACTCCTTTTTTTGTTTCCCATTCGACATGTCCCTGAAGCTGTCCTTCCCCCAAGGCCATAATGGTCCTGATACCGAGAGAATCCAGTTTTTCAATATCCAAATCTGCATCCATTCCCACACCGTTATCTCTGACAGTAAACCGGACATTCTTTTCATCCTCTTTTTCTAGAATAATCACAATATTCCCTCCGCTTTGCCCGGGAAAAGCGTACTTTATGGCATTGGTAACAAGCTCGTTTAAAATAAGACCGCAGGGAACAGCAATATCAATAAGAACATCCATTTCATCCGCATGTACGGTAAAGGAAATATTTCTCCGTCTGGTTCCAAAGCTCTCCTTAAGCAGTTCTACCAGATCCTCAAAGTACTCCTTAAAGTTTATATGGGACAGATCTTCTGAGGTATACAGCTTCTCATGTGCCCGTGCCATTGACTGAATTTTACTGTCCATATCAAGAAAGACACTGGAAATATGCAGATCATTTTCTACCCCTGCCCGCAGATTGAGCATGGCGCTTATTACCTGCATATTATTCTTGGTACGGTGATGGAGTTCCCGGAGAAGGGCCTCTTTTTCCCGGAGAGATTTCTCCAGTTTCTGTTCTGTCAGTACCTGGCCTGTCGTATCCTGGGATAATCCGGCAGAATAGATGTGTTCACCTGCTTTATTATAGAAATGCTGCGTCCAGTCAATAATGTATTTTAGATCGTTACCAACAATAATTCGGTAGGAATGCTTAAAATCGGTATGATCCCTAACCGAACGGTTGTACAGTATCCGTACCTCCTCCCTGTCTTCAGGATGTATATACGACTGAAATAGTTTTGGAGAAGGTTCTACTTCACCAGGTTCCAGTCCAAGCATACGGTAGTTTTCATCGGACCAGGAGTATTTGCTGTTACGTACATCCATCTCCCAGTACCCTATCTTTGCAAGTTTTTCCACCGCCTTGTACCGCTCCTCGCTCTTTTCAAGGTCCTTCTGTTTTGTTAAAAGTTCCGTTACATCGATACCGGAACACAGATTAGCTTTAATGTGTCCCTCTTCATCACGGAGGGGAACGGCCCGCCATTCTACATGCACCGTTTCTCCGTTCTTCTTAAGCAGATCCTCATTATAGAACGGATTATAGGGGAGCTTTCCCTCCATGATATTTTTAAACTTCTCTTTCAGCCATTTCCTGTTCTCCGGCAGAATAAAGGTATCAAACCAGTTTCTGCCGAGAAGTTCCGCTTCAGTATATCCGAAAAGGCTGCATCCCTTCCTGTTTATCTTCTGGATAGTGCCGTTGGTATCATATACAACAATAATTACCTCAACAATGTCAAAGTACTGTTGCGCCCGGTCACGCTCCGCTGCTATTTCTTTCTGAAGGTTTATCTGAGGGGTTATATCAATAACACTGACAACTGCCGTACTTTCATCTTTTGACCGGGGCAGGGTTACCTTCATAAGAACATGCAATTTTTTCCCCTTCAGAGTAAGGAGCTCTACCTCTCGTTTAATACTCTGCTTTCCAGCCGCAAGAGCCGCGGCAAGGGCTATGAAAGTATCGTACGACTCATCTGTAAAGGTTTTATGGTAGGAAGTTATCATTTCAGCCTTTGAGGAAGCCTCGAACAACTCCAGGGTCCGCATATTTACATCCAGAATTCTGATAAGGGGCACCAGACGCTTCACCATAGAAGGGTTCCGGTATAAATACCCGGTGACCTCTGCCTCAGATGCCTCTTCCGGAAAGATAGTGGAAAGTTCAGAGCGGATCAGCCCGACATCCTCCTCTGTCAGGGACACCTCCGAATAGTTAAAGATGTTATAGTAGCGCCTTTTCGATATAACAAGATCGCTGTTTGCATGTTCCCCCTCTCTCTGGGTTCTGGTAAACCAGTATAGAAAAACAAGAATAAATCCGGACATAACAAGAGGAAGAAGAAACCGGTGAAAAACAAGAAACCGAGTATCTGAAGCAAGGGGAACTTTATAAAAGATGAAAAGCGTGGTACATGTCCGTAGAAATAATACAAACCCCATACCGAACCATACAATTTTAAGACGGTACTTTACAAAGTTATAAAAGGAAAGCACAGAAGCAGTAATCATAAATATAAGTGTCGTAATAAAAACAACAGACATACTCACAGTATAACGATAAAATACCGGGAAGAAAAGTACACCCCGCCTCGAGCTTTTTGCGAAGTACCCCATTTTAGCGAAATAATACATGACAATATTTATAATAGAATGTCCGTTGTATCAAGATGACCTCTATTTTATTGAATTTCCTCTTCTCAAAGGTAAAATCAGTACTTTTTTTGTGATTTTAGGCTCCTG